>NZ_JBKICG010000005.1:0-111851 GCF_046569735.1 Peptococcus simiae | reverse complement strand
CTTTCCTCGCGCAGGGCTTTTTTTGCTTGTTGTAGCCGGGTCGGCGGCTTGGGTAAGCCGGCAGGGTAAAAGACCGCCTGGACCGGTGGCAGCGGGGCTGCTACCGGTCCAGGCGGTCTTTTATGGATAGGGGAAATATATTAAGTCAAGGGGCCCGGTTTTGGGCATCAAGTCTGCGAGCCGGCCTTGGCGGTCAGGCCTAGCCCCGGCGCCAGCGGCCGACGAGGGCACAGCAGGCATAGAGGCAGAGGTTGACGATGACCACGGTGGCCCCGGTGGGCAGGTCCCAATAAAAGGAGGCCGCCAGGCCGCCTAACATGGCGGCCACAGCAAGGCCCGCTGCGGTGGCCACCACCCCCTTATAGGTATGGGAGAGGTGCATGGCCCCGGCAGAGGGAAAGATAATGAGCCCGCCAATGAGGAGGGCCCCAACCAGGCGGAGGCCTAAGACCACCGTAATGGCTGTCAGGATGGCCAGGAGCATCCGGTAAAAGTTTGCCCCCAAACCACTGGCCTTGGCAAAGTCTTCATCAAAGCTAATGGCAAAGATCCGGTTAAAGCTGAAGAGGTAGATGCCCAGGACCGTCAGCGATAAGAGGACGGTCAGGGTGAGCTCTTCAGGGCTAATGGCCAGGATAGAGCCGAAGAGGTAGGATGAAATATCAGCGGTAATTCCCCGGGACAGGCTGGCAACCGCCACCCCGATGGCCATGGCCGCTGTAGAAATCATGGCAATGGCCCCATCGCCTTTCAAGTGGCCCCGGTCAGATAAATACAGGAGGGTCACCGAGGCCAGGGTGACCACCGGGAGGGCAAAGGCCAGGGGGGCCCAGCCAACCGCCAAGGCGACAGACATGGCTGCAAAGGCGGTATGGGAAAGGCCATCGCCAATCATGGCAAAGCGGCGGAGGACCAGGGGCACCCCTAAAACCGCACAGCAGAGGGCGATGAGGAGGCCCACTAGGAGGGCCCGCCGCATAAAGTCATAGTCTAAAAAGGTCAGGATTTAAACCAGCTCCTTTCCTGCTTGACCGGGATAGTCGGCTGCCGGGCCAAAGTAGACCAGCTGGCCATGGTCCATATGGAGGATGTGGCTGGCATCGGTCAGGCCATCGGCCATATCGTGGGAAATGGTCACGATGGTCAGGCCCTCCCGGCGGTTGAGCTGCCGCAAGAGCCCGTAGAGGTCGGCAGCGGTGCCGGTATCCAGACCGGCGGTCGGTTCATCCAGGAAGAGGAGGCCATCGGCCGCCACGAGGGCCCGGGCTAGGAGGACCCGGCGGCGCTGGCCCCCGGATAGGGCCTGGAAGGACCGGCCGGCAAAGGGGACCATGTCCATCTTGGCCAGGGCCGCCTGGGCCGCGGCCTTATCAGCGGCAGTGTAAAAGGGGCGGCGGTGACCTTTCAGGCAGCCGGTCAGGACTACTTCCTGAACAGAGGCCGGGAAGTTGGAAGCGATCTGGTCCAGCTGGGCCAGGTAGCCGGGCCTGGTTGCCGGTGGCGAAAATTCAATGCTGCCGGCGGCCAGGGGAACCAGGCCGGCCAGCCCCTTTAGGAGGCTGCTTTTACCGGACCCGTTTTCGCCGATGACCACCAGGTAGGCGCCGGTTGGCAGATCAAAGGTCATATGTTGGACCACTGGGACCGGTCCATATGCAATTGTAAGGTCCTGACATTTGATCGCGGCCATAGGGGCTCCTTTCTCCAGCTTAGTCGGTGACAGCTAGGCCCTTTTTCAGGGATTCCAGGTTTTGGCGTAAAATATCGGTATAGCTGACCCCCTTCTTCAGGTCCTCTTCGCTGATGGTATGGCCGGCATGGAGCATGAGGGTCTCGGCGCCGGTGTCATCTGCCAACTGGCGGGCCAGTTTTGGGGTCGTCTGTTCAGTATAATACAGGACAGAAATGCCCTTGTCACGCATTAAATCACTGATTTGGGCAATCCGGCGGGCAGAGGCTTCGCCGTGTTCGCCGTAGGAAGAAAGGACCGGGACAAAGGTGAAGCCGTAGTCATTGGCCAGGTAGAGGAAGGGGAATTCATCGGCAACGACCAGGGGCCGGTTGTCGGCTTTTTCACCGAGAGCGGTGTATTCCTTATCCAGGGCCTGGAGCTCTTCGGTCAGGGCCTGGCAGTTCTTGCTGTAGTCATCCTTCCCGGCGGGGTCCTTTTCAATGAGGGCATCCCGGATGGTTTCGGCAATGATGATGTCATTCCGGATCCCGGTCCAGGTGTGGGGGTCATAGGGGTCATTTTCATGGTGATGGTGGTGGCCGGCCTCTTCACCAGCTTCCTGGTCATGGCTATCCTCAGCACCCTCGTGGCCGTGGGCTTCTTTGCTGGCGGCCTGGTCATGATTATGATCATGGTCATGGGCCGCTTCGGCGGCGCTGTCATGGTTGTGGTCAGCCTCGTCGTGCTCGTGTCCAGCTGCCTCTGCCTCGCCGGCTGCGGCGCTTTTGTCATCGACCGGGATGGCCTTGGGCAGGGGGCTATTGGTTAAGAGGGCTTCGAGGGTGTCCTCCTTGGGCATGGCCAGCTTGGGGACCTTTTGGCTGACATTGACGAATTGGACCTTGTCGGTATCCAGCCGGTCCGGTAATTCGCTGATCCAGTGGTTCATGACCGGGTTGGTATAGAAGAGGAGGTCGGCCTTTTGGATGGCCTTCATGTCCCCAGGGCTGGGTTCATAGGAATGGGCATCGGCACCGGGCGGGATGAGCAGGCTGACCTCGGCCCGGTCACCGGCGATTTTTTTGGCAAAATCATACTCGGGGAACATGGTCGTTAAAACGGTAAGCCCGGCGCCCCCTTCTTCAGCGGCCGGTTCAGATGATGAACTGTTGGCGCCACAGGCGCTTAAAGTAACCAGGGCCAGGGTTAAGACACCGGCCATCACTTGTCGTATTTTCATGGTTGAATCCTCCTATTAATATGAAAAATTTTTGCCCGCCTGCTTTTGGCAGTCGGCGCAATAGCCACGGATGATCAACTGCTGGGTATCAATAAGAAAATCATGGTCATCCGCAATATGCCGCCACAGGGCTTCGGCCTGGTGGCAGTGGTGGGTTTCTGTTTTCCCACAGGATAGACAGTGGAGCATAAAGCCATCGGCCCGGGGCTGGTAGACATAGAGATCGCCGGCAAGGGCCGGGTCGCTGGTCCGGGTGAGCCAGCCATCGCTCGCCAGGAGGCTGAGGTTCCGGTAGAGGGTGGCTATAGATATGCCCTGCCCCTTGGCGTCCAGGGCCTCCTTCAGTTGGGTGGCGGTCACAGCCTGGTCCTGGTGGCGCTCAAACCAGGCGATAATCGCTGACCGGTGGCCGGTTTGGTAACGTTTTCCTTTCATTGGAAACTGAATACTCCTTTCTAACAAAATAAGAATGATTATTATAATCATTCTTATTTTAAAACTTGGCCAGGGGCCTGTCAAGGCCGACGGATGTTTGAAAAGGGCGATTGTGGGTATATGCTTTAAGGTGACTTATCCAGGTCCTGCCCCCAGCCTTTATTGCAAAAGGGCGCCACTCGCCTTATAATAGTAGCAATTGCCGATGTAGCTCAGAGGATAGAGCAGTGGTTTCCTAAACCATTGGCCGCAGGTTCGACTCCTGTCATCGGCGTGACCGGCCAGGCTAGACTGGGTAAGTAGAGAGTGGCTTGTGAGATGCGTTACGAGGAGGATTATATGTACGATATAGCAATCATTGGTAGTGGACCGGCTGGCATGACAGCGGGGATTTACGCCCGGCGGGCCGGCTATTCCGTCGCTATGTTTGAAATGGGGGTTCCCGGTGGACAAGCGGCGACCACAGACTTTATAGAAAACTTCCCGGGCTTTCCCGGTGGCATCAGCGGCTCAGAGCTGATGATGAAGTTCTATGAACAGGCCACCACCTTTGGCGCTGAAATGATTTTTGAACGGGTGACGGATGTGGATGTCAAGGACCGGGTCAAAAAGGTCACGACCACCACCGCCAACGGCCCCCGGACCTACGAGGCCAAGGTCATCATCCTGGCCATGGGTGCCCATCCTAAAATGCTCCGGGTCCCCAATGAAGGGAAGTTCCGGGGCCGGGGGGTCAGCTACTGCGCCACCTGTGACGGCTTCTTCTTTAAGGATAAGGATGTCTGCGTTGTCGGCGGCGGCGATGTGGCCGTTGAAGAGGCCCTCTACCTGACCAAGATGTGCCATAGCGTCACCCTCTTCCACCGCCGGGATGAATTACGGGCCAATAAACGGTCCCAGGCCCTAGCCTTTGAAAATGAAAAACTCCACATTGAATGGGATACTGTGGTGACAGAACTCCAGGGCGATGATAAGTTGAGCCAGGTGGTCACCAAAAATGTCAAAACAGAAGAGGAAAAAACCTGGGACTTCCCCGGTTGCTTCATCTTTGTCGGTTATGACCCCAATGACGAGGTCATGCCTGCAGAAGTAGCCTGTGACGACCATGGCTATGCCCTGGCCGGTGAAGATATGGCCACGAATGTGCCCGGCGTCTATGCTATCGGTGACCTCCGGGTCAAGGATGTCCGCCAGATTGCTTCGGCCGTCGGCGATGCCGGTGTGGTCATGTATGATATTGAACGGTATTTCCGTGAGGAGTATGAGGCATGAGTTACCGTCGCATGAAACCCTGGCAAAAAATTGCCCTCATTGTTTTAGTTGTCCTGCTTTGCCTAGGCCTTATTTTGCCTTCATTTTTAGGCTTTTGGCTTTAAAATAAATGCTTACCTTTAAGGAGGAAATGAGATGAGTAACGAAGAGAAAGATATGCGGATTTACCAATGTCAAATGGCTACCTGTGGCTATATGTACATTCCGTCTAAGGGGGATAAAAAAGGCGGTATCCCTAAAGGCACTGCCTTTGAAGACCTGCCGGATACCTGGAAATGCCCCTTGTGCGGCGCCAACAAAAAAGCCTTTAAGCCCATCGACTAAGAATGAAGCTGTCGGAGCGGATCCTAGTGATTCCTTCCGACAGCTTCTTGATTTAAGCGTCTGGGGCCGGTTGGCGACAGGGATCTCGGTTTGTGACTTGGCCTTTCTAATGGTTGGGATTTCGCCTATCTTCTACTTGACACAGGGGGCTGACCTGTCTTATAATAGCATTCATCAAGATATTGATATAGGCCTGTAGCTCAGCTGGTTAGAGCGCACGCCTGATAAGCGTGAGGTCGGTGGTTCAAGTCCACTCAGGCCTATAAAAAGAGCCCGCTAAGCTGCCCGGATTCCAATGGGGTAGCTTATGAACTGGCTCCTGAGGACTGAATCCTGTATTGTACAGGGCTCAGTCCTTTTCGTTTGCAGTTAATTTTCTTGCAATGAATCGCTCAGCCCTAGAGACCCATTTGCGATAAAAATGACCTGTCGTAAAAATGATGTCCCACGAAGGTTTCCCTTGCTCCTGTAATGTTTTAGAGCCTTTGATTTCCTTTCAAAGGCCGGCATAAATAGCTCTATAAATGCGGTCTTTATCTTCCTGTAGCTATCGGTCCGGGCCTTCTTTAATAAGGGGGCTCGGCTCAGCTTTGAAGGAAAGCATCAGAAAAACCGCCTGGTCGAGGCCAGGCGGTTGGGACTTGTTGCCGGTTAACCCTTGACAGAGATAATATCCGGGGCCGGTCTGTTATTGGGGATGTAGCTGCTGGCGATGCCGCCGGTAACGGCAACCTGCTCGTTGTCATAGTAGAGGACCATATCAAATTCATCGGCGTGCTGGCGCCAGTAGTCAATGGCCTTGGCCGGCCCCATGACATAGAGGGCCCGGGAGAGGGCACTGGCGGTGGCCCCGTTTTTGGCAATGACACTGACTGAATGGAGGCCGTTGACGGCCGGCATGCCGGTCTCTGGGTCCAGGACAGAGTGCCAGGTCTGGCCACCTGCCTGGAATTGTCGCTGGTAGTCGCCGGTGGTGATGACGGCCTTGTTGTTGACGTTAACCTGGCCGATATAGCCCAGGTCCGATTTGGGGTCTTGGATCCCGACCCGGAAATCGGTCTTGTCCGGGTGGCGGCCCAGGACCTGGACATTGCCATCAATAATGACCAAGCCGGACTTGATGCCCTGCTGGTCCAAGACTTCCATGAGCCGGTTGGACAGGGCCCCTTGACTGATGCCGTCAAAGTCTAAGCCCATACCGGCCTGGGCAAATTTTACCTGACCCGTTTGGGGGTTGACCCGGATATCCTTGGGGTTGGTCAGGGCCAGGGCCTGGCTGAGGGTCTGGTTATCAGGCCGCCGGTAGTCGCCGGTGCCAAAGCCCCACAAATGGGTGACCGGGTAGAGGGCCACATTATAGGCCCCGCCGGTGCTGGTATAAATGGCCATGGCCTTGTCAAAAAGGGCAAGGGCTTCAGGACTTAGCTTGCCTTCCCCCCTTTTATTTAAAGCGGTTACTTCACCACCGTCACTGGTGGCGGAAAAAATATGGTTAAAGCGGTTGACTTCACTGAAGGCGGCCGCCATGGCCTTTTGGGCCTGGGCCTTGTCAGCAGCAAAAAGCCGGATGTGGATGGTGGTATCCAGGGCGAAGCCATCTGCATCGGCAGAGACCGGGGCCTTGGCATAGCCGCTGTCCCCGTAAGTAATGGGGGGCAGGTCCATGCTTTCAAAGGCAGAAGTATCTGCAGCCGGGTCTGTTTTTTGACTGGTTACTGCCGCTTTGCTGGTGGAGTCGTTCTTGTCAGTTTCTTTGGCCGGCTGGGCAGCCGACTGACAGGCACTAAGGGCCAGCGCGCCAATCATACAAATAGAAACAAAGGACTTTTTCATAGTACCCGTATCCTCCTAAAGGTGATGTATGGCTAAAGTAGCACAAGGGCGCGGCACTTGTCAACTGAAGCCCTCGGCCCCGGGGGGATTGTGGTTTTATCTTAAGAGATGTCAATAAGTAACCGATCGAATCGCCGGATAAGGAGGCAAACATGCAAGCAGCAAGAAAAATCATGATGACCTTTACAGAAGGGGATAGCCCCGTTTGGCGGGAACTTCTGGTCCCCTACCAGGCCACCGCCGCAGACCTGGGCCGGTGGCTGAGCCTGGCCGGGGGCTATAGTGGCCGGGAAAGCTGGGAACTCCTCTGCCATGAGTTCAAAATGCGGATCACCGAAGACCGCCAGCTCCTGGATGAGGCCAAGGCCCTCAAGGCCCAGCGCCAGGCCGAGGCAGAGGCCAAGGGGGAAGAAGCGGCAGAAGTGGCCGGTGAAACCATAATCGTCCGGGCATCGGACCTCCCCCTGGCCCCCTTTTTAACCGACCACCCCAAGCTCACCTTTATTTATGATATGACTGATGAATGGCGCTGGCAGGTGACCGCCGAGGACATGAACGAGCCGGTGGCCGGTCAGCTCCCCCGCCTGGTCCAGGGGATGGGGACGGCCCCCTTTGTCGGTGTCGGTGGCCTGCAGGGCTACTATGACCTGGTCAGTGAGCTGACAGAGAATGGACCGGAGGCCAGGGCCATCAGGGATTGGCTGGACCGGGAGGGCCTCTTCTTCTATGATGCCGACCGGGTCCAGGCAGCCCTAGGTCAAGAAAGGGAAAATGACCACTAAGGGTTGACGGACATCCTTAACTGGGATAGAATATCAATATAATGCGACAACGCGTTAATTAACTAAAGTAAAGAAGTGGGTATGTTTGTATGCGGTTTTGCTCGTGAAAGGAGCCTAGACAAATGAAAATGGCAGGCTTGACCCCGGAGGGGTCTGGGGATGTCCTGATGCCCCAGGCGGCCCGGGAGTACCGGGTGGCCGGTGACTTGCGCCGTTTATTCGGCCGCTATGGCTATGAAGAAGTGCGGACGCCGGGTATTGAGTATTATGACGTTTTTACCGATAAAAAACGCTACTTTGCCCAAGAAAACATGGTGAAGTCCATTGACCGCCATGGCCGGTTGACGGTTGTGCGGCCGGATGCCACGGTGCCCATTGCCCGGTTAGTGGCCAGTAAGCTTTCCGGTAAAGCCCTGCCCCTAAGACTTTTTTATGATGAAATGATCTTTCGCAACTCCTCTACCCTCCAGGGCTTTTCCAATGAAATGCACCAGTGCGGGGTGGAATTGCTGGGCAGCCGGGCCTATAAGGCCGATGCGGAAATGATTGCCCTCAGTTGCGCCGCCCTCAAGGCAACCGGCCTGACCAGTTACCGGCTGGAACTAAGCCATGTAGGGGTCGTGGAGGCCTTGATCCGGGCCTTGGAGGTGGACGAGGACCTGGCCGACCAAATCCGGACCTCCCTGGAAGAGAAGAACTTCTCCCGGCTCAAGGACCTCCTGGCCCCTTATGGGGAGGGACCGGTCGTCGACGCCTTCCTGGCCCTGCCCGGCCTTTTCGGCGACTATGCCATTTTAGAAAAGGCCCGGGCGGTCTTGGTCCCGGCCAGTCCCGAGGTAGAGCCTATTTTAGATGAGCTAGCCCGTCGCTATGACTTGGCTCAAAGCCTCTGCCGGGAGGACCACATCATGCTGGACTTGAGCCTGGCCAACCAGGCAGACTACTATACCGGCCTGGTCTTTCGCGGCTATGTCGGTGGCAGTGGTGAGGCGGTCCTCTCCGGTGGCCGCTATGACAGCCTCCTGGAGACTTTCAATTACCCCATCCCGGCCATCGGCTTTGGGGTCCGGGTGGACCTGATTGCCCGGGTGCTGAACCGCCGCCGCCGGCCGGAGATAGCCCCCTTTTACCTCCTCTATGCAGCGGCAGATGACCTGCCTGCTGCCCTCAGCTGGCGGGCTGACCGGTCAGACCGACTGGTTTTGGCCATGTCTGAAACAACTGAGGACCTAAAAGAGGAGGCAGCCAGGTTAGGCGCCCAGGGGATTGTCGCTTTTGAAGACGGAGATATACACTGGTGGGAGGTTTGACATGCTGAGAATAGCCTTAACCAAGGGCCGGTTGGAAAAGGAAGCTGTGGCCCTCATGGCCCGGGCCGGTTACGATACAGAAGCCCTGGCGGACAAGGGCCGCCGCCTTATCCTGCCGGTCGGCGACGATATAGAGGTCCTCTTAGCCAAGGCCCCGGATGTCATCACCTATGTCATTCATGGGGTTTGTGATATGGGGATTGTCGGCAAGGATACCATTATGGAATATGGCGGCTCCTTTTACGAGGTCTTAGACCTGGGCTTCGGCAAGTGCCGCTTTGCCTTAGCGGTCCCCAAGGGGACCGACTTTTATGCTGACGGCATTGGCCATCGCCTGGCCAGCAAGTACCCCAATGTCACCCGGGATTACTTTGCGCGGAAGGGCATGGATGTGGGTATAATAAAAATAGAAGGGTCTGTTGAACTGGCGCCCCTGGTAGGCCTGGCAGACGGGATCATCGATATTGTTGAAACCGGGACCACCCTCAAGGAAAATGGTCTGGAGGCCATTGAGGATGTCGCGGACCTGTCCGCCCGGCTCATTGTCAATACAGCGGCTATGAAGCTCAAGTACCCAGCCATAGAAGCCTTTATTGACCGGGTTTCCCAGGAGGTGGGCCAATGATTACAGAACTATCACTGGGAAGCTCGGCCTGTGATCGCTTCCTTGACCGCCTGGCCGGCCGCATCCAGGCCCCGGACCCCGACATGCTGGCCCGGGTCGAGACCATCCTGGCCGCCGTCCGGACCGAGGGTGATGCCGCCCTTTGCCGCTTTAGCGAAGCATTTGACGGTTTTAAGGGGCCGGTGACCTTCTTGACTCCGGCTGACTGTCAAGCGGCCCTGGAAGGCCTGGACCCCGGCCTGCAGGCGGCCCTGGACAAGGCCGCCCGGCACATCCGGGCCTTTCATGAAAGGCAGCTGACCCAGGGCTTTGTCCTGGACAAGGGCCAGGGGGTCCGGCTGGAGCAGCGGGTCCTTCCCCTCCGCCGGGTAGGCCTCTATGTACCGGGGGGCCGGGCCGCCTATCCCTCAACGGTTTTGATGAACGCCATCCCGGCCCGGATTGCCGGGGTAGAAGACCTGATTGTGGCCACCCCGCCGGGGAAGGAGGGGCTTGTCAACCCCATGACCCTGGCGGCCTGTGCCGTTGCCGGGGTCGACCGGGTCCTCCTGGCCGGTGGCGCCCAGGCCTGTGCAGCCCTGGCCTACGGGACCGCCTCCGTTCCCAAGGTGGATAAGATCACCGGCCCCGGCAATGCCTATGTGGCCACAGCCAAACGCCTCCTCTACGGAACGGTGGATATTGATATGATTGCCGGCCCGTCGGAGATTGTCATTGTGGCCGAAGCGGGGGTTCATCCGGCCTGGCTGGCCGCCGACCTCCTGGGCCAGTGTGAACACGATCCCCAGGCTGCCGGTATCCTTATTACGCCGGATGCGGACCTGGCCCGGGCTGTCCGGCTGGCAGTGGCTGACCAAGTCAGCCGGGCCCCTCGGGCAGCCATCATCAAGGAGGCCCTGGCCAATTATTCGGCCATTATTGTGACCCAAGACCTGGATGCGGCCCTGGCCCTGGCCAATGACCTGGCCCCGGAACACCTGGAACTGGTCGGCGAGGGGCCGGAAAGCCGCCTGGACCAGGTCCGCCATGCGGGCAGTGTCTTCCTAGGCCCCTATACACCGGAGGCCGTCGGGGACTACATGGCCGGGACCAACCACGTCCTGCCCACCGGGGGGACCGCCCGCTTTTTCTCCCCCCTAGGGGTGGAAGACTTCACCCGGCGGATGCAGGTCTCCCGCTATTCCCGGGCCGCCCTGGCCGCAGATGCCCCAGCCATCCTGGCCTTTGCAGAGGCGGAAGGCCTCTATGCCCATGGCCGGTCGGTAGAGATAAGGAGGGAAGACTGATGGCCCAGAAAAAAATATGCTTAAATGCCAATGAAAGCCCCTTTAGTCTCAGTGGCGCCAGCCGGGAGCGGTTGGCCCATGCCTTAAATGACCTGGCCTATAACCGCTATCCCGACCCAGAGGCCCGGGACCTGATCCGGGCCTTTAGCGCCCACTACCGGGTGGACCCGGTCCAGGTCATTGCCGGCAACGGGTCTGACGAACTCCTCCAGCTTTTGATGCTCGCATATGCCAAGGCCGGCAAGCCGCTGGCCCTGACCAGCCCGGATTTTTCCATGTATGACCACTATGCCCGGTTGGCCGGGGTCGAGATCCTGGCCCTGCCCAAGGACGCAGCCGGTCGCCTGGACGGGCCGGCCTACCTGGCTGCGGCCCGGGCCGCCGGCTGCGGCATGCTCCTCTTTTCCAACCCCTGTAACCCCATGGGCCAGGGGCTGAGCCGGGAAGCGGTTTTAGACCTGGCCGCCGCCTTTGACGGCCTGGTGGTCGTTGACGAAGCCTATATGGACTTCTGGGACCAGAGTGTCCTGGACCGGGTTCGTCCGGAGGGCAACCTGGCCGTTTTGCGGACGGCCTCCAAGGCCTTTGGCCTGGCGGCCCTGCGGCTGGGTTTTGGGGTCCTGCCAACTGGCCTCCTGGAGGATATGCTGGCCCTTAAGAGCCCCTATAATGTCAGCAGCCTTTCCCAGGTCATCGGGAGCCAGCTCTATGACCAACCGGACCAACTGGCCGACCGGGTCGCCAGTATTGTCGCCGGCCGGGAAAAGCTGCAGGCAGCCCTAGAAGACCTGGTCAAGGACCGGCCCGGCTACCGGGTCTATCCCTCTGTGACGAACTTTATTTACTTTGAAGTCCCTGATGCCCCGGTCCTGGACGCTTATTTACAGGGACAGGGGATTCTTATCCGCCGCTTTGGAGACCGGGGCCTGCGGGTCACCTGCGGCTTACCTGAAGAAAACGCAGCCTTTATACAAGCAGTCGCTGGTTTTTTAGAAAGGAGGCCAGATGATGAGTATTGAACGCCGCCGCCACACCAAAGAGACGGACATTCATCTGGTACTTGAATTAGACGGGAATGGCCATACCAATATTGATACAGGCATTGGCTTTTTTGACCACATGCTGACCGCCCTGGCCGTCCATGCCGGTTGGGACCTGACCCTTTACTGCAACGGTGACCTGGAAGTCTGCGGCCACCATACGGTGGAAGACTGTGGGATTGTCCTGGGGGATGCCCTCCACCAGGCCCTGGGCACCAAGACCGGCCTGGTCCGCTACGGCCATGCCTATATCCCCATGGATGAGGCCCTGGTCCGCTGCGTGGTCGATGTCAGTGGCCGGCCCTACCTGGCCTTTGATGCGACCTTTACCGCCCCGGCCGTCGGCCAGCTGGATACCCAGCTCGTTGAGGAATTTTTCCGGGCCTTTGCCATGCATGCCGGCATTACCCTGCATATTGCCGTCTTATCCGGCAAAAATGACCACCACTGCATTGAGGCCATGTTTAAGAGTGTGGCCCATGCCATGCGGAAAGCCCTCATGAAGCGAGACGGTGTCTTATCAACCAAGGGCGTCTTCCACGCCTGATTCACAAAGGAGGCAAAGATGATTATTTTACCTGCCATTGATATCAAGGGGGGGACCTGTGTCCGCCTCTATCAAGGAGACCTGACCACCGCCCATAAAGTGGCCGACAGCGCCCTGGATACCGCCAAAAAATTCGAAGCCCTGGGCTGCCGCTGGCTGCATATGGTGGACCTGGACGGCGCCCTCCAGGGCATGGCCTTAAATAGCGGGATCTTTTTAGAAATTGCCAAACGGACCAAGCTGCGGATTGAACTGGGCGGGGGCATCCGGACCGCTGACCAGATCCGCCACTACCTAAACAAGGGTATCCGGCGGGTGGTTTTAGGGTCGATTGCCATTGAAGAGCCAAACTTTGTCCGCCGGGCCGTTGCCAACTTCGGGCCCGAATCGGTGGCCGTCGGCATTGATGCCAAGGATGGCTACATTTGCGGTGATGCCTGGACCTCCACCAGCGATATCCACTACATCGAAATGGCTGAAAAAATGGCAGATATGGGCGTCCGGACCTTTATTTACACAGATATCAGCCGGGACGGGACCCTGACCGGGCCGGACTTAGAAGGGCTGGCCGCCCTGCGCCAGGCCCTGCCTGACATAGAGATCATCGCCTCCGGCGGCGTCCGGACCGCAGCAGACATCCGGGCCATCAAAGACCTGGCCATTGACGGGGTCATTTGCGGTAAGGCCATCTATGAAGGGACCCTGGACCTCAGTGAAGCCTTGGAGATTGCTAGAGGTGAAGACCATGTCTAAGAAAAAAATTATTCCCTGCTTAGATACCAGAGATGGCAAGGTTGTCAAAGGCGTCCACTTTGAAGATGTCAAGGACGTGGGCAGCCCGGCCGACCTGGCCCGGCGCTATACCCAGGAGGGGGCCGATGAACTGGTCGTCCTGGATATCACCGCTGGGCCGGAAGGCCGGTCCAGCCGGCTGGATGTCTTAAAAAGCGTCTGTGCCGCCACCGACCTGCCGGTGACCCAGGGGGGCGGCATCCGGTCCCTGGAAGATATTGAGGCCGCCCTGGCGGCCGGGGCCAGCCGGGTTGGCATTAATTCAGCTGCCGTTCAAAAGCCGGACCTCATCCGGGGCGGCGCTGAAAAATTCGGCAGCGAGGCCATCGTAGCGGCTATTGACGCCAAAAAAGTGGGCAGGACCTGGCAGGTCTTCGTTGCCGGCGGCCAGGAAAATACCGGCAAGGACCTCCTGGCCTGGGCCCGGGAAGTGGAAGACCTGGGCGCCGGGGCCATCCTCCTGACCTCTATTGATGCAGACGGGACCAAGGCCGGCTATGACCTGGACATGACCCGGGCCGTTACTGAGGCCGTCTCCATTCCGGTTATCGCCTCCGGGGGGGCCGGGAGCGTCCAGGACATGGTTGACGTCCTCAAGGAGACCGACTGCGCCGCCGCCCTGGCCGCCTCCATCTTCCACTTCGGTGAGACCTCTGTCGGGGACATCAAGGCCGCCTTAGAGGCCGTAGGCCTGGAGGTTGACTGATGCAGGACCTGGCCGCCTACTTTGAAAAGTCCGCCCTGGTGCCGGCCATCGTCCAGGACGCCGACACCGGCGCCGTCCTCATGCTGGCCTATATGAACGAGGCAGCCTTAAGGGAGACCCTGGCCCTGGGGGAAACGGTTTTTTGGAGCCGGTCCCGTCAGACCCTTTGGCACAAGGGAGCCACCAGCGGCAATACCCAGAGGGTCCTTTCCATTACCGCCGACTGCGATAAGGACAGCTTGCTCATCCAGGTCCGGCCCGCCGGCCCGGCCTGCCATACCGGGGCAGTGACCTGCTTTTTTAATGATATTCTTAAAGAAAACGATAGGGGGGACCTGTGATGCAAAGTCTTGACCAGCTTTACCAGGTGGTTTGCCGTCGCCAGGCTGACCCTTTTGAAGGCTCTTATACCGCCTACTTGTTTGAAGAGGGCCTGGATAAGATTTTGAAAAAGGTAGGGGAAGAGGCCGCCGAGGTCATCATCGCGGCCAAAAATACCGACCGGGCTGACCTGACCGGGGAAATCTGCGACCTCCTCTACCACCTGACCGTCCTCATGGTGGAAAAGGGCCTGGACCCGGCCGCTATTAATGACGAACTGGCCCGGCGGGCGGAAAAAATTGGCAATAAAAAGCCCAGCCATGCCAGCGACCCCGACAGCTAAAACTTGCGAAGGGCCGGCTATTCTGCTATGATGAAGCCAATTTCGAAAGGAGCATGCCCATGAAAGTGATTTTATTACAAGACGTGGCCAAGGTTGGCAAAAAAGACGATGTCGTCAACGCCAAAACCGGTTATGCCCGGAACTACCTCATCCCTAATGGTCTGGCTATTGAAGCCACCAAAAACAACATGAAAAAGCTGGAAGACCGGCAAGAGGCTCGGGCAGAAGAAGCTGCCTACGAGTTGGCCCAGGCCAAGGCCATTGCTGAAGCGTTGAAAGAAGCCAAGGTAGAGGTCTTCACCAAGGTTGGTAGCGGTGGCAAAACCTTCGGGGCTATTACCAATAAAGAAATCGCCGAAGCCCTGAAAAAGCAGCACAACATTGATATTGACCGCCGTAAAATTCTTTTGCCGGAAAAAATCAAGGACCTGGGCGTGACCGAAGTCACCCTGAAGCTCCATCCAGATATCCACCCAACCCTCCGAGTCCAGGTATTGGCTGAAGACTAACCGACGACCTGCAGCGAAAAGGCTGCAGGTTTTTTGTCTATCAAGGCCCGGTCAAGTATTTGTCGCCAACCTGTTAGGAAAGGGCCCTTTTTTCAATAAAATTGATAAAATCCTCTTTTTTGGTCTTGACATAAGGGACAAGTCTTTGTATAATCATTGGTCAATTTGACAAAATCACTCTAATGGGTTATACTAGAACCAAGCCGTTGCAAAGATCAACGAAAGGGTGAAGGCTGGATGTCCAGGAGAACTATTGAGCATTTACGTAAGGCATTAACGCCGTTTGTCGGTTGTGACATTGATGTTGATGCAAATGTGGGGCGCAAACGCATTGTTCCTTATGAAGGTGTTTTGGAAAATACATATCCAAATCTATTTGTTGTCCGCGTAGGGGATGAAGAGGATGAAGATGAGCGTCGCTTATCTTTCAGCTATGTGGACCTCTTTACCGGTAATGTGGTGATTTCACTCCATAAGGATGGCCACACCTATTCTCTGGCCAAGTCTTAATAAATACAAAAAAGACCCTTCGGGGTCATTTTTTGTTAAGAGAATAGCCGTGTTTTTGTTTAGAAAAGTAAAAGGCGGTTATATACTAATTTAGGTGAAGATGTCACCGATGATATTGATTTGGAGGAAATCATTTAATCATTTTCGAGGAGGAGATTAGAGAGATGAAAGACATTAAAGGGACTAAAACAGAAGCAAACTTACAAGAAGCCTTTGCCGGTGAATCTATGGCCCGTAATAAATATGATTATTTTGGGGCACAAGCTAAAAAAGACGGCTATGTGCAAATCCAAAATATCTTCTTTGAAACGGCTAGACAAGAACACCAGCACGCTAAATTGTGGTTCCGTTACTTAAACGGCGGCAAAATCCCTGCTACCCCTGAAGCCCTGACCATGGCTGCTGAAGGTGAAAACTACGAGTGGACCGACATGTACAAACGCATGGAAGAGGAGGCTCGTGCAGAAGGCTTTGATGAAATTGCCGATCGCTTCAAACACGTTGGCGAAGTTGAACGTGAACACGAAAGACGTTACCTGGCCCTGTTAGAGTCTGTCAACAATGACACCGTATTCAAACGCGACCATGACGTCCGCTGGAAATGTAACAACTGTGGCTACATCTATGTAGGTAAAGAAGCACCGGAAAAATGCCCGGCCTGCCTACATCCGAAAGCTCACTTTGAAGTGCAAGCAGAGGCTTACGCACAAGATAACAGCGACATCGTGAAATAAGTCTGACTGACATGTCGAAAAACCACCGGTTGACCGGTGGTTTTTTCTTTTGCCCTGGAAAAAATAAGGTAACTGCTAGGTCAAGCTTGCACAAAAGGGGTTCCTTTAAGAGCAACCTGTGCTATAATTCCCTAAAAGGAGGTTGTTGGCATGAGAACAGTCGGCAAAAATGTAGAAAGATGGACCCTAGTCCTTGGCCTAGCAGCCCTGGTGGTCAGCTTTATTTTTAAAGAGGCCTGGATTGGGGCCTTCCGGCCTATAGGCTTTACCAGTCTTGTCATTTGCCCGGTGCTTGGGCTTGTAGGCTTGGTTGGCTCGATTTTTCATAAAAATATTTTATTTGTTTTTTTAAATGGCCTCCTGGCCCTGAGCTTTTTCCTCATTATGGGGCTTGGCTATGGCCTGCTGGGTTGACCTGGCGGCGGGTGGAGGGCGGGTCCCTTCACCTGTCGGTTTTTTATGGGACTATGGGTGGCAGGACAAGACCAAGGTAGCCCTTTCTACACAAAGGACAAGCATGGGGGCCAGTTCAGAGAAATCGTAAAAATAAGGCTAAACTTTATTGACATTTTCCCCGCTCTAAGATATACTTAATATCGGCTTTTCACTTGGAGAGATGTCCGAGCTTGGCTGAAGGAGCACGACTGGAAATCGTGTATACGGGAAACCGTATCGAGGGTTCGAATCCCTCTCTCTCCGTCTAACCCCTATCCGGGATAACCCGGCTAGGGGTCTTTTTTTATGTGACGACCAGGACATGTATTAGGGGTGCATGGTATAATGCATCATAAGCATATAAAAAACCACCGGTTTTCCGGTGGTTTTTGCATGGAAGGATAAGCTATCTTACAACCCCCTAGGAGAGGCTGACCGGGTCACAGCCGGCCTGTCGGATGACCGCCTTGAGGGCCTGGATATGGGCCTGGTCCGGGGGCTGGTAGAGGGGCTGGTCCTGGCCCAGGGCCTGGGCCTTGTCCCTGCCCAGGGCATGGTAGGGGAGGACTTCTATTTTTGGCAGCTGGGCATACCGGGCCACGAACTGGGCCAGCCGGCGGATATGGGTCGGGTCATCGTTGACCCCCTGCAAGAGGGGAACCCGGACGATGATATTTTCCTGCCGGGCGGCCAGCCGCTTAAAGTTGTCCTGGATCAGGCGGTTGTCCTGTCCGGTCAGCTGGCGGTGCCGGGCAGGGTCCATGTGCTTGAGGTCGAAGAAAACCAGGTCCAGCCGGGTCAGGGTCGGCCAGAGGCGGTCAAAGTCAAAGTAGCCACAGGTTTCCATGGCCTGGCTGATGGCCAGGTCGTAGAAGCGCCGGCTCAGCTGGTCCAGGAAGGCCGCCTGGCCGGTGCATTCGCCACCGGAATAGGTTACGCCCCCGCCGGAAGCGGTGAAAAAGGACTGGTAGGGGAGGACGGCCTGGACCAGGTCCTCGACGGTGTAGGCCGAGATGGTCGGCCGGCGGGCGCCGGTCGGACAGGCGGTGGCACAAAGGCCGCAGCCCTGGCACCGGGCCCGGTCCTGGGCCAGGCTGAGGTCTAAGCCCCCGGGATAGGGGCAGACGGCCCGGCAGGCCTGGCAGGCCTGGCACTTGTCCGGATAGAAGAGGATGGCCTTTTTCAGGCTGGCCGTTTCCGGGTTGGCGCACCAGCGACAGGCCAGGGGGCAGCCGGCAAAGAAAAAGGTGGTCCGGATGCCGTCGCCATCATGGACAGAAAAATGCTGGATGTTGGTCAGGTAGCCATAGAGGGGGCCGGTGGTCGGCTTAGAAGCTGTCATGGCTATTCCGGTCAATGATGGCATCCTGCATGGACCGGGACAGGTTCACAAACTGGGTGGAATAGCCGGCCACGCGGACGAGGAGGTCCCGGTAGTTTTCCGGGTTCTTTTGGGCAGCGTAGAGGGTCTCATTGGAGACGGTATTGAACTGGACATGGAAGCCGCCCAGGTTAAAGAAACTCTTAATCATATGGCCCAGGTTGGCCCGGCCCCGGGGACTGTTGACCAGGCTGGGGCTCATCCGGAGGTTCATAAGGGTCCCGCCGGAATGGACGTCCTGGTTGAGCTTGGCGGCGCTCCGCATAGCGGCCAGGGGGGTGGACTGGTCGGTCCCTGCATAGGGGGAGACCCCTTCGGAAATCGGGGCCCGGGCATGGCGGCCATCAGGGCTGGCACCCAGGATTTTCCCGGTGGGCAGGTAGTTGGAAATCCCCATAAAGGCAGACTTAAAGGCATTGCCATTGATGTCCGTATAGCTGTTGATGGCCTCATACTGGTGGTTGGCGATTTTAACGGCAATCCGGTCTACGGCATCGATATTGTTGCCATACTTGGGCAGGTTGAGGATTTTTTGCCGGAGGACTTCATGGCCGGCCCAATCGGCTTCCAGGGCCTGGTGGAGGTCCTCGGCAGAGACGGTCTTTTCGTCAAAGACTAGGTGCTTGATGGCATAGAGGGCGTTGGCGCAGACGGCAATCCCCATGGAGGTGATGACTGGCCCTACATTGTATTCCGCCCCACAGTCGACCAGGTCCCGGCCATTTTCCAGGCAGGCACCCAGGGTAGCGGAAAGGAAGGGACGGGGGGCCTGGTCTCGGTGGAGCTTCTGGGCCAGGGGGTTTTCGGCTAAGATCCCGCCCAGCTGGGTAAACCAGACAAACTGGAGGGCCTCCCAGAAAGTGGTGGGCGGGTGCTCCGGCACCCGGCGGCAGTTGGCGGCGATGGTCAGGAACTCGTTCCGGCGGGCGCCACTGGCTTCTTTGGCCAGGGCCTCGGCCCGGTCGGCATAGCGGTTGGCCAGGCAAATGATCCCCTCGGCCGCCAGGATGACGGACCGGTAAAAGGTCCTCTTATCCAGGTCTTCTGCCTTGGTGGGAGACAGGCTCTCCAGCTTGGCCCTGGCCTCCTGGATAATGCCGCCAAAGCCCTTGACAAAGAGGACCTCCTGGTAGTCCGGGGTGATTTCCCCGACAGACTGCCGCCACTTGGAGTCGTTGTCGACGATGGAGGTATCGACGGTGACCTTGGCGGCTTCCGGGTCAACCTGCTGTAAGAAAGACTCTTCCAGGCTTTTGCCGGCCCAGTAGGGAAAAATGTGCTCCCGCAAATAGGCTTTTTGTTCCGGTTCAATGGCATAGGGGTCTTGGGGGCGCTCAGCGAAGCGGTCCATTTCCCGGTCTACCCAGGACCAGGAAAATTCCGGGGTCAGGACCCCACACTTCCGGTATTCGCCCAGGGCGCCGACAATGAGTTCCCCCTCAAAGATATGCACCCCTAACTCCTGGCAGGTATCCTTAAAGGCCATGGCCCGGCGGATGGGGGTGGCCATGCCTTCGGTTCGCTGGTGGGACTCGGTCCAAATCCGGGCCCGGTCAATGGAAATATGGGGCATGGTGTTGATGTAGCTGTCTTTAGCTTGACGGATGCGGTCAGATAACATAGGGACCTCCTTTAGGACTCAGTAAGACATGATATTTTGAAAAACAAGGACTTCTTCTGTTTCGTTGATGTATTGGTGGCTGTCCGAGGGGACAAAGCGAAAGCCCATCGGGGCCTGTAACCGGTGGGGCCGGCCGTGGCAAATGAGGGTTAGGGTCCCCTGGGTGACAATGATGTGTTCGTACTTGGCATTGGGATGGGCGGTAGAGCTATAGCCCGCGCCGGGTTCCATGGTCACGTAAAAATAATCGAAACCGGTCTCCGGCGCAAAGGGAAAGACAGGGCAGAGCCTGACCGCCCCATCGGCTTCAGTGAGGACCTCTTCCTGGCCGATGGCCACCTGGAGGTAGCGGTCACTGTCATCGGCCAGGAGGGAGGCAAAGGATACCTTGAAGCCACCGGCAATTTTCCATAAGGTGGTGATGCTCGGGGTCGATTCTCCCCGCTCAATTTGCCCCAGCATGGTTTTGGAGACATCACACAGGTCGCCGGCGGCGGCCAGGCTCAGGCCCCGGTCCTTGCGCAGGGCCTTGAGCTTGTCGCCAAGGAAGGGAAAGGGATCGTTCATAGGGCCTCCTAGATGTTAAAAAGTCTAAAAATAAAAGAATATACGTTATAGCGTACACATAGTCTAACAAAGAACCTCCCCTATGTCAATAAATTCCGATAATTCAACCAGTCGTCCTCATGCCATTTGACGAATTTTTTTTATTAAGTTACACTGAGGCCGCTATTATTTCTGCAAGTCCTTGACAATAAAGGAGGTATCTCTTTGACACAAAAGAAGACAAACTGGGCCTACCTGGTCAATAGTCTGGTCACCCTGGGGATTATGCTCGGCTTTTCCCTGCTGCCGGCGCCGGGGACCATCACGCCCCTAGGGATGCAAATTTTAGGGATTTTTATTGCCCTCATCTACGGCTGGTCAACAGTCGGGACCATTTGGCCCAGCCTGGCCGGCATCTTGGCCATGGGCTTTACCGACTACGCCACCGTTCCTGAGGCCATTATGCAGGCCATGGGTAATGATGTGGTCTGGCAGCTTCTGCTTATTATGGCCATGCTGGTACCCGTTGAGAATGAAGGGGTGGCCAACCATATTTCCAAATTCTTCTTGAACCTGTCCATTGTCAAGGGCCGGCCCTGGGCCTTTAGCGCTATTTTCTTATTTGCTACTTATGTACTTTCGGCTTCTACCAGTGGGACGGCAACCATCCTTCTTATGTGGGCCATCTTATACAGCATCCTCCGGTCGGTGGGCTATACCATTGCCGACCGCTACACCTCTCTGATGATCTTTGGGGTGGTCTATGCCAGTATTTTAGGCTTTGCCACCTTCCCCTTCAAAGGACCGGCCCTGGCTATTTTGCGGTCTTATGCCGCCGCTTCTGGCCAGGTCATGGACAATGCCCTCTACATGGCGGTCGTTATACCGACCACGCTCGTCATGCTGGCCGGCTACCTCCTGGCCATGCGAGTTATCTTTCGACCGGATACTGGGAAACTTAAAAATATTGACTTAAAGGCCTACTTTGATGCCCTGGACCTCCACCAAATGAACCGCCGGCAAAGGGTCCTCCTGGGGGTCCTGTGCACGAGCATTTTACTGATGTTCCTGCCTAGCATTATGTCGAAAAGCTGGGCCCTGACTATCTTCCTGCAAACCCTCGGCTCTTCCGGGGTCATGGTCCTCATTGTAACGGTGATGATTGCCGTCCGGGTTGAAAGTAAGCCCCTATTGAACTTTAAGCAGGCGGCTGCCCAAATCCAGTGGGGGATTGTTTTTCTGGTTATGGCCGCCCTCTTTGTGGCCGGCGCCCTTTGCAGCGAAGGGACCGGGGTCACAGACTACTTCCATGATGTCCTCTACCCGGTTTTAGGCGGCCGGTCCCTGGCGGTCTTTAGCCTCCTGGGCGTTTTGAGTGGGACCGTCATCACCAACTTTGGCAATAATGCGGCCATGGGGGTGGTCCTCATGCCCCTGATTCATGCCCTGGCTGCCGGTGGCGACTTTAACCCCCTCATCCCGGTGGCCCTGGTCACCATGAGTGTTTTTGTCGCGGTCATCACCCCGGTGGCTTCGCCCCATGCGGCCCTCCTGCATGGCAATAGGGAGTGGATCAGCGGCAGGCATGTTTACCTTTATGCTGTCTCCATGACCCTGTGGAGTGTTTTTGTCACCATGCTGGTGGGCCTGCCCCTGGCCCGGTTGGTTTTCGGCAGTTGATGAGAAGCCGTACCTGCATCCTCCAAGGAGCCAGGTACGGCTTTTTTGCGCAAATAAAAAAATCGCCCAAAAGGGCGATTTAATGGTATGTAGCCGCACACCGACCGTTGAAAAACGCTCCCAAGCGGCAAACCACCAGCCGGCTCGAGCCAGGCACCCCGACGGCACATATGCGGACCTGCTTATTGCTGCTTCCTTCCGGACCTGACAAGGTTCACAGGGACATATTGCGTCGGACCCGACTGTCAACACTACTTAATGGTCGCCAGACCTTAAAATTATTTCCCGAAGGCCGGCCTCAGTCCTGCTATAGCGGATTGCAGGTAACAGGGCACCGCTAGCGCCCCACCTAGTGCGGTTTTTCTATTATACAGGTCTGAGACCACTTTTGCAAGATGGGCTTTTGTGGTAAAAGGAGGAAAAGTGCGGTATAATTAAGGCAATGTTAAATCATTGGGGAGTGATATAAATGGCAATTGAAAGCGTCGGTATTGTTGGCATGGGGGCCATGGGCATGTTACTGGCTTCTCAAATGGCAGATCAGTTACCGGAAGGGCAATTAAAGGTTATTGTAGATAAGGCACGGTTGAAGGGCTACGCTGAGGCAAGCTTTCTTGTAAACGACCAGCCCCTGCACTTGAATTTTGTCACGACACCGGCGGCAGGTGAGGCCTTAGACCTGGCCATCTTTGCGGTCAAGTACCAGGCCCTGGCCGGTGCTATCAAGCAAATGAAGCCCTTTGTTGATGACCATACGAGTATTATTTCTATTTTAAATGGGATTGCCAGTGAAGAGGATTTAGCAGAGGCCTTTGGCGATGACCAAGTCCTTTTTTGTGTGGCCCAGGGCATGGACGCCACCCGCGAGGGGCATGAGATGCACTATAGCCGGGCCGGCCAATTGGCTCTAGGGGTCCGGTCAGCAGGCCAGGAGGGCCGGTTGCAAGACCTGGTTGACTTTTTCCACCGGGCCGATATCGCCATTGAGCTGCCGGAAGATGCCCGCCGCCAGCTTTGGAATAAGTTTATGTTTAACGTGGGGCTCAACCAGGTGGTCAGTGTCTATGGCGATGGCTATGGGGTCATCCAAAAACAGGGCGAGGCCCGGGACCAGATGGTCCAGGCCATGCGGGAAGTTCTCCCCATCGCAAAAGCTGAAGGGGTCGACCTGACAGAGGAGGATATCAAGGGCTGGATGGGCGTGGCTGATGGTTTTGCTGCTGACGGCAAGCCCTCTATGCTTCAAGACTTGGATGCCGGTCGACCGACCGAGGTCGAGCTCTTTAGCGGTACCGTTTGTAAGCTCGCTGAAAAGCATGACCTGTCTGCGCCAGTCAATGATTGGCTCTACCATATTTTGACGGCTAAAAATAAGGAATTAGAATAAGTCCAGTTTGTGGGCTGCCGGCGGCGGGTATTTAGATAAGTAAGTTTTAAAGTTAAAGTAGGTGGACAAAAATGACGCAACCGATGATGGAGGGGTTTAAGGCGCTACGCCAAGGCGACCGCTTATCCGTTGAAAGTCTGTTTGCATCAGAGCGTACATTTTGGCTGACGGCATCTATCGCAACCGGCTTCGCCTTAGCTGAATTGCAAGAGGGGCCTGCTCGCTTAATAACCCAGCAAAATGACGATGATATGCTTGAAAAATTCAATGCCTGTCTCCGGACGGGCCATGTTGACGAGACGGTTTTTGCTGAAAGCAAGGCCCGGACCCTGGACAATATGCAGGCCATTGCCCGGGTCCTCCAGCAGGGCACCGTCTTTAATGAGCACCGGGCGGTTCAAGTCTGCACCGCCTTTGTGAGCTACTGGCTCTTCAGCAAGCTCATTGAAATGGAGTGGGAGCGGCTCCTGGCGGCAGATGCCCGGCGGGAAAGCTATATTTTCATGGATGGCATCATTGCCGACCAGGATGAACTGGCCATCATTCGTGACAAGGTCCACCAGGACCAGCCCCTGTACGACGATGAAATCGTTTATTTACGGAGTCACTGGCAGGTGGGCCGGGAGTTCTTCCGCCGCCTGCAAAACAAGTTGGTGCTCCTAGACCGGGGCCTCATTCCCTTTGTATCCGGGCCCCGAGCATAAAAAAACCGCCCGGTGGGCGGTCTTTGTCTTAAGCTTCCGGCGGTGTCATCGCAATTTTTTGGGTCAAGTCCGGGTCTAGGTCCTGAGCAGCACCCAGAGGCGTACCGCAGTGCGTTAAGCGGCTTTCGAGCTGGTTGCGTTGGGCGGCCAGCTCCCGCTTTTCGCTTTCCAGGCTGGCGTTTAGTCGTTCGGCCTCCTTGGCCCGCTTGCGGTTGGCATAGGTTCGGTACATAAAGTGTCCCAGGAACAAGGCCAGGCAGGCGCTTAAAGCGGTGCTGGAAAGCATGTAGTAGACAAAGGGGAGGGTTTCATTGAAACCCAGGTAGGCTAAGATGGCCGCCCCGGCCACA
The DNA here is from genome assembly GCF_046569735.1 of Peptococcus simiae. GTDB lineage: Bacteria > Bacillota > Peptococcia > Peptococcales > Peptococcaceae > Peptococcus > Peptococcus simiae_A. The sequence goes on along the minus strand of NZ_JBKICG010000005.1, from coordinate 87,466 downwards.
ATGATCAGGGAAATAAGAAATAGGAATATCCGCATAATACATCTCCTTTTGAGCTGATGGGCTACTAGCTGTCATTATACTAAAAGCCGGAATAGCTTTCAATTGCTAGCATTTAATATGGAGGTTGACCATGACTTTAAATAAATTACGTCGCGTCAAGGAAGGCAAAAAAATTGCCGGTGTCTGCCAGGGCTTAAGTGAATTTCTCGGCATTGACCCATCCTATATCCGGCTGGGCTTTGTCCTCTTGGCCTTTTTACCGCCGATTCCCTTTTTTGGCATGGTGATTATTTACGCCATCCTGGCGGTGGTGATTCCTGAGGACGAAGGCTATATTGACGTTTAATTGCAGGAGGGTGACCTTGGTCCCTGCCTGTCTTTAAAGATGAGGTGAGGCAAATGGCTTATGAAGTGAATGCGTCCAGCCGCAAGAAAAGGCTAACCCGAGCTAGAAAAGGGGCTGAGATTGATGGCGTATGCCAGGGCCTGGCCAACTATTTCGGCTGGGATGTGAGCCTGGTCCGGCTCTGTTTTTTTCTACCGGCTATTTTACCGGGGATAACCATGTTGAGCTCCCTGGGCTTATATATTTTACTGGCTTTGATTTTGCCAAAGGAAGCAAAGGAAGTGGATTTTTAAAACGAGGTGAGGCAAGTGGCTTATGAACTGAAGGGCTCCGGCCGCAAAAAAAGATTGACTAAGGCCAGAGAGGGGGCCAAGCTGGCAGGCGTTTGCCAGGGCTTGGCCAATCATTTTGATTGGGATGTGAGCCTGGTCCGGCTCTGTTTTTTCCTGCCGGCTATATTACCCGGCATTACGATGGTGGGGGCCCTGGGTCTCTACATCATATTAGCGATTATTTTGCCGACGGAAGCGGATTCTTATGAATAAACAGGGTGTGGTGATTTTCGGGCATGGTAGCCGCCGCCGGGAAGGCCTGGCGACTGTTACGGAAACCGCTGCCCGCTTTGCCCAGGCCCATCCGGAATATGCCACTGCCCATGCCTTTTTGGAATTTGCCAAGCCGACCCTGCCGGAAGCGGTGGCGGCCCTTTATACAGGGGGGATCCGGACCTTCTACATAGTCCCCCTCTTTTTAGCCATGGGGACCCATTGTGCCAAGCACCTGCCGGATATGATTATCGATTTAAATGATACTTACCCGGATGCCGGTTTTTTCCTGGCCCCGCCCTTAGGTGCCGACCCCCTGTTATCGACGATTGTTGAAAAGCGGGTCAGTGCCCTGGCGGATGCGCAGACGAAAAGAGGTGACGGATCCGATGAGAGTGATACTTCTTTATGATGTTCGTGATATTCGCCCCTCCATCCAGGAGGTCCTAACAGCGGCAACCCTAGCCGGTGCCTGTCCGGACCGGCTCAATGATTTGAAGCTATGCCTATATGAATTGCTGGGCAATGCCCTCTTGCATGGCCAAGGGGCGGTATCCCTGACTTGTCTATTTGAGGCAGACGGTGTCCGGGTGAGCGTCCGGCAGACAGCCCCCTGGCAGGGCGAGGCCCTGGAGGGCTGTCACAAGTGCCTGGAAGCGGAAATCACCAGGGAAAGCGGTCGCGGCCTCTTCTTGGTCCGGGCCTTGAGCGATGACCTGGAATACCTGGAAGAATCTCGAGACATGCGCTTACGGATGCGGTTAGTTTAATGTAATGGAGACTGCTATGGCAAACAAGAGAAAAGATATAGAAAAACTAGTGCATGACTATAAGGCCAACCCCAGCGATGAAAAACTGGAAGAGATCATTGAAAATATGGAGCCCTTGGTGCGCTACTGGTGTCAGGCACAATGCTATTTGCCGTGGGAAAAGGAAGACATGCTGCAGGTGGCCCGGATTGCTGTGCTGGGGGCCCTGGACCGCTTTGACCCGGAAAAGGGCGTTCGGTTTAAGACCTTCGCCTACCGGACGGTTAGCGGCAAGTTGATGAATTACTACCGGGACAATACCTGGCGGATTACCATCCCCCGTAAGTATAGAGAAATGAGCACCTATATTACCAAGGCGGAGAATGAATACTACCAAAACCATGGGGAATCCCCCTCTACCGGGCAGATTGCCAAGATGATCGGGGTAGAAGAGCAGGAAGTGGCCGATGCCATTGAAGCTAAAAGGGCCACCCAAACCACCTCCCTGTCTGTCCAGGAAGATGCCGACGGCAATGTCAATACCCTGGCCAACTACTTGGGCGAAGAAGACGGCAACCTGGATACCGTAGAGCTCAAGCGGGATCTGAAAGAGGCCATGGAGCACCTGGACATGCAGGAACGCCAGGTCATCTACTACCGCTATGTGGAAGACCTGACCCAGACCAAGATTGCTGATATTTTAGGGGTCAGCCAAATGCAGGTGTCCCGGCTGGAAAAGAACTCCCTCAATAAGATTCGCCAATTTATGAAGTCTGAAGCTCAGGTATAAAGTATAAAAATAGACACAAGTGACAATGCCCCCGACCCGGCCGCAGATGGCCTAGCCTCGGGGGCATTTGAATGTTTGTGTCTATTTTTTATATCGTCCGGCCAGGACCTGGAGGGTGTTCACAAAGGCGCAGACAAAGACCAGGTAGGCCCCCATAGCCAAGAGGGTCTGAGGGGCCGGCAGGAAGGGGAGGGGGGCAAAGAAAGCCTCCGGCGAGGTCCTTAGAAAAATAAGGGGAAGGGCAAGCAGCAACAAGAGGGCTAAGGCCGTCAAGCCATTGACCAGGATTATAAAGGGGTGGGCAAGGGCGGTGACTTGCCCGGCCAGGCAGAGCCCGGTCAAGAAGCCGGCGACCAGCCAGGGCAGGAGGCTCAAGGCCAGCCGGCCTAAAAGGTCTCTAACCGGGCTGGCGGTGACAAAGAGGGCAGGACTTTGGGCCAGGGTTAGACCGGCGGCTAAGCCGGCCAGGGCAGTGACCAGGCAGAGTCCCTGAATGAAAAACTTTCTCGTCATAAGACCACTTCCTTTTACTGGGATACATGACTAGGCTTGTTTATAGGCTGGAGGTCTCGTTGGTCAATGGCCGTGCAGGGGGGGCCTTGGCCCGGCCTCCCTTTAGGGCTGGCGGCCTCAAGAAAGGGTTTTACCGGGCTGATGGCTCCAGGCTGAGAGCGGGTCTTTACTGGTCCTGCCCTTCAGGCTTGTACCGCCTGGCCTGGCGGGTTTCAGAGTCGTATTGGTCCAGGGGGATGCCGGCTTCGGCAAAGAGGTCCATGGCCAGCTGGTCCGGGTAGGCGCCCAGGAAAACCACCCGGGTGACCCCGACCCCGATGAGCATCTTGGCGCAGAGGGTACAGGGGGAGTCGGTGCAGTAGAGGGTGGCCCCGCTGATGGATACCCCCATAATGGCAGCCTGGATGATGGCATTTTGCTCAGCGTGGAGGGCCCGGCAGTACTCGTGGCCGGCCCCGGAGGGAAAGCCCATCTTGACCCGGAGACAGCCCCCCAGGTCACCACAATGGGCCATGCCGGCCGGGGCCCCGTTGTAGCCGGTGGTGATGATTCGGTGGTCCTTGACCAAGAGAGCCCCCACCTGCCGGCGGATACAGGACGACCGCGTCTTTATAATTTGTACAATATCCATAAAATAACTGTCCCAGTCCGGACGATTTAACATACATTTCACCTCCTGCTTATCCTACCACGGCCACCGGCAGGGAACAAGGCTTTCTCTTAGCGAAGAGGTCGCCCGGTCAAGGGGCAGGGACTTGACCTTTCCTGTAAAGGGGATTTCTTGCACAATTTTTCACAGGCCGGTTGTTCTGGAGGGTTTTCTTCCGTATAATAGAAATTAATCTGGCTAATATGATAAATGGGGGGATAGCATGGATCAGAAAGTGATTGCCCTACCGAGATTAAACGGCTTGCACCCGAACTTAGAATCGACAGCCCTCAAGCTCATGGAAGAAACCGGTGAGCTGGCCCAGGCCATTGGCAAGTACCGGGGCCTTTCCGGTGAAAGGGCGAACTATACGGATAAAGAAATTCAGGGGGCCATTGCTTCAGAATTATTGGATGTGGCCCAAACCGCTGTATCGATGATGTATGTCCTAGAAGAACAATATGATGTGGATATTGCCCAGGCCCTGGAGGCCCATATTGAAAAACTCCTGCGCAAGGGCTACTTAACCATGGATAAGGGGGATGGCCAATGACAAAACGTCTGATGTTTGTTTTCGGCACCCGGCCGGAAGCTATTAAGATGGCCCCGCTGGTCAAGGCCTGTGAAGCACATGAGGCCTTTGACCCGGTGGTGGTGGTAACGGCTCAGCACCGGGAGATGCTGGACCAGGTCCTGGCACTCTTTCAGATCCAACCGAACTACGACCTGAATATTATGAAGCCCGGCCAGAGCCTGACGGATATCACCTGTGCGGTCATCCGGGGCCTGGAAGGGGTCATCGGCGAGGTCCAACCGGATATGGTCCTGGTCCATGGCGATACCACGACCACCTTTGCCGGCGCCCTGGCTGCCTACTACCAAGGGGTGCCGGTGGCCCATGTAGAGGCCGGCTTACGCAGCGGCAATATGTACGCCCCCTTCCCGGAAGAGGGAAACCGCCGGCTGACGGCCGTCCTTTCTGCCGTCCACCTGGCCCCGACGGCCGGGGCCAGGCACGCCCTCCTGGCTGAAGGGGTGGTGGAAGACCAGGTCTATACCACCGGCAATACCGTGATAGATGCCTTAAATACCACCTTGGACCGGCCCTATAACTTTCCGGACGGCCCGGTCAAAAAAGCCCTGGCCCGGCCGGGTCGCAAGCTCCTTTTAACGGCCCACCGCCGGGAAAATTTAGGCGAGCCCATGCACCGGATTTTTGCCGCCCTGGTCCGCCTTCTGGATGACTTTCCCGATACCACCCTCTTCTTTCCCATGCATAAGAACCCGAAAGTGCGGGCGGTGGTTGAAGAGGTCTTGGGGGGGCATGACCGGGTGGTCTTTATGGAGCCCCTGGATTACCAACCCTTCGTCCACCTGATGAACCAGATGGACCTGATCTTAACCGATTCCGGTGGTCTCCAGGAAGAGGCCCCCTCTCTAGGCAAGCCGGTCCTGGTCTTGCGGGATACCACCGAAAGGCCGGAGGCTGTTGAAGCCGGAACCGTCCGCCTGGTCGGTACCCATGAAGGGCCCATTTATGTGGCCGCTGCCGAGCTCTTGACCGACCCGGCAGCCTATGCCGCCATGAAACAGGCCGTCAACCCTTATGGGGATGGGGCAGCCTGCGACCGGATTTTACAAGCCCTGGGTCACCATTTCGGCCTCAATGACCGGCCGGCCCCCTGGGCCTAGTCCATGTGCGCTTCCGCCCTGTTGTTTGCATGCCTGCAGGGCTTTTGATATAATTGTGAAGATTAGCAGGAGGGTGTCATGACCAACGGAAACTGGCGGCCCAAGCCGCCTCGTCGTCCCGGGTCTGATTCTGTCTGGTTTCGTGCCTTTAATGTGGCCCTATCCTTCAGCGTTACCCTGGGTGCCTCGCTTTTTATCATGTGGCACTTGGGACAGTGGATTGACGGAAAAGTCGGAACATACTTTGTTTTTACCGCCCTGGGGATCATCATTGCGGTAATTTCGGGTTTTCGTATTTTAATCCGGGAACTGACCCACTTTGAAGAGGGGCTTGCATCTGGCAAAAAAACCGATGACCCAGCCGAGAAGGGGGAGACGAAATGACTACGACAACAGGCATCGTGATGGGCTTTTTGCTTGGCCTAGCTGCCTCCGGCCTCAAGATATTTTTGACCGAGCGGTTTTTTCTCAACCAGCCTTGGCGAGCCGGCACAGCGATGGTATTGATTGTTCGTATCTTGTTGGATATCGGCGTTCTCTTTGCTATGCACTTTCAGCTGTCGGCGATGGTAGCAGCGGCTATTGGGCTGACAGTTGATCCAATCTATTTCTTGACTTATATTTGGCGCAAAAAGGGGTGAAGTTATGTTTTTAGCAAAGCCGGCCTATGCTGCAGAAGAGATGGGGGCGCCGCAAATTCTTGCCGGCAATGATCAGTGGTTTATTTCTAGTGACATGGTTACCATGTGGGCCATTATTTTGTGCTTAGCGGTGGTTTGCTTTATTGGCACCCGCCAGATGCGCAAGCATCCTAAAGGCCTGCAAAATGTCCTGGAAACGATTGTCGAATTACTGCACGGAATTGTCGTCGATATTATGGGAGAGACCCGGGCCAAGCGGTACGGCCCTTTCCTAATGACCTTTTTCATTATGATTTTATGTTCGAACTATATTGGCCTTTTGCCGTTATCCGGCATGCACATACCCGGGTACATTGCGCCCACCGCCAACTTATCTGTTACCGCAGGATTGGCGATTATCGTTATCGTCGGGTACTTTGTGATTGGCTTTATGGACGGACGGATGGCTTTTATCAAACATTTCTTCTTAACACCGATGTTACCCATGAATTTACTGGAAATGATTACCCGGCCGCTTTCCCTGGCCATTCGTCTTTACGGTAATATTTTTGGGGAAGAAATGATCATCGGGGTGCTTTTCGGTATTTTACCCTTTTTCTTACCCCTGCCGATGTATGCCTTATCTATCCTATTCGGGGCCATCCAGGCGTATGTATTTACCCTGCTGGCATGTATTTACTGGGAAGAAGCATCTAACCGGGAAGGCCACTAGGCCTTTCTGGGCAGAAGGACCATTTTTATTTTAAGGAGGATGTATTACATGGAACTGACAATGGGTTTAATTGCAATTGGTATGGGCCTGGCCCTGGGGCTGGCTGCACTTGGTGTAGGAATCGGGCAAGGGATTGCCACCGGTCATGCGGCAGAATCTATGGCACGCCAGCCGGAGCTGGCCGGCACCATTCGGACGACCCTCATCATCGGTCTAGCCTTCATGGAAGCAGCTGCTATTTACGCACTCTTGATCGCTTTCATGCTCTTCACCAAAATCGGTTAAGCGATTTTCAAGAGACTGGATCAGGTTTAGCGTGAGCAGAAAGGAGGGTTTTCGTTGCAAGTATCCTTACCGCAAATTATTGCCGCTATAGTCAACTTTTTCGTCCTGCTGGCGATTTTGAAGGTTTTCCTATATAAGCCGGTCTTCAATATGCTGGAGGCCCGCAAAGCGGAAATCGACCAGAATTTAAGCGAAGCGGAGCGTGCGCGCGAGGAAGCCGGTGAGCTCAAAAGGCAGTATGAAGTCGAGCTCAAGGAAGCCAATACCAAGGCCCAGGCCATCATCAACGAAGCCACCGAACTGGGTGAGAAAAACCGTACCGATTTAATTGCGGAAGCAAGGGCGGAAATCACCCGGTTAAATGAACGCGCCAAAGCAGACATCGCTCGTGAAACAGAACAGGCCGCCCAGCGCCTCAAGGCAGAAGTAGCCAATATTGCGATTGATGCTGCCGAAAGTGTGCTCAAAAGAGAGGTTAGCCAGGCCGAGCATGAACAGGTCCTGGATCAGTTTATTGCAGAAGAAATAAGTGCGGGGATAGCGAAATGAGAGACAGTAAACTCGCTAACCGCTATGCCCGGGCCTTAATGACCCTTTCAGACTTGCCGGAAGAGCAGGAAGCCATCGCTCAAGACCTTGACCTAGTGGTGGATACCCTGCATAAGAATGAAGACTTGGCTGCTGTATATACCGGCGTCCAGTTTTCAAATGTTGACAAAAAAGCGGTGGTGCGTCAGATTTTTGATGACACAGTTAGTGAAGATATTTTACATTTTCTGTTGCTCCTAGTGGATAAATCTCGCACCGACTATATTTTTGATATTCATGATGCCTTTGTTGCCCTGATGGATGAAGCCAAGGGTATTGTTGATATGGATGTAGAAACGGCCTTTCCCCTAGATGACCAGGCCCTTGACCGGGTCAGAGACGGTCTTTCCCAGGCCAGCCAAAAGCAGGTCCGCCTGCATGTCACTGTGAATCCGGACCTCATTTGCGGGATCCGGGTCCAATATGGCGACTACATTATCGATAATTCTGCAAAGGCTAAATTGGAAGCCCTGCGTCGAGACTTAGTGCAGGGACATAAGAAGACGGAGGTGAGGGACAATTGAGCATCAGACCAGATGAAATTAGTTCAATCTTAAAAGAACAAATCCGCCATTACGATCAGGCTGTTGAAACCTCCGAAGTGGGTACTGTTATTGAGGTTGGTGACGGGATTGCGCGCGTGCACGGCCTATCAAATGCCATGGTCAATGAGCTCCTTGAATTCCCCGGCGGCGTGCAAGGCATGGCGCAGAACTTGGAAGAAGACAATATCGGCTGTATTATTTTAGGGGATTTTAGCCACATTAAAGACGGTGACCCGGTCAAGCGGACCGGGCGAATCGTTGAAGTGCCCGTTGGTGAAGCCCTGATTGGGCGGGTGGTTAACGCCATCGGTGAACCAATTGACGGCAAGGGCCCCCTGGATACGGATAAAAGCCGGCCGGTAGAAAACGTGGCCTCCGGGGTTATCACCCGGAAAGAGGTCAACGAGCCCCTGCAAACGGGCTTAAAGGCCATTGACGCCCTGGTACCCATTGGCCGTGGCCAGCGGGAACTCATTATCGGTGACCGGCAAACCGGGAAAACAGCCATTGCGATTGATACGATTATCAACCAGCGCGGTGAAGATGTCATTTGCATTTACGTGGCCATTGGGCAGAAAGCCTCTACTGTGGCCAACGTCGTGAGCCAATTAGAAAGCTTTGGGGCCATGGACTACACCATCGTGGTCGCAGCAACCGCTGCCGAACCGGCCCCCATGCTCTACCTGGCCCCCTATGCCGGGGCCGCCATGGGCGAAGAGTTTATGTTTGACGGCAAGGATGTCCTCATCGTCTACGATGACCTCTCTAAACAGGCCGTCGCCTACCGGGAAATCTCCCTGCTGCTCCGCCGGCCGCCGGGACGGGAAGCCTATCCCGGGGACGTTTTCTACCTGCACTCCCGCCTCCTAGAGCGGGCAGCTAAGCTGGAAGATAAGTACGGCGGTGGGTCGATGACCGCCCTGCCGATCATCGAAACCCAGGCTTCAGACGTATCTGCCTATATACCGACCAACGTTATTTCCATTACCGACGGGCAGATCTTCCTGGAAACAGACCTCTTCTATGCTGGGGTGCGGCCGGCTATTAACGCCGGGATTTCCGTATCCCGGGTTGGTGGGTCCGCCCAAATTAAGGCCATGAAGAAGATCGCCGGGAACCTCCGGATTGACCTGGCCCAATACAATGAACTGAAGGCCTTTGCCCAGTTCGGTAGTGACCTGGATGACGCCACCAAGGCCACCCTGGCCCGGGGGGAACGGATTTCCGAACTCCTCAAGCAAAAGCAGTATAGCCCTATGCCGGTCGAAGACCAGGTCGTGGCTATTTATGCTGTCAGCCGGGGCTATGTCGATGATATTCCGGTTGAAGACCTGGCAAGGTTTGAACACGAACTATTAAGCTACATGAAGGGTGGCCAGACCGCCGATACGGTCTTGAAGGTCATTCGCGAAACGGGCCAGATGCCGGAAGAAACGGAACAGGCCCTCAAAGACGCGATCACATCCTTTAAAGAAGGCTTCTCCGTTTAGAAAGGGGGCAGACCATGGCGAAAACCAGAGAAATAAAAAGGCGCATGACCAGTATCACCAATACGCGCCAAATCACCTCCGCCATGAAAATGGTTTCTGCGTCCAAACTGCGTCGTGCACAGGTCTTTGTGGGCGCCGGAGAACAATACCGGAATAAGCTGCGGCAGGTCATCGCTCAAGTGGCCCAAGCCAGTGGGCAAATTTTTGACCACCCCCTTCTCGACCAGCGGGAAGTCAAGAAAGCCGGCTTTGTCATCTTTGCTTCAGACAAGGGCCTGGCCGGCGGCTACAACAGCAACCTCCTGAACTTTGCCCTGGACCAGGTCCAGGCTGCAGAGGCCCGGGGGGCCGCTATCGGCATTATGGCTGTTGGCCGGAAAGCAGGCGATTTCTTCAAAAAGCGCGGTTACACCATTGATTTAGCAGCGCTGGAAACGGCAGATGTGCCGGAGATTAGTGATTCCAATGAACTCACCAACCATATCATAGAAGCCTATGGGACCGGCTACTATGACGAGGTGACCGTCATTTACCAGCAGTTTAAGTCCGCTATGAGCCAAACGCCTGTAGCGGTCAAGGTCCTACCCTTTGATACAGACGAAATGAGTGGGGAGCAGAAAGACGCCCCCTACACCGATGATTATATCTTTGAACCCAATGCCGCCGAAATTCTGGAGGCCCTGCTGCCCATGTACCTGTCCAACCAGCTTTACGCAGCCCTGGTGGATGCCAAGGTTGGCGAACATGGTGCCCGGATGACGGCCATGACCGCCGCCACGGATAATGCCACAGACCTTTTGGCTACACTGGAAATCACCTATAACCGAGCGCGTCAAACGGCCATTACCAATGAAATCACAGAAATTGTGGCCGGTGCCGATGCCCTGGGTTAGGAGTAAGGAGGAAGCAATTTGAATCAAGGAAAGATTATTAAGTTAGTCGGTCCGGTTGTTGACGTAGAATTCCCTAGCGGTCAGCTGCCGGGTATCAATAATGCTCTGCATATTTCCTCCGATGAGCAGCCTGAAGACAAAAAGACGGGAAGCGAATTTAAAGTCGTCTTGGAAGTGGCCGAGCATTTAGGCGGTAACGTCGTCCGCTCAATCGCAATGGAATCAACCGACGGCCTGGTCCGGGGGATGGTGGTTACCGATGAAGGCAACCCCATTACCGTGCCTGTCGGTGACGGCACCCTGGGCCGGTTGATGAATGTTGTCGGGGACCCCATCGATGAAGCCGGCCCGGTTGAAACTGAAAAGCGTTGGCCCATCCACCGCAAGGCCCCGTCCTATGTCGAACAAAACCCCTCTCAGGAAATTCTGGAAACAGGCATCAAGGTTATAGACCTCCTTTGCCCCTATGTTAAGGGGGGCAAGACCGGTCTCTTCGGTGGGGCCGGCGTTGGGAAAACCGTCCTGATCCAGGAGTTAATTCGGAATATCGCCTATGAACACGGGGGCTACTCCGTCTTTGCCGGGGTCGGCGAACGGACCCGGGAAGGGAAAGACCTCCTGGTTGAAATGCGCGAAAGTGGCGTTATTGACAAGACCAGCCTGGTCTTCGGCCAGATGAATGAGCCCCCCGGGGCCCGGATGCGGATCGCCCTGACTGGGCTGACCGTCGCCGAATACTTCCGGGACGAACAAAACCAGGACGTGCTCTTATTCATTGATAATATCTTCCGCTTCACCCAAGCCGGGTCAGAAGTATCCGCCCTCTTAGGCCGGATGCCTTCCGCCGTCGGTTACCAGCCGACCCTGGCCACAGAAATGGGGACCATGCAGGAGCGGATTACCTCTACCGATAAGGGGTCCATCACCTCCGTCCAGGCCGTTTACGTCCCTGCCGACGACTTGACCGACCCCGCCCCGGCAACCACCTTCGCCCACCTGGATGCCACCACCGTTTTGGAACGGTCCATTTCTGAAAAGGGGATCTACCCCGCCGTTGACCCCCTGGCCTCTACCTCACGGATTCTAGACCCGCGGGTGGTCGGGGAAGACCATTATGAAGTGGCCCGGGGCGTCCAGGAAGTCCTCCAGGAATACCGGGAACTCCAGGACATTATTTCCATCCTGGGGATGGACGAACTATCTGATGAAGAAAAACTCACCGTCGCCCGGGCCCGGCGGATTGAACGGTTCTTATCCCAGTGCTTCTTCGTTGCAGAACAATTCACCGGCAACCCCGGTCAATACATCCCCTTGGAAGAAACCCTACGGGGCTTCCGCGAAATTTTAGATGGCAAACACGATGACCTGCCTGAACAGGCCTTCCTGATGGTCGGTACCATTGATGACGCCATTGCTAAAGCAGAGCGGATGCGGCAAGAAGGCCTGGCCTAGGAGGTATTATGGCGGAAAACAAGATACACCTTGACGTGGTTACGCCGAGAGGCGTTGCCTTAAATGTGGATTGCGATTTGGTGGTCGTCAGCTCAACCAATGGTGAAATGGGCTTCATGGCCAACCACGCACCGACTTTAGCCGCCTTAATTCCACAAGTGGTCCGCTATACCATAGATGGCCAAGAAAAGGTCATCTTTGTATCCGGCGGCTTTGTCGAAGTGAATAACAACACCGTGAGCATTATGGCCCTAGCTGCAGAAACCAGCTCTGAAATTGACTTTAAACGGGCAGAAGAAGCTAAAGCCCGTGCTATTGCCCAGCTCAAAGAAGGCGAACATTCCGACCGGGTCCGGGCCGAAGCCGCCCTGGCCCGGGCCAATGCCCGCCTTAAAATGAGTGAATACCACCACGGATAAGTGCATACCTTGAGCGTCTCAGCCTCTTGCAGAGACGCTTTTTTTGTACCACGGAGAATAGCATAAAAATAGAGTAGGTAGTGATTGCTACCTACTCTATTTTTATGCTCCACTTAGGAAAGGTTTCTTAGAAATGATCATCTAGGATTTGATAGACGGGTGCTCCTTCACACTCACTGGGGAACCGGGTGCCTAATAAAGCAGCAATAGTGGGCGTTACATCGACTTGTCGAATTGTTCGGTCGGTAGTGTATCCTTTTTTGATACCTGGCCCGGCTGCAATAAAGAGCGGTGATACGGATGTGCCAAAATATCCTTGTGAGGTTGAAAGGGAATCGCCATGTAGGCGGTTAAAGCCTTCTTCAATGGAGAAGAAGATATCCCCGCATTCGGGCCCATTGACGCCTAATAGCACCCCGTCCTTGTTCCGCAGACAAATACCAATAACGCGTCTACCGGTTGCAGGGTCCCGATAATTATAAAGGTCATTAATAATTTGCTCTTCCAAAGTATACTTATCTTCAGGGGCGACAATGCCTGTCTTGTCTCTCCCTTTAAGATTAATATAAATATAATTAGAACGAATCTGTACGGCTTTGGTTTTTTCCCAATCGACCTCTTGTGTGCGGTGACCATCAGCATCCTTTTTCATGACGGTATAACCGAGTTCTTCCATAACAGGGATATTTAATCCGCCATATTCACCGATAAGGGGAGGTACTTCCTCACCAACAATCAACCCGTGGTCACTGACGATGAGGATGGTCCAATCTTCATCTAGTAGGTGTAGGAATTGTCCAAAATATTCATCGGTTTGTTCATAGAACTTTTCAATAAAACCTTGATTGACTTTTTCATCGGTATGAGTCCAGGGCGATAGGGTTTTTGCTAAATGCCATAACTGGTGTCCAGCGCAGTCAATATTGTGCAAATGGCTGAATACGACCTCGAAATGCTCATGTTCAATCAGGTAATTAATGCAATCTGCCTGCCACTGATTATAAACCCGCCAAGACGGTTCAAAGACCTTTTCGACCAGCTCGCTGTCTTCGCCGCCAATCAGGCTGACAGGAGGGACATAACCGACATTTTCACAGATTATCTTATGGATATCGACTGGGTGCCAGAGCATATCATTAGAAATATCTAGGGCATTGCTAATCCAGAGTCGCACCTTGCTTCCATCCGGCGCACATTCTAAAATCTTGTAAGACCGGTAGCAGGGCTTTGTTTCGTCACCCTTGGTCACATCATCTACGGCGCTAACGATTTGTCCATCATTCTTTACAATGACAAGGGGACTCTTAGCTTTTTTATTCTTGAAAATAGCAACCTGATCATATTCACCCTGGTCATTTTTTAAGAGGAGGGCCGGCCGACGCAGGACTCCGCCTGACGTGAGAATGGTAAATTCCAAGGCATCTTGCGCTAATTGAGAGGTCCATTTGTCTGTATTGGCAGTTTTTAGAGGTGAATTGACAATGTCGTAAGCTACCTTTGCGCCAATCATCATTTCAGTATCTTCAAGACTATCTACATAGGTTCGGATTTCCCCGCCTTTGCGGGCTTCGTCTCCCCACCACAGTTCCATCATTTCATCGTCGTTATCTCCAACGACCATGTCATCGATGTCTGTCATGATACAGCCGACACCAGCCGGTTTTTCGACACGCGGGGCATACTGAACTGTTTCTATAGAAGGGGTGGCTACAATAATTTTTTCCCAATCCATTTGTGCTACGCCCATATTTACAGAGCCAGGTTGGGTGCCATCAACAACAGATAATAATTCGCTAGAACTACTCGGCGGCCAAGAACTTCCCGGCCAATGCCATACCAGTGTCTTTTTTCCGGCTTCAGTCGAGACATTCCACATTTGTTCTGCTTCGCAGTTGCGGCTATCCATATTATAAACAACTGCATCCAAGCTATCGGGAGACTGTCTCCAGTAGCAAGTAATGCCGTGGGTTCCCGGGTAAGCACCGGTCGCTAAGGTCGTCCAGCATGGTGGAGTAATTGTTGGGATCGCACCTAAAAGAACCAAATCTTCTCTTGCCGAACCTGCTTCAACGAATTTTTTCATATTTGGCATACGGCCCTCATCCATTAGTCTCTTTCCAATACGTGGATCCATCCCATCAATCCCCAGGACCATTAGTTTTTGTGTAAATGCTTTGCGCTTCACATCTCCCACTCCTTTTGTATTTCAAACTCAGACGATTAAAGTATATTATTAATTGTAATAAGATATCTTGGTGTTAGGAACACTAAAATATTGATATGGGATATTCACTTTTCTTTACATGAATACATATTTGCTACCTTATCCAGTTTATGGCAGAATAGGTTAAATATGACAGAGGGGTATGAAAGTATGAAACTTGACCAACTTTATTATTTTTCAGAGGCTGCTAAATATCGGTCTATCTCAATAGCTGCAGAGAAGAATTATATTTCTCAGCCTACGTTGAGTGGTTCAATTAATAAGTTAGAGCGAGAACTTGGAACTACACTCTTGCATCGCTCTAGCCGTGGCGTAACACCTACAGAAATTGGTGAAGTCGTTCTTGAAAAAACACATCAGATTTTTGATAACCTAGAAGAAATCGAAGAAGTCGTCGCCCTGGCTGAAAATCGGGGGACGGTGCGAATTGCAGGAATCCCCTGTATTTCAGACCGGATTATCCCCCAGACCATCCTGCGTCTAAAAGAGCTTGATTTAGATGTTCTTCTATCGATGACAAGTTGTGAAAGCATCCAGGCTGTCAACCAGGTGGCCTCAGGAGAGGCCAGCCTTGGCCTGGTCATCCATTACTCAGGAATCGAAAAGACAGTGGGCATCCATTACCAGCCACTCTTTAGGGATGAATATATTCTTTATGTCGGACCCTTTTCGTCCTATTGGGATGCAGACGCCATTCGCCTGGACCAGGCCCTGGCAGAGCCCTATATTGCTTATGGGGAGGAATTTAAACGGAATAACGGCGGCCTGACGGAGATTCTCGGGAAGAGGCGGCCCAATATTGTCCTACGGACCGACGAGAATGAAGGACTAAAGCGCATGATTGCCCAGGACAACTATGTGGCCTTTTTCCCCCGTTTTATGAGCCGGGATGACTTCTACTATACGAGTGGTCTCTTACGGGGCTTGCCGATTTCAGATGCGGAAATGGTCTTTGAGGTCGGGGTCGTTACCAGCACGAAATATAAAATTGATCGGGTTAGCAAGGTCTTTCTGGATATATTAAACAGGACGATTAACTGTGATTCGGAAATATGGCCCTGTATTAACTAAAAAACAGCCCTGCTTTGAGTTGGATTATTCAAAGCAGGGCTTTTTGTATGCGGCCAGGTTTTGCTTCTATCGTTTTTTTCAATATCCCATATTAGCTAATGAGTCTTACTCAATGTTGACCAGCTATATATAATTTAAATTAATAGGATCTATTGGAGGATGCATTTGGCCTAGAAAGAAAATAAGGTTGGTGATGAATGATTAAGTTGGCATTTTGCAGTTAAACATAGGGAGGATATTAGGAGGATGTTATGAGTAAAAAGAAGAATTCAGAGACAATCCCACAAAGAGGTGTGGCAAAAGTTAATAAATTCGTTATCGCCTTCTCGTTGATTATTGTCGCTTGCTTTTATGGCCCCATGATGATCTTTCAAGAGGGTCTACAAGGGCTGGCAGATGATATGTACAAATTGCTAACCTTTTCCACGGATTGGTTTTGGCAGATTGCAGTGGTTGCCTGCATTATATTTGCAATTTTCCTTATATTCAGTAAATATGGAGATATTAAATTAGGCGGTCCGGATGCAGAGCCGGAGTTTACGACTTTTCAATGGTTTGCCCTGCTCTTTTGTGGTGGCTCTGGGGCTGGCTTGCTCTATTGGGGCGTTTTAGAGCCTATTAATTATATCGCAGCGCCACCTTTCGGGCTGGAGCCGATGAGTGTTGAAGCAGCTCAGTTTGGTGAAGCTTATGGTATATTTCACTGGGGCATTAGCTCATGGGCAACCTTTGTAATCCCAGCTGTTGGTTTTGCTTATATGGCCTATGTGCGACGACAACCCTATTTGTATCCCAGCTATGCTTGTAGAGACGTATTAGGCAAAAAAGTTACGGATGGGATTCTTGGGCGTATTATTGATGCCATCGTTATTATTGGGATGGTTGGTGGTGTCGGAACTACTTTAGCTACCTTTCTGCCGATGATTTGCGATCTAGGTGCATCTTATTTAGGGATTCCCCGTACCTTGGCTACAGATTTAATTTTTGTTGCAGCTTTTGGGTGTATGTTTGGGTATAGTTGCTATCGCGGCCTTTATTCAGGGTTATCTAAAATTAGTGATTTAAATATGTACGGTATTATTTTAATGCTTCTTGTATTATTTGTCCTCGGACCAACGAGTTTTCTACTTTCCCAGTATGCAGATTCACTTGGCGTTCTCTTTCAAAACTTTATTCGCATGAGTTTATACACGGATCCGATTGGGAAAAGTGGTTTTCCCCAAAGCTGGACTGTTTTTTATTGGGCCTGGTGGTATGCTTGGGCCATGTATATGGGGCTCTTCGTGGCACGTATTTCTAAAGGTCGCAAGATTCGCACCCTGGTGCTAAACATGCTTCTTACCACAACTTTAGGCTGCTCAATTTATTACATGACTTTTGGTGGGCACACCATTAATTTAATTATGAATAAGAACATTAATCTGCCAGCTATGCTTGAATCCCAGGGCGGTGTTGCAACAATCACCTATGTCTTAAATCAGATGCCCTTGGCTAAAATTGTCGTGCCTCTTTTAGTGATTGTTATGCTTATTAGCCAGGTGACGGCTGTAGACTCAGTAGCCTTTACCATGGCCCAAATGTGTTGCGACCGCATTGACGATGGGCAGGAGCCGCCGAAATGGACGCGGATACTTATGGCGGTTACCCTAGTGCTTTGCGTATTTGGCCTTTTACTTGTTGGCGGGCAAAGAATTGTACAACTTTCTTCGATTATGACTAGTTTTCCTGTGGTTTTTATTGAAGGCATTATCGCTGTATCTTTACTGAAATGGTTTAAAAAAGATTTTCAATTACCAGGAGCAGCTAATTTACAAAAAATAACTCATTATGACGAGAAAGGTATTGAAGTCACAACTGTGGCAGATAATTCGGTTGAACAGCAAAATGTCTATCAACAAGATGGTGCCCTAACTTCTTCTCGGATTCCTGGTAAAGGGGCTATTGTCAAATAGCATTCTATAAGTGAAAGACCGCCTCTTTTGAGGCGGCTTTTATTTAATTGGAACCTGATAGAAATAGCCGGTAAATATAGCTCTGTTACAGAACTATTAACTTATAAACCAGAAGATTAGGAAGAAAGGTGATAAGTATGTTTTTAAGAGTACGGTCTAGTTCCCCTGCCACTGATGTTTCGGCAAAAATACTTAAAAAGCAACTGGACGCAGCTTTTTTTAAAAAAGGTGTGATAATAGCTGTTCTTTCAGGTATGTGCTATGGACTTTATACAGCTTTTATGACATTAGGCATGACCAAAGGCGTATGGGCTGATTGGTATGGTAATAATTCAGTGTTTCTCTCTGCCTTTGTAGTTACCTATATGTTGGGCGCCTTGGGAAGTGCTGTAAACGATTCTATGAGTGCGGTATGGGCTTTAGGCCATGCTGGATTAAAGGGAAAACTTGGTGATTTTGCACGCTGCTTATGGACAAAACCAGGGAGAATCATGATGTTGGCGGCAGCTATTGGGGGACCGATTTCTTCTGCCGCATATGTTATTGGTATCCAATTAGCTGGCTCTATTGCTGTTCCTATATCTGCTCTTTGCCCAGCTATAGGGGCAGTTTTGGCACGAATCCTTTTTAAACAGAAATTGAACGGGAGGATGCTTCTGGGGATTCTTGTCTGTGTTTTTGCTGGCTTTCTTATTAGTACTACTGCGGTTGGTCAAGACGCTCCAGAAGGGAGACTTTTAGGTATCATGATAGCTCTTATTGCTGCTTTTGGCTGGGGCTTAGAAGGGTGTGTTGCCGGCTATAGCAGCACTTTAATTGATTATGAAATAGGTATTACAATTCGTCAATGTACCTCCGGGCTAGGAAATCTATGTGTCTTGATGCCTATTTTTGCCTTAATTGGTAATGAGCCGTTGACACTAGGCTTTCAATTATTTGTTAAAGCCTTAGCGAGCAGTGCTATGATTTTTTTTATAATTAGTGGCTTCTTCGCACTATTTGCCTATGGATTATGGTACAAAGGTAACTCAATGTGTGGAACTGCCCTAGGGATGGCCTGTAATGGAATGTTTTCTTTTTGGGGCCCTTTCTTTTGTTGGATTATTCTTGGTATATTTGCTGGCTTAGAGGGTTGGGGATTGCCACCAATTGCTTGGATAGCCGCTATTATTATGGCAATGGGTATTTTTATTATTGCGGAGAATCCATTGAAATTTATTCGGCATTGTCACCATATGAAACTGAAGGGGTGATTGCAGATGAAATTACCGTTAAACTATGCGATTATTAACTATTTTGTTCAATTTGATGAAGGAACAGTAGATGATGTTATGCAAATATTATCGCCTAATTATGGCAAATATCGCAGTTTTTGTAGATCATCGATTATAGAAACGCTTATGACAGCAAAAAATAATAACTTGTTAGAGGAAGCTAGGTATGAATTAGATGAAATGGGCAGACTGCAAATATATTATCGTGCGACACCCAATCAGCGACATACGATTATTTCCTATATAGGGTCTCATCCTTACTAGTTTATCCAGGAGTAAAAAGAGATTTATATGGATAAGAAGGACGGAACATGTGTTATATATTATAGTTATATTATCATCTAGGATTTGATAGACGGGTGCTCCTTCACACTCACTGGGGAACCGGGTGCCTAATAAAGCAGCAATAGTGGGTGTTACATCGACCAGGGTGCAGAATCGGATTTTGCCCCTAGAGAGGGTAGAGAAAAGAAAAGTACATCTGTAGCTTGAGGGGATTTTAGAACAAGGATACGCTGGAAGTTTTTACACCAACTTTATTGGCAGAACTTTCGAAATAAAAAATAGTAAATATTAATTGCAAAAATTAAATGCGTATGCGATGATTAAGCTAAAAAGAGGAATCCTATATTAGGGCATATCATCAATGTTTTTGATAGGAGGATTTATGAAAAGGACATTTATAGATAAGTTTATAGCGATTATTCTATTAACAACAATGATGCTTTTAAGTTTTGCAGACCTCTTCCCTATAAGTGCCTATGCAGCGAGTGGATATGATTTAAGTAAACATCTGACCGATGCAAAGATACAAACCGAAAACGGAGGGCCTGTCTCTATAGAGGATGAGAAATTAAAGTTAGAAAAGGGGGACACCTATACCCTTACTCTATCCTTTGCGGAAACGAGTGAGCATCAATTTCCAAATGATGGCGTAGACATGACTTACACCTTGCCTGAAGGTTTAGAAGGCCTTGGCGGAGAGCAGTCATTCGATATTATGGTCACCTATTCTGATGAGGGCAAACCCAAAACGACCACTGTTTCAGGCAATAAATACACCATAAAAGACAGGGTGCTGACGGTTCATTTTAACAAAGACCATGTTGATTTTAATAAGCTTACTGGCGCAGCGGATGTCAAATTTGAGATTCAATTGAAGTTTAAGCTTATAAAAGACGTAACAGAACTTAAATTTAGCGAAACCATTCAAAAACATACCTATATAGTAGATGAAAAGCCAGATCTTCCGACTCCAGGAGACGAGCCAAAACCCCGCTATAGGGTAAGCAGCTGGATTAATGCCTACTATGGAAGGGAAGAAAACAAAGCGGGAAAGGTTCGCTTTAAACATTATGTAGAAATCATACCTATTGACCACAAGAAATTAGCGAAAAACCTGATCACAACGGACGACCAGATAGGTAAAATCCTAGACCTAGACGAAGATAGTTTGCGCGTTGAATCATATGATGACAATGGAGAATTTAGAAAAAGAATCGTCGACCCAGCTCTTTATGAAGTAAAGTGGAAGAGAGCCTCTGGCCGTACGGTCGGTTATGAAATCAAGTTTAAGGATGGCGCAGTCGACACAAAAGAGGAGCAAACAAAGTTTAATATCCATTTCACGGCTAGTGTCGATTATGAAGCCATGCGAGGCGAATATGAGAAAGAGGAAACCCTCAATAAAGTAGGCTTATCTTTTGATGGCATGGATAATCCCGACAATATTACTGGTTATATTAAAAATGAAGACCAGGTAAGGATTTACTATTACGACATGGAACATGACTTTGATAAAGAAAGTGAAGTGTGGAAAGAAAATCCAAACAAAGACCAGTGTCCAGCACAATGGCCTTATCGTAAAAATATCATTAAGATCAATGAATTTTTCCACAGAGATATGGCTGGGTCTACCTTGCTTTTATATTCTTATAAAGAACATCCGGGAAATGTCCTCGATGAAAGAGGCATGGAAGTCATTGCCAAAGATGAATTGGGTAATGTAGTTAAAAAATATACCGTATATAAGGATGATTTTAAAAAAGGGCAGGAAGGGGACTACAAAGAAACTAGCTATGCCTATGTTTTTCCTGAAGATGCGGGAAAGTACTACTATGAACTTAGCTACTGGGTTTATGGGAGTGATGGTCGTTGGCAAATCAGCAAATGGAACTCCTCATATATTGCCAAGGTTTATTGCAACGACTTGGATGGTAGTGTCAAGGGCTGGGGAAGGAAATCTACCGACTGGAAAGTCAAGGAAGAAAAAGAAGAACCTAAGATTACGGTAAAAGAACCGGTCATGGATTGGAATACCCGCACACTTTCCTGGGAAATGTTGGTTGAAGTGCCGACTTGTGTCGGCGGATACAATTTTCTATATTTTGAAAGTCGTACAAAAACACGCACTATGAAGTATAACTTAATGGCGGATGGAGATGATATGTCAAATGTCGTGGTCGAGGAGGCAGATTCGCCGGACGGACCATTTACTGTGCTAGTTGAGGGTAGAGATTATAAATTTAATTCAAATTTTTCTAGAAATAAATCGATTTATTTCTTGCAGGAAAAGAAGGGCCAATTAAAATCAGAATTGCAACCAGCATCTAAAAAAAGATATTTTCGCATTCGATTTAATACAGCCTTTGAGAAGAAAATAAATTCAGACTATATTTCTCAAGATATGTTTGATTTTTCTTCAAAAGTATATATTGAAGACCATATGATTCAAGCGAACTTCTCTGTAGGTCCCTTTAAGAAAGAATCTTCTAATTATTTTCGCTACTATCCAGAGATTCTCAATATGGTAGCTGCTTCCAATAATCGTTTTAATGTGATGGGGGAAGTAGAGCTTTATGTTAAGAACTTTCCCGTGGACCAAGAGCGGGTTATTGACATTCCCTTTGATACGAGCTTGTTTGACATTGCGCCAGATAGCGACAAGCACTTAGATGGACTCGAATTTTGTGGTGTATATGTAAGTTCAGACTACAATGTCAGCTATACAGAAGCGAGTTTACTATCCTGGGAGAAAACCGACAGGGGCATAAGGGTTAAGCTGCCGGAAAAGTGGCCAAAAAAATTTATTGACAAAGATTATACCATGGACCCAGAATTTTATGCCTTAAAATTTCGTTTTTTAGTCAAAACAAAGGATAAGGATAAAGAAATTCTTATTGATGAATTCTATAAACGTGCCATCAAAAATAAAGAGGGCAAGGTTTTCGGAACACTTTCAGCGGAAACGGAGAGTGAATACTACAAGAAAAATCCTAAGGAAGGCTTGGAGGCGACGATAAAGTCGAAACCCCTAACAAGGGCGAAACAATATAAGGTTCAAGAGAAAACGGTAAAAACTTACAAGGATAAAACCGACGGCAACACCTATGCTAATTACAAATTAAGCGTCAATGAAAAGGGCGTAGATTATTTGCCGGAAGATGACTACATTGTCTTAGAAGATGTGATGAGTTCCAATATGTCCTTAGTTTACGGGAGTTTGAACTTTAAAAATTTAAATACCAATAACAACGACACCCTCACTTGGACCTATGACGCAACAACAAAGACATTAAAGGCAAATTTACCAGATGGGACACCCTATGAAATAACCTATAAATGCTTGGTCAGCGGAAAAGATAGACAAAAATTAAGCAACACCGCTACCTTAAAAGGTCTTGGCAGCGTGACCAGTGAAAGTACACAGAGAGTTTTGTCAAATTCATCAGGTCAAGGAACCATCCCCTTTATGACCATACAAAAGGTGGATAAGAACAACTATTCTATTCCGCTAAAAGGTGCAGAATTTAAACTTTACGAAAAAGTGGGCGAAAGTTATCAGCCATTAAAACACAATGGCAAGGAAGTAAAAACATTCACTACTGACCAAAATGGTGTCGCAGCAGTATTTGGGGATAATGTTAAAGACGGCTGGACCCTTGATTATGAAAAAGACTATGCAGTCAAAGAGATAAAGGCCCCTGAGGGCTACCATTTAGACGAAGGTTTTCATCCCTTTGTCCTAACAAGAGAAGCCAGCGAAGGAAAATATGCCATTGGCCAAATACAAATGGTAGACAATGAAATGATTACAGGCCCTTACGCCTTAAAAATCAATAAAATTCTGCATGACAAAAACAATCGACAAGCGGCACAAACTGCGGACCAATTTAGTTTTCAAGTGGACAGTCACAAAATGACCAGTGACAATGAACCTTTGGATAAGATGACCTTCGAACCCGTTGCCACCCTTCAAAACGATAAAGATGGCAATGTGCAACAGGTCATTAACCTTAGAGGAAGCGGCACTCACATCTTAAAGATTCGAGAAATCACACCGGAAAAAATAAATGCAGGCGACGAATACGACAAAACTGTTTACTATATAAAAATTAAAGTCGGAGATAATCAGGAAAGAGCAAGCACAAGTAAGAAGACTTTAAACGTATTATCGTCCACCATTTATAAAAACGGGTTAACGGAAACGGCAAAGGATGTGACCTTTACCAATAAACAGACGGATAAGACATCGGTTGAGGTCATAAAGCAATGGTCCAGTAATATGAGTGATAATGACAAATTTGATGTCAAAGTAAAACTCCTTGCCGATGGTAGTGAAGTGAGCGGAAAAAGTCTTACACTCAGTAGCAGCAACCAATGGACAGGCGTATTTAAAGACCTTCCTCGCTTTAAAGAAGGTAAAGAAGAAATAAACTATACTGTAAAAGAAGTGGGAGAAGACAAGGGCTATTTCATTAAAAAAGATGGCAATAAAGAGAAAAAATACAAGGTCGATATCGCAGAAGATGCAAGTCAAAATGGAAAATTTACCATCACAAACACCTATGAGCCTGAAACCATAAGCATTAAAGCGACAAAAGCTTGGATGGGTGAAGGAGGCCCCGAGACAAAACCGACGGTAACCTTTGACCTGTATAAAAACAATGAAAAACTAAGCGACCAGTCTAAAAAATTAACCAATGGCACGACAGAAGTGACCTGGACAGATTTGGTAAAAGAAGAAAATGGCAGCCCTATATCCTATACTGTCAAAGAAGCGGGCGAAAAAGACGGTAAATGGAAGGACGGCAAGGGCAACGAATACACCGTTGCGACGACGGGCAATATGGAAACTGGTTACACCATCACCAACACCTATGTAAAAGCACAAGAACCGGAACCGACACCCAAACCAGAACCAAAACCGCAAAAAATAACATTCACGGCGACCAAAGAATGGCTTGGCGATGTGAAAGTAACCCGCCCAAGCATGGTGCTTGACTTGTGGAGAAAAGCTGGAACCACTGAAGAAAAAGTAATTGGTGCAGAGGAAAAAGAAATCAATGGTACAAAAACCACTGCAACTTGGGATAATTTGGATGAGAAAAATAGTACTGGGGACAAATACAGCTACTATGTAAAAGAAAGGTTCAAAGACCGTGATGTGACCAACCAAAACTGGACACTTGGAAACTTTGATACAAGCGCAAACAAGATAAGCAACACCGTAAAAAGCGGAGAAGATGAGCTTGGCAAACTCATCATCAAGAAAAATTCACTAGAAGATCCAAAAACAAGGGTTACAAGAATGGCGAAATCCACGGTAGAGCCCATCAAATTTAGATTTAAAGTAACAGGACCCTATGGTTACGAGGAAATATTCGACTTGGCACCAGGGGAAAGTAAAGAACTAAGGAGCCTATATTTTGGTGACTATAAAATAGAAGAAACCGATACAAAAGGCTATACGCCAAGCTATTCGACCGCCGACGGAAAGGTTACTTTGACAGAAACAGACAAAGCAAAAACCGTGGAAGTGACCAATACAAGAGGAGGTAAAGACACCTATACGACATTTGAAGCCACAAAGAAATGGGTCAACGGCCCATCGACCGACCACACCGCCGTAGACTTAATCCTTAAAAGAACATCGGCGAAAAAAGGAGCGACTGAAGAAAGGGTTGATGTAGCGCCCACGAATTCTCAAGTAGATGGCGGCTTTAAATACACTTGGACCAAGCTAGCCAAGCACGACAAAGAAGGCTACGAGTACACCTATCATGTCGAGGAAAACGACGTAACAAATGGAAAAGTAATCGTCAACGGCAACACCTACACCGTGAGCCAAAAGGGCAACACCATCACCAACACCTATGAAATCCCAAAAACAGATGAAGATATTAAAGCCACAAAGGTTTGGAGCGGTGACACTCCAGGGGAGGAAACGCGTCCAACCATCTACTTCAAACTCCAAAGAAAAATTGACAGCGGAGAAGTCACCGATGTTCCAAACCAGCTAAAGAAATTGGAACCCGGCACAACCGAAATCAATTTTGGCAAACAAGACAAGACAGATGCCAGTGGAAATCTGTACACCTATAGCATCAAAGAAGTAGATCATAAGGGAGAAGACTTTGTACCGATAAATTATACAAAGACGGAAAATGGATTAAGGGTTACAAACACTTATGTAAAACCACCACAACCAAAACCGGAACTAGAAAAAACAAGAGTATCTGTCAAAAAAATGTGGCGCGGAAAAAATGCACCTAAACATGAAGTGGTAGTAAAACTATTTGCAGATAATATAGACACAAATAAAATATTAACATTAAATGATGCTAATAACTGGACGGGGGAATTTAAAGACCTTGCCAAAGAGAAAAATGGTAGCGAAATAAATTATACAGTGGCAGAAGCAGGTGCAAAGGAAAAAGATGGTAAGACGATCATCGATTTTGTGACGAGTAAAGGCGACAAGTACAGCTACGAAGTAAGTATAGCGGGCGATGTAACGAATGGCTATACCATAACAAATACCTACGTGTCATCGGCAAAACCAACACCGCCGACCCCACCGACCCCATCAGTGCCAGGTGACGATGGTGGTGGTACAAACGTTCCTGGTATAGAAGGACTTTTAAATAAGGAGGACCATTTTGCCTATCTATACGGTTATGCTGATAAAACATTTAAACCTAAAAAAGATATGACCCGGGCAGAGGTAGCAGCCATGTTTTCCCGCCTGCTTTTGAAGAAGTATCAAAAACAGATGGCATTTCAAGATCAGTATAAAGATATCAAGGCAAATGATTGGTATACGAACTCCATTTTAATACTATCTGAAATGGATATTATAAAAGGATATCCTGATGGAACATTTAAACCGTCACAAGCAATCACAAGGGCAGAATTCGCCTCGATTGCATCGCGATTTGACAAATTAGAACCGGCAGAAGTTCATTTCTTAGATGTCCCAAAAGATTATTGGGGCTATCATCAAATTGCATCTGCCTACTACAAGGGCTGGGTTAATGGATATCCAGGGGGATTCTTTAAACCTGAAGCAAATATCACAAGAGAGGAAGTTGTTTCAATAACAAATAGAATGTTAGAAAGAAAATGTGATTTGGATTTTGTGAAAAATCATTTAGAGGACATAATTAATTTTAAAGACAACGATGAAAAATCCTGGTCATATGGAGATGTAGTTGAAGCAACTAATAGTCATGAGTATGTGAGAAAAACACCAGGATTAATTGACGAAAGGTGGATACGTTTGATGAAAAAAGCCCCTGAGGCCATTTAAGTATTGTGAACGGCCCCCAAGAAGTTGGACCTAGAAAGTCTAACTTCTTGGGGGCCTTTTCATGGCCTGGTTATTGTCATCTCAAAAAGGGCTTTCAAAAATTATGGGTCTAGCTTAAGATTGATGAGCGTCATTTGGTTCACTGCTTTTCACACCAACTTATATTACATGATCATGAACTTTAATTTATGAAAAGGGGATTGTATCAGAATGAGCAAAATCATTCGATGCAGCCCCTTTTTAGATTGGATTAACCCAGCTAAAAAGGGTTATGCTTGTATTTCAGCAAGGGGCTCAGCTATAATAGGGATATATTATGGAAAAATTATATAATACCAAGCGTTAGCAGGAGGTGGACAAGTGGTAGCCGTTTTTAATCAAGAGAACTTTTACATGGAACTGGACCGCTTATTTCAAACAGGGGATGCATTGGCGATAGAAGCCTTTCTTCTTCAACAGGGGGACCTGGCAAAAGAGAGTGGTGATAACGCTGGAATAATTGCGGTTAACAATGAATTGGGGGGCATTTGGCGGGCCCAGGGCAAGTACGATGAAGCCCGCTATCTTTATGAGCAGATTTTATCCATGATGATTGACGCCGGCCTGCAGGATAGTGTGCATTATGCTACGGCCTTATTAAATACTGGGGATGTCTACCTGGCCCAAGACCAGTACGATTCTGCGGACCGTTATTTTAACGAAGCAGACCGATTATATAGACGCCTGGGCTATGCGGAGGCCTACCCCATGGCTGCCCTCTATAATAACCGGAGTGTGGCCGCCCGTCAGCAGGGCCGGTATGCAGAGGCCCGCCAGCTCCTGGTCCAGGCCCTGGCCATTATCGAGCAGGTCCCTGAGGCGGTTGCTGAAGTGGGCACCAGCCTCCTCAATATCGGCCAGCTGGACCTTTTAACCGGCAACCTGGCCGAAGCCAAGACCCATCTGGAGCAAGCCCTGGCCCGGTATGCAGCCCTTCCCCAGGGGAGGGATATCCACCAAGGCCAGGCCTTCCATGCCCTGGCCCAAGTCTATGACCAGCTAGGGGACTATTACCAGGCCCAGGCCTATGCCCAAAAGGCCCTGGAAGCCCTCGCCCGCGACTTTGGCTCCAACCACCCGGCCTACAAAGACTTAGAAGCCTTTCAACAACAAATAGCCGAGAAAGCCGGCGAAGGAAAATGAAGGGACTAGACTTAGCTAAAGGCTATTATGAAGAAGTGGTCAGGCCCATGCTGGAAAAAGATTTCCCACAGCTTGTGCCGGTGATTGCTGCCGGCTTAGTAGGGGAAGGATCTGAGTGTTTTGGCTATGACGATGATTTATCCCGGGACCATGACTTTGGCCCGGATATCTGCTTATGGCTAACGGAAGAAGCTTTTGGGCAGGCAGGCCCTGCCCTTGCCCAGGCCTATGCGGCCTTACCGGATAGCTTTCGGGGTTATAGGCGGAAGCCAGCCGGCCCGGAAGCGGCTCATCGTCGAGGGGTCATGTCAGTGAACTCTTTTTACCGGCGAGCCTTAGGCGGTATTGAGGAGCCATTAACGACTCTAGACTGGTTTAAAATCCCTCAAGGGGCGCTAGCCACAGCAACGAATGGAGAGGTCTGGACGGATCCTGCCGGTTTATTTACGGCTCGGCGTGAGCTGCTCATGTACCAGTATCCGGATGACGTACGTAGGAAAAAATGCGCTAGCCGCCTAGCTCAGATGGCCCAGAGTGGCCAATACAACTATCCTCGGGCCTTGCGCCGTCAAGATATGGGCAGTGCTTACCTGGCCTTGGCTGAGTTTGTTAATCATGCCTTGGCTGTCCTCTTCCTTTTGAATGACCGGTATATGCCTTTTTACAAGTGGCGGTTTCGTGCAGCTCGAGACTTAGCTCAGCTTCATGAGGTTTATGAAGCCCTACTAATTATTGCAGTGCAAGGGAATAGTGGAGCCGATGGACCAAATCCCCCGCTTATGGTTGAGGCCATCTGTGAAGATGTCGGCCAAGCTGTGGCTGATCGTTATGCTTTAGACCAAAGGGATGCTTTTCTCATTCCTCTAGCTGAAGACCTGGCAGCTAGTGTGTCAGACCCAGCCTTGAAAAAACTGCCCTTATTGTTTGATATAGAATAGAGGGAGGACCATGCCCAAAAAAGAAAGCTTAATCCATCAATTAATTGACCTGGAATGGCAATTTTTTACCCAAGTTCAAGGATTGAATGGGCGGGCTATTTGTCAGGAAAACCCGCAGACCTTTGCTATTATGCGGCGGGCCCAACACCAAATATTTTCTGAGAAGACTCTGGATGCTCTTATGAATGATTTATTAGATGCAGCTGAAGTCGGACATAACCCGATGACAGAGAAATATGCCCGGATGATGGAACAATCCGATCCAGACTACTTTGCCCGAGAAATAGCCACGGAATACCTGCCTCTATCTGCAGAAAAAACAGTTACGCTCCAAGCGCTGAGACAATTATTTGCCGATGCTCAGAGTGCTTTTTCTGAGAACGAGCTGGCGCAGCAAGTCCGGGGACGGGTAGCCGTAAGTGGAGCTGGTGAAGTTTCCGGTTTAGACTATCTCATGGGTGAACTGGCGACCTGGTCGATGGTAACCCTTAACTTGGCCCTTGAAGATATTAAGGCTTGGCAGGCGGCAGGGCGCAATCCTGTAGAGGCTATTGTTGCCTATACTGTGGCTGCCTACCGAGAAAAGGCTGAGGAAGAAAGCTAGGAGAAGACTGGATAATCTTATGGGTATAAGCAGCCTGTGTTAAAACAGAGGCAAACGGAAGCGGGTCTGGTTCATAGCAGGTTAGGGAACTGTCCGGAAAAAGTAACAAATTTTACCTATTTTATAAAATTGTCCGACTTTTGTAATAAATAATCATGAAAGCTTGCGGTTTTAATTGAGTTTTTGGTGAAATCGTTGCATAATAAATAGTAATAAAAGGTACAAGCTTGTGCTAAAAGAATGGAGGAGTCACTGGTGAACGTAGAATTGTGGACCGCGCTCTTGTTTTTGGGGCTGGCTGTTTTCTTATGTGCAGCTGGGATTGGCGTCAGCCTGCTTCTGAGCCCGCATTATTATAAGCCGGCCGGGCAGTATGAGGCCTTTGAATGCGGCGTCGATACGGAAGGCACAGGATGGGTACAGTTTAGGGTCAGCCACTTTTTGTATGCCCTGATCTTCCTGCTCTTCGATATTGAAGCCCTCTTCTTTTTCCCCATTGCCTTGATTTTCAAGGATATTGGGGTCTTGCCCTTGGTTGGGGCAGTGGTATTTTTGTTGATTATTTGCTTAGGACTTTGGTATGAATGGAAAGAAGGTGCCCTGGAATGGAGTTAAAAACATCTGATGGCTGGTCGGACTCAACACGGGTTGAACCGTCGCCGAGTATTAATCACCTGGATGAAGCAACCCGGGCTGAAATGGACCGGTCAGTGATTTTAACCACCTTGGATTCGGTTTTGGACCAGGGGCGTGCCCGGTCCTTTTGGCCGGTAACCATGGGGCTCGCTTGCTGTGCAATCGAAATGATGGCCTGCGGTGGTGCCCGCTTTGACTTGGCCCGCTTTGGCTATGAAGTTTTCCGCCCTTCGCCTCGCCATGCCGACTTAATGATTGTGGCCGGGACGATGACCAAACGGTTGGCCCCGGTGGTTAAACGGGTCTATGAACAAATGCCCGAGCCCAAGTATGTCATTGCCATGGGCAACTGTGCCATTTCCGGTGGCCCCTTTGCCGGTAGTTATGCGGTGGCCAATGGCTGCGACTGGATGATTCCGGTAGATGTCTATTTACCGGGCTGCCCACCGCGTCCTGAAGCCTTACTTGAAGCCTGCCTCAAATTACGGGAACGGGTTATCCATCCGGAAGTAGCGAAGGAGGAGAGGTAAGTGAACTTAGACCAGCAATTCAAGACCCTTCAGCCGGTCGAAGATTCGGGTCCCAACCCGACTTATCTTTGCGCCCGGGAAGACTTGGTGGAGACGGCCAAGGCCTTAAAAACCTCCCTAGCGCCCTTATTTTTAGTGGATATTACGGCTTTAGAGCGGGAAGATGATTTATGCGGGATATACCATTTCATGAACTTAAATGATTATATTATTTTTCGCATTACAGTTCCCATGTCGAAAGAAGACCTCCACCTCCCAACCTTAAGTGAGGTTTACCCTTCAGCAAATGAGCTGGAGAGAGAGGTGTATGACCTTTTCGGCGTGATTTATGATAACCATCCCGACTTAAGACGGGTCCTCTGTGCGCCGGACTTTGAAGGTCATCCCCTACGCAAAGACTACGTCTCCAATACACGTGATTAAAGGAGGCATGAGGAGATGAAAGAAAATCTATCAATGCACGACCGGGCCCAGCTGACAGAAGCGGACCAGGTGGAGGCCTTACGCGCCCAGCAGCATGCCCTGCGGGATGTATCCAAAACCTATCATCCGTCAGAGCCCTTCGTGTTTAACTTAGGCCCCCAACACCCCTCAACCCACGGGGTCTTCCGGGCCCATATGCATATGGACGGGGAACACGTTTTAGCGGTGGATAATGTCATCGGTTACCTACACCGGGGCATTGAAAAAATCGCCGAACAGAAAACCTGGGCCCAGTTTACCCCCTATACGGACCGGTTAGACTACCTATCCCCGATTTTGAATGAGTGGGGCTACCTCATGGGGGTAGAAAAACTCATGAATTTAACCATTCCGGAGCGGGGCGAGTATGTCCGGGTCATCTTAGGGGAATTACAGCGGGTGGCCAACCACTTGGTCTATATGGCCTCCTTTGCCTTGGACTTAAACGGTTACACTGCCTGGATGTACATGTTCCGTGAACGTGAAAAAATCCTGGACATTTTAGAGGCCTACTCCGGCAGCCGGATGAATAACCACGCCCTCCGGATTGGCGGCGCCCCGACGCCCCTACCTGAAGGCATGGAAGGTATGATTACCCGCTGGCTGGACGGCTTTCCGGCGGCCATGGATGACTTTGCCAATGTGGTTCACGGCAATGAAATTTTCCAGGCTCGGGCGAAGAATGTAGGGATTATTGACGTGGATACCTGCATGAAGTATTCCGTCGGCGGGGCCAACTTACGGGCCGCCGGCAAACCGGCTGACCTGCGTAAAGACCGGCCTTACAGCGTCTATGACCGCTTTGACTTTAAGGTCATCACCCGGGAAAACGGGGATTCTTTTGACCGCTACATGGTTCGTTTCTATGAAATGGAAGAAAGCTGCAAGATCATTCGCCAGGCTCTGGACCAAATGCCCAAGGAAGGGCCGACCATGGCCAAGGTGCCTAAGATGATCAAGGTGCCCAAGGGCGAGGTCTATGCTCAAATTGAAGGGTCCAAGGGCTGGCTCGGTTACTACATTGTTTCCGATGGCGGCATGAAGCCATCCCGGATTCGGATTCACGGGCCCAGTGTCATGAGCCTCTTTGCGATTCCGGCCATTGTAGACGGCATGCTATTGCAAGACTATATCAGCACCCTGGCCAGCATTGACATCGTGCTGGGTGAAGTGGACCGTTAGGAGGTGGCAGGATGCTTAATAACTTATTTATCAATATCGGCAGTGCTATCTCCGGCTGGATTGTGAATTTAGGCGGGTCCCCCATGCTTGGGGACTGGATTGTTCGCATTTTGGCTGCAGTGGTCATTCTGGTCTTTTTACTTTGTAACGTTATCGTGCTGGTTTACCTGGAAAGAAAGTTTTCCGGCTTTTACCAGGAACGGCTCGGTCCGAACCGGGTCGGCCCGGCAGGTATCTTCCAGCTCTTTATGGACATCCTCAAGCTCGTCAGTAAAAACACCTATACCCCTAAGAATGTAGACAAGCTCCTCTACAACTTAGTGCCCCTGGTGGTTTTTATCCCGACCATGCTCTGCTTTATGGTCCTGCCCTTTGGCGCCGGGATGACTGTGGTAGACAGTGAAGTGGGCCTGCTTTTCTACTTTGCTGTCAGTGGTTTAACCACCTTTATCCTGCTCACCAGTGGTTGGGCGGCCAATAACAAGTACACCCTTATGGGTGGGATGCGGGCCACCCTGCAGATGATTTCTTATGAAATTCCGCTGATTTTCTCAGTTATCGGTATTGTGATGATTTGCGGCAGCATGAACTTAAACGAAATCGTTCAAAACCAAATCGACCATGGTTGGTTTATTTGGCGGCAGCCGCTGGCCTTCCTGATCTTCCTCGTCGCCTCTACGGCGGAAATGAACCGGAACCCCTTCGACTTACCGGAAGGGGAGCAGGAATTGGTTGCCGGTTACCAGACCGAGTATTCCGGTATGCGGTTTGCCTTCATGTACCTGGGTGAATATGTGGCCCTCCTGGCCATGTGCTGGCTTTCTGCCGTCCTCTTCCTGGGTGGTTGGCATGGGCCGATTTTGCCCGGCTGGATCTGGATCATCATCAAGACCTATGTCTTTGTCTTCATTAATATGTGGATCCGCTGGACTTACCCGCGGATTCGGATTGACCACTTGATGAAGCTTAACTGGAAGGTCCTCATTCCTCTGGCCATTGCCAATATGGCCATTACCGGTATTGCCCTTAAGATTGTACAATCATTAGCGTAAGGAGGTGCTTCTTTTGTACGGTACAGGACTATTAAAGGGACTGGCGGTGACGATTCGGCACTTCTTTTCGCCTAAATTCACTGAGCAGTACCCTGAAGAAAGGCCGAATTTACCCCCGGCCAGTCATGGCTTTTTTGCCTATGACTACGATAAATGCATTGCCTGCAAGCTCTGCGAACGGGCTTGCCCGAACCAAGTCATCCATATTGAAACGGAGAAAGACGAAAACAATAAAAACAAGGTCACCAAGTACGATATGGATATTTCCTACTGCCTGTATTGCGGTCTGTGCATTGAAGCATGCCCGACCCAGGCCTTGCTGAATGCAAGAAACTTTGAAATTTCCGTTTATCACCGGGAAGGCACCGACTACGATTTCTTAGAAGCCCTTCCCCATGATATGAATGTTGAATTTGAACGGGTGCAAAAGGACTACTTTGACGCCCACCCGGCTGCTTACACCGTTGACCGGCCCAAGGCCGAGAAACCGGCCCCGGACCCCAATGCCCCTAAGCCCAAGCCCAAGGCTGCACCGGCTAAGGCGGCCGCTGATCCGGCTAAGCCGGCAGACCCGGCAAGCAGTGAAAAACCGGCTGAGGGGCCAGAGAAGGAGGGAGAAGCATGACATCAACCATTTCTCCCGCATTGTTCTACTTTTTTGCGGTTATCCTGGTGGCCAGCGCCCTAGGCATGGCTGTGTCTCGGAATTTATTCCGGACGGCCCTGCTCATGCTGGTGACTTTCGCCTCTGTAGCCGGTATTTATGCCAGCATGCATGAAAAATTCCTGGCTGTGGCCCAGCTTCTGGTTTATGTGGGGGCCATTACCATCCTGATTATTTTCGGGATTATGCTGACCAAGTCTTATGGCGTTCGGACCCTAACCAACCCCTTTGCTAAAACAGCAGTTGGGGGCGGGGTGGTTGCAGCGGCCCTCTGCTTTGTGGTGAGCATGTGCATCCGCCTCCTGCCCGCCCTGCCGGCAGGGACCATTGCGGTGCCTTCAATCTACCGTATTGGCATCAGCCTTTTCGGTGTACACATCCTGGCAACCGAACTAGCCGCTGTCTTACTCTTGGTGGCTATGATTGGAGCCCTGATGATTACAGAAAAGGGGGATGATGCTAAATGATCGGCTTAACACATTATCTTTTTCTGGCATTACTGCTTTTCTGCATAGGGCTCTTTATTGCCCTCTCCAGACGGAACCCAATTGCGGTTTTGATGGGGGTTGAGCTCATGCTCAATGCAGTCAATATCAACCTGGTCGCCTTTAACCGGTTTCTGAATCCGGAAGTGGCGGTCGGCTACGTTTTTGTTTTACTCATCATGGTTGTGGCGGCTGCAGAGGTGGCAGTGGGCCTGGCCATTGTTATGAAAAACTACCGCGAACGCGGCCGGTCTGACCTCAGCGACATCGACTGGTTGAAATGGTAAGGGGAGGAGGAGAATAGAATGACTATGAATGATACATGGTTTTGGATCAACCTAGCTTGGCTACTGCCGATTATTCCCCTCGTTGTCTTTGCCGTGACCGGTCTTTTCACCCAGAAGAATAAACCGTTAACCCTGGGCCTGGTCATCGGGTCTTTTGCCGTAGACGCCGTCATTGCGACCGGGATTGCCTATGAAGTCTATGTTCAAAAGGCAGCTACCATGCTGGCCCCTATTGAATATGGCCTCACCTGGATTAAAATCCCCGGGCTCACGATTGACCTGGGCGTCCTGATGGACCCCCTGACAGCAATGATGCTCTTTGTTGTTACGGTGATTTCCCTCCTGGTATCTATTTATTCCATCGGTTACATGGAAGGGGACCCGGGTACGCCGCGGTTCTTCACCTACCTGTCGGTTTTCGTGGCTTCCATGTTGATCCTGGTTTTAGCCAACAACTACTTCATGATTTTTATCGGCTGGGAACTGGTAGGTCTTTGCTCCTACCTGCTCATTGGTTTTTACTACCAAACCTTCAGTGCAGCAGCTGCCAGCCAAAAGGCCTTTCTCTTTAACCGGATTGCCGACTTCGGCTTCATGGTTGGTTTCTTCCTGCTCTTTGCCCAGTTCGGCACCTTTAACTTTACCGAGCTGGCGGAAAAAATTCCGACGGCAGAGGGAACCCTCTTTATTGCCATTGCCGGGATCCTGGTCTTTGTTGGGCCCATCGGTAAGAGTGCCCAGTTCCCCTTCCACGTCTGGCTACCGGACGCGATGGAAGGGCCGACACCGGTATCTGCCCTGATCCACGCCGCCACCATGGTTGCTGCCGGGGTATACCTC
Source organism: Peptococcus simiae (assembly GCF_046569735.1). Taxonomy (GTDB): domain Bacteria; phylum Bacillota; class Peptococcia; order Peptococcales; family Peptococcaceae; genus Peptococcus; species Peptococcus simiae_A. Next base: position 52,183 of record NZ_JBKICG010000005.1, on the reverse strand, counting down.
TTAAGCCGGCAATTCGTCCTCTTCCAAGCCTCTGAAGCGGCGATGACGGTGGTCCTGGTCATTGGTGCCTTTACCTCAATCTTTGCCGCCTCCATGGCCCTGGTCAATAACGACATCAAACGGGTCCTGGCCTTTTCAACCTTGAGCCAGCTGGGCTACATGGTTATGGCTGTCGGCTTAGGCTCCATGACGGCGGCTATGTTCCACCTGGGCACCCACGCCTTCTTCAAGGCCCTGCTCTTCTTAGGCGCCGGTTGCATCATCCATGTGGTAGGCTCCAACGATATGTCCCAGATGGGCGGCCTGCGCAAGCATATGCCGAAAACCACCTGGACCTTCTTAATCGGGACCCTGGCCCTGTGCGGGATTGTTCCTTTTGCGGGTTTCTGGTCTAAGGACGAAATCATCGCCACCGCCTTTACCAATGGCCATTATTTCACCTTTGTCATCGCTGAAGTGGTCGCCTTTATGACTTCCTTCTATATGTTCCGCCTGGTCTTCCGGACCTTCTTCGGTGAGAATAAGACGGATAAGAGCCGGCATTTACATGAATGCCCGGCAACTATGACCACGCCGCTTATTGTCCTGGCTGTCTTTGCCATCTTTGGTGGCTTTGTTGGGGCCCCCTTTATTGAAAACGGCTTTGCTTCTTATATCTTCTACGGGCAGGTTCACCATCCGGAAGCCAACTGGTTCGTTATTTGCGTATCGACCATCATGGCCCTGGGCGGGATTTTCCTGGCCTACCTGATCTACTATAAGAAGGCCATTTCCGCAGAAGCGATTGCGCATCGGTTCAGCGGCATTTATACCATCCTCTACAACCGGTACTATGTAGACGAATTCTACGGCTGGGTTTTCCATAAACTCGTCCTGGGCTTCTCTAAATTCTGTAAGTTCTTCGATGAAGTCATCATCGACGGCTTCCTGGATTTCTTAGCCACCGTCACCAAGTGGGGCGGGTCCAGACTGCGTCGCACAGAAACCGGGAATCTACAGACCTATGCCTTGGTCATGTTTGCAGCTGTGATCATCCTGGTTCTGTGGAAAGCTATTCCGATGTTGGGAGGGATATAAATGGGCTTCCCGATTTTATCAGCCATTTGTTTCATGCCGATTTTGACGGCGCTCATTGTTTTCTTCATTCCGCAACATAACTTGCGCGCACTGAAAACGGTTCCTATTGTTATGATGGGCTTGAACCTCATCCTCAGCTTATACTGCTTTATTAGCTACGATGTAGCAGCCGGTGGTTTCCAATTTATGGAAAAAATCGCTGTGGTACCGGACCTGGGTATCAACTACATTATGGCTGTGGACGGTATTTCCATGCCCTTAGTATTACTGACCAGCATGATTATCTTTGCCGGCACCTGTATCTCTTTTGATATGGATGACCGGGTCAAGGAATTTTATATCTTCTTAATGATCCTGGTCACCGGGGTTTACGGGGTTTTCTTAACCCAAAACCTCCTCTTCTTTTACATTTTCTTCGAATTCGCCCTGGTACCCATGTATCCCCTCATCGGGATTTGGGGGTCCAAGCGGAAAGAATATGCCGCTATGAAGCTGGTCCTCTACCTCTTAATCGGGTCTGTCTTTGTCCTGATTGGGATCATCACCATGTACCTCTATGCGGCCCAACCGGAAGCCCTGGGCTTCTACACCCTGGATATGCAGGCCCTCTTTGATGTCAACTACCCGGCCAATATTCAAATCTTTGTCTATGGCCTGATGGCCCTGGGCCTGGGCTTCCTGGTCAAAATGTTCCCCTTCCACACCTGGAGCCCCTTGGGCTACGCTGCAGCGCCAACTGCAGTTTCCATGCTGCACGCCGGGGTTATCGTTAAGCTGGGGGGCTACGGGCTGATCCGCCTGGCAGTATCCTGTTTCCCGGATGGCGCCCACTTCTGGGCCCCGGTCATTGCCCTCCTGTGTATGGTCAATATTGTCTATGGCGCCTGTATCGCCCTGGTACAACATGACCTAAAGCTCCTCGTCGGGTATGCCTGCGTGAGCCACATGGGCTATATCCTCCTGGGGGTAGCCACCTTAAATGCCATGTCCCTGTCCGGGGCTGTGAGCCAAATGGTGGCCCACGGTTTGATGACCAGCTGCTACTTTGCCTTGATCGGCTATATTTACCACCAGGCCGGCACCCGCGACCTGACCCGCTTCCAAGGCCTGGCCAAGCAGATGCCGAAAATGGCAGTGGCCTTCTCCATGGTCTCCCTGGCCTGCCTGGGTCTACCCGGGATGTTCAACTTTGTCGCTGAGTTCCTGATCTTTATGGGGTCCTTTACCTCTGAAAAGGTCATCTTCGGTTTCCTCAGCTACAGGGTCCTATCCATTATCGCCATCAGTGGGATTGTCATTACAGCCACCTACTGCTTACGGGCGGTTCGTCGGATGTTCATGGGTCCGCGCGATCCCCAGTGGGATCACATGAAGGATATTCATGGCATTTACCTGGTGGCCCCGGTGGTCCTCCTGGCCGGCCTACTGGCCTTCGGGATCTGGCCCTACCACATCACTGATATGGTTCAATCCGGTGTGGCACCCATGCTTGTGAAATTATCTCAATCAACGATGGGAGGGATCTTCTAATGGGACTTTTAGCGAATATCTTCCCGGAACTTTCCGTCGTCGTCCTAGCGATTGTTATGATCGTGGTGAAACTGGTTACCGGGTGTAACCAGGCCAAGGTGTACGGGGGCCTGTCTGTGGTCTGGCTCGCTGCCACCATTGCTGTGATGGTCCTCAACCCAGCGGAAGGGATCCTGACCTGGGGACGGATGCTCTACATCGATACCTATGCCAACTACTTCCGCGTAATCATCCTTATTTCTGCGATTTTAGTCCAATTGGCAGCCATCAGCTATGTAGACAAGTTGGGCTACCGGAAGGCTGAATGCTTCGCCCTGCTGAACTTCTGCCTCTTGGGCATGATGGTTTTTGCGGCTGCAGGGGACTTGATTACCATGTACCTAGGCCTTGAAGTGATGACCATGAGCTTTATCGTCCTCATCGCCTTTGTCCGTCATGATAACCTGGCCACTGAAGGGGGCCTTAAGTATTTAATCCTTTCAGCCATGTCTTCAGCGGTCATGCTCTACGGGATGAGCGTGGTCTACGGCTACTTCGGGACCACCGTCTTTGCAGACATGGCTGTCGGCGGCGGTCAGGAAAGCCGGCTGTCTGCCTTCCTGGTCATGGGGATTGTGATGATTATGGCCGGCTTTGCCTTTAAAGTCAGTGCCGTTCCCTTCCACATGTGGGCCCCGGATATCTACCAGGCAGCCCCCACGCCGGTCGCCGGTTTCCTGGCTGTCGGCTCTAAGGCTGCAGCCCTGGCCTTACTGGCCCGGATGCTCCTCATCTTGTTCCCGGACTACCAGGCCGTCTGGGCCCCGGTCCTTGTGGCCTTTGCCCTCCTCTCGGTCATCTTCGGAAACCTGGTGGCCATTGCCCAAAAAGACGTCAAACGGATGCTGGCCTATTCATCCATCGCCCAGGTCGGCTACCTGCTCTTGGGGATTCTGGCTGCCAGCCACTTTGGTACCATGGCCATGATGTACTACATTACGGCCTATGTCTTCGCCAACACCGGCGCCTTTATTGTGGTCAGTGCCTGGGAAGAGAAGGAGAATACCACCTGGCGGGATGACTATATAGGCATGAGCAGTCGGTCTCCCTTCCTGGCGGCCGCCATGTTCGTCTTCCTGGTCTCCCTGGGGGGGCTACCGCCCATGGGTGGCTTTATCGGTAAGTTCTTACTCTTTACCGCCACCATCCAGGCTGAATACCTCCTGGTCGCCCTCATCGCCCTGCTGATGAGCATGATCAGCGTCTACTACTACTTCCTGGTCGTCAAGGCCATGTATGTGACCAAGCCCGCTGACGGGGCCAACCTCCAGCATGTATCCATGAGCAATGGGATCTTCATTGCCCTGGTGGTTTGCGTGGTCATGAGTGTCGTCCTGGGCCTCTTCTTTGGTCCGGCCATGACCCTGACCATGACCGATGCCGGTTCATTAATTATGTAATTGAATATTAAACCAAGTGAAAATAAGGCCGGTTTTTGCTAAAACCGGCCTTATTTCTATGGTTTGGAGGATGGGGAAATTCTTTTATGAATAATCACTGAAGGGTATTATTGGCAGGGACCTTTTTTTATGTTATTATAAATATGCCTTTAAAAAATAAAAGAAAGTAAATAAGCTAGAAAGGAGCATGCGTATGATAGAGTTTAAGAACGTTAAGAAAGTCTATCCGGGCAATGCTATTGCCGTTAAAGATGTTAATTTAACCCTGGAAGATGGTTCCTTTAATGTCTTTATCGGCACGAGCGGTAGTGGGAAGACCACCTGCCTGCGGATGATTAACCGGATGATTGATCCCTCTGAGGGAGCTGTTCTCATAAACGGTAAGTCCACCAAAGACATCAATGAGGTGGCCCTGCGCCGGCAAATCGGTTACGTCATCCAGCAAATCGGCCTGATGCCCCATATGACCATTTATGAAAATATTGTTATGGTGCCCAAGCTTTTAAAGTGGCCGGAAGAAAAAATGCGGGAAGTAGCCCTGCGCCTGATGAAACGGGTCAACCTGCCGGAAAGCTACCTGGACCTCTACCCCAATGAACTTTCCGGCGGCCAACAGCAGCGGGTAGGGGTTATCCGGGCCCTGGCTGCAGACCAGGAAATTATCCTCATGGACGAACCCTTCGGTGCCCTGGACCCCATCACCCGGGATGCCTTACAAAACCTGGTCAAAAAGCTCCAGCAAGAAATGGGCAAGACCGTGGTTTTCGTCACCCACGACATGGACGAGGCTCTGACCCTGGCTGACCAGATTGTCATCATGGACCATGGCCAAGTGGTTCAAAAAGGTTCTCCCAATGAAATTCTGGCCAACCCGGCCAATGACTTCGTGACCGACCTCATCGGGGAAGACCGGCTCCGCCAGGCCCGGTTTAATACCGCAACGGTCCGGGAAATCATGTATACTAAGCCTATTTCCATCAACCCGGAAGCCAGCCTCCGTGATGCGGTCCTCCTTATGCGGGAAAAACGGGTCGACTCCCTCTTTGTAACGGATGACGAGGGTGTCCTCATTGGCTACCTGGATATCTTTGACGTGGAACACGTGCGCCAGCTGCAAGGGGCTGTGCGTGATTATATGAAAGACTGTTATTACCTGCCGGATACAGAAGTGGTCCGGGAGGCCATTTACGTTATCAACACCCTGGGCTTTAAAAACCTGGCCGTGGTCGATAGCCAGGACCGGTTAGTCGGGATTATCACCCGGGCCATCGTCGTTGACCTCATCTATGACAGCATGTGGGGCGATGATGAGGACTGCTGTATCGGGAAAGAGATTGTCCAGCTGACCTCTGCCGATGATGATTCCGGCGAGGAGGCGTAGCGTATGTGGGCTTTCCTAGTCGATAACGCCAGCCTTCTACTCCAGAAAACCGGTGAACACTTCTTTATTTCCATCATTGCCCTGGGATTGGGCGCAGCGGTTGCCATACCCCTGGGGATGTTTCTGACCCAGTATCGCCGCTTTTCCGGACCGATCATTGGCTTTGCTTCCATCCTACAGACCATCCCGTCTCTAGCCCTCTTGGCCCTGATGATCCCCCTCTTTGGGGTGGGCCGCTTGCCGGCCATTGTGGCTCTCTTTATCTATTCGCTCCTGCCCATCCTGCGGAATACCTACCTGGGCTTAAATAGCGTTTCGCCGAATATCATTGACGCGGCCCGGGGGATGGGGCTCACCCGCCACCAGCGGATGGTCCGGGTTCGGCTGCCCCTGGCAGCGCCGGTCATCATGTCCGGCGTCCGCCTGTCCGGCATCTATGTCATTGCCTGGGCAGCCCTGGCCTCCTATATTGGCGCCGGGGGCCTGGGGGACTTTATCTTCACCGGGCTGAACGTTTATAACAAGAATATGATCATCCTGGGGACCATCCCGGTAACCCTCCTGGCCCTCCTGGCCGACTTCCTGCTGGGCCTCTTGGAAAAAGCGGTGACTCCGCGGACCAGCAGCCGTGGCAGAAAGGAGGCAGCCTCTTGAGACAACTTAAAAAATTAATGGCCGCCTTGCTGGCCCTGACCTTTTTAATGACGGCCGGTTGTTCCCTACCTGGACTAGGGAGTTCGACCCGGTCCGGGATTGTGGTGGCCAGCGGCAGCTTTGCCGAACGGCAGATCATGAGCGAAATGACCGCTGAAATGATCCGCCACTACCTGCCGGATGTGGACGTATCCGTCATCAATAACCTGGGGTCAGCGACCCTGGTCAACCAATCCCTGGTCCATGGGGATGCCAATGTCGCCGGCTGTATGTACACCGGCACCTCCCTGACCGGGGAGCTCAATATGCCCCCCATTACGGACCCGGAAAAGGCCTTCAAGGCCGTCGTTGACGGCTATGACCAGCAGTTTGACTGCAAATGGTATAATTCCTTTGGTTTTGCCAATACCTATGCCTTTATGGTTACCCGTGAGCTGGCCGAAAGAGAAAACCTCTCCAAGGTCAGCGATTTGGAACGGTTAAAGGATTCCCTTAAGGTAGGGGTCGACACCCACTGGCTCCGCCGGGAAGGGGATGGCTACGAAGCCTTCCAAGATATCTATGGCTTTGCCTTTAACAATATGCACTCCATGGAATTAGGCCTGGTCTATAGCGCTGTCCATGCCGGTGAAGTGGACTGTGTCCTGGGCTATTCGACAGATGGCCGGATTAATGCCTTTGACCTGGTCCTCTTAGAAGATGACCGCCACCTTTTCCCACCCTATGATGCCAGCCCGGTGGCCACCCATGATGTTCTGGAAAGGTATCCTGAGCTGGATGGGGTCCTGAAAAGGATGCACGGGGTCATCAGCTCTGAAACCATGCAAAAATTAAACCGGCGGTCTGACGAAGACCATGTGGAGCCGGCCATTGTCGCTAAAGAATACCTGGAAGAGCAAAACTACTTCGAAGACCGGGGAAAGGGGGGTAAATAATGGGCGCCTTACAAGATTTACTGGCCTACTACAATGCCAATAGCAGCTACCTCTGGCTCCAGTTCTTGCGGCACTTTCTCATTTCCCTCTACGGGGTCTTCTTTGCCGCCCTTATTTCCATCCCGGCAGGCTTTGCCATTGCCCGACGGGCTAAGCTGGCCAGTTGGCTCATTTCCATTGCCAATGTCATCCAAACCGTCCCCTCCCTGGCCATGCTCTCCATCCTGATGCTGGGCTTTGGCCTGGGGCCAACCACCGTTGTGGTCACGGTCTTTTTATACTCTATCCTGCCGATTTTGAAAAATACCTATACCGGGGTCCGCAATATTGACGCCGGCCTCATTGACACCGCTAAGGGGATGGGGATGAACCCCTGGCAGGTCAGACTGAAGGTGGAACTGCCCCTGTCCCTGTCGGTCATCATGGGGGGCGTCCGGAATGCCCTGGTCCTGGCCATTGGGATTACGGCCATCGGGACCTTTATCGGCGCCGGCGGCCTGGGGGATATCATCAGCCGGGGGATTAACGTCGCCGATGGGGGGGCCATTATCCTGGCCGGGGCGGTGCCCTGTGCCGTCATGGCCATTGTAGCCGACCTGGGCCTGGGGGTCCTGGAAAGACGGCTAGACCCCCTGGCCCAGCATAAGAAGGTTGGCAAAAGCGTATGAAGCCCTTTCTCCATAACGACTGGCAGGCCCTCCTGGCCGACGAGTTTGACAAGCCCTACTACCAAAAGCTCAGGGCCTTCCTCAAACAGGCCTACCAGACCGAGCGGGTTTTCCCACCCATGAATGCCATCTATACGGCCCTCCATGAAACCCCCTACCATGAGGTCCGGGTGGTGATTCTGGGCCAGGACCCCTACCATGGGGCCGGCCAGGCCCATGGCCTGGCCTTTTCTGTCCAGGAAGGGGTCCGGGTGCCGCCTTCCCTGCAAAATATCTTCAAGGAATTACAGGCAGACCTGGGCTGCCCCATCCCGACCGATGGCTACCTCCTGGGCTGGGCCCGCCAGGGGGTCTTACTCTTAAACACCACCCTGACCGTGGCCGATGGCCGGCCCAAGAGCCATGCCGGCCAAGGCTGGGAAGAACTGACCGATGCCATCATCAAGGTCCTGGCCGCCCGGGAAAGGCCCATGGTCTTCATCCTGTGGGGGGCCCACGCCCAGAGCAAGATCCCCCTCATTGGCCACCAGCACCATATCATCAAGAGCCCCCATCCCAGTCCCCTGTCGGCCCATCGCGGTTTCTTTGGCTCCCGGCCCTTTTCCCGGGCCAATGCCTACCTGGAAGGGGATGGGCTCCGGCCCATTGCCTGGTGCATGACCCATGTAGAGGAAGACTAGCCCTTTTGTAAAAGTTCAGCGCACGCCCGACCGGCGTGCGTTTTTTTCTTGCCCGGCCTGCCTTGCACAGGCCCCTGAAAGCGTTTATCATAGGGATGAAGACATAAAAGTGACCTATAATCTCATAAAAAAGGTAGGCGAAAAAATGAAAACCTGTTTAACCATTGCCGGGTCCGACCCCTCCGGTGGTGCCGGCATTCAAGCGGACTTAAAAACCTTTGCAGCCCATGGCATTTACGGCATGAGCGTCATTGTTGCGGTGGTCGCCGAGAACACCTGCGAAGTCCGGTCCATCATGGACGTCTCCCCGGCGGTGATCCGGGACCAAATGGCCTGCGTCTTTGAAGATATCCCTCCGGATGCCGTTAAAATCGGCATGCTCTCCCAGCCGGAGACCATGCAGGCGGTGGCCGATGCCCTGGCCCTCTACCAGCCGAAAAATGTGGTCATTGACCCGGTCATGCTGGCCAAGGACGGCAGTGCCCTCATGGCCTCCGAAGCCCTCCAGCTCTTTAAGAGGGGGATTTTACCCCATGCCCGGGTCTTTACCCCGAATATTCCCGAAGCGGAAGTCCTCACCGGCATGGCTATCCGGACAGAGGAGGATATGCGGCAAGCGGCCAAGGCCCTGCGGCAGGAAGGGGCCCAAACGGTTCTCGTCAAGGGTGGCCACCTGGATGGCGCCGCAGTGGATATTTTTGATGATGGTGTGGCTGTCCACCGCTTTGAAGCCGCCCGGATCCCCACCAAGAATACCCATGGCACCGGCTGCACCCTGTCCAGTGCCATCGCCTCCAACCTGGCCAATGGCCAGGTCCCCCACCAGGCAGTGCGTCGGGCCAAGGCCTATATCACTGACGCTATTAGTCATAGCCTGGAATTGGGCAAGGGCAATGGGCCGACCCACCACTTCTACCGCCTTTACAAAGAAGGGCTTAGCTGGCTGGACCATTAAAAAACATCAGCCAATGGACCGATTCTTGGAAATGTAAAAAATAATACTTAAAGACACTTTTTCTTCTTTACAATTCTCTTTTTCAGCCCTGCTTGGTCCTGCAGCCGGTTCCGTCAAAAAAAGACGGGACCGGTTTTTGATTGGCTAAAAACAGGTCAATGGCGGGATTTAAATAAATTTACAAAAAGTTTACATGAGTCATCCCATGGACTTTACAAAGCCTCGTTATGATGAGGGTACAAATTCCAAGGAGGGAAAACATCAATGAAAAAAAGAATGATTGCAATGACACTTATCGCGGCACTATCACTTGGTGTTCTGGCCGGCTGTGGCGGCGGTGGCGGAGATACAGAGGGGTCCGGTTCTGAAACGGAAGCCAGCTCCAATAGCGGCGCCCAAAGCATTACCGCCAGCGGGTCTACAGCTATTTTGCCCCTGGCTAAAGCAGCAGCTGACGAATTCAAAAAAGACAATCCGGATGTATCTATCACCATTAACGGCGGTGGCTCCGGCAGTGGCTTAAAGCAAGTCGCTGAAGGCACAGTTGACATTGGTAACTCTGACGTGGCTGCAGAAGAAAAATTAGACGAAAGCATGGCCAAAGACCTCGTTGACCATAAGGTCTGCGTCATCACCATGGTGCCCATTATCAATAAAGACCTGGCTAAAGACGTTCCCAACGTCACCAAAGACCAATTAAAAGATATCTTCACCGGAAAAATCACCAACTGGAAAGACGTTGGCGGTCCGGATGAAGAAATCGTCCTCATTGTTCGCCCTAAAACTTCCGGTACCCGGGCCCTCTTTGAAAAATACGCTTTAGATGGGGAATCCGGTATTGATGGTGCTTTAGAAACCGATGACAGCGGGTCCTTACTGCAAAACATCACTGACCAAAAAGGCGCTATCGGTTATGTTGCTTACTCTTACCTGGTCAATAACCAAGACGTTGCCGCCCTTTCTATCGATGGCGTAGCCCCCAGCCTGGATGCTACCTACAATGGCGAATGGCCGATCTGGGGTTATGAACACATGTACACCAAGGGTGCGCCGGATGGCGTCATCAAAGAATACCTTGACTTCATCATGGGGGAAGAATTCGGTAAAACCCTGGAAGAAAAAGGGTACAACGTAACGTCTAAGATGAAAGAAGAACGCTAGGTTCTAGTCGAAATATAGGGGGACGCAATGCGCGATTTAAAAGAATTTCTCGGTCGTCATGCCGTGCGAATTTGCGGTTTATCGATTATCGCTTTGACCATTGCCATTGCGCTGTTCCTGACTGTACGCGGCAGTGAGAGCTTTACAGTGTATGGGCACTCTATCAGTGAATTCTTATTCTCCTCAGAGTGGCGCCCGCAGGATGATTTTACCGGTGGCGGGAAGATCGGCTCGGCGGTCTACATTGTTGGCTCTCTGTTAACCTGCGGATTAGCTCTGTTGCTGGCTGTGCCACCGTCTTTGGCGGTGGCCATTTTTATGGCAGAACTTCAGCCTAAAATTGGTAACAGGTATATTAAACCGGCCGTTGAATTGTTTGTGGGGATTCCTTCAGTTGTTTATGGTTGGGTCGGGCTGACCGTCCTGGTACCTGCCATTGCAAAACTCTTTGACCGTCCTCACGGCTTGTCGGTTTTAGCTGCAGGTCTTGTGCTGGGCCTTATGATTTTCCCGACCATTACCACCCTAATGAATGACGCCTTAAAAGCGGTGCCCCAAAGTTACCGGTCCGCCGCTTATGCTTTAGGGTCTACCCGGTGGCAGGTTATTTGGCGGGTGGTCATCCCGGCTGCGCGTTCAGGCTTGTACACAGCGCTTATTATGGGCCTGGCCCGGGCTTTTGGTGAAGCCTTGGCGGTAGCCATGGTTATTGGTAAGAGCCGGGTTTTCCCGGAATCCATCTTGGATCCGACCATTAACTTAACCGCCGCCATCGCCACAGACATGGGCGGGGCGACAGAAGGCGGCGAATACAATATGGCCCTCTGGAGCATGGCCCTGCTCTTATTCATCGTGGCCCTACTTTGTATTGCTATCGTACACCTCTTCCAAATGCTGGAAAAACGCCGTCATGAAAGATAAGGAGGACGCATGAGTACATCTACCCATAAAAAAGCCCACCGGGCCAATAGTGCGGCCACCGGTATTATATACGGCGTCACAGGTGCAGCCCTGGTCTTGCTGGCCGCCATTTTTATCTATGTATTTTACAAGGCCTTCCACGGCTTTGAATGGAAGCTCTTGTCCTTTACCCCGGAAGGGATTGGCAACCAGTTCTTCAATACCGTCTATATGGTTTTCCTGGCCCTCTTATTCAGTGTGCCCCTAGGGGTCGGCGCCGGCATTTACATGGCCGAGTACGCCGGGGTCAATAAGGTCACCAAAACCATCCGGATTGCTATTGAAACCCTGTCATCTCTCCCGTCCATCGTTGTCGGCTTGTTCGGCTACCTGGTCTTTATTCTCTATGTCGGCGCCTCTTGGAATATGATTTCCGGGGCCCTGGCCCTGGCTATTATTAACCTACCGCTTTTAACGACTGTTACCGAGGATGCCTTCAGAGCCCTGCCTGACCACTACCGGTCCGGGAGCCTGGCCCTAGGGGCCACCCGCTGGCAAACCATTACCCGGGTCCTCTTGCCGACAGCAGCCTCCCGGATGATCACCGGGGTTGTCTTAGCGGCCGGTCGCTGTTTTGGGGAAGCGGCAGCCCTCCTCTATACGGCGGGGATGAGTACGGATATCAACTGGTCCAACTGGGACCTCACCAGCCCCACCTGCCCCTTAAACCCCATTCGTCCGTCTGAAACCCTGGCCCTTAAGATCTGGTCCTCCCGGACGGAATCCCTAGCGACCAATGCGGCTTCGTTAGCAGACGTATCTTCGGCGGCCCTCTTACTTTTGGTTCTGATTTTCGGCTTTTTGGCCAGATACCTGGCCCATCGGTTAGACCGCCTGAAAGATGTATAAAGGAGCTCATCTATGACTGAACAAAAACATTCACCTGTCCTGACCCCACCGGCCCCAACCGATGCGCCAGCTGCCAAGGCATCCGTCCAAGATGCCCAAGTCCAGGCCATGCAGCGTAAGGGAGAAATCGCACCGGGTGGTCACCATACCGGTTATGACCCCAACTTAAAAGGTAAAATAGAGGCCCATGATGTAGGCCTGCATTACGGCGACTTTGAAGCCTTGAAGAATATCAACCTGGCCTTTCCCGAAAAAAATATCACCGCCTTAATCGGTCCCTCCGGTTGTGGTAAATCATCCCTTTTAAAATGCCTCAACCGGATGAACGACCTGGTCCACGGGGCCAAGGTCACCGGTAAGCTGACCATTGACGGCATGGATATGTATGACCCCAAGGTCGACCTGACCCTCCTGCGTAAGCGGATCGGCATGGTCTTCCAGCAGCCCAACCCCTTCCCCATGAGCGTGTATGACAACGTCGCCTACGGACCCCGGCTCCACGGCACCACCAATAAGCGGGAACTGGACGAAATCGTTGAGCGGTCCTTGCGGGGGTCAGCCCTTTGGAATGAAGTTAAAGACCGGCTGAAAAAGTCTGCCCTGGGCCTTTCCGGTGGACAGGCCCAGCGGCTCTGCATCGCCCGGGCCCTGGCTGTTGAACCGGAAGTCCTCCTCATGGACGAACCGACCAGCGCCCTGGACCCCCTGTCCACAGCCTCTATTGAGCAGCTTGTCACTGAACTGAAAAAAGATTACACTATCATTATAGTCACCCACAATATGAACCAGGCCGTTCGTATTTCTGACCGGACAGTGTTCTTCTTATTAGGTGAAGTGGTTGAAGAAAATAAAACGGATGAACTTTTCTCTAATCCGAAAGACGAACGCACCGAAGACTACATCACCGGGCGATTCGGTTAAGGAGGTTCTTATGCGAGAACGGTTAGATAATGAAATAATGGCCCTCAACAGCGAAATGGTCCGGATGGTCAGCTTTGCAGAAGATGCCATTCATATGGCCACCCAGGCCTTGGCCGACCAGGTACCTGATGTGGTTGAGCGGGCTGTTGAAGCCAATGACGAAGTAGAGCGCCTGGACCAGACCATTGAGCGCCGCTGCCTGAATGTCCTCTTAAAGGAACAGCCGGTGGCCGGCGACCTCCGCCTGGTTTCCAGCGTGCTGAAAATGATCACCGACGTCAACCGGATCGGTGACCAGGCCGCTAACATTGCAGAAATGACCCTCCGGCACCCGGATATTTGCGGGTCTGAAGACAGCATCCCCCTCCGACAGATGGGGGATGTCACCGAGCGGATGCTGGCCGATGTCATCAATGCCTTTGTCGGCAGTGACCTGGAAATGGCTAAGGAGGTCATTGCCTCTGATGACGTTGTAGACCGGATCTACCGGGACCTACAAACAGATTTGGTTGTCAAAATCAAGAATGAAACCGATGATATTGAAACGGCGATTCAAGTCATATTAATTGCTAAATATTATGAACGCATTGGCGACCATATTGTGAATATGGCCCATTGGGTCGATTATACAATTACCGGCGAGTTGAATCGCTAGAAAGCGAGGAAAACCATGCCAGACATTGTCATCATTGAAGACGATGCCGCCATCCGAAAGCTGGTTTGTTACGCCTTGGATAATGACGGCTACCGGGCCCACGGTTTTGACACCGCCGAAGCCTTTCATGGCTCGGACGTTCAGCCGGACCTGCTTATTTTAGATATCATGCTTCCGGATGAAGACGGCATTTCGATTTTGAAAAAAATTCGTGCCCGGGCCGGTGGCGAAGACCTGCCGATTATGATGCTGACCGCCAAAGGCAATGAGTATGACAAGGTAGAAGCCCTGGAGCTCGGCGCCGATGACTACATGACCAAGCCCTTCGGTGTCATGGAGCTTTTGGCCCGGGTCAAGGCCCTCCTGCGCCGGGCCGGCAGAGGCCAGGCCATAGCCCCGGAAGATGCCCCGGTGCAAATTGATAAGGTCCGCTTGGACCCGGCCCGCCGGACCGTCGAAGTGAATGGGGAAGAAATCCATTTTACCTTTAAAGAATTTGAACTCTTACACTACCTGATGCTCAATAATGGCCTAGCCCTCTCAAGAGACCAGCTGCTAGAGTCTGTTTGGGGCTTTGCAGCTGAAGGAGAGAGCCGGACAGTAGACATGCACATCCGCCTCCTGCGCCAAAAGCTCGGCAGCGAAGACTACCTCATTCAAACCGTGCGCGGCGTAGGCTATAAATTGGAAGGAGGTGCCCAGACTTGAAAAGTCGCTTGTTTAAAACCCTCTGCCTGACCATCCTAATCACCCTCCTGCTCAATACGGTGATTTCCATCTTTGGCTACTACACCTTTTACTCCCGCCAGCAGGGCGATGCCCTCATGAATGAAACCCTGGCCCTGGCCCAGGGCATAGCCGGTAGAGATGACAAGGTCTCCTACCTGGCCAGCTTTGAACCGGTCCGGCAAGAAGACCTGCGGATTACCCTGGTAGAGGGAGATGGCCGGGTGATTTACGACAACCAAAGCGATGCCGCCTCTATGGCCAACCACAAGGAGCGGCCGGAAATATCCACAGCCCTGTCCTTAGGCCGGGCCGCTGACCAACGGGTCAGCAAGACCCTGGGGGTCGAAACCCATTACAGCGCTGTCCGAGTCCCCGGGACTGACCAAGTCCTCCGCCTGGCCCGGGACAGCAGCACCATGTTTGGGGTCTTTCTGCGGATGCTGCCCGCTATCTTTGTCATGGTCCTGGGGCTCTTTCTCCTGAGCATGATTGCCTCCCGGTCCCTGACTAAGTGGTTCCTCCGGCCCATCGAAGAAGCCGCTGATGACCTCACCCACGGTCAGCTGCCGGAAAGCTATGATGAGCTGGAACCCTTCTTCAGAGAAATCATCACCCAGCGGGAGACCATTGAAGACCACCTGGAGACCCTCCGGAGTGAACGGGCCACCATCAACGATATTATTGAAAACATGGAAGAAGGCTTGGTCCTTTTGGACAAGGACCACCAGGTCCTGGCCGTCAATGCCAGCGCCATCAACTTCTTCACCCCCTATGTTATGCCCACTGTCGGCGAGCACATGATTGCCCTCTCCCGGCAGCCTGAACTTTTAGAGGCCGTCGAGCTGGCTGAAAAAGGTCATTCCTCATCCAACCTCCTCAAGCATGGGTCTATTATTGGCCGCTTCTTCGTCAACCCTGTCTACCGGGATGACGCCATCGTCGGCGCCATCATCCTCCTGCTGGATGTCACCGACCAAGTCTCCGCCCAACAGGCCCGGGAAGAATTCTCCGCCAATGTCAGCCATGAGCTCAAGACCCCCCTGACCTCCATTTCCGGCTTTGCCGAAATGCTGGCCAATGACATGGTCAAGAGCGAAGAGGACCGCCGCCATTTTGCCCAGCACATCTACACCGAAGCCGGCCGCCTCTTAGAGCTGATCGACCACATCATGCGGCTGTCAGCCATTGAACAGGGCGAGCTGGATGGCGACAACCGGGTCAATATCCAGGATGTCATCAACCAAGTCATGGACCGCTTTGGCCGGATCGCCGAAAAGAATGAAGTCCGCCTGTCTGCCATGGAGACTAAGGCCGCCGTCTTCGGCAACGAAGTCCTCCTGGCCGACATGCTCGGTAACCTGGTGGACAATGCCATCAAGTACAATATCCCCGGTGGCTATGTCCATATTTCCGTCATGGAAGAAGGGGATGAAGTCCTCATCTCCGTCAGCGACAACGGTGCCGGCATTCCTAAAGACATGCAGAGCCGGCTCTTTGAACGCTTCTACCGGGTGGATACCAGCCACAGCAGTAAAACGGCCTCCGGCAGCGGGATAGGCCTATCCATCGTCAAGCACATCGTCCAGCGCCACCATGGTACCATTGACGTCGACAGCGCCCCCGGCCGCGGCACCACCATCACCGTCCACTTCCTATCCGCCGACGCCCTTGGCCTCCCGGAAGACCTGTAAGCACTAACCAGCATACCCACCGGCTGCAAGCCTGACTTGCAGCCGGTATTTTTGTCCCTAGGGCCCCTCCGGTCATAGGTTTTCTATCCAGGCGGCAGCTCTTGACTCAAGTGAGCAAAAAAAAACGACGGCTATGGCAGAAAAATCGACAAGGTCAATATATTCTAAGCATTCTATGCTATAATAAAGATATCAGAATAGGGGGAAAATAAGGGAAAGTAAATGCCCTTAGGTCTACCCCTTGCCTAAGCCCCGTTCCTTAGAAAGGATGATTAGCATGTTGAGAAAATGTATTGCCACCGTGACCCTGGCCCTGGCCCTCTTTGCCCTGGCCCCAGTTGCCGGCTGGGCTACCGACAGCCCTGGCCCAACCACCATCGTCAACCCCTCAACCACTGATAACACTGTTACCAAAGACGCCTTCGGTGACCTGGTCGATGCCCAAGGCAATACCCACCCGGATACCGTCGGTGCCAAGCTGGGCTGGCTTTTGCCGGCCGGATCTGACCAAGTGGCCTCCTGGGACCTGACCTTGCTGGTCAATAGCCAGGTTTGCCGGACCACCGCCGCAGAAGGCGCCCCCTATATCAATAACCAGGACCGGACCATGATCCCCCTCCGGGTTGTCAATGACGCCTTCGGCTACCAAACCGACTGGCAGCCTGACGGCACCATCCACATCACCGGTGCCGAAGGCACCGTTGACGTGACCCTCACCGTCGGCCAGGCCGCCTACACCGCCAATGGCCAGGCTGGCCGCTTTGCCACCCTGCCCACCCTAACCAATAACCGGACCTACCTCCCGGCCAGAGACTTTGCCCAACTCTACGGCCACATCTACTGGGATGCCCCCAGCCGGACCGTCTGGGTCTACCAGGGGAAAGACCCCCTCTACCAAGTCATCGGGACCAAAGTCCTCCGGGCCAATGACGCCGGCATCCAAGAGCTAACCCTCCCTGCCGGCTACACCCCCTTGACCCAAACAGCCACCAACCCCCTCGTCTTAAAAGAGACCATCCAGGGCGTTACCTACCTAGGCCTGATGACCCAAGGCCAAGACTTTAGCCAAAAAGTCCCCCTCTTCCAAGTCAAAGACCAAGCCCTCATCTACCTGACCGACGTTTTCGGGTCCAGCCACTTCTACGTTGACGGCAGCAAAGTCTACTACACCGACGGCACCGGCGCCGCCAGCTGGACCAACCCCATCCAGCCCAACCGCCTCTACATCGCCGATACCGCCAGCGGCCAAGTGACCAGCCACGACCTGGCCTTCCCCGTCAATACCAGCAGCTTCTCCATGAAAGACGGCAAGCTCATCGCCACAGATCAGCAAGGCCGGGGCACAGCCCGGGAGATTGAGCTGAAGGCCTAGCCCTCTTACCCATTGCCTAAGTAAGTACCAAGGAGGCCTACCATGCACCGCCTGCCCTACCTTTTCCTGGTGGTTGTCCTTGCCGCCCTTGGCAGTATCCTCGCCTTCCGGATGAACCAAGCCAGTCCCTTTCCGGCCGCCCCCCTGACCTTTATCTGGGGGACAGGAGCCATCTTCCTGGCCTGTACCGGAAGCGGGGTCTGTGCCCGCCGGGCCTTTGGGCCACCAGTCGCCGGTCGACCGGCCTGGGCCATCCTGCTCTATGCGGTCCTGGCCCTGCACCTTGGCCTTCTGGCCCTTCCGGTGGGCTTCCCCGGCGGCACCTACGCCCGCTTGGCTGAAAGTTACTTCCGCCTGACCCTCCAGGTCAAGCCGGTTCTTTACCTCCTGGCCTATACCGCCGGCTGGCTCACCGGCCCGGCCGTAGGTAGGCATCCGGTTAAGAAAGCCTAAGAAAAAACGCTCTCTCACATGAAAGGGATGATCCTATGAAAAAATACCCCCTCCTTGCCATGACCCTCCTGGTCGCCCTGGTAGCTTCAGCCTGCGCGACAGATACCGGCCCATCCGGCTCTGCCGCCAGTTCAGTCGAGCCCGCCAGCAGCCTGGCCATCAGCCAAGAAATGAAAGACAAGGCCCTGGTTGAAACCATGCCGGAGCAATTCGCCGTCTACCAGCAGGTCCTGGAAGGGCTCAAAGATATCCAGACCCAGGCCCAGGCCGGGACCCTGGATAAAGAAGCCGCCCTCAACCGGATCAAAGCGTCTCACGGCATCAATACCTTTGTCAAACCCATCGCCGGCAATGACCCGAAAACAGTTGAATTCCCATCATTGACGAAAGACCAGCAGGAAGTCTTTACCCCTTTTTACGAGAAAATGGTTAATAGCGCCAAAGACCTCATGGCCCTGGCTCAAGATACCCAAAGCGCCCTAGCAGAAGAAAACAGCGACTGGCCAGCCCTCATCAGCCGGAGCGATCAGCTCCTGGCCCAGGCCAAGGCCGATGAAGAAGCCATGCGTGACGCCTACGCCCAAAGCGGCCTAGACCCCCTGCCGACCAATGACCAGTAAGCCATCAGCCCATAGGCCCGGTTAAGATTTCCGCTTAATCGGGCCTATTTTTATGGGAAAATAACCTAAAAAGAATAAAAAACGACGGCTATCGCACAAAAATCGACAAGGTAAAAATAAGGGCCTGGTTCTATGGTATAATTCAGATAAATGAAAAAAGGTGCTTGCATATGGAAAGGTTTAAATCAGCGAAGGGGATGAAGTATAGCGTTAGGTGTGAATAGTAACAATAGCAATCGGATTAAATAAGGAGAAAAATATGATGAGTAAAAAAATACTAGCAACTTTTATGGCAGTAACGCTTTTGATGATGCCGGGCCTGGCCTTGGCAGATAGTACAGATGTTAACCTGATTGTTAATAATACCTCTGTTACTACAGATGAAAATGTAGGCCAGGTTTATATCAATAACCAGGACCGGACCATGATCCCCCTCCGGGTCGTCAATGATGCTTTCGGCTACCAAACCGACTGGCAGCCTGACGGCACCATCCACATCACCGACGCCGCCGGCACCGTTGACGTCACCCTCACCGTCGGCCAGGCCGCCTACACCGCCAATGGCCAAGCCGGCCGCTTTGCCACCCTGCCCACCCTAACCAATAACCGGACCTACCTCCCGGCCAGAGACTTTGCCCAACTCTACGGCCACATCTACTGGGATGCCCCCAGCCGGACCGTCTGGGTCTACCAAGGGAAAGAACCCCTCTACCAAGTCATCGGGACCAAAGTCCTCCGGGCCAATGACGCCGGCATCCAAGAGCTAACCCTCCCTGCCGGCTACACCCCCTTGACCCAAACAGCCACCAACCCCCTCGTCTTAAAAGAGACCATCCAGGGCGTTACCTACCTAGGCCTGATGACCCAAGGCCAAGACTTTAGCCAAAAAGTCCCCCTCTTCCAAGTCAAAGACCAATCCCTCATCTACCTGACCGACGTTTTCGGGTCCAGCCACTTCTACGTTGACGGCAGCAAAGTCTACTACACCGACGGCACCGGCGCCGCCAGCTGGACCAACCCCATCCAGCCCAACCGCCTCTACATCGCCGATACCGCCAGCGGCCAAGTGACCAGCCACGACCTGGCCTTCCCCGTCAATACCAGCACCTTCTCCATGAAAGACGGCAAGCTCATCGCTACAGATCAGCAAGGCCGGGGCACAGCCCGGGAGATTGAGCTGACAAAGCTTGGGGCCTAGTTGCTTGGCAGAGAGCAAAGGGGTTAATGCCCAATATCATTGACTTAAGAGTCTAGTAAAAAATAGATATTTCTCCTTTATATTCAGGATATAGATTAACCAACTGGTGGCTGTTTTGAAAGGGCGCCATCAGTTGAGGGTATAAGTAATGACAAGTTGGATATATTGATGGTAGAAATACCATACCCTGGGTGGTGGTGACCACCCAGGGTTATTTGCGTTTTTTCCAATCATTCGTTTTGGAAGGAGTTTTATACATGAAAAAGAATATGATCATAGCTTTAGCATGCCTTTTAGCCCTATTCCCGACCTGTATTTATGCCGGGCCGGTTGTTGAAAATGAAGGCTCACCGGCCGCTAGGGTGGTGTCGGAAGATATTGAGCTGAGGTCTTATTCTATATTTGTCGGCAATGTTAACCAGCAGAGCTATTTTTATAAAAATGTTTTGCTAGACCCACAAAATGGATCTTATGTCAATTTTTGGATTAAGAACACCGGTGGGTCTGCGATTACAATCAATATTAATAACCAAACCTATCGAACCTTTGCGCCGGGGGAACAGGGGCATATTAGTGCCAATATACCAACTGCTAAATACTATGCCTTTAATGCCTACCCAACCTATGGGGGATTACTCTCGATGCAATGCGCCATTAGACAAAGGTAAAAAGGAATATTATGCAAATAAAATTAGGTCTGGTCATCACGGTTTGCTTTATCTTCTGCACTTGCACGGGGTGCTTTTATGACAACTTAACCATGAGTACTCAACCCACCATGAAAGAGTTAAGCCAGGAGAGGCCCCGGCAAGTGGATCCGAGTCTGGGCTATATTGCGGATATTCCAATGCCGTCAGAGACCCATCCTTACTTTTTTGGACACCTGGCCAATGCCTACGCTCTTGACCGGAGAGAGATGATTGACCCCCAGTTTGAGGGCCGGTATGTGACTTTTTCTGTGCGTAATAATATGGAAAGGGAAGTCTATATGCTTATTGATAACAACCGGGGGCCGACGGTCCAGCCCGGCAAATGGGGGCGGATGACCATCCCCTTGGGGGCGGTTCCCTCTTATTATAGTTTTCGGGTGAATGCCAAAGACGGGGGCGAGGACCTGGATATTGACTTCCGGATAGACCAATGGTAGGAGGTGGCTTGTGCGTATTCTGCTGATTGAGGACCAGCCGC
This sequence comes from Peptococcus simiae, assembly GCF_046569735.1. Classification (GTDB taxonomy): domain Bacteria; phylum Bacillota; class Peptococcia; order Peptococcales; family Peptococcaceae; genus Peptococcus; species Peptococcus simiae_A. The sequence continues at coordinate 31,067 of NZ_JBKICG010000005.1, read as the reverse complement.
CGGAGCAGGAGGCTCTTTTTACCCTGCTGGAGGACTGGGTCCTGGACCACAAGGTCCCCTTTGACCTGGTGGCCGGGGCTGACCTGGCTGACCTGGCGGCAGAGCTGACGGCGGACACGGCCCTGGCCATCCTGGATATCTGCTTACCGGATGGGAATGCGCTAGAGGCGGTGGGAGACCTCCGCCGGCAGGGCTTTACCGGGGATGTTATCTTCATCACAGCCTACCCGGCCGTGACAGCGGCTGTGGCCAATACCCGGCCCTTCGGTTTTGTGGATAAGGGGGTCCCGGAGGAGACCCTTGCAGGCCAGCTGACCGGCCTTTTAGACCGCTGGCTGGAGACCTTGGACCGGCGCTATTACAGCTATTCCTTTAATAAGTCTACCTATACGGTGGCCCTTGACAATATCCTCTACTTTGAAAAGAAGACCCGGATGGTCCGGCCCCACTTGCTGGAGGGGGAGAGTCCGGATTTTTACGGGAAACTGGAGGAAATCAGCCAAGACCTGGATAGCCGGCTCTTTGTCATGGTTGGCACTATGTACCTGGTGAATATCCGCCATGTCCGCTACCTCCACCAAGGGAAGTTGATCTTTACCGGCGGTCAGGCGCTGACCTTTTCTATTCCCCTACAGAAACCCTTAGAAAAATTGCTCTTAGCCGGCTTTGAGGAGGTAGATGACGGATGGATGGATTCCTAACCCTGGCCTTGGGCCGCTGGCTCCTGCCGGTTTACGGGGTCAAGCTGGCCCTGCTGGTCCTGGCCCTGGTCGCCCTGCTCTATGCCCGGCCCTTTAAGGAGCGGCCCCGGGTCCCGGCCGGCCTGGCCCTCTTAGGGAGCCTGGCCTTGCTGAGCTGTGCCTATGAGCCGGCCTTTCCCTATTTGGGCCGGAATGGGGCCCTCTTTGCGGGGATCTTGCTCTTGGCGGCCCTTAGCCGGGACCGGTGGCCGGTCAAGGCCCTGGAGGCCTTGATGCTGACCGCCCTCCTCATGCCGGCCCAGGCCCTTAGCTTTGAATTTTACGCCCAGGTGGTCATGCGGCCCCGGTATATCGGCTATAGCCCGGTCCAGTACCTGGCCTTCCACCTCTTTGACCTGGCCCTGGCCCTGGGGATGCTGGCTGCCTTCTATTACTTTCGCCGGGCCGGCCTGGTCCGGGAAATGGATAGGCGGACGGGCCTGGCCCTGGCCGCCGGGGCCGGTGGTGTCCTCCTGCTCTTTGACTACTATATCCGCCAGTATGGCCTGGTGGCCGCCCCCTTAAACCGGGTCCATGTCCTCATCTTGGGGTCCAGCATAGGCATCTTTTTGCTCTTCCTCCTGGCCGGCCTCTTTTTCCAGAATAGGCGGCTGGCCCGGTCCCTGGTCCTTGCCGAGCAGGACTACAGCGGCCTCTTGAAAAAGGACCTCCAGGCCTACCACCGGTTGACCGAGCACTATTACGATGCCGAACACGACCGGATTAACCGGCTCAAGGCCCTCCACCGGCTCATCCTCTACCGGGAGAACCAGACCGCCCTGGAAAAACTGGAACAATGGCTGGCCTATAAGGGCCCCTTCCTGGAACGGGTCACCCCTCTGACAGGGGACCAGCTGGTGGACGCCGTCTTACGGGTTAAGCAGGAAGAAGCCGGCAATATCCCCCTGGATATGCAGGTGACCGGCTACTTCCCCAAGGGTGACCATGAGGACATGGCCATGGTCCTGGCCAACCTCCTGGATAATGCCCTTGAGGCCGCCCGGGCAGCAGACCGGCCCCAGGTCTCCCTAAACCTCATCATCAAGTACGGGATGATCAGGGCCACCCTGGTCAATACCTGGGTCCCCCAGGACAATAAGCAACCCGGCCGCGGCCTCTCCATTGTCCGACGGATCTTGGAAGCCCAAAACGGCCGGATGACCATCCGGACCCGGGATGACTACTACCGGGTGGATATCTTCGCCTATCTCAAGGTGGACCTAGACTAAGCTGACCCCGGTTGGTTTCCTTTAAAGGAAACCAACCGGTTTTTTATGGGTAGCGATAAAAAATGACGGCTATGGCAAAAAATCCGACAAGGTAAAAATACAGCCGGAAAACTTTGTTATAATGGACTTACAAGTAGAGTGAAGTGGATATGAAAGCGGGAGATGCCAATGGGCGATTGAGACGTAGTTTTAGTAGAGCCCTTCAAGAGGCATCCGGCTGTTCATTGAATAGCCTGATAGAAAGTAGGGAGGAGAGAGGGGTATGAAAAATTTTTCGCCGGTTATTGCTGTCCTTATGGTGCTGGCGGTCATTTTAACGATCGCCGGGACCCTATCCGCTACTAGCCAGGAAGATCCCATTCTGATCTTTGAGGCGAAAGGACAAGTGGACCGGGTGGAGCCCCTGAATCGGTCTGCCGATCAAGCCATCCGGGCGGAGGGGCGGGACCTGGCCCGACGGTTGACCGCTTATGAGGCAGGCAACCAAGTCATCCATGCCCTTCTAGAGGGGGTGGCTTATCCCCAAGCCCTAGAGGCAACCAGCCACCCGTCCCCTCAACTGCCGGCAGCCAACCGGATCAAGGCAGCCCAGCACCTAGGTTGCCTGCCAACCGAGCAAAGTATGGCAGCTTACTTGCAGACCCAGCAGGCTCTGTATGAAGAAGATGAGGACATCCGAACCCTGACAGATGACCTGTGCCGGGCTGCCGGCATCGATTTAAAGACCTATTGGGAAACGGTTGCCTATAACCAGGCCTTTGCTGTTCTCTTAAGCGAAAATGTGGAAAAGGCCAAGTCAGCGTGAGCATTGATCTAGAGGGCATTCGGTCCGAACCTATGAGAAAACTTGCAGGTTTATCATCGTCGGCACCCGAAAGACCTCTGTACATCCGAAAAAAATAAACCGGCAGATGAAGCTAAACTTCTATAGGGATGGGACAGTAGGCCTCGTCAGACAGTAGTGGTGAGAAGAGGGGCCTTGAGGCTTTTAAGGATAGAATCAAACCCGTGGGAGGGGTAAAGACATGAAGCAAAAATATCGGGGCCTTTTAGGGGCCGTCATAATGGGTCTGGGCCTGGCGGCCTTGCTGACGGTGATCTACTTACGCAACAGGCCCCTCTTAATGATCAAGTTCAACGAGGCTGTTGGGCCGGTGGCTGTAGGAGTGCCCAGCTTTCTCCTCTTTGTGAGCACCATTTGCCTGCCCCTCGGCCTAGCCCTGGTCTACAGGGCCCTGGGAACGAGGGGGCAAAAGGCCTACCTCCTGGCCCTCCTCCTGGCAGATATCTTTTTCCTTGGCCTGAGTATGACCGTCTTTTTCCTGCCCCTTGGCCAAGGATTAGTCAGCTGGTTCTATACCGGCGGCTTTATCCTTTGGACCGCCCTCCAGGTCCCGGCCGGCTTTTTCTTGACCCGGGACCGACCTGCCCGGTCAGGGGAAGAGACAGACTGACAGTAAAAGAAGGGGCTTGGATTGGAAGAGGACTGCAGAACAGCTCTCTCCATAAGCTTAAAAGGCTGTGAGTAAAGTGTAAAAAGGCCTATTTGCTGCAAAAACAAAGAAAATATAAAGAAAAACGACGGCTATGGCACAAAATCCGACAAGGTAAAAATATAGCTAGATAATTTTGCTATAATGGGCTTACAAAATATCGTAAAGGTAGAAAGGAAAGGCAGGCGATTCCAATGGGCTATTAGACTTGTAGCCTGACGCAAGTGTTAGGAGAAAGAGCGCTGTTTCAAATCAGTAAAAATATATATCAAGGGAAAAGGAGATGATGGTATGAAATCGCTTAGCTCCATTATCCTGGCGGTGGCCTTAGGTTTTTGCCTAGTGGCCTGTGGTCAAGCAGAGCTAGAGCCTTCGTCTACTGAAGCGCCCCCTCAGACCAGTGAGGGCCGGGTCCTTGCGGCCCCCTTTGCCAAGGCGATCGGCCCTATAGATGACAAGGGGCGGACGGTGGTTTATAGTCCGGTAGATGCCAGTGGGGCGCTGACCGTTGAGAGTAAGGCCCGGCTGGTGGATAATATGGGCAAGACCCTTCTGGAAACGGACTATAGGGATATCTGGCCCCTTTATACCGGTGATTATTACAAGTTCCGGTTGGTTACTGACGGCCCCTGGGGCCTGATGGATGCCCAGGGACAAGTCTTACAAGATCCCTTTGCCGATGCCCTTGAACCCTTTACCGATAAAGACGGAAATCCTCGCTTTAGCTATCAAAAAGAGGGCCTGTGGGGTATCTACGACCCTCAAAGCCGGACCATGACCCCGGCCTTGAGTGAAAGCCTACCCTTGCCGGCCGGTGATGGCTTTGTCTACAGTCAAAAGGATTTATTCGGACTGGCTGCCGGGGATGGCAGCCCCCTGGTCGAGCCGGTATTTGATTGGATTGGGCCCTTTGCTGATGATGACCGGGCCTTATACCGGTTCGGTGATGAGTACGGGATTATAACCGCCCAAGGGGATCGGGTGAAGACCCTTGACCTGCCCGGCCGGCTGGAAGCAACGAGTTTTTTAAACGGCCTACCGCTTGCTTATGAAAAGGATGGCCGCTGGGGGCTCCTGGATAGTGATTTCAAGGTCCTCCGTGAGCCCTTTGCCGATGCGGCCATTGCGATGATTTCAAGGGGCAGCCAGGATGAGGGGTACGGCTTGTATGAAGAAAAAGGCCGGGTGGGCCTTTTGGACGCCAAGGGTAAGGTTTTGCGGAAGTCCTTTGCCGACCAGGTAGGCCCCTTTACCCCGGCCGGTCATGCCATCTACCGGGATGGGTCCCAGGGAGGTATTATCGACCTAAAGGGAAAAGAAGTCAGCCTTCCCGAAAACCAGGGCCTGGGGGACTTTAACGCTCTAGGCTATGCCCCCTTTAAGCAGGGAGGTAAATGGGGCGTGGTCAATGAAAAGGGCCGGGTCGTCGTCAAACCGACCTTGGCCGAATTGCGCTTGTTTATCAACGGGTCTCAGGCATGGTTTAGGGAAAAGGAAAATGGCCCCTGGGGGATTATTTCCTTGAACTAAGGCGATCAAAGGGCATTAAGAATACCTTATAGTGTGTGTAAAATTTGTAGAAAGCCGCTTCAGAAGGAGATGGTATCATGCGTAAGATAGTTTTATCGGCTTGTTGTGGTTTGGGCCTGGTCCTCTTGGTGACCGGCTGTGGCGGGTCGGAGGCGACGCGTGAGGGGGCTGCTTCTTCCGGGTCCGGCTCGGTGGTGGAGACCTCCCTTGCCGGGGAAACCTTGGAAGGCATTGTCGACCTGTCAGACCAGGAATATTTGGATAATGCCCAGTACAATTATGAACTGATCAAGGGAGAAATCGACAAGGCAGACCCCAAGGCACCTGTCCGGGACCTGACTTTACAGGCCTTAAAAGACCTCCAGCCCCAACTCAAGCAGACGGCCTGGGATACCTATGAACGGAGCCTGGTTAAGGCCCAGGATGATATCCTCGGCAAGGGGGCTGACCTCCAGAAGGCTTCAGAGGCAGACAAGGATAAAATCAATGCCCGCCTGGCCCAGGAAGTCCCCCGGGCCCAAAACCTGGTCTTAACGAAGAAGACCTTTCAAGAAATTGAGCGGGCAGACGGGTCCCGGGTCCTCTTTAGCACGGACGGGAATGTTGAAATCCATTCCTAGGGAGCAGGAGCAACTGGTTATCGGCTGGACTTGAATAAGGCATCAGAAAAATAAAGTTTGCATACAAACAAGCAGCCCCTGACTGGGCCATTGACCAGTCAGGGGCTGCTTGGGCTATAGGTTCCGGTTTTGGGCCGGTGGTTCTTATAAGGCTGCCAGGGCCTCTTGCAGGTAGGGGCGGCAGGTTTGGTATTGGATGATTTCAGGCTCAGCAAAGCGGTTAGCGGCGATGAGGGCGTCGATTTCTTCCAGGCTGGCCCAGCGGTAGTTGACGGTTTCCCCCGGTTGGAGGCGGATGCCGTCCTGGGGGATGTCGGTGTAGTTGATGTAGCAATTGGCAAAGACCTGGCCATTTTGGATGACAGCCAGGGGCTGGAGGGCTTCCGGGCTGGTGGCCAGGCCGGTTTCTTCCCGGAGCTCCCGGCTGGCGGCCTGGGCCGGGCTTTCGCCGGCAATGACTGAGCCGCCGGTATTTTCCCACTTGCCGGGGCAGATGACCTTTTCCGGGGCCCGGAGGGTAATGAGTACCCGCTTTAGCCGGCGGTGGATGGTCCAGACGCCGATGATGGCGTGGAAGGTCCCCGGGGGCATGGGCTCACCCCTGGGGTGAAGGTCGCCGGTGGGGCGGCCGGTATCATCCAATAGTTCCCAAAGTTCCATGGTTTAGCTCTTTTTCCTCTCTTCTTTTTTGCGGGCGGCGTGCTTGGGGCTTTTTTTGGCCTTCTTTTTCGGGCCGGTCTTGGGACCGGTTTTTTTCTTTTTCTTCTTTTTGGGGGCCTCGTCCCTATCCGGGGCCTGGCCCAAAAAGCAGAGGCCATCCTGGACGAACATGGGCTCAAAGCGGATGCCCAGTTCCCTTTCGTAGACCCGCAGGGCGGCCTCGTCCCGGCCGGCCACCAGGACCACTGAGGCGCCGGTGGATTCCGGGCCTCGGGCGGTCCGGCCGGCCCGGTGGACGTAGGTTTGGGGGTCATTGGGGAAGTCTAGGTGGATGACCTGGTCTATGATGGGCAGGTCCAGGCCCCGGGCGGCCAGGTCGCTGGAGACGAGGATGGTGATTTCCCCTTGGCGGACGCCCTGCATGACGGCCTGGCGGGCATTTTTGTGCATGCCGCTGTAGAGGCCGGCAGCCGGCAGGCCGATATGGGTTAACCGGTCGACAATCCGGTCAATCTGGTCCAGGGCGTTGATAAAGACCAGGCTGGTGCCGCCATCCTGGAGGGCAAAGAGGAGCCGGCGGAGCTGGTCGAACTTCCGTTTAGCGCTGCAGGGGAGGGTCAGGTGGCGGATGCGGTCATTCAGCTTGCCTTCGCCGTCTAAGCGGAGGATGTCCCGGTTAAAGAAGAGAACCTGGTCATCGGTCAGGGAGGCGGAGGCCAGGACGGTTTGGACGTCCCGGAGGAGGCGCTTATGGAGGTCGGCGATGTCGGCAGGCTTGCCGAGGAGGGCGTCGATTTCATCGTAGATGACGGCCCGGATGGTTTGGCCGTTGAGCTTGCGCCGGTTGAAGAGCTCCAAGAGGCGGCCGGGGGTCCCGATAACGATCGGGGGCTTGTGGGCCAGCCGGTCAATCTGGTAGCGGATATTGGCCCCGCCAAAGACGGAGACGACAGCATCCGGGTAGCCCAGGGCCTTGGCATAGGCGGCGGCGACGCCCTCAATCTGCTTGCAGAGTTCGGCGGTGGGGGCCACGACCAGGAGGCGGTTTTCCCTGGCGCCGAGGAGGTCATCGGTGAGGAGGGGGAGGAGGTAGGCCAGGGTCTTGCCGCTCCCGGTCATATCGGACAGGGCCACAGACCGGCCATCGGCAATGTAGGGGAAGGCCTTGGCCTGGATCAGGGTGGGGTCGGTAATGGCAAAGAGGTCGGCTAGGGCGGCCCGGCGGGCGTCATCCAGGCCCAGGTCGGTAAAGGTCATCAATTTGTCTCCTTTGGCAGGTGGTCAAAAAATAGGCTATCCACATCATTAGGGGCGGAAATAGGCCCCTTGAAGTAGTCGCGGGCGACGGCTATATAGGTCTGGCGGCGGCTGGGGCCGGCGTCCAGGCCGGAATGGAAGAGGACCAGGTGCTTGGCCCCGGCGGCCTGGGCATTTTCAGCGGCCTCCTGGACCGTTGAATGGCCGATGGACTTGGGGGCGAACCGGCCCTGGCCCGGCTGGGCGATGTAGGCCTCGTGGATGAGGTAGTCTGCCCCTTGGGCATAGGGGAGGCCCGGGGCCCGGAGGGGTTCATCCCCCAGGTAAACCAGGTCTTCACCGGTTTGTAGGTGGACCTGACAGCCGTACTGTTCCACCTTCTGGGCACCAATATCGAAAAAGGTCACCTGCCAGGGACCGATGGGATAGGTCCGGCCATCCTCGATAGGGATGAGCCGGATATGGCTGCCGACCAGGTCCAGGACAGACTTGGGCAAGATAGGCCGGCAGATGGTCATGAGGGTTTCCAGGAGGGCCGGGGACCCGTAAATCCGCAGGGGCGGCCAGTCCGGGTTCCGCTGCTTGCCATGGCCGGACAGGCGCATGAGCCAGGGGGCGCCCAGGATGTGGTCGGTGTGGTGGTGGGAAATAAAGACATCGGTAATGGCCTCGGCAGGCACCTGGGCCTGGCGGAAGCGGTGGAGGAGGCCGTTGCCCCCGCCGGTATCCATGAGGAAGTGGTGGCCGGCCAGGCCGTCACGTAAGAGGAGGGCGGTAGTAAAACAGTCGGTATTCATAGCGGCACCGGTGCCTAAAAAAATCAGTTCTTCCAAGGGGATGGCTCCTTTTTCTTAATAATGGTAAAGCGCAACTTGTGGCTACGCGGGAATTCTCTTTTGGCCAGCCGGCGGATTTCTTTTATGAGGGCCGGCTCAGCGGTAAAGTCGGCGGTCTTATTTTGGAACCCGTCCTCAACCAGGGTGTAGCCGGCCGGGGTGCAGCTGACGGCAAAGCCCCGGTCGCCCTTCCAGGTCCGGACAGAAAGGGATTCGTCTGGGCCAAGCTTTTTCAGGGCCCGGCGGCATTCGGTTTCCAATTGGTTGATTGTAATCATGGTATCACCCAGTTTATTGTAGCATATTCATTAACGATTGACAGGACCTAAGCCAGCCGTTAAAGTGATAAAAACAGGAGGGGTCTTATGAAAAAATGGAAAGTGGCCATCGGCCTTTGCTGCCTCTTAGTCGGCCTGGCCTTAATCATTAACCACCAGGTCGACTGGCGGGGCTATCTACATACCTGGCAGCACGTGCCCAAGGCCCCGGTGGCCGACCAATCTCTGCCGGCACCGGCAAGCAACCCCTATGCCGGGGATATTAGCCGCTACCGGGCGGCCAATGCAGATGTCTGCGCTTGGCTGGACATGCCCGGCCTGGTCTCGACGCCGGTGGTCCAGGGGACAGATAATGACTACTACCTCACCCATGATGCCACCGGCAACTACAACCCCAACGGGGCCGCCTTTTTAGACTATGAAGAGCCGGTGGATACCGCTGACCACCTGGTGGTCTATGGGCATAATATGGCCAATGGCCAGGTCTTTTCCAACCTGGACCAGCTGCTTAACCAAGAAACCGCCGCAGCCCACCGGTCCTTCCGCCTGGCCAGCCTGGACCAGGTCTGGGATTGCGAGATCATTGGCATTTATGATATGAACCTGGAAGACCCGGCCCAGTTTTTCAGCTACAACAGCTGGCTGGTCTGGGAGGGGGATAAAGACGCCCTCAGCTACCTGGCCGGCCTGGCCCCCAGCGAGCGGGTCCGACTGGATACGCCGGTTCAGGCGACCGACCGGCTGGTCACCCTGTCCACCTGCGACAATGCCCAAAACGACGCCCGGATCCTCATCGTGGCCGTCCGCAAGTAAGGCCAATGACTTTCATAACAACCGCTTCGGCGGTTTTTTTGTGGGCAAAAATAGCCGCAGGCAGCAAAAAACCTGCCGCTTGTCGCAGCAGGTTGGGTTTTAACCGGTCAATCCCCCCGGCTTTTATAAATTTGGTAGACCATGTAGTAGAGGCAGAAGACGGCCAGAATGGCCCCTAGGAAGAGGGCAAACAAGACTAAAGTAAGAAACATGCCCATGGTATAGCCACCACCTAACAATAAGTTTTGGATCATATCCAAGATAAGATTTTAGTGCACGATGACGGTTCTGCTTGATTTAATTATAGCACAGGGTAGCCTTGTTTTTCACCTGGTTTATATTTTTTGATAGCCGTTTTTTTATGCCGGTCACCTGCATCTATAGCTTTAGTAGGACCGGGTCTTTCCCGGTAATAAAAAACCTGCCGCTTGTCGCAGCAGGTTGGGCCTTAACCGAAGAGGCCTTTCTTTTCGCTGATCCCGGTAACGGTGTAGCCGGCATCGCTGATGACTTTTTTGATGGCTTCATCTTTGACCTCGCCATCGTAGCTGATGACCGCTTCCTTCTTTTCCAGGTTGACCTTTACCTTGCTGACGCCGTCCAGGCTTTCTAGGGCCTTGCCGGCGGCGGCTTGGCAGTGGGCACAGTGCATGCCGTCAATGCCGATGACTTTTTTCATGTGATCGTCTCCTTCTGATGATGGTTCTGCTGGTGGGGCTAGATTTGGGCTCGCCGGCGCCTCTGCTGTCGAGGGCGGAAGGGGCGAGGCTTTTTCCTCCGGGCTGGTGGTAACCGGGTAGCTGCTGGTAAAGGTCCGCAGGCGTAGGCCGTTGGTCACAACAAAGATAGAGGATAAACTCATTGCGGCAGCGGCAAACATTGGATTCAGGTGAATCCCAAGGGGTATATAGAGCAGCCCTGCCGCAATGGGGATACACAAAATGTTATAGAAAAAGGCCCAGAAGAGGTTCTGCTTGATGGTCCGGAGGGTGGCTGCCGAAAGCTCAAAGGCCCGGGCAATATCCAGGAGATCGCTCCGCATGAGAACCACATCCGCCGATTCGATGGCGATATCCGTCCCGGCGCCGATGGCTAGGCCGGTATCGGCCCGGGCCAGGGCCGGGGCGTCGTTGATGCCGTCGCCGACCATGGCCACCCTTTCCTGCTGGTCTTGGAGGGCCTGGATGGCCTTGTCCTTGTCCTGGGGCATGACTTCGGCGATGACCTGGTCAATGCCCGTTTCCCGGGCAATGGCATCGGCGGTCAGCCGGGTGTCCCCGGTGAGCATCATGGCCTTGACGCCCAGGTCGTGGAGGGCACTGACAGCCTGGGCCGATGAGGGCTTGACCGCATCCTGGACCGCCAGCATACCGAGCAGCCGGGTCTCATTGGCCAGGTAGAGGGGGGTCTTGCCTTCCTTGGCCAGGTTTTCGGCCTTTTTATCGGCCCCCCGGCAGTCCACTTGGAGGTCATCCATAAGGGACCGGTTGCCGGCGTAGATTTTTTCGCCGGCCACCCGGGCGCTGACCCCCTGGCCGCTGTGGCTCATGAAGTCTTGGGCGGTCAGGTCATTGAGCTTTAGTCGGTCGGCGGCCTCAACAATGGCCTTGGCCACCGGGTGCTCGCTGGCGGCCTCCAGGGCGTAGGCCTGGCGGAGCAGGAGGGCCTGGCCCTGGCCCTGGAAGGGGATGACATCGGTCAGTTCCGGCCGGCCTTCGGTGATGGTCCCGGTCTTGTCCATGACGACGGTGGTCGTGTAGTGGAGGTTTTCTAGGGCTTCAGCGCTCTTAAAGAGGATGCCCATCCGGGCCCCCTTGCCGGTGCCGACCATAATGGCCACCGGGGTGGCCAGGCCCAGGGCGCAGGGGCAGGAGATGACCAGGACGGAAACGGCAGTCGAAAGGGCAAATTCAGCCCCGTAGCCCAGGAAGAGCCAGACCGCAGCGGTGACCAGGGCAATGGCCATGACCGCCGGCACGAAGATGGCCGACACCCGGTCGGCCAAGCGGGCGATGGGGGCCTTGCCGGCATTGGCATCGGCCACCAGGGCCACAATATGGGCCAGGGTGGTATCTGCCCCAACCCGGGTCACTTCCATCCGCAGAGCCCCGGTGGTGTTGATGGTGGCCCCGGTGAGGCTGTCGCCGGGGCCCTTCTCGACCGGGAGGGGCTCGCCGGTTAGGGCGCTTTCGTCAACGGCCGACCGGCCGCTGTGGACCCGGCCATCGACCGGAATCCGGCCACCGGGGCGGACTTCTAAGATATCGCCCACTTGGACCTGGGCGGTGGGGACGGTCCGGACCTGGCCGCTGGCCGGGTCCACCAGGAGAGCCTCTTCAGGGGCCAGTTCCATAAGGCCGGTAATGGCATCGGTGGTCCGGCCCTTGGACCGGGCCTCCAGGTACTTGCCCACACTGATGAGGGTCACGATCATGGCGGCCGATTCAAAATAGAGCTGGTGGCGGTAGCTGTTGACCAGGGCCAGGTCGCCGGTCGCATAGCCCTGGCTGATCCGCCACATGGCAAAGAGACCGTAGAGGAAGGCCGCAGAGGCCCCCATGGCGACCAGGCTGTCCATATTCGGTGCCAGGTGACGGAGGCCCTTAAAGCCATTGATGAAGAACTTCCGGTTAATGACGAGGACCGGGAGGGTTAAGAGGAGCTGGAGGCCGGCATAGCGGAGGGCCGCCGCCTCCCCGATCAGCCAGTCCGGTAGGGGCAGGCCGACCATGGGTCCCATGCTAACGGTCATCAGGGGGATTAAGAGGACCAGGGATAGGATGATCCGCCGTTTGATGGCTGCCGCCTCCTGGTGCTGGGCGGCCGAAGGATTTTCGGTCAGGACTGCCTGCCGGTCCGCCGGGCTGGCGGCGTAGCCGGCCTGGTCAACGGCCTGGATGATGTCCTCAGGGCTGGCCGGGTCCCGGTAGTCGACCTCCATGGTCCCGGCCAGGAGGTTGACGGCGACTGCATCGACGCCGTCCAGCCGGTTAACGGCCTTTTCCACATTGGCCTGGCAGGCGGCACAGGTCATCCCGGTGACCTTAAAGACTTGGGCCTGGCCGGCCGGTTCGGCAGGGGCCGCCTTTTCGCTAATGGTGTAGCCGGCCTTTTCTACGGCGGCAGTGATGGCCGCCGGGTCAGCCGGCCCGGTAACGGTCATATCACCAGTGAGGAGGTTCACTTTCACATCGGTGACGTCAGGGACCTGCCGGACCCGGCGTTCCACCGTGGCCTGGCAGGCCGCACAGGACATCCCACCGACCTGGAAGCGGTGTTCTTGAGAGGGGGGCATAAGCATCTTCCTTTACAACATGGCATTGAGTAATATAAATAATCGTATAAGGGTTCGGATTCCCTAACTTATACTTAACCAAAAGGACCGCCTTTAACACAGGGGACCGGTGGCATGGCGGGGCGAACTATGCTAAAATAACAAGTATAAAAGTAGCGGTATTTTTGCAGCAGACGGTTGAAAGAGGTTGTCTATGAAAAAGATTGAGTCTGATAAAAATCAATGGATCAAGCGGATGCATGCCCTGGAAAAGCGGAAGTACCGGCTGGCCTTTGAGCAGTTTGTTGCCGAGGGGCGGCGGTTTGTCGAGGAGGCTTTGGCCAGTGGGGCAGCGGTCCATGCCGTTTTAATCGCAGATGGCAGTGAAGAAAAGTATGCAGACCTCCTGAAGGATTACGAGGGGCCCGTCCTCCTGGTGCCGGAACAAATCCTCAACCAGGCTATGGCTACGGTCAATCCCCAGGATATTGCCGCCATCGTCAGCTTCCCGGACTGGAGCGAAACCCCCTGGCCGGATATGCAGACGGTGGTGGTGGTAGACGGCGTCCAGGACCCGGGCAACCTGGGGACCATCATCCGGACCACCATGGCCAGTGGCGCCGATGCCGTCTTCTGCTTAAAGGGGACGGTGGACTTTACCAACCGGAAGGTCCTCCGGGCCACCATGGGGACGATTTTCTCCCTCCCGGTCTATATGATTGAGGATGTGGAGGAGGTCATCCATGTCCTGCGGAAGTATGGCTTCCACTTTGTGGTGGCCGATGCCGACGGGGTCCCCTATGATGAGGCCGACCTACCCGATAAGATTGCCCTCATTCTGGGCAATGAAGGCAATGGGCCGGAACAGATCGAAGAATACGACCAGGTCATATCCATTCCCCTGGAACGGGGCGTTGAATCTTTGAATGTGGCCGTCGCCGGTGGCATTTTAATGTACCATATCCGATCCTTGCGTCGGCAGAAGGAGGGCTAAGATGGAGGCAGAAGTCAAAGCAGGCTTTTTACGCACCCTATTTGAAGGGGGCGGGACCGGGCTCTACCTGGTCTGGCTCCTCTTATACGCCGCCCTGGTCCAGGGCCTCTTACAGGACTTTTCCGGCGGGACCGCCCTGCTCCTCTTGGTGGTTTTGACCACCGTGCAAATCATGGCCTCCCTCCTCTACCAGGGGGGTGTCCGCCGCCGGCTCAGCTGGGTCTGGATGGTCAGTACCGGCCTGCAGACGGTCTACCTGGTCTACCTGTGGATCAAGCTGGCGACCGGTTTTGGTCAGGGCCTATTTTGCCTTTATACCATTGCTGTGAATGCCCTGCTCTTTATTCCGGCAGGCTGGTTTGCCCGGCAAAAGGATGTTTTTTAATTGCTTAGGAGGGTGAATGATATGGAAAACAGGTTGCCCGGCAGCACAGGCCGTCAGCTTGGTCTGGAAATGCTTTTTTTACTCTTGTTTTGCATTTGGTCCGGGGCTTACTTTTACCAGCAAATGACCGGGATTGCTATTTTTTATGAAATGACAGATTTTATCACCTTTATGCTGATGGCAGGGGTCTATGGCTTTTTTTCCCTCTTTCTCTTGGATTTTGCCCGCACTTGGTTTTATTATCCTTGGGGGGCCATTAACTTTTGCCTCCTGGCTTTCGCTGTTTACCGGCTGGTGGCCATGCTTGACCAAGGGCTTTTCTGCCTGGTCTTAAATGTGGTCCTGGTGCTGGTGCCGGCAGTTCTTTTCGGCATCATGTGCTTTCACTTAAGCCGGCGGGACCGGCTGGCGGCTAAGGTATATCTGAGCTAAAAAAGGAGCACCGCCTTGGCGGTGCTTTTCACTTGGACGATAATGGAAAATCCCTGGACTGGTCAGGTAAGGCCGGAGTAGGAGGAAGATCATGTATAACAATCAAGCGACTAAGCCCCTCAGTGAAATGACCAAGGACCTGGTCCAGGTAGCCCTGGGCCAACAACCGGCTGACCTGGTCATTCAAAACTGCCAACTGGTCAATGTCCTCACCCGGGAAATCTTACCGGGTATGGATGTGGCTGCCTTTGGCGGCCGCATTGCCCTGGTCGGCGATGCATCGGCCTGCATTGGCCAAGGAACCGAGGTCTTTCAGGCCGGGGGCAAGTACCTGACTCCGGGTTTTTTAGATGGTCACATTCATGTGGAAAGCTCCATGATGACCGTGGGCAACTATGCCCGGAGCGTTGTTCCCCGGGGGACCACCGGCATTTACATGGACCCCCACGAGATAGCTAATGTCCTTGGCCTGGCCGGCATTAGAATGATGCTGGCCGATGCCGCCGGGACCCCCCTCCGGACCATGCTGACGGTCCCCTCCTGTGTGCCGGCGGTTCCCGGCTTTGAGGATACCGGGGCCGCCATCGATGCGGCTGATGTCCGGGCCCTAATGGCGACGCCCCAAACGGTGGGTCTGGGTGAAATGATGAACTTCCCCGGAATTTTAGCCGGGGAGGACAATGCCCATGCAGAAGTGGCCGCCACCCTGGCCGCTGATAAGGTGGTGACCGGCCATTATTCGGTGCCGGATACCGGCAGTGGCCTGAATGCCTACATTGCAGCCGGCGTCCGCTGCTGCCACGAATCCAACCGGGCCGAGGATGCCCTTGCTAAAATGCGCCTGGGTATGTACGCCCAGCTCCGGGAGGGGTCAGCCTGGCATGACTTGGCAGAGGTGAGCCGGGCCCTGACCGAGCGGACTGTCGATAGCCGCCTGGCCAACCTGATTTCTGACGACACCCACCCCCATACCCTAGTGGCAGATGGCCACCTGGACCACATCGTCCGCAAGGCGGTGGCCTATGGGATTCCCATCTTAGAAGCCCTCCAGATGGTGACCATCAATGTGGCGACCTGCTTCCGGATGGACCATGAAATGGGGTCCATTGCCCCGGGCAAGATGGCCGATATGGTCCTTTTTGATAACCTGGAAGACCTGGTCGCTGAAAGGGTCTGGATTGGCGGCCAAGCAGTGGCCGAAGGGGGCAGGCTGACAGCTGATGTCGCCCCCTACCGGTACCCGGACCAGGCCTACCGGTCCATCCGGCTGGACCCCTTGACCGATACCAGCCCCTTCCGCATTCCCTCGGCCGCCGAGGGGACCACAGAGGTCCGGGCCATCCGGATTGTGCCGGAAAGGGTCTTTAATGAAGAAGTCCACCTGACCCTGCCCGTCCGGGAGGGGGCCATTGAAGCCGATCCGGACCAGGATGTCCTCAAGGCCGCCGTTTTTGACCGACACACCGGGAGCGGGACCGTCGGCCATGGTTTTGTCCAGGGCTTCGGCATCCGCCGGGGGGCCATGGCCTCAACGGTTGCCCATGATGCCCATAACCTTCTGGTTTTAGGTGCCAGTGACGAGGATATGCGCCTGGCGGCCAATACCTTGATCAAGTCTGGTGGGGGCATGTGCATTGTCGCCGATGGCCAGGTCCTGGGTCATGTGGCCCTGCCCATCGCTGGCCTCATGTGTGACCGGCCGGCGGCCGCCATTGCCCAGGACGTGGCCGCCATGGAGGCCCAGTGGCAGGACTTGGGTGCCGATATGGCCTCGCCCTTTATGACCATGGCCCTTATTTCCCTGGCCTGCCTGCCCGACCTCCGCCTAACCAACCGGGGCCTGGTCGACTGCCACCGCTTTGCCTTCGTCCCCCTGGAAACGGCAGCAGAGGACCGGTCCAATTAACACTAAAAAGTCTTGACAGGCCCCGGGTTATTCATTATAATATTATTCTGAGTGTAGATGTCTCTCGTCTCACTCCAACCGCATGTTTCAGGTTTTCAAGCCTAGCACCTGCGACAGCGAGTCTATAACCCAGGGAGGTGTATATATGTACGCTATTATTGAAACCGGTGGTAAGCAGTACAAGGTTGAAGAAGGCCAGGAACTGGTCATCGAAAAACTGACTGCTGAAGCTGACGAAACCGTTACCGTAGACAAGGTTTTATTGGTCAATAAGGACGGGGCCATCACTGTTGGCAAGCCCTTCGTTGAAGGCGCTAAAGTAAGCCTGAAAGTGGTTGAAAACGGCAAGGCCCGTAAAATCACCGTCTTTAAGTATAAGCCTAAAAAGAACTATCGCCGTAAAAAAGGCCATCGTCAACCCTTTAGCCGGGTGGTCGTCGAATCCATCGTTGGCTAATGATTCGGATTGACTTGGTCCGGGGGACTGACGGTTGGTGTGGGTACACGGTCCAGGGCCATGCAGGCCTGGATGACTACGGCAAGGATATCCTTTGCGCAGCTGTATCCGCCCTGACCATTGCAACAGCCAATGGCCTGTCCGCCCAAGGTATAGCCTTGGCGGAGTGCTCAGCGGAAGCTGACCGCATTTGCCTGCGCTTAGCGGATGACTTGTCTCCGGATGCCCAGGTCAAGGCACAGGCTATTTTAGAAACCTATGTGCTGGCCGTTGAGGCCCTTAATGAAGACTACGATGATGCATTCATACAGATACATCGGACAAACCGGTGAGGAGGTGGATTCATGCTTAAGATGAACTTACAATTTTTCGCTTCTAAAAAAGGGGTAGGGAGCACCAAGAACGGTCGTGACTCTCACTCCAAACGCCTCGGCGCTAAACGGGCCGACGGTCAGTTCGTGAAAGCGGGAAATATTATTTACCGTCAACGCGGAACTAAAATCCATCCTGGTGTTAACGTAGGCAGAGGTGGCGATGATACGCTCTTTGCTACTGCCGACGGGGTGGTACGTTTTGAACGTAAAGGTAAAAGCAAAACTCAAGTCAGCGTTTATGCGGGCTAATTGCTTTGGACAAGGGGTGGCCATGCGGTCATCCCTTTTTTTCATCATCAGGAAAAGAGGTGCCCATGACTGGACAAGACATAAAAAACAGGCAGGCGGCCAATGAAAAACAGTGCCGGGACCTGGATGCGACCCTGAACCGCCTGAGCCAGCTCCGTCTCATCACAGCCATTTTGCTGGTACTGGGCCTGGTGGCCTACCTGCGTCGGGACCTGGTGGTCGGTGCCGGCCTGGCCGGGATCATGCTGGTGGCCTTTATTGCCCTGGTCTACCGCTTTGGCAAGATCCAAAAGGAAATTGCCGGCCTCGCCCGAATTAGCGGGGTCCTCAAGCGGTATGAGGACCGGCTGGTAGACGCCTGGCAGGACCTGCCCGAAACCGGTGACCAATACAAAAGTAAGGACAATACCCTCAGCACAGACCTGGATATCTTCGGTAAGGGGTCTCTTTTCCAATACCTGTCCGTGACCCACTCGGCCAGCGGCAGCGACGCCCTGGCCCGGCTTTTGACCAAACCGGACCTCAACCATATCGCTGACCGGCAGGCCTCGGTCCGGGAGCTCCTGGCTGACGATGACTGGGCCATCCGCTTTGAGGCCCTGGCCTATGAGCCCAAGGCGGCCAAGCGAAACCGGGAAAAGGCCGCCGAGCAAAAGCTCAAGGCCTATGCCCGGGGCGAAAATGTAGAAACCATTGACCAGGCCGGCCTCATTGGCCTGGCCCTGCCCCTGGCCCTTGTGGTAACCATCGGCATGGCCATGGCCGGGATGGTGTCCTATATGATTCCCCTGGCCGTTTTCTTTATGCAAATGGCCCTGGCCATTACCATGGCCGGCCCGGTTAATAAATACAAGGAGACTGTCCTGGTCTTCCAAACCCGGCTGGAAGGGCTCAACGAACGCTTTCAAATGCTCTTGGACAGCCCCTTTGAAAGCGCCTACCTCCGGCAAATGAAGGCAGACCTGGCCCAAGCCCCGGAAGGGGTTGCGGCCTTAAATCGCCTGGTTGGCTTCTGGAACCTTCGGGAAAACTTCCTGCTTTACTTCCTGCTCTGCGGCTGCCTGGCCTGGGACTTTAACATGATTGCCCGGATTGACCGCTGGCGCCAGCAA
The DNA here is from genome assembly GCF_046569735.1 of Peptococcus simiae. Taxonomy (GTDB): domain Bacteria; phylum Bacillota; class Peptococcia; order Peptococcales; family Peptococcaceae; genus Peptococcus; species Peptococcus simiae_A. Next base: position 12,428 of record NZ_JBKICG010000005.1, on the reverse strand, counting down.
TATGGCGAAAACTTTGTCCGCTGGCTGGACTGGGTCGGGGAAGTTGAGGCCCTCTCCAGCCTCTGCACCGTCGGCCGGCTCCGGCCCAATGCCGGCCAGGCAGAGATTTTGGAGACGGATGTCCCCAGCCTGGAAATGACCGCCGCGACCCACCCCCTCCTGGCCCCGGCCACCGCTGTGGCCAATGACTACCGCCAGAGCGGGGAGACCACTATCATCACCGGGAGTAATATGAGCGGGAAAAGTACCTTTATGCGGACCATCGGCCTCAATGCTGTCCTGGCCTATGCCGGCGGCTATGTCTGTGCCGACCGCTTTGCCATTAGCCCCATGCGGATTTTTACCTCCATGCGGGTGACCGACGATGTCAGCGAAGGGATTTCTACCTTTTATGGGGAAATCCTTCGCATTAAGAAGATGGCCGACTATGCCAGCGCCCGCAAGCCCATGCTGGTCCTGATTGATGAAATCTTCAAGGGGACCAACTCAGCCGACCGGATTATCGGCGCTGAGGCAGCCATTAAAAAACTCTCTCAACCCTGGATGATGACCCTGGTCACCACCCATGACTTTGAACTCTGTGACCTGGTGGAAGACGCCGGGGTCGAGGGCCGGAATATGCACTTTCAAGAGCATTATGAAGGCGACCAAATCCGCTTTGACTATACCATTCGCCCGGGCCGCTGCCAGACCACCAACGCCAAACACCTTATGCGGATGGCCGGTCTGCTGGATGCCCAGGATGCCAAGGGAGCTGATCAAGATGTTTTATGATTACGCAAAAGTAAATGTCCAGGGGGGCAATGGCGGCAATGGCATTGTTGCCTTCCGCCGCGAAAAATACGTCCCCAAGGGGGGGCCGGCCGGCGGTGACGGTGGCGATGGCGGGTCCATTATCCTGCGGGCCGATGAGGGGCTCCGCACCCTTATCGACTTCCGCTACCAGACCCACTACAAGGGGGAGCGGGGCCTCCACGGCCAAGGGTCCAAGCAGCATGGCAAGGGCGGTAAGGACGTCATCCTCCGGGTCCCGGTCGGGACCCTGGTCAGGGATGCAGCCAATAACCGGCTCCTGGCCGACCTCCGGGTCCAGGGCCAGGAAGTGGTCGTGGCCAAGGGTGGCCGCGGCGGCCGGGGCAATGCCCGCTTTGTCAACTCCATCCACCGGGCCCCGGCCTATGCCGAAAATGGCGAACCGGGCGAGGAACGCTGGATCACCCTGGAATTAAAACTCCTGGCCGATGTAGGCCTGGTGGGCTTTCCCAATGTGGGCAAGTCCACCCTCATTGCCCAGGTATCGGCCGCCCGGCCCAAGATAGCCAACTACCCCTTCACCACCCTGGAACCGAACCTGGGGGTTGTCCGGGTAGATGCCGCTCACAGCTTTGTCCTGGCCGATGTACCGGGCCTGGTCAGCGGGGCGGCGGAAGGGGCCGGCCTGGGCCACCGCTTCCTCCGCCATGTGGAACGGTGCCGGGTCTTGGTCCATGTGGTGGATGCCTCGGGTCTGGAAGGCCGGGATCCGGTTGAAGACATCCGGGCCATCCAGTATGAACTGGAAGCCTATGCCCCCAAGCTGGCCCGGAAAAAGGCTGTAATCTTTGCCAATAAAACCGACCTTTTATCCGAGGAAGATAAGGCCGCAGCCCTGGCAGCCATTGAAGAGGCCTTTCCCGACCTGCCCCTCTTTGCCGGGTCGGCAGCGACCGGTGAAGGCAGCCAGGCCCTGGTCTACGCCTTGAAGGACCTCCTGGAGGCCCTTCCCCCGGTCAGCGAAGAAGAGGAAGAAGCAGCACCGGTCATTCCGGAACCGGCCCAACGCCCCTTCTGGGTGGAAGCCCACGAGGGCAATGTCTGGGCTGTGGTCGGGCCGGAAATTGACGGCCTGGTCCAACGGACCCAATTCGAACGGGATGAAGGGGTCGAACGGTTCATGGGGATCCTTGACGGGATGGGGGTAGAAAAGGCCCTCCGTAAGGCCGGTATCCAAGAAGGGGATACGGTCATCATCGGCCCCATGGAATTCGACTACTTTGAATGATGAGTCCGACCGGGATTCTCTTCCTGCACCTGGCCGTCCTGGCCTTTGCCCTGGTCAACCGGCTGGTCCTCTGGAAGAGCCAGAGCCGGCTGGTGCCCGACCTGGCCGCCGTTGCCCTCATGCTCGGTGACGGCCTGGTGGTGGCCTGGCTGACCATGCCGCCGGGGCCGGACCTCAGGCGGGTGACCATCTGGCTCTTTGCCGTCGCCGGCCTGGCCCTGGCCGCCCACTATGCCCTGGAAACGACCTATTACTGGGTCCGGGGTTTTCGCTGGGGCAAGGTCGACTATGATGCCATGGCCAAGGCCTTTACCATCATTTTACAAAAGGCCGGCCGGTCGCCGGCGGACCTCCGCTTTTTCCCCAATGGGGTCCTGGCCATCCGCCGGGTGGACCAGAAGCTCCTGGCGGCCCTGGAAGAGGCCCTGGCCGATATGGATAAGCCTGACGACCGCTGGCTCCTGGGCATCCTGCTGGCCGGCCTTGTCTTCCTTGCTTTACTGGCCCTTATCACAGGCTTGGCCTATCTTTTACCCATCTCATATTAGACTGCCTCGGTCGACCGGGGCAGTTTTCATTTTTTCAGCGGGGCTAACCTTTGGGCATATTATAGCTGGATTTTAGCCTTTCTTTCGTTTACAATGCAAGAAGAGTGAATGCTTGAAAGGAGACATGATTTTGGCAGTTATCCGAGAGACTGTACAATTAGATAATGACCGCACCGCCCAGGCCCTTTTTGGGCCCCAAGACCGCTACCTGGCCATCTTGGAAGAGGGCATTGATGCCCAGGTCGTAGCCCGGGGTACTGAAGTGACCCTTATTGGGGAAGAGGCCGCTGTCCGGCGGGGCAAGGCCCTCCTGGCCCACCTGGTCAAGCTTATCGATACCCGGGAAATCACCGAAAGCGACGTCCGCTATGCCTTTGCCATGCAGGCCCAGGGCCGGTCGGAAAAAGAAGTGGCCGGACTCAAGGAGACCCTCCTCATCACCGCCCACGGCAAGCACATCCGGCCCAAGACCATCGGCCAAGGGGTCTACATCCAACAAATCAAGGACCATACCATCACCTTCGGGATTGGCCCGGCTGGGACCGGGAAGACCTACCTGGCTGTGGTCATGGCTGTCCGTGCCCTGAAACGGCGGGAAGTCAGCCGGATTGTCCTGACCCGGCCGGCAGTTGAAGCCGGGGAAAAGCTGGGCTTTCTGCCCGGTGACCTCCAGGACAAGGTTGACCCCTACCTCCGGCCCCTTTACGATGGTCTCTACGATACCCTGGGTCAGGAAGTGGCCCAGCGTTACCTGGACAAGGGGATTATTGAAATTGCCCCCCTGGCCTACATGCGGGGACGGACCCTAGATGACAGTTTTATTATTCTCGATGAAGCCCAAAATGCGACTAAAGAGCAGATGAAGATGTTTTTAACCCGGATTGGCTTTGGCTCCCGGGCCGTGGTCACCGGGGACGTGACCCAAATTGACCTCCCCCGGACCAGCGCCTCCGGCTTAGTGTCGGCCAAGGCCATCTTAGACGGTATTGAAGAAATCGCCTTTTCCTTTTTAGAGGCGGAAGACGTTGTGCGCCACCCGGTGGTGGCTAAAATCATCCGGGCCTATGAGCGCGACAGTGCAAAAAAGGAGCAAGTCCATGACCCAGTCTTCAACCAAAATCACTTGGCGTGACAGGCTGAAAACTTTTTCTACCGGTTTCAAACTAGCTATTGTAAGCAGTTTCGTCCTCCTGTGGGCCCTGTTTTTCTGGCACCTCCTGCCTGACCAGGTCTCCTGGGAGGTGGGCGGGGTGGCCGAGCAGGATGTCCACGCCGACCGGTCGGTGACCTATGAAGACAAGGAGGCCACCCGGCTCAAGGAAAAAGAGGCCCTGAAGGGCTTTGAAGATGTCTATACCCTTAGTCTGGTGCGCTTTAACCAAATTAGCCTGGCCACCATTGACAATAACTTTGATGACCTGGTGCGGATTATTGTCCAGCGCAAGGGCAGCAGCAAGGAAGGGACAGCTGCGCCGGACCTGACCGAAGCAGACCAGAAAAAAGCCCTGGCAGAAGGCCTGGGCTTAGACCTTACGGATACAGAAGTCAATGAATTACTCGAATACGATGAGTCCGCCCTGACCAGCCTGCACAAGAACATTGTCGCAGTTATGAGCGAGATCATGGGGGCCGGCGTCCGGGAGGACCAGGTAGGTACGGCCCGCAAGCAGGTCTTGCAGAGCTTGGCCGGGGCCCCGGCCTTATCCGACCTGGATAAAAAAGTGGCGACCCAGCTGCTAACCCATGTGACCCTCTACCCGACCCAGGTCTATGACCAACGGGCCACCCAGGCCAAGAAGGAGGAAGTCCTCAAGCAGGTGGAACCGGTCTGGCAGACGGTCCAAAAGGGCCAGCTCATTATCGGCCGGGGGGAAGTGATTACCGCCAGCCACTACGATGCCATGACCGCCCTGGGCTATACCACTGACCGGTCACCGGTTGGGATCGGCCTGGGCATTGGCCTTTTACTCCTGGCCCTTTATGTGGCCTTAATCCGTTACCTTTTGCGGTACTACCAGGGTGAGGCCTTTACCAAGCGGCTCAGGCTCAGCCTCTTAATTATTTTTATCAATGTCCTACTCTTCATCCTGGCCTCTGCCATCCGGATAGGGGATAGTGACATGGCCCTGCGCCAGGTCTACTTCCTGGCCCCGGTCGCCACCGGCGTCCTCCTGGCAGCGGTCCTCATGGAAACCCGGGAGGCCCTGGCCATTTTAGCGGTGACCACCTTCTTATATGGCATGTACACCCAGGATGCCCTGGCCACCCTGGCCACCGTCATTGCCGGCCTGGTGGCGGTGTCCCAGGTGCGGCACCTGCAAAGACGTTTGGACCTGGGCCGGGCCGCAGTGGCCATTGGCCTGAGCCTGACGGTATTGGCCCTGGGCCATGGGGCCTTCTGGGAGCTGAGCTTCCCGATTGTCGCCCTGGCCATTGCCTTTTCCTTTGCCAACGGGGTTGCGGTGGTCATCATCACCCTGGGGATCCTCCCCTATATGGAGTCGGCCTTTGATATGACCACCTCCATTAGCCTCTTGGAGCTGGGGGACCAGAGTAATACCCTCCTCAAGCGGCTCATGGTCGAGGCCCCGGGCACCTACCACCATTCCATGATGGTGGCCAACCTGGCTGAAGCCGCCGCCGACGCCATCGGCGCCGATGCCCTCTTGGCCCGGATTGGCGGTTATTACCATGATATTGGCAAGTTGCGCCGGCCGGTTTTCTTCTCGGAAAACCAGTTTGGCCAGAAGAACCCCCACGAAAAAATTTCCCCGCTCTTATCCACCCTGATCATTACCGCCCACGTGAAAGACGGGGTGGCCATGGCCCGGGAGGCCCGCCTGCCGGCTTCGGTGGTGGACCTCATTGCCCAGCACCATGGGAATACGGTTATCCGTTACTTTTATATAGAGGCTAAAAAACAGGACGAGGACCTCCAGGAAGATGACTTCCGCTACCCCCAGAAGAAGCCCCAGACCCGGGAGGCGGCGGTCCTCATGCTGGCCGATAGCGTAGAAGCGGCCGTTCGCAGCGCCGCCGGCAAGCTGTCCGCCGGACAGATAGAGGGCCTTGTCCATAAGATCATCCAGCAAAAGCTGGCCGATGGCCAATTTGACGAATGTCCCCTGACCTACCGGGACTTAAACGAGGTAGGCGATGTCTTTAGCCGGATGCTCTGCGGCATTTACCACAAGCGGATTGAGTACCCGGATAGTAAAGAATTGAAGGAAGGAGGCCAGGCCTAATGGCAATCATCCGCACAGACGAAATCAAGACCAGCCTGCCCGAGCACTGGCAGGCCCTGGAAGACGCCATCTGGGCAGCCTATGTCGCCCAGGAAGACCTGCCGGCTGATGGCGAACTGGACCTGACCCTGGTCGATGATGCGACCATCCAGGCAGTCAACCGGGACCACCGGCAGATCGACCAACCGACAGATGTGCTCAGTTTTCCCATGTATGAAGACCGGGCGGAACTGGCTGAGGACCTGGCCGCCGGCCTGCCCATTATCCTTGGCGATATCATGATATCCATCCCCACCGCCCGGCGGCAGGCCGAGGCCTACGGCCACTCCTTTAAGCGGGAATTGGCCTACCTCTTGGTCCATGGCCTCCTCCATGTGGCCGGCTACGACCATATGACCGCGGCCGATAAAAGGGCCATGCGGACCGCCGAAGAAGCCATCCTGGCCCAGGTGGGCGTCCCCAGGGATACAGCCCCCTCCAAGGTCAAGACCCCGGTAGAGGATGAGACCAGGGAAAGACTGGTTGAGGCTGCCTGCCAGGCCCGGGAAGGGGCCTATGCCCCCTATTCCAACTACCGGGTCGGGGCCGCCCTCCTGGCCAGTGATGGCCGGATCTTTACCGGGGCCAATGTAGAAAACGCCAGCTACGGTGCTACCTGTTGTGCAGAACGGACCGCCCTTTTTGCAGCGGTGACCCAGGGCGTCCGGGACTTTACCGCCCTGGCCGTTGCCACCGCTGGCGAGGCCCCGGCACCCCCCTGCGGGATTTGCCGCCAGGCCCTGGCTGAGTTTGCCCCCAAGCTGACCCTCTACCTGGTGGGCCGGGACCGGGTCAACCTCCAGGAAACCAGCCTGGCAGACCTCTTCCCCCAAGCCTTTAGCCTATCCCCAAAGGAGAAGTCATGAAAAGCGGATTTATCTCTATTATCGGCCGACCCAATGCCGGCAAAAGCACCCTCCTGAATGAAATCCTTGACCGCAAGGTAGCCATTACCAGCGACAAGCCCCAAACCACCCGGGTTCGGATCACCGGCATCTACACAGATGAAGAGGCCCAAATGGTCTTTATCGACACCCCCGGCATCCATAAACCCAAGCACAAGCTGGGCAGCGTCATGGTGGATGTGGCCAAGGAGAGCATTTACGACGGCGATGTGGTATACTATATGGTGGACGCCTCTGTTCCCTTTGGCGGCGGCGAAGCCTATATCCTCAAGGCTCTGGAAAAGGTGGATATCCCGGTTTTTCTCCTCTTGAATAAAACCGATACCATGACCGGTGAGCAGGTCCTGCAAACCATTGTCCAGTGGACCGAAAGGCGGCCCTTTGCAGAAGTCTTCCCCCTGTCAGCCCTGACCGGGGATAATGTCCAGCCCCTCTTGGATGTCACCAAGGGCTACCTGGCGGACGGCGCCCCCTTTTACCCGATTGATGAAATCACCGACCAACCGGAAAAGGTCCTCATGGCCGAGCTCATCCGGGAGAAAATCCTCCGCCTGACCAATGAAGAAGTCCCCCACAGCGTGGCCGTGATAATTGAAAGAATGGAGCGCCGGGAGGCCGACGGAAAACTGGTCGTCTATGCCCTGATCTATGTTGAGCGGTCCTCGCAGAAGCGGATCCTCATCGGCAAGCAGGGCCGGATGATGAAAAAAATCGGCATCCAGGCCCGGCGGGACATAGAGCACCTGCTGGATGAGGAAATTGACCTCAAGCTCTGGGTCAAGGTCAAAGAAGCCTGGCGCAACCATGACATGACCCTGAGAGACCTAGGCCTGGACCAACGTTTTTAAGTTTATTTTTAATGCCAGAAAGGCATTGGGAGGTGAATCGATGTATGTCAAACGACGATGGTAGACCGCGAGCGAATATCTTGTTATCCAGTCAGAAAAAAAGCATAAGGGAGGTCATCAATGATCACACATATCGATTTGCCGACCAACGAAGATGAAGAAACCCGCCTAAGGGAGTACCTGGAAGATGTTCAGCCGGAAGACATTGCGGAATATGTGTCCGGCCTGGAAGACCGGGACGAGCAAATTGCCTTAATTAAGTTTCTGGAACCGGAAGACGCCGCCATTGTCTTCTTTGAATTGGACGACTTTTCCCTGGTTTCAGATGTACTCCTGTCCCTGCCCCGTTGGCAGGCCATGGCCATTGCTGCAGAAATCCCCAATGACGATGCAGCCGACCTATTGGCCGATATGCCGGACAAGGCCCGGGGACGGGTCCTGGCCCTCTTTGATGATGAGGCCCGGGTGGATATTATCGAACTTTTAGGCTACGAAGCCGACACCGCCGGTGGCTTGATGACCACCGAATTCGTTGTCGTGCCGGCCTTTGTCACGGCCCAGAAGGCCATTGAAATGATGCGGGCCTTTGCCCCGGATGCAGAAACCATCTACTACGTTTACGTCATTGACGGCAATAGCCACCTGGTCGGGATCCTGTCCCTCCGGGAACTGATCATCGCCGGTCCGGAAACAGCCATTGCCGATATTATGCAAACCAATGTTATGAGCGTCAACGTCCAGGATGACCAGGAAGAAATCGCTGACTTAATGACCAAGTACAACTTCCTGGCAGTCCCCGTTGTTGACGACGAAGAACACATCATTGGGATTATCACCGTTGACGACATCGTCGACGTTATCCATGAAGAGGCCACCGAAGACATCTACCGGATGGCCGGTATTAACGAATCTGAAGATGATGAGGAACCCAGCGTCAAGGGGGCCTATATGGCCCGGATGCCCTGGCTCCTCATCACCATTTTTGGGGAACTGGGGAGCGGGATTGTCTTATCCGGCTTCCAGGCCCGGCTGGAACAGGTCGTGGCCCTGGCCATCTTTATCCCCCTCCTGACCGGGGTGGCCGGGAATGTCGGCACCCAGTCCTCCACCGTTACCGTTCGTGGTCTGGCCATGGGGACCCTGGAAAGTGGCCACGCCTTGCGGATTATCCTCAGGGAGACCACCATCGGCCTGGCCCTGGGGGTGTCTGTCGGCCTCATCGTCGGCGGCATCGGGTCTTTTTGGCAGTTCCCGGCCCTGGGCCTGGCTGTCGGCCTGACCCTGGTCTTAAACAACCTCATGGCCTCCTTTATGGGGACCCTGGTGCCCTTGACCTTTAAGCGGATCAATGTGGACCCGGCCGTCGCCTCGGCCCCCTTTATCACCACGGTGGTAGACATCACCGGCCTTTTAAACTATACGCTCATTGCAGCTGCTATTTTAAATATTTAAGACAGGTGCGCCTGTCTTTTTTCTTTTTTAGCACCCTTGGTAGATGGATAGGAGAGAGCATGGATAAAAACCCTTCAGGAAAATGGCTGGAAGCCCTTTGTATATTAGTCTTAACCTATGTCTTGGTCTTCGCCTCGGCTGTTGTATTGGCCGGGCCCTTGGGCCTGGCCGACACCCCCTTATTTTTAATCACCACCTTTGTCCAGCAGGGGATCCTGCTGGGCCTGGTGGCCGTCATGCTGCGCCGGTCCGGTCGGCACTGGGCGGACATCGGCCTCCGGCCTATTTCCGCCCGGAGCGCCATGCGGAGCATTGCCGCCGGCGGCCTGATCCTAATCGTCATGGCCGGCTTTATCCAGGTCATTAACCTCTTCTTACCGGATGGCCTGCCGGCCCAGAATGTAGAAGCCTTCTTTCATATGGCCAGCCCCAGGGTGGCCTTTGCTATTTCTTTTATCCTGATGGTGGTGGCGGCCCCCATTGTGGAAGAATTATTTTTCCGGGGCTACCTTTACCAGGCCTTTGCCGCCCGGCTAAGCCCCCAGTCTGCCATGCTGGTGACCAGCCTCATCTTTGGCTTGGTCCATGGGGATGTCTACCGGCTCCTGCCCCTGGCCGTCGGCGGCTATTTCCTGAACCTGGTCGCCGTCCGGGAAAGGACTATCCTGGCCTCCATGTTTGCCCATGCCGCCTGGAATGCCGTCATGCTCCTGGTGGCCTTTGGCAGCTTATCCTAGGCCGGAGTGGGTCATGATGTATCGTTCGTAATCATTTGGGAGGAAAGAGAATGGATTTGGCAAGTGACACAAGCATCCGAATCACCGGCATCAGCCATGATGGGGAAGGCGTTGGCCGCCTCGATGACGGCCGGGTGGTCTTTGTCGCCGGCGCCTTACCCGGCGAGACGGTGGCCATAGAAAATATTCAAAAAGAGAAAAAACGCCTGGTGGCTAGCCTTAAAGCCATCCACCGGGCCCATCCGGAAAGGGTCCAGCCACCCTGCCCGGCCTATGACCGCTGCGGCGGCTGCCAGCTCCAACACGCCTCCGCCGGCCTCCAGGGGGACCTAAAGACCCTGCAGGTCCGGGATGCCGTCAGCCGGATTGGCCAGCTGGATACCCCGGTCCTGCCGACCCTGACCATGGCCGACCCCTGGCGCTACCGGAACAAGGGCATCTTCCATGTGAATGAAGCCGGCGGCCAAGCCCGGCTGGGCTTTTACAGCGCCCGGAGCCACGACTTCGTCCCGGCCAGCGGCTGCCTGCTCTTTTCCAACCAGGTCAATACCCTGCTGGAAGACCTGGAAGGGCGGATTACCGCCACCGGCCGGGCCGGCCACATCCGCAAGGTCATGGTCCGGGAAAGCAAGGCCACTGGTGACCTCATGCTGGCCTTCATCACTGAAGATCAGGCCTTCCGCCTGCCCAGGCTCGTTGAGGGCCTCATCGCCGACTATCCGGCCCTGACCTCCGTCTGGCACAATGTCCTGACCAACCCCCGCCTGGCCACCGGCCGGGCCTGGCACCACCTGGCCGGCCGGGAAAGCATCCAAGACGCCATCGGCCACCTGACCGTCAGCCTGTCCCCGGCCTCCTTTTTCCAGGTGAATAACCTCCAGGCCCAAGTCCTCTATGATGAAGTCCGGGCCCGGGCCGGCTTGACCGGCCAGGACCATATCCTGGACCTTTACGGCGGCATCGGGACCATCGGCCTCTACCTGGCCGACCGGGCCGGCCGGCTCACCGGCGTCGAATCCGTCGGTGAAGCCAGCCGGGACGCCAAGGCCAACGCCCAAGCCCTGGGCCTTACCAATACCCACTTCGTCACCGCCAAAGCCGAAGCCTGGCTCCCCCGCTACCTCAAAGACCAGCCCAGCCCCGACCTCACCATCGTCGACCCCCCGCGCAAGGGCCTGGACCCCCGCCTGGTCGATACCCTCATCCAAGCCGCCATCCCCCGGATCATCTACGTCTCCTGTAACCCCGCCACCTTGGCCCGTGACCTCAAAAGCTTCCAAGCCCAAGGCTACCAGCCCGGCCCCATCCAACCCGTGGACCTCTTTCCCCAGACAGCCCATGTGGAGTGCGTGGTATTGCTTGAAAAAGTAAAGTGAGAGATCGCATAAGGACGGGGTTTCTAGGTGTTTAGCAGATGTCTAGGAACCTCGTTTTTGGCTTGAAAAGTAGAAATTTTGACCTAGAAGATGATTTACCTGGGAGAAATAGGGGTTGGTATGTGGGAACAGGTCGAGACTCAAAAGCTTGATGTGATGGGCTTTATTTGTTGTGATGCTACTACTCATCAAGTTGTAGATGTAATTGAAGACAGACGACTCACTTCATTAAAGCCTATTTCTATCGTTTCCAACGCAAAGAACGGAAGAAAGTCAAAGGAATTATTATCGATATGTTTCATCCTTATATTGAGCTCATTCGACAACTTTTTCCGAATGCTGAGATCATTATTGATCATTTCCACTTGGTACAAACACTCAATCGAGAGCATAATCGCTACCGCGTCCAGTGGATGAATCAAATACGACATAAAGACGGAAAGCTGTACCGTAAGCTTAAACGTTACTGGAAACTTCTTCTAATTAATCCAGATAAATTAACGCGATACCGGTATGATCGTTTTAGATTATTTGATCATCTCACTAATACAGGAAATATCGTGGCTACTTCTTACAACAAGACGAAGGACTACAGACGTGTTATTACATCGTGCATCGCTTAACAGAGGCTTTGAAAAAAGCTGTTTTTGAATACTTTGAGACAATTTTGAATCAATCAGCTATTCATTCTGTTCCTAAAGGATTAACACGAGTATTGAGAATATTTAAAAAATACTTACCTGCAATTAAAGAAACGTGTCGTCATCCACATCTAACAAATGGACCTATTGAAGGAATTAACAACAAAATTAAAGTGCTTAAACGAACAGCTTATGGTTATGGTAATTACAGTCATTTTAGAAACAGGATACTTTTAATTTCAAGACTCTACGTATCTGGAAGAGATAAAAAAAGAAGCTACGCAGCTGGTTACTGCGCAGCCTCCTAAAAATAAATCATCAACCCTATTTGACAAAGGAAGTTTCTAAAAAAAGTAAGACCAACAGAAAGACCAATGACTACACCCTTATTTCTCTTAAGGGCTGTGGAACTTGGTCTTTCTATTTCTGATTTATCCTTACTAACCATCGGTCTAGTTAATGATATGTTTACTGAAAAGAACAATGATGATTTTAAATACAAGGAAGTAGCAACGCAGAATGACTTTGATAAGTTTTGATTAGAAAATAAATTTCCAAAAAAAGTTGACAAGTTTACTTGGCGAAATTTTAATAGT
>NZ_JBKICG010000004.1:0-120980 GCF_046569735.1 Peptococcus simiae | reverse complement strand
AAACCGGTGCAAGCTGCACACGTGCTTAGGACGCTTTTGCCTGTTAGGAAACCTTTGCAGGTCTTTAGTCATTTTTATAGATGCCCGCGATATCATCGGCCCCAATGGGCAGGCCGCTGTGGAACATCTCGATGGGCTTGAACTTAAAGCGGCTGGTCCGGTGGAGGCGGTCAATTTGTGCCTTCACCGCCGGGTCTTCACAGACACCGGTCCGGATATAGCGGTTTAAGTCTGCGTAGCTAAAGCCCAGGACATCTTCATCGGTCTTACCGGTCAGGCCATCGGCCGGGGGCTTTTCTACAAACCGGTCAGGCAGGCCCAAGAATCGGCCCAACTGAATAACTTCATCGGTGGTCAGGGTGGCCAGGGGTGAAAAGGCCCCGGCGGTATCCCCGTAAATGGTGGCATAGCCGACCCAGTCCTCGGACAAGTTGGAGGTATTCCAGACCACCCCACCCAAGGTTTGGGCAACTGCATAGAGGACCGCCATCCGGACCCGGGGCGGCAGGTTCAGGCTACCCTGCCGGCTCATGGGCCCGACGGCCTGCTCGACGGCCTCAGTGAGGGCCTGACCGGCCGGGGCGATATTTATTTCATGGCTCCGGATGCCCAGGTGCTGGCATAGGTCCCGGGCCACATCAATATCAGCCTGGTCGCCGTAGGGCATGAGGACACCGGTCACTTGATCCTTCCCACACACCCGGACAGCCAGGGCTGCCACAACAGAAGAATCTTTACCACCAGAAATGCCGACCACAGCCTGGCTGCTAGCGATGGCGGCCATCCGGTCCTGGCACCATTTTTCCAGGTCAGCAGCCAGCTGGCTAAGCCTTTCTTTTCCTAAATCCATGTCGGCCTCCTATAAGTAGTTCTCCAGGGTAGCACTAAAGTTTTCTCTCAACCTTTTTTCATCATTATTAGCTTTTTTATTGTAGACCATGTAAAGCTGAAAGGTGATGTCTTTAATATTCAGGGGGATGTGGACACAATCGTTAAAAATGCCCCGGCGAATGTAGGGTGGGAAGGAATAGATCATGGTATTCCCTTCATTCAATAATTCTCTACACATATTATAGTTATTGGTGGACAAAAGAATATGGAGGTCAACGACATTTTGCAAGGCATGCTCGCCTTTAGGACCACCAGTTTCAAAGATAATGAAGGGGTAGTCGGCAATGGACGTGAGACTCAAGTGATGCTGGTGGGCCAGGGGGTGGCGGGGACTCATGGCAATATAGATCGGGTAGGACTTTAATAATTTAAGCTCTACATTTTGCGGGATATTATCCACAAAGTAGCGCAGGGAATTGGCAATAAGGACAAAACCCACATCTCCAGGGTTTTGGGCCACTTCTGCGACAATATCATCCTGGTACCTTTCCTGCAAGTAGACCTGGACCTTGGGATGGGTATGCATATAATCCACATAGACCGAGGGCATGAGGGAAATGGAAATCATCGGTGACAGGTGGATATTGAGTTTTCCGGAAAGCGTATCTAGTGGGTTGAGGCCACTGGCATTAATCTGGTCCAGCATTTGCCCATACCTGGCCACAATGGCCTGGGCGGCATTGTAGACAATAACCCCTTGTTCGGAAAGCGTTACCCCTTTTTTGGTCCGGTTTAATATGGTAAATCCCAACTCATCTTCCAAACTCCGAAGAGACTGGTTCAAGCTCTGCTGGGAGATAAAGATCTTCTTACTCGCTGCATTAATCGAACCGGCACGACAGACTTCAATTAAGAACTCTAACTGCTCAATTTTCAAGGAACATCACCATCCTAAACAACTTAAGCTTATAGACTGCTCAATCTATTATAAGAGAATTTAATCAGCCTGGCAAATAAACAGGCCCGTCTTTCTTTATCTATCTTTTCGGTTAACTTATGGAATCTATAAGAAATGTTGACAAATATTCTGCTAGTTCCTAAAATAGGGCTTAACCGGCTGTTTTTCAGCTATCTTATTTTACAAAGGAGGTTTGTCTTATGTCTTTTTCTCTACTGAACCGTCAGCGGCTCATCTCTACAATTGTCTGTTTTATCCTGCCCCTATTTATTTTACTAATTCCTACAGGGGCAACTTTTACGCCGGCCATCCGCTTATTTTTAGTAATTACCCTCATGGGGGTCCTCTGCTGGGCTGTTGACATTGTTCCCCAGGGGGTCCCGGCCATCCTGATGCCGATTGCTTACTTGTTATTCGGTATTGCACCGGCGCCGGTTATTTTCGGCGTCTGGTCTGAACCCATTCCCTGGATGATGCTTGGTGGGCTGATTTTAGCCAATGTCCTCTTATCCACCGGCCTGCTTGAACGGGTTGCCTACCGGTCCATTACCTTTACCGGCGGCAGCTACACCGGCCTCTTGATGGGCCTGGTCATTGCCGGGATCATCGGCAATATTTTAGCGCCGGGCAAGGTGGCCATTCCCATGGCGGCGCTGACTTTTGGGATCTGCAAGGCCCTGGACCTGGGCAAGAGCCGGGCCTCAGCCGGGATTATGCTGGGTGGGGCCATGGGCGCCCTCCTGCCACAGCAATTCATCTACAACCCGGTCAACCTATCCCTAACGGTCGAAAATGGCCAAAGTGTCACCGGCCCTATAAATGTCAGTTGGCTGGACTATCTCTGGTATAACCTGCCCTCTGTTTTATATGTCTTCCTAGTGGTTTACCTGGTCGGCCGCTATGCCAAGCCTAAGGACTTGGTTTTGGACAAGCAGTTTTTTGAAAGCAAATACCGAGAATTGGGCCAGTGGAGCCTAGCTGAAAAGAAGGCCCTCATTATTTGCCTGGCTCTCTTCACCGTTCTTGTGGTTGGCAGCTTCTTAGGCTGGCCAATCATGTGGGCCTTTGCCATTTTTCCCTGCCTCTTCTTCTTACCGGGTATTGATATCGGCAAAAAAGAGGATATTAGTCGGCTGGACTTTACCTTTGTCTTATTCATCACCGCCTGCCTAGGCATTGGGTCAACCGCCGGCGAGCTGGGCATTGGCAAGCTCTTTGCTGAAAATGTAACCCCTTATTTAGAGGGCCATTCCATCTTTATTACCTTTGCCCTCATCTGGCTCTGCATTGTCCTGGCCAACTTCCTTTTAACCCCCCTGGCCATTATCAGTGTCTTGAGTGTGCCCCTGGCTGAGTTGGCCCTGGCTTTAAGCATTAACCCCCTCTGCGTTTACTTCTTCACCTGCAACGCCTATGATGTGGTTTTCCTCCCCTATGAGTATGCCCTCTACCTGATTTTCTTCTCCTTCGCCCTCATTCCCCTCAAGGATTTTGTTAAAATCATGAGCATCAAGGCAGTGGTCAGCCTGGTCTTTTTGATGGCCATCCAGCTGCCCTTCTGGATGATTACCGGGCTGATCACCGGTTAAGGCATCGGCCTTCATCCTAAAGCCAGCCCTCAATTCACACAAAAGGGGCTGTGTCAGAATGAGTAAAATCATTCGACACAGCTCCTGGATTGCAGACAAACTTAGCCCTAATTGATTTATAAAATTCTCCTTAGCTATATATTATAAGCTTACATGGATATATCCATAAACAAAGTCCCTCCTCATTTTTTTGAGCTGGGACTTTGTTTGTTAGAGGGGCTATTTTGCAACAGCCCCTTTTGTGTTTGCCAAAAAAAACACAAAAACGCTCGGCACTGGACCGAGCGTTTCGTGTATTTGAAAAAAATCGATTAATAGAACATACCTAAGGCAGTGGCCTGGGTTTCACAAGTAGCCACTTGATCTGTGGATTCGCCTTCAGATGCTACGAGAGGAGCTGCGAAGACAATACCTAAAATGGCTAGCACCGGAAGTAATACTTTAAGTGTGTTGCTGCGAATAGATGATGCTTTTTGCATGAGTATGGCCTCCTTATATAATGTAGAAAAGTAAATAAATGCGTGAACTTCACTTTATTTCATAAAGTTCTTTTGTCGAGGACAAGATTAGTATTCTTTATCGTATTTTCTCCTCACCACTATAATAGCATTTCGCCGATCATATTGCAAGGGAGGGACAGATAAATATCCCTAATAAAATTTTTATATAATCCAAAAGCCCTATTTATCTGCTAATTGTATAATGTTGTAGGGTTATTGTTGATTTTTTGTTTCTTTTTCCATATATCATTTTGTATTTTTTATGATTTACTTCTTTTGCAAGACCCCATGGCCTTACAATTAGGTCATTTATAGTACTTATTTTGAAGACATTTTTCAGCAATATTTCTTTTTCAAGAGGACATACATAGTGCATTATACAAAAATCCCTTAACCGCGGACGCGGCCAAGGGATTTTCCAAAGAATAACTAAATTTTTTTAGCATATTTTTTTATTTTTTTGCATATCATAACCATTTGGCTCTTAATTCTTCCGCACTTATTGGCAAAAGATAGGCCAGGGGCAGGTCAAAAATGGTCATGCAGCCTCGTTTGCCTTCTTGGTAAGCCCGGTAAAGGGCCCGGGCACAGGCTACATTGACAGAAGCGGTAAATTCAGGGTTAGAGGCCAGGTCCAGAGAAAATTTCATCACCTGGGGTGTCCCCTCTGATGTATGACCATGCCGGATCACTTGCCCCCCATGGGGCATGGCGGTGTGGTCGGCATCAAAGCTGGCCTCATCAATAAAATGAACTAGGGTATCGTAGTCAGCAAAATAGTTGGGCATGGTGACGATGGTGTGCCGGATGGCTTCCTGGTCTGCCTCGCTAGCAGCGACAACAAAACATTCCCGGAGGTGCTTGTCGCGGGCGGTCAACCCTCCCCCTTGCCCCTGTTCAACCCGGGCCACCGCCTCTTCTTTTGGAATGGTGTACTGGACAGCCTTGACCACACCGGGAATCCGACGGATGGCATCGGAGTGCCCTTGGCTGACCCCCTTGCCCCAAAAAGTATCTACGGTGCCATTGGGGAGGACAGCCAGACCCAGAACCCGCATCAGGGAAAATAACCCTGGATCCCAGCCGGTGGAAATCAGGGCGGCGTGGTCGCTTTCCTTGGCGGCAGCGTCCACATGGGCAAAGTGTTCCGGAATCCGGGCATGGGTGTCAAAACTATCGACAATATTACAGTGACGAACGATATCCGGCGACTGCTCGATGAGGTCTGTAGCTGACCCGCCACATAAAATCGCTACATCCACCTCATGCTGGGGCAGGTCTGCTAAAGGGTAGGCCGGGATTTGACTCGTCAAGCTGGCGGGGTCTCGCCGGGTGAAGACGCCAACTGCTTCCATATCCGGCTGTTGTAAGAGGGCTGTTTCAACGCCCCTACCTAAGTTTCCATAGCCAACAATGGCAATTTTCATACTGTCCTTCTTTCTTATCTGTTCCCTAGGTTAACCAATCATGTCATCCATATTATACATCCCAGGCTGGGCCTGGCCAATGAACTGGGCTGCCGCCAGGGCGCCCTTGGCAAAGATGGCCCGGGACAAGGCGGTGTGCTTGATCTCAATCATTTCATCAAGGCCAGCCAGGAGGACCGTATGCTCGCCAACAATGCTGCCGCCGCGGATGGCATGGACACCTATTTCATCCAGGGGCCGGGCGCCGACATGGCCTTCTCTGCCGCTGACCACATGGCTATCGGGCCTTTCTGCCTGGATGGCTGAAAGCAACATCTTGGCCGTCCCGCTGGGGGCATCCACCTTCCGGTGGTGGTGGGCTTCAATGATTTCAATATCAAAGTCCGGCAGGGCCTTGGCTGCTTGCCGGACCAGGAGCTTGAGGACATGAACGCCGAGACTGAAGTTGCCGCTGTGGAAAATAGATAACTCTTTGGCGGCCTCTTCCATCAAGGCCATTTCCGCCTCGGTGTGGCCGGTCGTCGCTATGACCAGGGGCAGGCCCCTAGGCCGGGCATAGGCCAGCAGGTCTGCCAGGGTGGTGTGGTTGGAAAAATCAATAATGACATCTGCTGCCGGGGCCTCGTCCAAATGATCAGACATGGGAAAGGGGCCCCCTTGCTCAGGCTCATCTGCCCAGCCGAAGACAATTTCCATATCCTCGTAGGCCTGGACCTGGTCGGCGACCATATGGCCCATAGCCCCGGTCGCACCACTTAAAATAATCTTCATCCCTACCCCTCCAGTACCCCAAGCCGGGTCATTTCAGCCTTGAGGGCTGCGATGGTGGCGTCAGCCGGGGTGGTCAGCGGAGCCCGGTAACCTCCGGCCGGCAGGCCCCGCATATGAACGGCAGCCTTAACCGGAATCGGGTTGGGCTCAGAGAATAAAATATGGACGAGTTTTTGGAACCGGCACTGGATGGCCAGGGCCCCGGCCCGGTCCCCCTGTTGCCAGAGGGCACACATGTCATGGACCTCTTTAGGGAAAACATTGGCCAGGACAGAAATAACCCCGGCGCCCCCACAAGATAAGACGGGTACGGTCACATCGTCATTGCCGCTATAAATATCAAAATCAGCCGGGCACTGGCTGCGCAAGTCCACCGTGGTGGCCAGGTTGCCGGTAGCATCTTTAATGGCAACAATATTATCAAAGGCTGCCAGGCGGGCAACGGTCTCCGGTTTTAAGTCCATCCCCGTCCGACCGGGCACATTGTATAAAATAATCGGAATATGGACGCTGTCTGCCATAACGGCAAAGTGTTCATAGAGGCCCTTTTGGGAGGTCTTATTATAGTAGGGGGTCACATGCAGGAGGGCATCGGCGCCAACGGCTTCCAGGGACCGGCTCAGGGCCTCCCCGTGGATGGTATTGTTGGAACCGGCGCCGGCAACAACCGGGACCCGGCCCTTGATGTGGTCGACGGTGAAGGCGACGGTCTCAATCTGCTCTTCATCGGTCAGGGTAGAGGCTTCACCGGTGGTGCCACAAATGACGATGGCATCTGTCCCGTTTTCAATTTGGAAGTCCAGTAGGGTGGCCAAGGCCTCAAAGTCCACATCACCGTTATCTTTAAAGGGGGTAATAATCGCAACACCAGAACCTGTGAATACAGACATTTTTATCTTCCTTTCTAAATTTACTTTATTCATTTAATTTATTTGAGTAAATCATGAGCAATAATATCATCTAGGCTTTCCCGGCGGACCACTTCCCGGTGGTCCTGCCCCTTGACAAATACCACAGCCGGCCGGGGCAGGCGGTTATAGCCGGAGAACATACTGAAGGTATAGGCCCCGGTACCTAAAATCGCCAGGATATCACCGGGTTGGGGGTCCGGGAGGGATGCCCCCTTAATGAGGACATCCCCGCTTTCACAATACTTGCCGGCAATCCGCCAGGTATTGCCAACCTCCTCATCCAGTCGGTCCGCCAGGACGGCGGTGTAGCCGGCCTGGTAGAGGGCCACCCGCATGTTGTCCCCCATACCGCCATCAACAAAGGCGTAGTTGGTCCCGTCAGCCAGGCGCTTGATATCGCCGATGGTGTAGAGGGTGAGGCCGGCGTTGTTGACCAGGCTGCGGCCTGGTTCCAGCCAGACTTCAGCCAGGCGGATGCCCCGGTCTCGGGCCTCTTTTTCCAGGTCTTGGGCCAGGCCTTCCAGGAAGGGGGCCAGGTCAATGGGCTGGTCGCCCTCTTCGTAAAAGACCCCAAAGCCGCCACCCAGGTCGAGGATTTCCATGGTCAGGCCTTGGCCTTGACAGGCAAGCATAAAGTCCAACATGATATGGGCCGCTTTTATAAAGGCATCGTCGGCAAAGATTTGCGACCCGATATGGCAGTGGAGGCCTCGGAGGCGGAGTCCGGTCAGGCCCTGGATGATTTGGAGAGCCTGGCCTGCCGTTGCCAGGTCAAGGCCAAACTTGCTGTCGCTGGTGGCTGTTTTGATATAATCGTGGGTGTGGGCTTCAACCCCCGGGTTGACCCGGAGAAGGACCTCAACGGTCCGGCCGGCCTTGTCGGCAATGGCCGATAGGCGGCGGGCTTCGGACAAGTTATCTAGGACCACAAAGCCAATCCCGGCCTCTACAGCTGCTTCCAGTTCCCGGTCCAGTTTATTGTTGCCATGGAAGATGATCCGGTCCGAGGGAAAATTGACCGCCAGGGCGGTGTAGAGTTCCCCTTCCGAGACCACATCCAGGTTCAGCCCCTCCTCTTTCGCCAGGCGGATGAGGGCAGCGAAGCTGGCGGCCTTAGAGGCGTATAAAACTCGGGCCTTATAGGCTTCACTCTTAAAGTGGTCGGCAAAGGTCCGGGCTTGGCGGCGCAAGGCCTCTTCGTCATAAACGTACAGGGGGGTGCCATAAGTGGCGGCCAGGTCCCTGGCGGCCCATTCGCCGACCACCAGCTGGCCCTCTTTATTTTTAAAATCAGGAAATCCCTTCATCCACTCATCCTTTCAATAGACCTATAAATAAAGCACCCACGAGCAAAAGGATTTGCGTCATGGGTGCTGAAAATATACCTTTTGCCCTTGATGTGAAAGCTCCTCACTGAAAGATTGGGCAACCTTTCAGCGACAGTCTTATGCCTATTCAACATAAGCCCAGCACCTTGGCACTTCGGCGAGCATGCCTTTCGGGAAATCCCTACTCATCGCACTCGCGTCCTCTCGCACATCTTGTATGGGTTTGTATCAATACTCTAGCAGATTGCCTGACCCCTGTCAAGGCTTTTATATAACAGTAATGGGGGTTCAGCTTCTGAAATGCAGCTGCCAGCCCCACCAGCCTTAGTTTAAGGGCAGGCGGTAGCGACTATCTAAGAAGCGAACGGTACCGGTCTTGTGGCGCAAAACCACGGTATTGACTCGGATAAAGTCACCATCGACCTCTACCCCTTTTAAGAGGTTACCGCTGGTCACCCCGCTGGCCACAAACATGACATCATCAGCCGGGACCAGGTCACTGAGGGTCAGGACCTCATCACAGCTGGTGCCCATGCTTTCTGCCCGGGTCACCTGTTCATCGTTTTCCGGAGCCAGCTTCCCCTGCATATCGCCGCCCATGCACTTGACAGCTGCTGCAGCCAGGACCCCTTCCGGGGCCCCACCAATGCCCAGGACCATGTCAATCCCGCTTTCCGGGAAGCAGCAGGCCAGGGCCGGTGATACGTCGCCATCGGTAATCAGCTGGACCCGGGCGCCCAGGGCCTTGACAGCCTGTTTAATGTGTTCGTGGCGCTGCCGGTCTAAGAGGCAGACAGTCAGGTCTTCCAAGGGTTTATTTAAGGCCTTGGCTACGTTTTTTAGGTTTTCTTCTACAGAGACCTCAATATCAATAGCCCCCTTGGCCCCGGGGCCGACAATGATTTTATCCATATACATGTCCGGGGCATGTAAGAGCCCGCCGGCATCGGCGACGGCCATGACGGTAATGGCGCCGGGTTGGTTTTTAGCAGCCAGGTTGGTCCCTTCCAGGGGGTCCACTGCAATGTCCACTTCTGCGCCGCCTAAGCCGACCTTTTCACCGATGTAAAGCATGGGGGCCTCATCCATTTCCCCTTCACCGATAACAACTGTCCCGGAGATGTCTACCGTTTCAAACATATGGCGCATGGCCTCTACAGCTGCCCCATCGGCAGCCATTTTATCCATTTTACCAACCCAATTTTTACAGTTGATGGCCGCTGCCTCGGTCACCCGTGAAAATTCTATGACCAGTTCTCTTTCCATAGTTAAGACTCCTTACGCTTTGCCGTTTGACCCGAAGATACGAATTTTTTCTACCACCCGTTCCTGCATTTTATCCCGGGCCGGGCCTAAGATTTTGCGGGGGTCAATTTCGTTGGGTTTTTCGGCCAAGACCTCGCGGACGCCATCGGTAAAGGCTTCCCGCAGGTTGGTGTCGATATTGATTTTGCGGACCCCGCGGCGGATGGCTTCTTTCAGGGCTTCATCCGGTACACCGGAAGACCCATGGAGGACAATGGGGATCTGCACTTTCTCTTTGATCGCAGTCAGCCGGTCAAAGTCCAGCTTCGGTTCCCCTTTATACTGGCCATGGGCGGTCCCGATAGCTACGGCCAGAGACCGGATGCCGGTCTGCTGGACAAAGTAGGCTGCTTCATCCGGGTCAGTAAAGCTGGCTTCCCGGTCACTAACGACCACGTCATCTTCTGTGCCGCCAATTTTACCCAGCTCTGCTTCAACCGAGACATTTAAGGGCCGGGCCACCTGAAGGATTTGGTTGGTCACCTTGATGTTTTCTTCCAGCTCATGCTTGGACCAGTCGATCATGACCGAGGTAAAGCCATGGCCAATGCACTGGATGACCTGTTCAAAGCTGGTCCCATGGTCCAGGTGGAGGGCCACCGGAACAGAGGCTGCTTCAGCAGCGGTCCGCACCAGGGAAACAATATAGTTGAGGCCGGCATACTTGATGGCCCCTTGGCTGGCCTGGATAATGACCGGGGACTTTTCCGCTTCAGCGGCCCCGATGATGGCCTGCACAATTTCCATGTTATTGCAGTTAAAGGCGCCGACTGCATAGCCGCCTTCTTCTGCTGCCTGTAATAGGGTGTCTACGTTTACTAAAGCCATAATATCCTCCTTTACATCCGTTCCGGGGCACTGACGCCCAGGAGCAGTAACACATTACGTAGGGTGATACGGGCACAGTCCGCCAGAACGAGCCGGGCGGCCTGCAGTTCCGCATCATCTGTCAGTACTTTACATCCATTGTAAAAAGTATGGAAGGCATTGGCAAGGTCTTTTGCATAATAAGCCAGGTGGTAGGGGGCCAATTCTTGAGCAGCCAGGGCCACCTTTTCAGGCCAGGAAGCGATGGCTTCCAGGAGGGCTCTTTCGGCTGGATGGATCAAGAGGCCGGTATCAATATCTTTCGCCTGACGAACTTCTTCACCGGCAACGGATAAGAGGGAGCAAATCCGGGCATGGGCGTATTGCACGTAGTAGACCGGGTTGTCTGAAGACTGCTTCTTAGCCAGGGTCAGGTCAAAGTCCAGGGGACTGTCCGGTGACCGCATGCTGAAGAAGAACCGGGCCGCCTCCCGGCCGACTTCCTCCATAAGCTCTTCCAGGGTCACAAATTCCCCGGCCCGCTTACTCATCCGTACCAGTTCACCATCCCGGTAGAGCCGGACCAGCTGCATGAGGATGACGGTAAGCCGGTCGCCGGGGTAGCCCAGGGCGGTCAGGGCCCCCTTCAAGCGAGCCACGTGGCCATGGTGGTCAGCCCCCCAAATATTAATCAGGTCTTCATAGCCCCGGTCAAACTTATCCTTATGGTAGGCAATATCTGCCGCAAAATAGGTGGGAATCCCGTTGGCCCGGACCAGGACCTCATCTTTTTCTGCCCCATAATCGGTACACCGGAGCCAATGGGCCCCATCTTTTTCGTAGACATAGCCCCGGTCACGGAGGGTATCGACCACTGCCTGAACGGCCCCGGATTCATGGAGGCTTTTTTCGCTAAACCACTTATCATAAGTAACCCCAAAGGCTTCCAGGCCCCGGCGGATACCTTCAACCTTCTCATTTAGGGCAAAGACGGTCATCTTTTCCAGCCGGTCTTCCCGGTCCATCTGAGCATAGGCCTCCCCCTCCCTGTCCAGGAGGTGCTGGGCGGTTTCCTTAATATCTTCCCCCTGGTAACCGTCTTCCGGCAGGGGGTATTCATCGGCCCGGCCTAAAAGTTCAAAATACCGGGCTTCCACAGAGGCGCCCAGGAGCTTGACCTGGTTACCGGTATCATTAATATAATACTCCTTATCTGCCCGGTAGCCGGCCATATTTAAAACAGCAGCCAGGACATCCCCCAGGGCGCCGCCCCGGGCATTGCCCATGTGGAGGAGGCCGGTCGGGTTGGCGCTGACAAATTCCACCTGAACCCGGCGGCCCTGGCCGACATCGCTGGCCCCATACCGGGTATCTTCCGCTTGCACCGCTGCCAGGACGGGCATAAGGTAGTCTTCTTTTAAAATAAAGTTAATAAAGCCCGGGCCGGCCAGTTCCACCCGGTCAATGGGCGCAGATTTGTCAATCCGATCTACCAGCCCCTGGGCGATGACCCGGGGGTTCATTTTCGCAGGCCGGGCCAACTGCATAGCAATGTTGGTGGCAAAGTCCCCATGGCTTTTATCATTGGGTTGTTCCACGACAAAGTCCGGCAGGGCGTCGACTGAAAAGACGCCATCTGCCTTAGCGGCTGCAAAGGCCTCTTCAATGCGCTCGGTCACCAGCGCCTTTGTATCTGCAATAATATTCATATTCTCCTCCACAAGTTAGGATTCACGGGCTTGTAAGGCTGCCTTCGCCAGCTGTTCATCGCCGGCGTAGGGTTCCCGCTTGCCATTTATTTTTTGACAGACCTCAAAGCCCTTGCCCAAGAGTAAGACCACCGCCCCGGTAGGGGCTTCTTTGATGGCATAGGCAATGGCCTGGGCCCGGTCGGCAATCATTTGAACCGGGGTCTCCTTTTCAAAGGCCCGGTAAATTTCTTCATTAATGGCCTCTACGGCTTCTGTGGCCGGATCATCTGCCGTTAGGATGACATAGTCTGCTTCCTGACTGGCCACCCGGCCCATGTCCGGCCGGCGGCTTTCAGCCTTATCGCCCGGGGCGCCAAAGAGGAGCCAGACCGGGGCCTGGGGAAAGTCATGGCGAACGGTCTCGATGACCCGCTTAAAGCTGATGCCATTGTGGGCATAGTCCACGACCACTGTCAGGTCAGCGCCATGGATATAGGCCATGTGCCCTTCCATTTTAACACTTGCCAGGGCCTCTGCACAGGTGTCCAGGGAAATCCCCGATCGATGGGCCAAGGCCAAGGCCGCTAGGGCATTTTCCACATTGAAGCGGCCATGCATGGGCAGGGCCACCTGGATGGCCTCCTGACCGACCCGGACCCGAAATGTCAAACCGCTATCGGTCGACTGGACCTGGTCGGCCCTATAATCGGCCCTGTCGCCGCCAAAGCTGATGACTTCGGGACAGTGGCCGGCGGCTTCTTGCAGTTCAGCAAGGTGGTCACTGGCCAGGTTGATAAAGGCCCGGTCCGTCCGGTCAAAGATAGCCAGTTTGCTGGCCAGGTAGTCCTCAAAAGTCGGGTGCTCAATGGGCCCGATGTGGTCCGGGGAAATATTGAGAAAGACAGCATCATCAAAGTGAATGCCCCCTACCCGATGGTACTTGAGGGCCTGACTGGATACTTCGATGACCATATGCTTCAACCCGGCCGCCCGGGCCGTTGCCAGGTGGCGGTAGAGGTCAATGTTTTCCGGGGTGGTCAGCTTGGAAGCCTTCTCCACCCGGCCATCATAGTTCATCAGGCTGGAGGTAATCCCACAGAGAGGCTCATGGGCCTTTTCGGCGGCCAGGTCAAAAATAGCCTTGACCATACTGACCGTCGTACTCTTACCCTTGGTCCCGGTCACCCCCATCATGTGGAGGTCCTGCCAGGGGGCATCAAAAAACCAGTTGGCGGTCACCGCCAGGGCCCGGCGGATATCGCTGACCACCAGAGCCGGCAGGTCAGAGGCTTCCGGATAAACCCTTGCGCTCAAGTAGGCACAAGCCCCCTGGCTGCGGGCATCCAGCAGGTATTGGACGGAAAAATGGGCCCCCTTGCATAAAAAGAGGGTGTTTTCCTGTACCTGCCGGGAGTCATACTGGATATCCGAAATGGGCCTTGCCGGCAAGTCACCAACCACCCGGTATAAGAGCCCTGCCTCATCCAGGGCAAGGGCCAGGTCATTCAGGGTCTTTGTCATACCTATCCTTTCTTAAGGGCCAGGCCGCACCAGTCTTGGCCGATGCGGCTGGCCTCTTCTATCAATCTGTATTGGGCCGCCTGCTGCTGGATCTCAGCCAGCCGTCCCTTATGAATACCTGACAAGAGGACTTGCCCCGCCGGGGCCAGGCTGTCACTCAGGCTGGGAATGAGGGCCAGGAGCACATCCGTAACAATATTGGCAATAATAATATCCCACTGGCCCTGGACATCCTGCAAGAGGTCACTTGGCCGGCTGGTCAGGTCCACCTGGTTGAGCCGGGCCATATCAGCGGCTGCTGCCACGGCCTGGGGGTCATTGTCCACCGCCAAGACCTCGCCGGCGCCACACTTTTTAGCCGCCACCGCTAAAATCCCCGACCCACAACCCAGATCACAAACCCGCTTACCGGCCGGGTCAGCCCAGTCCAGTAAGTCAAGGGCCAGCTGGGTTGTTTCATCGGTCCCGGTGCCAAAGCCGATGCCCGGATTGGTCAGGACCACAACAGACCCCTCTCCCAAGGGGCTGGCCCAGTAAGGACAAAGTTCTATCCGGTCCGTCACCTTCATGGGTTGGAACTGGTCTCGCCAGGCATCCTGGTCCGGCAGGTCATAGGGCGTTAGCGTCCAGGCCCCATCAAGGCCCAGGGTTGCCCACCGGCCCTTGATGGCTGCCAGCCGGTCCCGGTCTTCAGCAGCCAGGTAGGCGGTCAACCTGGCCTGGTCTTCCGCCAGGATATCCGCCGAGTATTCATGGGCATCCCAGTCTCCCTTGGCCAAATGGGCCAAAATATCCCGGGGGTCATATTGTTCAAAGCCCTCCGGGAAGACTTCATCAAAAAACAGGACCGCCTGGGGCCAGTCATCCAGCGACGCCAGGGTCAGCTCTAACTTAATATAGGCCATAGCCCCTCCTTTCCGACTCGACATTTTTAAAAGCGGAACAGCCACCGCCTATCCGCTCATAAAAATATCGAGAAGGAACCCCTTCTCGATATAAATACGGTCTATTCCATCGTTGCTTGAGCAGCTGTAATGATAGCCACTTGGTAAGCATCTTCAGCAGAGCAACCGCGAGATAAGTCATTGATCGGGGCAGCTAAGCCTTGTAAAAGGGGACCATAGGCTTCATAGCCACCTAGGCGCTGGGTAATCTTGTAGCCGATATTACCGGCTTCCAGGCTCGGGAAAATAAAGACATTGGCATGACCGGCAACCGGGCTGCCCGGGGCTTTACTTTCGCCAACAGAGGCCACATAGGCGGCATCAAATTGAAGCTCACCGTCAATGGGAAGATCCGGCGCAATTTTTTGGGCAATCTTCGTTGCTTCAGCTACCTTCTCACTTTCCGGAGAAACAGCAGACCCCTTGGAGGAGAAGCTTAGGAGGGCCACTTTCGGGTCGATGTCAAAGACTTTAGCGAATTTGGCACTTTCGACAGCAATTTCACCCATAGCCTGGGCATCTACGGTAATATTAACCGCAATATCCGCATAGAGGAGCCGCTCTTCCCCTTTAACGAAGACCATGGCGCCAGAAACCCGGGAAACACCCGGTTTGGTTTTGACAATTTGTAAGGCCGGACGAATGGTATCGGCTGTGGAGTGGGCTGCACCGCTAACCATCCCATCTACCTTGCCCAGGTATACCAGCATGGTGGCAAAGTAGGTTTCATCTTTCAGGATTTCACGGGCTTTTTCAGGAGTGGCTTTCCCTTTACGGCGTTCAACAAAGGCATCAACCATGGCATCAAATTCTGGATAATTATTGGGGTCAATGATTTCCAGTTTACCGATGTTGAGATTCTTTTCACCGGCAATGCGACCGATTTCATCCGGATTACCAATTAAAATCGGTTTCAAAATAGCGTCTTCAGCATGACGCGCAGCTGCCTCAATAATACGAAGATCGGTACCTTCAGGATAAACAATTGATAAGTTTTTCCCTCGTACCCGGTCTGTAAGCTGCTGCATAATATCCATGTTTAGGTCACTCCTTAACTTGTCTTGTATGAAACGACATCCTTTTACATTATACCCCAATTCCCCTAGGATATCTATAAGCGATTCACTCCAGAACCCTCTCGCTCTTAAGCATAGAAAAGTACTTTTGGTCATGAATAGCAGCCCATAACAATAACAGCAGAAGCCCCGCCTCATTTTACAAGGCAGGGCTTCTGCTGGTTAGAACGCCTCCTAGTCTCGACTATGCACCGGCTGTGAAAAACTCAAGCAAAAAAATAGGCAGACATAAGCCGCCGGCTACAAGCAAAAGAATAAGAGCCAACTGGATTTTCTTTTTCATAAAAGACCAGCCTTTCACCTAATCTCGACTAAAATCTTACTATAACTTTCATGTGCTTATGGCTATATTTTAAGTCCGTAAGCCTTCATTTGTAAAGTTTTATATACAAACCGGCCCTTGGCATCAAGATATAGACAATACTTATCCTTTAAGGGCGTATCCAGCCCGTCTTCTCGGCTGCCTGTGGTATACTAAGATGAACCTACAAGGAGGGATAAGACATGCCTTTAAGACTTGCCCAAACAGCAGACTTACCGCCCCTGCTAGACATATACGACCGGGCCCGCCAGCTCATGCATGAAGCCGGTAATTTCCAATGGGACCTGACCTACCCCGGCCGGGACCGGCTGGAAAACGATATTAAAAAAGGCCAGCTCTACGCCTTAACCAATGCCGGCAAGCTGGTCGGGGCCGGCGCCCTAGTCCCCGGCCCCGACCCCACCTATGAAGTTATCCGCGAAGGCGCCTGGCTCAATGACGCCCCCTACTGGGCCCTCCACCGGCTGGTCATTGACCCGGCCTGCCAGAGCAAGGGCTATGGTAAACAGATGTTCCAGGCCATTGAAAGCCTGGCCCTGGACAAGGGTATCTACAATTGCCGGATAGACACCCATGCCGCCAACGCAACCATGCAACACCTGATCCGCAAGCAGGACTACAACTATTGCGGGATGATTACCGCCATCGATGGCGATGACCGCTTAGCTTACCAAAAAATTTTATTGAGAGAAAAATAAAATAGCCGTTGGCTTTTAACTAGAAAATCCCCCTTCACGCATCCGGTGAAGGGGGATTTTTTTATTCAGCTTGTTAGCGGTTAGCCCGCTTGGCGGCTTCGTTTTTCAGCCAGGCGTTGATGAAGTCATCAATGTCCCCATCCATGACGGCCTGGACGTTACCTTTTTCGGTGTTGGTCCGGTGGTCTTTCACCATGGTATAGGGGTGGAAAACGTAGGACCGGATCTGAGACCCCCAGCCGATTTCCTGCTGGTCGCCGTGGAGCTTGGCGATTTCTGCTTCCTGGGCCTTGATTTTTTCTTCAACCAGGCGGCTGGTCAACATCTTCATGGCTGTGGCCCGGTTTTGGATTTGAGACCGTTCGCTCTGACATTGGACAACAATGCCTGTCGGCAGGTGGGTAATCCGGACGGCACTTTCTGTCTTGTTGACGTGCTGGCCACCGGCCCCGGTGGACCGGTAGGTATCCACAGACAGGTCTTTGGGATCAATGTCAATATCGGTATCTGTTTCAACTTCCGGCATGACTTCAACGGCAGAAAAAGAGGTATGCCGCCGGCCGGATGAGTCAAAGGGGGAAATCCGAACCATCCGGTGGACGCCTTTTTCCGCCTTGAGGTAGCCGTAGGCGTTTTCGCCGGCGACGAGGATGGTGGCGCTCTTAAGCCCGGCCTCATCGCCATCCAGATAGTCAAGGATGGTCACCTTAAAACCGTGCCGCTCAGCCCAGCGGACGTACATCCGGTAGAGCATTTCAGCCCAGTCCTGGCTTTCGGTGCCACCGGCCCCGGGGTGGATGGTCACGATGGCATTATTGGCATCATAGTCACCATTTAAGATAGTTTCCAGCTCAAACTGGTCTAAGCCGGCATCCACCTTTTTTAAGGCAGCTTCGATTTCTTTTTCAAGGCCTGGGTCGGCTTCTTCCTTGTAGAGTTCAAAGGCCACTTCTACATCATCCAGGGATTCAGCCAGGCCTTCATACCGGCGGAGCTTGCCTTCCATGGTCTTTTTCTTTTGCATGACGCCCTGGGCCGCCTCAGAATCCTGCCAAAAGTCCGGTTCTAAGGTTTGGGCCTCCAGTTTTGCGAGTTGATTTTTTAAATGAGGCAGGTCAAAGAGATTCACTCAAATCTCTGAGACGTGTCTGAGACAGTTGAAATAGCTTGTGTACTTCGTAGTCCATAGGTCACATCCCTTTGTATAATTTAAATCTGATGCCTGGTGCTTAACTTAGGCATTCCGCCCGTGGCAGTGTTTGTATTTCTTGCCGCTACCACAGGGGCAGGGGTCATTCCGACCGATTTTTTGGTCTTTGACGATGGGCTGTTTTTTAGCCGGTTCTTCGTCCCCGTGGCGGGCATTTAAGATGTCGGTCCGTTCTTCAGGGGTTGTTTCCTGGACGGTTTCTTCCGGTCTGGAAACAGACACATGGTACATGAGACGGACGGTTTCGTATTGAATGTTATAGATCATGTCGTTAAACATGTCAAAGGCTTCGTTTTTGTATTCGTTGATGGGCTTGTGCTGGCCATAGGCCCGTAAGCCAATCCCGGCCCGCATTTGGTCCATGGCGTCCAGGTGGTCCATCCAGCTGGAGTCGACCGTTTGCAGGAGGACATTCCGTTCTATCTGGTGGAAGAGGTCTTCGCCGATTTCGGCCTCTTTTTCTTCATAACGGGCAATGACCCGGTCTTTTAAGAGGTCTTCGACTTCCTGCCGGCCCATTTCAACAAAGCGGTCTTTATCGACCACATCGGTTAGACCAAAGACTTCGTTGATCCGGTCTGCAAACTTATCCAGGTTCCAGCTTTCGGGGTACTCTTCCCCTTGGGCGGCTTCAGCCACCAGGCTTTCGGCAATCCGTTCAATCATGGCCCGGATGGATTCTTTCATGTTTTCGCCTTCCAGGACCTGCCGGCGCTGGGCGTAGATGATTTCACGCTGCTTGTTCATGACATCATCATATTCCAGGATATTTTTACGGACTTCAAAGTTCCGGCTTTCGACCCGTTTTTGTGATCCTTCAATGACCCGCGACACCATCCGGTTTTCAATGGGGATGGAGTCATCCATGCCGACCTTATCCATGAGGCCAGGCAGGCTTTCAGCCCCGAACCGGCGGACCAGGTCATCTTCCAGGGAAATATAAAATTGGGTGATCCCGGGGTCCCCTTGACGGCCGGCACGACCACGGAGCTGGTTGTCAATCCGGCGGGCCTCATGCCGCTCTGTGCCGATGATATAGAGCCCGTCCAACTCATCAACACCTTCACCGAGGACAATGTCCGTCCCACGACCGGCCATGTTGGTGGCGATGGTGACGGTATTCTTTTGCCCGGCTTGGGCAACGATATCTGCTTCCTGTTCGTGGAACTTGGCGTTTAAGACCTGGTGGGGAACGCCGCGCCGTTTCAAAATATCCGAAAGTTTTTCGGATTTTTCAATGGATACAGTACCCACCAGGACAGGCTCACCCTTTTTATAAAGGGCCTCAACCTTATCCGCTACGGCTTCAAACTTGCCGTCTTCGGTCCGGTAGATGATATCCGGCTTATCTTCACGGATCATGGGTTTATTGGTCGGGATAATGACAACGTCCATCCCGTAAATAGACCGGAATTCGTCTTCTTCGGTTTTAGCTGTCCCGGTCATCCCGGCCAGCTTCTTATACATCCGGAAGTAGTTCTGGAAGGTGATGGTAGCCAGGGTTTGGCTTTCTTTTTCAATCTGCACCCCTTCTTTGGCTTCAATGGCCTGGTGCAGACCTTCGCTGTACCGGCGGCCATACATAAGCCGGCCGGTGAATTCGTCAACGATGATGACTTCGCCGTCATTGACCACATAGTCCCGGTCCCGTTTCATGAGAACTTGGGCCTTCAGGGCCTGGTTCACGTGGTGGGCGATTTCCATATTGCTTTCAGCGGTCAGGGGCTCTTCAAGGCCTAGGATTTTTTCCACGTGCTCTGCCCCTTCTTCGGTCAGGGCAACGGTCTTCAGTTTTTCATCAAAGGTGTAGTCCTCTTCTTTTAACCGCCGGACCACTTGGGCCATGGGGGTGTAGAGGTCCTTGGCCTTGGCCACCGGGCCGCTGATAATAAGAGGGGTCCGGGCTTCGTCGACTAAGATAGAGTCCACTTCGTCGACGATGGCATAGTTTAAGGGCCGCTGAACCATATTTTCCACGTGCATGACCATGTTGTCACGCAGGTAATCAAAGCCGAATTCATTATTGGTCCCGTAAGTGATATCACAAGCGTAGGCGTCCCGGCGTTCTTCATAGGAAAGGCCATGAACGATGAGCCCGACACTGAGGCCTAAAAATTCATACAGGGGCCTCAGCTGCTCGGCATCACGGCTGGCTAAGTAATCGTTGACCGTAATGACATGGACGCCCTTGCCTTCCAGGGCATTCAGGTAGGCCGGCAGGGTGGCAACCAGGGTTTTACCTTCCCCGGTCTTCATTTCAGCAATCCGGCCCTGGTGTAAAACCATCCCACCCATGAGCTGGACGTCAAAGTGCCGCATCCCTAAAATCCGGGTTGAGGCTTCCCGCACCACAGCAAAGGCTTCCGGTAAAATATCATCTAAGGATTCCCCTGCCTTGAGCCGGTCTTTAAATTCCGGCGTCTTAGCCGCCAGGTCCTCATCGCTTAAGGCCTTGTAGGCATCTTCATATTGTCCCACTTCCGCAGCTCTGCGGGTTAATTTTTTGACATCCCGTTTATTATCATCGACGAGTCGACGGATTAATGTATCTATTCCCATTCCTTCACTACTTTCTTATAAATAGCTGAATTGTACTGAAACAACTGGTTCATTATACTATGAAATCCTATCCTTCACAAGCTGAGGCCCGTAAATGGCGTTTTTCCTTAATATTTTACATTTTACAGAAAACAAACTTCCACAAAAACAAACAAATAATTTAAACAATTCGCAAATCTTTTTTTTATTGTATTCGAAAAAATGCTATAATGGGCTTACTCATAAACAATCTACTATAACCTATACGAGTGATTGGGTTATTTGAACTAGGAGGAGATTTTATATGCGCCAATCACAAGCTGTTAGATATCCTCTCCCTAGATCTGAGGGAGACTTACCTTTTCGGGAAATGGCGGATGTCTTAAGATTACTGGGCAATGCCAACCGTCTCATGATTTTGAGCATCCTGGCCGAATCTCCTCAGTCCGTTACCGCCATCCATCAATTGATTAACGAACACAGCAATTTATCCCAGTCCTCCCTATCCCAACACCTAGCCCTGCTCCGGGCCTACAAGTTTGTGGATTTTGAAAAGCAGGGACAGCGGGCCACTTACTTTATTTGTAACGACCGCATTAGCGATTTATTCTATGCCTTAGAGGCTTTTTGCCAATCCGGCAATTAATTAAAGATTTCTAATTGTTTAATGTTTGCAGGTTACCTTTTGGCGGGTATAGAATATAAAAAGGATCTGTCAAGTTTTTTTATGCAGGTCCACCCAAGAAAGGATGAGGATGTATGCGACTTACAATCAAAGGCCGAAACGTTGAAGTAACAGATGCCCTACGCAGCTATGTAGAAAAGCGCTTCAGCAAGTTGGAAAAATACTTTTCCAATGAATTAGAGGGGCATGTCACCCTGCTCGTCGAAAAAGGTGACCAACGGGCGGAAGCCACCATTCCCATCAATCGCTTTATTTTGCGCGCTGAGGAGTCCAGCGCAGATATGTATGCGTCTATTGATCAAGTGGTTGATAAAATTGAACGTCAGATTCGCAAGTATAAAACGCGGATCAACCGCAAGGCCAAACAAACTGAAATTAACATTGGCGAATTAATGCGCCAAGAAGAAGCAGACCTGAAAGCAGCGCAAGCTGACCAGGCTGAAGCGGACCAGGAGGATACTGCCGATAAGATCTCCAAGGTCAAACAATTCCATGTCCGGATGATGGACCCGGAAGAAGCCATCATGCAGATGGAACTCCTTGACCACGACTTCTTCATCTTCTTAAATGCTGACAGTGACGCCATCGATGTGGTCTACCGCCGTAAGGGCGGCACCTATGGCCTCTTACAGCCGCTAATGAAATAGTTTTAGCCAAATTTAAGCAGCCGAAAGGCTGCTTTTTTTCTTGCCCGGGTGCCTATAAAAGAATAATGCCCTAAGCCTAAAAAGCTGGTCATCATCACATCCAACTTTTTAGGCTCAGGACATAGGGCCGAAAGGCCTTTAACTAAAAGCAGGTCTTTTCTGTTCCATCCGGGCAAAGCCGGCCCCTGCCATCAGAATAGCCGTATTTTTCCCGCAGGGCTTCTGCCACCCCGCAGGGCACAAAGGCGGACACATCCCCGTCCAGCTCAGCAATGTTGCGAATCATACTGGAACTGACAAATGAGAACTCCGGTGCCGCCGTCAGGTAAACCGTGTCGATACTGGGACAAAGGTACTTGTTAAAAGAGGCCATCTGCATTTCGTATTCAAAGTCGGTAATAACCCGCAGGCCCCTTAAAATACCTACTGCCCCCTTTTCTTTGGCAAAGTCCACCAAGAGGCCGTCAAAGGCTTCGACAGTAACATTGGGGATACAGCGCACAGCATCCTCCAAGAGGATGAGCCGCTCTTCGGTGGTGAAGAGGGTATTTTTATAGTTCTGCCGGGCTACCGCTACGTAAACGTGTTCAAATAGGCGGGCCCCCCGTTCTAAAACAGATAAATGGCCATTGGTTACCGGATCAAAGGTGCCGGAGTAAACTGCAATTTTCATAAGTCACCTCATTTACTGTTATGTGCGATGCGGGCGGCTGCCGCGGCGGCCACTGCACCAATCAAGTCATCAGAAAAGGTATGCACATGGGTAGGATGACCATCTAAATGGCCGATGATGCCCGGTTTTTGCTTGTCTAAATAGCCAAAGTTGGTGACCCCGATGGTCCCGTAAATATTGGCAATGGACATGGCCAGGGCCTCATCAATGCCAAAGAGGCCCTCGTCGTTTTCGACGGCCTCCTGGAGTCCTTCCGGCATGAGCCCCTGCTCACAGCACTCATCTAAAAAGAGGCCGGTTAAGATGGCAAACTGGACATCCTGCTTATTTAAAACCGCTTCTACCGCTACAGTACAATCGGCTAGGGTTAGGCGGGGAAAGTATTTATTCTGTAAATCATAAACGAGGGCAGCGATGTCCTCACAATCGATCCCCCGCGCCTGCAATTTGGCGACAGCTGCCTGCCGCAAGTTAAAACGTTCTTCGGCCATTAGGCACCTCCCCGGTGTTCGGTAAATGTGACGTCATCATATGGTAGGTATAAGCGTAGTTCCTTCAGGACCGATTCTGAAGCATCTACATTATAGGCCGGATCCAGGCGCACCAGCTTCTTGTCACCGGGATAGTAAAAGTAGACCGGTCGCCGGCCGGGATGCCCCTTAAGCACTGCCAATAAGTCCCCTTCCTGGCTCCGGCTGTGGACCTTGACAAAAAGGGCCAGGGGCTTATCTGCCTGCTCGGTTGTCTGGGCCGCCGGCGCTGCAGCCGGGGCCTCTTTTTTTGCTGCCGGTCCCAGCTCGCTTAGGGGGCGGATATCATTCACGAAGCACTTCTTCTCATCTTCTTCCGCCTGGTACTTACCGCTGACCAGGACAATTTCCCCGTCTTCCAGGTGCCGCCTTACGGCCCCGAGTGACCGGGGGAAGACCAGGAGGTTCAGGCTGCCGGTCTCATCTTCCAGCTCAGCATAGGCCATCAGGTCGCCCTTTTTGGTGGTCTGAAAGCGGACCCCGCTTAAAATCCCGCCCAGGGTAATGTACTGGCCATCCATTTGGTCATTTAAGTCACTGACTGTCCCTGACCGATGGGCCCGGAGGGTCTGCCGGTAGTCATCCAGGGGGTGGCCGCTGATATAAATACCCAGGAGCTCCTTTTCCATCCGGAGCTGGTCAGCCTTGTCATAGTCTGGGATATCCGGCAGGGGAATGGCTGCCAATTGTGCGGCCGGGTCAATATCTGCCACGTCAAAAAGAGAAACCTGGTTGGAATGGGTGGCCTTCTGCAGGGCCTGGGCCTCAAGGACGCAGTCATTTAAAATGGCCAGGAGGGCCCGCTTGTTGGGCGTGATTTCCTGGAAGGCCCCGCCTCGGATCAGGCTCTCTAGAACCCGTTTATTGACGCCTTGGGACAGGTCCACCCGTTGGCAAAAGTCCTGGAGGGACTGGAAGGGGCCACCGGTCTCCCTGGCCTCTGTAATGGCCTCGATCGGGCCGTCACCGACCCCTCGGATGGCCTTTAAGCCAAAGCGGATGCCTTCGGCGGTCACCGTAAAGCCCTTGCCGCTTTCATTGATATCCGGTGGCAGGACGGGAATGCCCAGGTCCACGCATTCTTTAATGTAAAAGGTCACCTTGTCGGCATTATCCACAAAGGAATTTAAGAGCTCCGCCATGAATTCAGCCGGATAATGGCATTTGAGCCAGGCCGTTTGGAAGGCCAAGACCCCATAGGCGGCACTGTGACTCTTATTGAAGCCGTAACCGGCAAAGTATTCAATCAAGGAAAAGATATGGGCCGCTTGCTCGCGGCTGACGCCATTTTTTAGGGCCCCCTCTATAAACTGGGTCCGGAAGCCTTCAATAATTTCCGGCTTTTTCTTCCCCATGGCCCGGCGGAGCATATCTGCCTCGCCCAGAGAAAAGCCGGATAGGCGGCTGGCAATTTGCATAACCTGTTCCTGGTAGAGGATGACCCCATAGGTTGGGCGGAGAATGTCTTCCAGGAGCATGTGGGGGTATTCAATGTCCTTTTCCCCATGCTTACGAGCAATAAAGTCATCAACCATCCCGCTACCCAAGGGACCCGGCCGATAAAGGGCCACCAGGGCAATGATGTCTTCCAGGGAGTTGGGCTTTAGGTCCTTCAAGACCACCCGGAGGCCGCTGCCTTCCAATTGGAAGACCCCCAGAGAGTCCCCTTTGGATAGCATTTCATAGGTGGGTGGGTCATTTTCATCGATGGTCTGAAAGTCAATTTTTTGGCCATGTCGTTTTTCAATGAGTTCGATGGTTTTATTGACCACCGTCAGGGTCCGCAGGCCGAGGAAGTCCATTTTCAGAAGGCCAATCTCCTCTACCTCGTCCTTGGAAAACTGGGTAATCACCGACCCATCATCCCCGCCGGTCTGGAGGGGTAGATAATGGGTCATAGGTTCTCGGCTAATCACTACCCCGGCGGCATGGGTCCCGGCATGGCGGGGCAGGCCCTCCAACCGCTGGGCCATCCGGATCATCTTATCAATCTGGTCATCGTCAGCCATGGCCTGGCGGAGGTCCGGGGCGGCACTGAGGGCCTTGTCGATGGTCATCCCCAGCTCTAAGGGGATGAGCTTGCAAACCCGGTTAACGGTCGACAGGGGGACATTCATGACTCGGCCCACATCTCGAACAGCGCCCCGGGCGGCCATGGTCCCAAAGGTGATAATCTGCGATACATGGTCAGCCCCGTATTTCCGGGTCACATAGTCAATGACCTCGCCCCGCCGTTCATAGCAAAAATCGATATCGATATCGGGCATGTTGACCCGTTCCGGGTTCAAAAATCGTTCAAAGAGAAGGTTATACTTAATGGGGTCTACCGCTGTAATACCCAGGGCATAGGCCACCAGGCTCCCGGCCGCCGACCCCCGGCCCGGACCTACATAAATGCCCTTCCGCTTGGCGTAATCGACAAAGTCCCATACAATGAGGAAGTAGGCCTCATAGCCCATCCGGCCAATAACGGAAAGCTCCTTATCCAGCCGCTCTAAAAGGGGGGCATCGACGGTCTCATAGTGGTCAGCCAGACCGTCCAGGCACAACTTTTTGAGATAGTCTGGGATGGTATAGCCTTCCGGCACATCAAAGTAGGGCATGTGGTTACAGCCAAAGGTAAAGTCAAACTGGCACCGGTCTGCAATGGCAACGGTCCGGTCCAAGGCAGCTTCCTGGTTGGGAAAGGCGGCCAACATCTCATCATAACTTTTCAAATAGAATTCATTATTATCAAACCGCATCCGGTCCGGCTCATCCAGGGTCTTGCCTGTTTGGATACAGAGCATTACATCCTGGACTTCCGCATCTTCCCGCTTAATGTAGTGGTTATCATTGGTGCAAACCAGGTCGAGGTCCAGCTCCTTACCCAGGCGGATCAAGGCATCGTTAACGACCTGCTGCTCAGGCAGGCCATGATTTTGTAATTCTAAAAAGAAGTGATCCCGGCCGAAGGTTTCCTTGTACCATAAGGCCGCTTCCCGGGCAGCGGCCTCATTCCCGTCCATAATCATCTGGGGGAGTTCGCCACCCAGGCAGGCCGATAAGCAGATGAGGCCCTCATGGTGCTTGGCCAGGAGGTCTCGGTCAATCCTGGGCTTGTAATAAAAGCCCTCCAGGTAGGATTGGGTCACCAGCTGGCAGAGGTTGTGGTAGCCCTGGTCATTTTCAACGAGCAGGATCAGGTGATAGGGTTTTTCATCCCGGCCGCTTTCTTTTTGAAAGCGAGACCGCCGGGCCACATAGACCTCACAGCCGATAATAGGTTTAATCCCATGGGCCTGGCAGCTTTTATAAAATTGAACGGCGCCGTACATCACCCCATGGTCGGTGATGGCCAGCGCCGGCATACCCAGCTCCGCTGCTCGCTTCACCTCATCTTCTACGCGCCCGGCGCCATCCAGCAGGCTAAAAGCGGTATGATTGTGTAAATGAACAAAGGGCTTCATATGCGTCCTTTCTTTGACAGGCCTTCATCAGTACTTCACTACAAAATCACAAGTTATCATTACCTGTGATTATATCAAAGGGCTAGGCCCAATTCAATCATCGGTCTGGCCGCCGATTCCTAAGTAAACAAAGGTAGCTGACGGGACCATAAGGTCAGCTTAGGCGGATTTATTTAACTTTTTCTAATAAAAGGCTTGACATGGTACAGTTGAACCGTTAATATGTGTATTATATAACAAAAGCATTGATGAGGACTTATCCTTAGGAAAGCCTTTACAGAGAGTCGTTGGCCGGTGGAAAACGACAAGGCGGATAGGGAGACTCCCCTCTGAGCAGCCGACTGAACAGCCCAGCTAAGTAGGAAGGACGGCCTCTCTACCGTTATCTTGAGAACACATTCGCTACGGCCGATGTGATAAAGGGGAAGATGATTATCTTCAAATAGAGTGGTACCGCGAGCCCAAGACCTCGTCTCTACATGTAGAGACGGGGTCTTTTTTACGCCTACCACCCACAACGCCTAGCAAAATCCCTATTATATAGAAGAGCAAAGAAAGTGAGGAATCTACTATGAAACAAATTCGTATTTTTGATACCACCTTGCGTGACGGTGAGCAATCCCCCGGCTGCAGTATGAATTTAAAGGAAAAGCTGCAGTTAGCGGCCCAAATAGATGAATTAGGCGTAGATTGCATTGAAGCAGGCTTCGCTGCCTCCTCTCCGGAAGACTTCCGGTCTGTCAATGAAATCGCCAAGTCCGTTAAAAATGCCTATGTCGTCTCCTTGGCCCGGGCCTTGAAAAGCGACATTGACAAGGCCTATGAAGCAGTTCAACACGCTGCCAAGCCGATGATTCACACCTTCATCGCTACCAGCGATATCCATATGGAATACAAGCTGAAAATGACCCCTGACCAGGTCTTGGACAAGGTCACTGAAGCCGTCTCCTATGCCAAGTCCAAGTGCGACCAGGTTGAGTTCTCTGCTGAAGATGCCAGCCGGACCCGGCCGGAATTCCTCTGGGAAGTGTGCCAGAGAGCCGTTGACGCCGGCGCCAGTGTCATCAACTTGCCTGATACCGTTGGCTATGCCACCCCGGCTGAAATGACCGCCATGATTAAGGGCGTTAAAGACCATGTCAAAGGCATTGACGATGTCATCATTTCCACCCACTGCCATAATGACCTGGGCCTGGCCTTGGCCAACTCCTTGGCCGCCATCGAAGCCGGCGCCCGCCAAGTGGAATGCACCATCAACGGCATTGGCGAACGGGCCGGTAACTGTGCCCTTGAAGAAGTCGCCATGATCTTGAAGACCCGCCATGACTATTACCAGGCCAGCTGCCGGATCGATACCAAGCAAATCTATCGAACCAGCCGGATGCTGTCTGCCATTATCGGGGTACCTGTTGCCCCGACCAAGCCCATTGTCGGGAAAAACGTCTTCGCCCACGAGTCCGGCATCCACCAGCATGGGGTCTTGTCCAACAAGTCCACCTATGAAATTATGTCCAGAAAAGACATCGGCTATCCAGAACAACGGATGGTCTTAGGAAAACACTCCGGCCGCCATGCCTTTAAGGCCGAAGTGGCAAATATGGGCTACCACTTAACGGAAGAAGAGCTGAACGAGGCCTTCCACCGCTTCAAGGACTTGGCCGACAAGAAAAAAGACATTAGCGACCGGGATATTGAATCCGTTATCATGGGCCAGCAGAGCAGTCAAATCACCCCCTACTACAGCTTAAAAGCCTTCAATGCCAATGTCGGGTCTCTGGTTTCTGCCATGGCCTGTGTCCAATTGAACCACGAAGAAGATAAGTCCGTCATTGAACAAGTGGCCAAAGGCGACGGCCCCATCGATGCCGCCTATTCCGCCATTAACGATATTATTGGGGTAGATGCCCAATTGGAAAGCTACCAAATCAACTCTATTTCCGAAGGGGTCGATGCCCAAGGGGAGGCCTTGATCAAACTCTCCTGTGACGGCAAGTACTACACCGGCCGGGCTACCAGCACCAATATTATTGACGCCAGCTTAATGGCCTATATCAACGGGGTTAACCAAATCATCAGCCGCAATAAAAGCGAGCAAATTTAATTGCGAAAGGAAGCATGACTATGTCCAACCAACGTCCCATGACGATGACCGAAAAAATATTAGCTGCCCATGCCCATGTCCCCTCTGTCCGCCCAGGTGAACTCATTCTGGCGGACATAGACCTGGTATTAAGTAACGATATTACCTCCCCGGTCAGTATTGATGTCTTTGAAAAAGCCGGCTTCGACCAAGTTTTTGACCCGGATAAAATCACCATGGTCATGGACCATTTTGTCCCCAACAAAGACATCCAGTCTGCCCAGCAGGCCAAACGGACCCGCGAATTTTGTAAAAAGCATGCCATCAAACAATTCTTTGACGCCGGCCGGATGGGCATTGAGCACGCCCTCCTCCCAGAGCGGGGTATGGTACGGCCGGGCATGATTGTCATCGGGGCCGATTCCCACACCTGCACCTATGGGGCCATTGGCGCCTTTAGTACCGGGGTTGGGTCAACGGACGTTGCCGCTGCTTGGCGGACCGGTAAGGCCTGGTTGCGGGTGCCTGAAACCATCCGCTTTGAATTAAAGGGTGAATTGCAGCCCTGGGTCTCCGGTAAGGACATTATCCTTCACATTATCGGTAAAATCGGCGTAGACGGTGCCCGGTACAAGTCTATGGAGTTCACCGGCCCCGGGGTCTCCTCCCTGAGCGTTGATGACCGCTTCTCCATGGCCAACATGGCCATTGAAGCCGGCGCTAAAAACGGGATTTTTGCCGTCGATGAAGCCGCTGAAGCCTACGTTGCCGACCGCACCGACGTCCCCTACACCGTCTACCAGCCCGATGAAGACGCCGAATACAGCCAGGTCATTGAGATTGACCTCTCCAGCCTGGAAGTCACCGTTGCCTTCCCCCACCTGCCCTCCAATACCCGCACCTTTAGCGAGATTGAAGAGGATATCCCCATCCACCAGGTGGTCATCGGTTCCTGCACCAATGGCAAGCTGTCTGACTTAGCCATTGCCGCCGACCTGATTAAGGGCAAGCAGGTCGCTGACGGGGTCCGAATGATTGTCATCCCGGCCACCCAGAAGATTTACCTGGAAGCGGTGGAAAAAGGCTATGCCCAGGCCTTTGTAGAAGCAGGCGCCGTCTTTTCCACCCCGACCTGTGGCCCCTGCTTAGGTGGTCATATGGGGATCCTGGCTGAACATGAACGCTGTGTAGCCACCACCAACCGTAACTTTGTCGGCCGGATGGGCCATCCCTCATCCGAAGTTTACCTGGCTTCCCCGGCAGTGGCTGCGGCCAGTGCCATCACAGGTAAAATCACCTCACCGACAGAATTAAACTAAAGGAGGCTGCACCATGAGCGGAAAAGTATATAAATATGCAGACAATGTGGACACGGATGTTATCATTCCGGCCCGCTATTTAACCACATCCAATCCGGATGAATTGGCCAAGCACTGTATGGTCGATATTGACGCCGACTTTGCCGATACCGTCAAGGAAGGCGATATCATCGTGGCCGGCCAGAACTTTGGCTGTGGGTCTTCCCGGGAACACGCCCCGATTGCCATCAAGGCCAGCGGTATTTCCTGCGTTATCGCCCGCACCTTTGCCCGGATTTTCTACCGCAACGCCATCAACATCGGCCTGGCCATCATCGAATGCGATGAAGCCGTGGACCGAATCGAGGCCGGCGATGAAGTCCAGGTCAACTTGCAAACCGGCGAAATCAAGAACATCACCAAAAATGAAAGTTACCAGGCCCCACCTTTCCCGGCCTTTATCCAGGAAATCATTCAAGATGGCGGCTGGATTAACTATATTCAAAAAGGCAAGGTCCAAGCCTAGAAAGGAGCCTTATGGAAAAAACAATTGCAGTCTTACCCGGCGATGGCATTGGCCCAGAGATTATCCAACAAGCCGTTAAGGTCCTCCAGGCCGTCGCCGACAAGTACCAACACAGCTTTCACATCCAGGAGTACGCCTTTGGCGGCGCTGCCATCGACCGCCACGGCCAGCCCTTGCCGGACGAAACCCTGGCCGCCTGCCAAGCAGCCGATGCCGTCCTCATGGGGGCCGTTGGCGGTCCCAAGTGGGATGACGTCCCCAAGGAAATCCGCCCGGAGAAGGGCCTCCTGGCCCTCCGCAAGCGTCTGGGCCTCTATGCCAACTTGCGCCCTTCCCGGCTCTTTTCCCAACTAAAAGCCGCCTCTCCTTTACGGGCAGACATTAGCGAACAGGGCTTTGACTTTGTCATCGTCAGAGAACTGACCGGCGGTATATACTTCGGCAACCACCGCACCTTCGAGGAAGATGGCCAAACCTATGCCGAGGACAACCTGCGCTATTCTGAAGCAGAAATCCGCCGGATCCTGACCGTAGCCTTTACCACCGCCCAAAAGCGACAGAAAAAGCTCTGCCTGGTGGATAAGGCCAATGTCCTCGACTCTTCCAAGCTCTGGCGAAAAATTTGCCAGACCATGGCCTCAGACTACCCCGATGTAAACGTCAACTACATGTATGTCGATAACGCCGCCATGCAGATTGTTGGGAACCCGGGCCAGTTTGACACCATCGTCACTGAAAATATGTTCGGGGATATTTTATCCGACGTGGCCAGCATGATTACCGGCTCCATCGGCATGATCCCCTCTGCCTCCATGGCAGATGGCAGCTTTGGCCTTTACGAGCCCATCCACGGGTCTGCCCCAGATATTGCCGGTCAAAACATCGCCAACCCCATCGGGACCATCCTCTCTGCCGCCATGATGTTGGACTACTCCCTGGGCCTTTCCGAAGAAGCCAGGGCCATTGAAAAAGCCGTCGACCAACTCTTAGACCAAGGCTACCGGAGCGCAGACACCCTCACCCCCGGCATGCAGGAACTCAGCTGCAGTGCCATCGGTGACTATATCGCTCAAGCCATTTAATGAAAAGGGGCTGTTGCAAAATAGCCCCTCCAACAAACAAAGTCCCAGCTCAAAACAGTGAGGAGGGACTTTGTTTATGGATATATCCATGTAAGCTTATAACATGTAAGCTTATAATATATAGCTAAGGAGAATTTTATAAATCAATTAGGGCTAAGTTTGTCTATAAGCAAGGAGCTGTGCCGAATGATTTTACTCATTCTGACACAGCCCCTTTTTATGTCTTTTTTCCATAATCAAGATCACCTATACGTCTCCCTAAGGGACTGCTTCGAACAGGTCGCAAGAATCGCGGCTACTTCTCCGCTAAAAACGACCCTTTATAAAGGATAAGTGGCCTGTCGGCCTGTTGCCGTCACAGCACCGGTCCCGGTTTCCAGTTGGCCCAAGAGCTTGTCCCGCAGGCCCTTCTGGATTTCACGGACAAACTTGGCGTCTACCTCCGCTTGGGTAAAGCGCTTCTCTTCGTCCTGCTGCGCCTGGTCTTCGGGGGCTTCGGTTTTTGTTTCTGCCGCCTGGTCTGCCTGTTCTTCTGCGACAGGCGTGGTTTTATCTTCGGGCATTGGTTACCTCCTTGTTAACGTCCTGTAAGACGATATCCGTCACAGTTTTCTGCCATAAGCGTTTTGGGCATAGAAAATAGACCTTTTAACGACTTGTCCAGGTCGGTATGGTATAATACTTTCGTTGTCATTACCCATTCCGGCAACGGAAGGGGGTGGTTCGCATGACAATTGCAATATCCTTTTTACTTTCCATCATAGCAGGTATAGCTTGCCACTATATCTGCAAGTGGCTAGATGGAGAGCATAGTGACAACTAGCCCAACAAAAAACCCACCGACTTGCCCTCGGTGGGTTTTTCTGTTCGCAGGACTGCAATATCCTTTTTGACAGGCGGCAAAGGCACTGTCTTATATATAGTATACCACAGCTGCTAGCTTTTTAAACCCTTTTGTGTTTTACCCTGCACGGGAGATAGTGGATCACCTCCTAGAGCTTCAGAACCATTGACTTATGTCCCATCCGCCTCACCCCCCTTTGCTGATGATTGGCATGAAAAAACCACCCTTCCAGGTGGTTGGCTATAAGATTGTGTC
Organism: Peptococcus simiae; assembly: GCF_046569735.1. GTDB lineage: Bacteria > Bacillota > Peptococcia > Peptococcales > Peptococcaceae > Peptococcus > Peptococcus simiae_A. The sequence continues at coordinate 88,484 of NZ_JBKICG010000004.1, read as the reverse complement.
CGCTATGCCCTTGGCAAGGTTAGCGGCCTTTTTCATCATACTATTCTCCTGCAAGTATTGCATGCCTGCAAAAGTAATATGAACCTGGCTATCGTCCACATAGTGGACGCCATCAAAATAGCCCGTTATGCCCAGCTCCCTAATGAGGCCTTCTTCCTGCATTAACCTTAAGATATTATCCCTTTTTATGGGACTAATTCCAAGTTGTTCAGCAGAAATCCGGGTCATATCCGGTTCTGGACAGTCTAAGGCAGTGTTAAGGGTCTTTAGGATACGGTAGATGATCGTGAAGTTATTCATGTGCAAATGCGTCCATCAATCTAGAATCTCAATGCTCTCGATTTCATAGTCGTTGATTTCATAGAGTATTCCGTGTTCCCTAATGGTAATATTGTCTCGTTCATCTTCATCAGCAGGCGGCTGCCATTCAGTACAAAAGCCTTCGCTAATCATACCATTCGTCATCTTAACACGAACGTTATGTCCGGGCAGGTCCCTCAACTCTTTTCTAGGAATCATTTTAAGCCCCCTAATCTAGGTACAACATGCGTTCCTTTATCTTTTGAATAGTGGATGCTGAAATATTTTGTGCTTGCCATTTCCTCACCGTTTTCAACAACTACACCAATAAATGCATCTGCCTCAATAAACTCCTTATTTGTCCAATCTCCGCCCCCTCTGTTTCTCTTAAATTCGCCTGTGCCTGCGTACTTGTAAACCAACTCCTGGGGATCAACACCTTCAAGCAGATAGCTTTCACCTGAATAGTTGTTGTGCTCTTTTATGTGCTTCCCCTGCCGGCCTTCATGAATCTTTAAGTTATAGGCTCCGCCCTGGATAGCACGCCTTAGGCGGTTATCTTTGATTAGCAGATTTAAGCTATCCTCAGGTGACCCAAGATGATATGCGCCCTCTGCCTGTTTCTGCGCCCGCCTATGGCTCCATACGGCCTTGCTGCTTATACTTCTATTATACCCGCCAACTGCTGTCCGCTCAAGCTTGGGCCGGAGCTTGGCCGCCCTGGAAAATCTCTTGTAGGCCTCTCTTTGTCGACGCAAGCGGATGACTTGTTCAGCAACCTTGACATCCGGGGCGCCGGCTGCCTGGTAGCCGATAATGGTCCGCCGGGTTTTACGCATGGTCCGTTCCAGCTGCCTTTGTCTTTGGCTGGCTTCATAGGCGGTATAGGTCCTGCCTTCATATTCAAAGGGGGGAGGGTCTATGTTCTCCAGGTCTTTTTTGCTATAGGTCCGTTCAGATAGGCCGGGGAAATAAGGAAAAAAGGAGTGGCGGCAGTTCCAGCCACAAAGGCCGGGGCCGCTGCCATATCCTGTCACCTCAATAAAGTCCGGTAGGCCGGCTTGGTTGCCGTCTCCGGTCTTGTCTTTCTCTGCCCAATAGTAGACGCCTCCCTGCCAGTCAGCATGGCTGGGCCGGGCACCTATGTGGGCAGAGACTTCCACGTAGCAGGCGCTCATGGTATCCATGTTTAAGCTGGTGATCTCGTGGCTAATTTGGGAAAGCCCGGTCCGGAGGAGGGTCCGCACATGGCCGTCAATGGTCCGGGTGACGCCTGATTCGAAGTCATAGACCCGGACGCCGCTGGCGGCCATTTCGTGGATAATCCGCCGGTTTATTGTTTGGTAGTCATAGCTGCCGGTAAGGGTGGCAAAGATGCCGTCATTCACCCGCTTGCGGTAGTACTGGTCCAGGTCCGTAAAGCCATCTGTCGTGATAAAGCCAATGGTCCCGGACATGTTTAAAACATCTTCCTTTTTCCGGCTTTGAACCGCCTTGAGGACCTGCTGGACCTGCCTGTTGTCGTCCCAAGATGGAAGGTAAAGCAAGCCCTAACCACAGATGACCCTAGCAAAGCATCAGCGGCAGCCCAAAAACACAAAATCCAGTCGGCCCACCCCCATCGGCGCAACCGTAAAAGAAGTACAAAATAGACTAGGTTATAAATCCGTAGAAACAAGGCTGCAGATAGACACACACGTCACCGCCAAAAAGCAAAAAGAAATAGCTGCCCGCTTTGCAAAATACCTGGAATCGTTTTGGCTTAGGTTTAGATAAGAGCTTTAGAACTGAGTTTAAAACAGACCCTTTCAGTCTCATTGCATAAAAAAAGAGCCGCTCAACAGAGCGGTTCTTCTCTTACTGTACACGACAGTATTATCACTTATGGAGATAAGGGGATTCGAACCCCTGACCTTCTGAATGCCATTCAGACGCGCTCCCAACTGCGCCATATCCCCGAATAAGCTACGAGAATTATAATACCTCAATTCTAAGTAAAAAGCAAGTGTTTTTTTACCTTTTTATCATAATTTCCCTGGTAACCGGGCCCGGATCTGGCTACAAATGATAAAGGACTATAATACAGAGGGGTTCCGGTCGCAAATTTGACCGGGCAAGGTTGGAGAAGGTTGGTCTTTTAAGTGGTATGAAGACTAGCCGAAAAAACGGACTGTTGGGGTTGTTGCAAAATAGCCCCTCCAACAAACAAAGTCCCAGCTCAAAAAAATGAGGAGAGACTTTGTTTATGGATATATCCATGTAAGCTTATAATATATAGCTAAGGAGAATTTTATAAATCAATTAGGGCTAAGTTTGTCTGCAATCCAGGAGCTGTGTCGAATGATTTTACTCATTCTGACACAGCCCCCTTTTCAGGATTTATGGTATCATGGACTCTGGTAAAAGTGACTTCACAAAACCTTTACAATAAACAAGAGGATTGGAGATAGTTATGGACCAGAAAACACTGGAAAGCTTAAAGAAAGAAAAAAATGCTGTCATCCTTGCCCACTACTATGTGAGTGGGACGGTTCAAACGGCCGCTGACTATGTTGGCGATTCCTTCACCCTGGCTAAGCTGGCGACAAGGATTGATGCCAACAAAGACTTGGACCGGGAGGTCCATATCATCATCACTGAAGAAGGAATCTGCTACGAACTGGAAAAAACCTACCCGGACCGGACCTTTATCTTCCCCGATTTAATCTGTGCGGGGATGAAGCAGGTCCATCTCGATGATATCATTGATATTTTAAAAACAGGGAAAAATGAAGTCCATGTCGATCCCAGCCTGGCAGAACGGGCCAAACTCCCCCTAACCCGGATGCTGGCCATTTGTGGCTAGAATAAGCTGCAGAAAGGAGCCTCTATGACCAACCAGTTACACCATTTTTTAATCGATGACTATATCCTGGCTGCCCTCAAGGAAGACATCAATGAAGAAGATATTTCCACCAATGCAGTCATTGATGCTGAGGCCCGGGGCCAGGTCAAGCTCCTGGCCAAGGAAGAGGGGATTTTAGCCGGCCTGGCGGTTTTTGAAAGGGTCTTCACCTTATTGGATGCCGAAAGCCGTGTCGCCTTCCAGAAGGCAGATGGGGACCCGGTGCAACCGGGCGAAGTGATAGCCATCGTTTACGGGAAAATTCGCGCCCTCCTGACCGGTGAACGGGTAGCCCTGAACTTCTTGCAACGGATGAGCGGCATTGCCAGCTATACCCGCAAGATGGCCGATATCCTGGCCGGGTCAAAAACCAAGATTGTGGATACCAGAAAAACCACCCCTAACTTTCGCCTCTTTGCCAAGTATGCGGTTACCGTCGGCGGTGGGGCCAACCACCGCTATAACCTCACAGATGGGGTCCTCCTCAAGGATAACCACCTTGAGGCGGCGGGCAGCATCCAGGCCGCTGTAGACAAGGCGCGGGCCTATGCCTCCTTTGTCCGCAAAATTGAAGTAGAGGTCGAAAGCCTGGCCCAGGTCCAGGAGGCCCTCGATGCCCGGGCCGATATCATCATGCTGGATAATATGGACCCTGAGGCCATTAAGGAAGCCGTTGACCTAATCCAAGGCCGGGCCCTGGTTGAGCTTTCCGGCAATATTAGCCTGGCCAACCTCCACAAGTACAAGGACCTCGGCGCCGACCTAATTTCCAGTGGGTCCCTGACCCACTCGGCCCCGGTCCTGGACCTATCTATGAAGGAGTTATCCCATGACCATGAGTAAAAAAGACCGGCTGACGGCCTTAGAAAAGCGGTTAAAGGAGACCGACACCCCCCTGCCCGGCGATGAGCTGGCCAAGGCCTTTGATGTCTCGCGCCAGGTCATCGTCCAGGATATTGGCCTCTTAAGGGCCAAGGCGGTGCCCGTTATCGCCACCAGCCGGGGCTACTATATCGAAGTGGCCAACGGCCACCAGCGGGTCTTTAAGTGCCGGCACCGAGATGACCAGATTACAGATGAGCTCAACCTCATCGTGGACCTGGGGGCCAGCTGTGAGGATGTCTTTGTTGAACACCGTATTTATGGCAAAATCAATGCCAGGATGGATGTAAAGTCCCGCAAGGACGTGCAAAACTTCATGAATAACATCTACACCAGTGTCAGCACCCCCTTGAAGAATATCACCGATGGCTACCATTTCCACACCGTCTCTGCTGATGATGAAAAGACCTTGGACGAAGTGGAAGCTATGCTGGAAAAAGAAGGTTTTCTAGTTAAAGAATAAGTCCGGGAGGAAAAAAATGAAAGAATTAGCAGTGATTGGTTATGGTGCCTTGGGAAAAATTTTAGTATCGGCCCTCTTAGACCGACTCAGGGATGACTACCGGCTGGTCGGTATTTACGACCAGGTCTTGGAAGGGGATAGCCTCCAGATTGATGGAGAGACCATCCCCCTCTTCCCCAACTTCGATGCCCTCATCGACAGCAGGGCTGACCTGGTGGTGGAAATCGCCGGCGTTGGTGCGGTCAAGGCCTATGGGGAGGAGATTCTAAGAGCCCACAAGGACCTGGTCATTAGCTCTGTAGGGTCTCTCGCTGACGAAGCCCTCTTGGCCCAACTGGTCGAGATGGCCAAGGCCAGCGGGCAGAAGGTCCATATCACCAGTGGGGCCCTTGGCGGCTTTGACATCATGCGGACCCTCTACCTCATGGGCGGGGCGACCACTGAAGTCCAAAGTACCAAGGCCCCCAAGAGCCTGAACGGGGCCCCCTACCTAGCCGGCAAGGACCTGCCCACAGACGAAAAGGTCACCGCCTTTGAAGGCAATGCCAAGGCAGCCATCGCCGGCTTCCCGAAAAACACCAATGTCAGCGTGGCCGCCGGCCTGGTCACCTGTGGTGCCGACCAAACCCGGGTCCGCCTGGTCAGTGACCCGGAAAAATCAGGCAATACCCACCGGGTCACCGTCGAGAACCCCTCGGCCAAGGCGACCATCGAAATCAGTTCGAAGGTCGATCCCAAGAACCCCAAGTCCAGTGTCACTGCAGCCTGGAGCGTCTTAGCCCTCTTGCAGAACTTGGCCTCCCCTATCCAATTCTTTTAATACCATACAAAAAAGCCCCCAAGGCCTGGATTTTCACCGGCCCTTGGGGACTTTTCATCATGGGATTATTTATCAAGGTGGTCCTTAGGCCTTGGGTAGCAGGTCCATGAGGGTATCACGGATCTCTGCAATCTCTATGACCGGGTGGGGCCGTTCTCCGCTTTGGGAGAGCTTGGCCAGGGCCCGGTGGACCGGGGTATTGGTCACTTCAGATAATTCCTTCATCAGGTCTAAGACATTGGCCTCGGAAACATCCTTATCCGGAGCCAGGGCTTCACTGACCGCTTGAACGAACTTAAAGGGGTTGGCCGTCGCATCGACCACCACCAGGTGGTCTGCCTGGGCTGCAGCTGATACCGCAACAGCGGTATGCGGGTCCAGGAGATAGCGGCTGTCCTCAAAGACCCGAGCAATGACCTCTTTAGCGGTCTCTGCATCTGCATCGGCTGCGAGGATATCTTCGGCCATGGCTTCCTGCAGGGCCTGGGGAATGGTAAAGGTCCCGCTGGCTTTCAAGTCCTGCATCCACTGGCTGATTTGCTCCCCATCGCCGCCTGTTTTGAGGTAGAGGTAGCGTTCCAGGTTACTGGAAATCAGGATATCCATAGAGGGGCTGATGGTCCGGTAGAAGGGACGGTTGGCGTTATAGGTCCCGGTGTTAAAGAAGTCTGTCAGGACATTGTTTTCATTGGAGGCGCAAATGAGGCGACCAATGGGCAGGCCCATTTCCTTGGCGACATAGGCGGCCAGGATATTCCCAAAGTTGCCAGTCGGCACAGAAAAGTCCACCGAGTCACCGAGTTGGATCTGCTCGCGTCGGACCAGGTTCAGGTAGGCGGCCACATAGTAGACCACCTGGGGAGATAAGCGGCCCCAGTTTATGGAATTAGCTGAAGAAAATTGGTAGCCGGCCTGGTCCAGCCGCTGGATCATGTCCTGGTCGACAAAGAGGTCCTTGACGGCCGTCTGGCAGTCATCAAAGTTACCCTTTACAGCCACCACATGGGTGTTGTTGCCATCGGTCGTTGTCATCTGCAATTCCTGCATGGGGCTCACACCCTGGTCAGGGTAAAAGACAACCACCTGGGTGCCGGGGACATTCTTGAAGCCTTCCAGGGCGGCCTTACCGGTATCTCCGGAGGTGGCCACCAGGATGACTACATTTTTTTGGCAGTTATTCTTGCGTAAAGAAGTCACCAAGAGGTGGGGCATGATTTGCAGGGCTAGGTCCTTAAAGGCGGCCGTCGGCCCATGCCACAATTCTAAAATATAGCTGCCTTCCGTCAGCTTGACCAGGGGGGTCACAGACGGATGTTCAAAGTTTTCTTCATTGTAGGCTGCTTCAACACATGCAGCGACCTCTTCTTCAGTGAAGTCATCTAAAAGGAGGCCCAGAATCCACTTGGCCAGGTCCTGGTAGCTATCGTCCAGGTGGCTTTCAAAGTCAGCCAGGGCAATGGTTGGAAACTGCTCCGGCAGATAGAGGCCGCCTTCAGGGACCATCCCCCGCATAATGGCTTCAGATGCGTGAACCGCTTTACTATTTCCTCTTGTACTAATAAACATAGTTTACCCTTTCTGTTCTATTTCCCTACTATCAGTTAAGTCCAGACGGGCCAAGGCAATCCGATAGCCATTGGCCCCGTAATTCAAGCATTTCTTGACCCGGCTAATGGTTGCGGTGCTGGCCCCGGTTGTTTCGGCAATCTGCGTATAGGTTTCATCAGCAGAAAGCATCACAGCGACATCTAACCGCTGGGCAATGGCGTGTAGTTCAGAGATGGTGCAAATATCTTCAAAAAAACGATAGTATTCTTCCTGGCTTTCCAGGACAGAAATGGCTTGAAAAAGGCGGTCTAAGGATGGGTTAGCTAATTTTGATTCGTACATATGGCGCTCCTTTATGGGTTTAACGCACTAAATTAGTGTTATCATACCGTAAGGAACGAGTGGTGTCAATATTATAAAAAGCTGATCAGGATACCTAGCGCCGCTGACCCGGCGATGATTTTAATCGGGCTGATGTGGTACTTCAGCGTAGCCACTACAGCCAGGACAGCGACCGCTACCGCCAGGGCATTGCTAAAGGCGGGCAGGCCGGGAATCCTGGTAAAAAAGGCACTCTGGCCAACGGTCCAGGCCGCAAAGAAGATCATCCCCACCACCACCGGCCGGATGCCGATTAAGATCCGGTCCATAAACCTGGCCCCCCGCTTGGTATATAAGAGGCGGACCACCGTCATGACCAGGATAAAGGCAGGCAGGCACAGGGAAAAGGTGGCCACCACAGCCCCCGGTACCCCGGCTAACTTATAGCCCACGAAGGTGGCTGTATTAATGGAAATCGGCCCCGGGGTGCTTTCAGATACGGCAATAATATCCGCAAATTCAGCAATGGTAATCCAGCCTCTTTCTACAACAGAATCCTGGATGAAGGGGACAATAGCATAGCCGCCCCCAAAGCAAAAGACACCAATCATGAAAAAAATAGAAAATAGCTGCCAGTAAATCATACGGCCTCCTTTCCGACCCGGGTATAAATATAGCCGGCCAGGGCCCCAGCCAAGATGAGAAAGATGGGGTTAAAGAGGGACAGGTAGGTAAAGACGGCAGATAGGATAATCAGGCTCCAGCCAAAGACCGTCTTGAGGCTCTGCTTACCCATTTTAACAGCTGCACCGAAGACCAGGCCGGAAACAGCGGCCCGAATCATAAAGAACATGCTGGCCACGTGGGGATTATTGCGGTATTTCATAATTAAATTGGCCAAAATCATAATGATTAATAAAGAAGGTAAGATGACCCCCAAGGTGCAGACCAGGGCCCCTAAGAGCCCCTGCAGCCGGTAGCCCACCTGGGTCGCACAGTTGACGGCCATGACCCCAGGCAGGGATTGGGAAATCAGGATGATCTTGTCCATTTCCTTTTCATCGATCCACCTATGCCTTTCGCAGATATCCTCGTAAATGATCGGCAACATGGCGTAGCCGCCGCCGAAGGTAAAGGCACCAATTTTGAGGAAGACCAAGAATAATTCGCCAAGCAGGCGTCCCTGTACTTTCATGATGACCCCCTTAACAATAAAAACGATTGGACAGGTATCCAATCGTTTGTAGACAAAAGATTTCCCACATCGCCGTATGCACGCAGTGTTTTGAACCTGCTCAAGCAGGTGGGTGCCTCCCAAACGCCTTCCATGTAGCAATTAAGCTGCATATTCACCGTTCGAGGTCAGGCTCCCTATAAAAAGTGTGTTGGAACAAAACTGACCACGTACATACAAACGTAGCAGGAAATTTAATTTAAATATATTTTAGCATAGACTGAAGGGCCTTTCAAGGCTACTGCTGGTCTTAGACCTCTTCTTTCACGTCCAGTTTGAGGTGCAGGTCCCGTAATTGCTTGCGGTCAACAGCCGAGGGGGCGTCTACCATGAGGTCCACAGCACTTTGGGTTTTCGGGAAGGGGATGACGTCCCGGATGGTCTTCCGGCCGCCGATGAGCATAAGCATCCGGTCTAAGCCGATGGCCAAGCCCCCATGAGGCGGTGCCCCATATTCAAAGGCTTCCAAGAGGGTGCTGAATTGGTCTTCATAGACTTCCGGAGCCAGGCCCAGTAGGTCAAAGACCCGTTCCTGGAGGGCCCGGTCGTGGATACGGATACTTCCCCCACCGAGTTCGACCCCATTTAAGACCACGTCATAGGCCCGGGACCGGATTTTGCCCGGTTCGTCAGCAAAGGCATCCAGGTCTTCAGCAATCGGCGCTGTAAAGGGGTGGTGGACGGCGGTGAACCGGCCTTCTTCTTCATCATACTCGAGGAGGGGGAATTCCCGGACCCAGAGGAAGTTAAAGGCGGCTTCGTCAATCAGGCCCCGCATTTCGCCCAGTTTTAGCCGCAGGTGGCCCAGGCTGTCGGAAACCACCTTAAAGGAGTCAGCGCCGAAGAAGATGATATCACCGACTTCGGCCCCCATCCGGTCGAGGATGGCTTGGACGAGGCTTTCGTCCAAAAACTTGGTGATGGGGGACTTGAGGTTCCCCTCTTCAACGACAATATAGGCCAGACCCTTGGCCCCATAGATGGACACAAATTTACCCAGTTCGTCCAGGGTCCGGCGGCTGAGGTCTGCACAGCCCTTGGCATTGATGGCCTTGACCACCCCACCGGAGGCAACGGCCCCGCTGAAGACCTTGAAGCCGCAGTCTTTGACCAGGTCAGACAGGTCGACCAGTTCGTAGCCAAAGCGGGTGTCCGGCTTATCACTGCCAAACCGGTCCATGGCCTCCTGCCAGGTCATCTGGGGGAAGGGGGTCGGCACATCTTGGTCTAAAGTCGCTTTAAAGACATCCTTAATCAGGGCTTCTGTCGTGGCGATAACGTCCTCTTCATCGACGAAGGACATTTCCAGGTCCAGCTGGGTGAATTCCGGCTGGCGGTCAGCCCGGAGGTCTTCATCCCGGAAACAACGGGCCACCTGGTAGTATTTTTCCACCCCGGAAACCATCAGGAGCTGCTTGTACTGCTGGGGCGACTGGGGCAGGGCGTAAAACTTCCCGGGGTTGACCCGGCTGGGAACCAGAAAGTCCCGGGCCCCTTCAGGGGTGCTCTTCATCAAAATAGGGGTATCAATTTCCCAGAAGCCTTGGTCATCCAGGCTCCGCCGCATGGCGGTCATGGCCACATGGCGCATCCGCAGGTTATCGCGCATTTCCGGCCGACGGAGATCCAGGTAGCGGAATTTGAGCCGCTTGTTTTCGTCAACATCCACATCGTCAGTCAGGTAAAAAGGCGGTGTTTTAGACCGGTTATAAATAACGATTTCACTGGCCACGACATCGATGGTCCCGGTAGACAGGTGGTCGTTTTCCATGCCTTCCGGGCGTTTTTTGACGGTGCCGCGAACGCCGAGGACAAATTCGCTCCGGATTTCTTCAGCCAGGGCAAAGGTTTCTGCCGAGCAGATTTCCGGGTTGGCCGTCACCTGAACAATCCCGCTCCGGTCGCGGAAGTCAATAAAAATAACCCCACCATGGTCCCGGCGTTTTTGTACCCAGCCGGTTAAAATAACTTCTTCTCCAATGTGCCCCTCTGTTAAGGCTGCACATTCATGTGTTTTTTTAAGTGGCAACATGCTTAATCCCCTTTTCCAAGTAAGTGACGAGTTTATCTAAATCGATTTCTGTTTGTTCACCGGTCGCCATCTGCCGGACCGTTGCAAAGCCACCCTGCCGCTCATTTTCGCCAATGAGGACGGTATAGGCCACCTGCAGACGGTCGGCATTTTTCATTTGTGCCTTGAGGCTCTTGCCCATGCTATCCATTTCGACAGCGATGTCCTTAACCCGGAGTGCCTTGGCCAGGGCAAAGGCCATTTTCGAAGCCTCGGCATCCATGGGGGCCAGGTAGACCGCCGGCGTCCGCCGCTGGCCAATGGCTAGGCCCTGGCTTTCCAGGATCAGAAGCAGCCGCTCCATCCCGGCAGCAAAGCCAACCCCGGGAGTATCCTGACCGCCACAATTATAGACCAGCTTATTGTAGCGACCGCCACCGCAGATGGCATTTTGAGCCCCGCTTTTTTGGGTCATGATGACTTCAAAGGCCGTTTGGGTATAGTAGTCCAAGCCCCGCACCAGGGTGGAATCCAACTCATAGGCAATGCCCACTTCATCAAGGTAGCCCCGCACCGCTGCAAAGTGGTCCTTGCAGTGGTCACAGGCATAATCCAGGGTGGTCGGTGCCTGGGCGGCCAGGGCCTTGCAGCCCTCTTCCTTGCAGTCTAAAATCCGCAGCGGATTCCGGTGGAGCCGGTCTTTACAGGTATCACAGAGGTCTTCTTCATGCCCGGTAAAATAATCCACCAGGGCCTTTTCATAGGCCGGCCGACATGCCGGGCAGCCAACTGTATTCAGGGAGACCTTGAGGTCCTGGAGGCCAAGACGGCTGAAGAGGTCCACAGCAAAGGTGATGACCTCGGCATCAACAACCGGGGCATCGCTGCCTAAGACCTCACAGCCGAACTGGTGGAACTGGCGGTAACGGCCGGCCTGGGGCTGGTCATAGCGAAACATGGGCCCGATATAGTAAAGCTTTTGGGGGGCCGGGCCGGCGAAGAGCTTATTTTCAATATAAGCTCGAACCACCCCAGCTGTCCCTTCCGGCCGGAGGGTGATGTGCCTGAGTCCCTTATCTTCAAAAGAGTACATTTCTTTTTCGACAATATCGCTGGTTTCCCCGACACTGCGCAAAAAGAGCTCGGTATGTTCAAAAATCGGGGTGCGTATTTCTTCATAGTGGTACAGGGAGAACAAGTGACGAATGTGGGCTTCCAAGGCTTGCCAGCCCTCCACATCGCCGGGCAGTATATCATTAATGCCGCGAGGCCTGGTGGTCAGCAAAAAGATCCCCTCCAAGTAGGTATTACAATAAAAAACGCCTCGTCCACGGGGCAGAGGCGTTCTTAAACATTTCCGCTAAACTACATTAAATTGTAGTCATTTAAGCTATTTTTGTCAACGGGTCAAGCCTCCCAGCGGAAGTAAGGATTATGCTGCCGCTCAAAGGCCAGGGTGGTCTTAGGCCCGTGGCCGGGATAAAGGACGGTCTCATCAGGCAGGTCAGCCAGCCGCTTCTGGACAGAGGTGACGATTTCTTCAAAGCTGCCACCTTCCAGGTCAGTCCGGCCGACGGTCCCTTTAAAGACAGTATCCCCGGTAAAGGCGATCCCTTCTTTTTCCAGGTAAAGGACGCATCCGCCCCGAGTATGGCCCGGGGTATGGATGACGGTTATTTCCTGGCTGGCCAGGGGAATCTTGTCCCCATCGGCCATTTCCCGGTCAGCGGCCCGGGTGTGGACCTGCATGCCGAAAAAGTCCTGCTGGCTGCCCAGCATGCCGGCATCATCCCGGTAAATGTAAACCGGGATGTCAAAGTGGCCGGCAACGTCATCATTGGCGCCCACATGGTCATAGTGGCCATGGGTATTGATGACCATTTTAGGGCTAAGGCTCAGGCGGTCGATTTCCGCAATAATCCGCTGGCCATCTGCACCCGGGTCAATAATGGCGGCTTCTTTACTGTCTTCCGCATAGACCAGGTAGCAATTGGCCTCAATGGGCCCAACAACTAAGGGTTCAACTTTCATAGGTCCTCTCCTTTATCTCTGAGCTGGGGGTGTTTCAACAAGTAGGGTGACCGGGCCATCATTGGTCAGGCTAACAGCCATATCCGCCTGAAATTGACCGGTTTCAACGGTCAGACCTGTCTCCCGGAGCTGGTCGCAAAAGAGCTCATAGAGGGCATTAGCCGCCTCAGGGGGCGCCGCTTCTGTAAAAGAAGGCCGCCGGCCCCGCCGAGCATCCCCGTAGAGGGTAAATTGAGAGACGGCTAAAATAGCCCCGCCCTGGTCTAGGACTGACCGGTTCATCTTGCCGGCCTCATCTTCAAAAATTCGCAGGTTGGCCACCTTATCGGCCAACCACCGGCACTTGGCCGGATTATCATCATGGGTGACGCCAACAAGGACCAGGAGGCCTTGGGCTATCTGGCCGATGGTTTGGCCTTCTACCTCAACCTTGGCCTGGCTCACCCGCTGAACAAGGGCACGCATATTAAGACTCCTTCCGGGAAAATTGCCGCCGAACTTGAAAGACATCCGGAATGCTGGAAATTTTATCCATAACCACCTGGAGCTCATGGATGTCCCCGACTTCAAGGGTAATATCCATAACAGCCATATAATTGTGGACCCGGGACGTGATGGACAGGATATGAACATCGGCGTCATTGATTAGGGCCATGACCTCTGGGGTGATTTTTGGCCGGTCGAAGGCTTCGACCGAGAGTTCCACCTTGAAGAGAGAGTCCTCGTAGCCCTGCCATTTGACCTCTGTCAGCCGGACCCGCTCTTTTTCAGGCAGTTTTAGGATGTTGGCACAGTCGGCGTGGTGGACGGTGACCCCATGGCCCCGGGTGATGTAACCCACAATCGGGTCACCGGGGACGGGCTTGCAGCAATTGGCAAAGCGGACGCTGACATCAGCGGTTCCGGAAATGGCCACGCCACCGAAACTCTTACCGGATTCCTCAATATGGGTCTTAGGCGTTGAGCTGGAAGCCGTCTTTAATTCGGTCTCCTGGGCCGGGGCTTCTTCACGCTGGGACTTTAATTCCTCTTTAAATTCTTCCCGCAGCCGGTTAATGACCTGGTTGGTGGATAAACCACCAATGCCCAGGGCGCAGAAGACATCGTCAGCGGTGTTATAGCCCATTTTCCCGGATATCCGGTTGATATTTTCTTCCTTGCCGAAAATACCCTCATCCAAGCCCAGGTACTTAAGGGCCTTTTTATAGAGCTCCTCGCCCCGCTCGATATTTTCTTCCCGCTTATTCTTTTTGAGCCATTGGCGGATCTTATTTTTAGCCTGGGGACTTTTGACGATGTTGAGCCAGTTTCGACTGGGCCCCTTGCTGTTCTTAGACCGTAGAATTTCTACACTGTCGCCGTTTTTCAGCTGGTAGTCAAAGGGGACAATCCGGTTGTTGACCTTGGCGCCTACGCACTGGTTACCGATTTCCGTATGGACCCGGTAGGCAAAGTCGATAGGGGTAGACCCTTGGGGGAGCTCATAGACCTCCCCTTGAGGGGAGAAGACGAAGACCGCATCGGAGAAGAGCTGGAGCTTGATGTTTTCCAGCATTTCCTTGCTGTCATCGGCATCGTCCTGGAGCTCTTTTAGGTGCTTAATCCAGTCCAGCTGGTTGACGTCATTGGTCTTTTCGCTGCCCCCGCTCTGCTTGTAAAGCCAGTGGGCGGCAACCCCGTATTCTGCTACCTGGTGCATTTCAAAGGTGCGGATTTGGATTTCAAACCGCTCACCCCGGGGGCCAATGACGGTGGTGTGCAGGGACTGGTACATATTGGGCTTGGGCATGGCGATGTAGTCCTTAAAACGGAGGGGGACCGGTTTCCATAGGGAGTGGACCACCCCTAGAACCACATAGCAGTCCTGGACGGTATTGACCAGGACCCGAATGGCAATGAGGTCATAAATTTCATCCAGGTCCTTGTTTTTCTTTTTCATTTTCCGGTAAATGCTGTAAAAGTGCTTGGGCCGCCCGGCAATTTCAAAGTATAGGTCCCGTTTTTTCAGTTCATCGGAAATGTCATCAATGACTTCATCGATATACTCTTCCCGCTCTTCCCGCTTCATGGAAATCCGATCCACTAAATCGTAGTAGACATCCGGCTCCAGGTAGCGCAGGGAGAGGTCTTCCAGTTCCCACTTCAGGGTGATAATCCCTAGGCGGTCTGCAATGGGGGCATAAATTTCCAGGGTTTCCCGGGCAATCCGGGCCTGCTTTTCAGGGGCCTGGAAGTCCATGGTCCGCATATTATGTAACCGGTCGGCCAGTTTTATGATAATCACCCGGATGTCCTGGGCCATGGCCACAAACATTTTCCGGTAACTTTCCAACTGGCGCTCTTCTCTGGATACACAGGAAAGCTGGTCCAGCTTGGTGACCCCTTCAACCAAGAAGGCCACGTCTTCACCGAAATGGTCGACCAGGCCCCGGGTGGTACAGCCGGTATCTTCCACCACATCATGCAGCAAACCGGCCGCAATAGCGCGGTCATCTAGCCCCAGTTCAGCGAGCAAAATAGCCACGTGAAGTGGGTGCGTAATATAAGGTTCACCGGACTTCCGGTATTGTCCCTGATGAAATTCTTCAGCAAACCAGTAGGCATCTTGTAAGAAAGCAAAGTCTGCATCCGGATTGGTTTTATAAACAGCATCTATTAAGTCCTTAAACCGTACGGTTTCAGTCATCAGGACCACCTCCTTCAAAATAGGCTGGATGCGGTAGAATGGGTGCCTGCACCTGGGCAGTGATAACAGCTGCCTCCCGGTGGAAGGCAAGGTCTAAGTACTGGGTATAATCAGCCCGTTCATGGGCGATTTCCTGATAGGTTGGTGATTGGTCCAGGGCCTTCTTACCGGCATTGGCCACCAGGGTATAGCGGCCATCTGCCTCCCGCCGGTTGAGAAAGCCCAGTTCTGTAAAAATCCGTTTGGCTAGGCGGAGGGTCTCATAAGGGATTTTCTCGCCGCCCAGGCCTGCTAAAAGGTCCTTTCGGAGGGGGTCCGGTCCCTCCTTTAACCGCCGGCGGATGAGCTGGTAGAGCCTGCCCAGGACCTGCCGGTCCGGGCAGGCCCTGGATAGGATCAGTTCATTTAAGGCCTGGTCCCGCTCGCCATAAAGCAGGTGGATATAGGCCGGGACTCCATCCCTGCCGGCCCGACCGGCCAGCTGGTTAAAGGCCTCCTCTGAAAAACAAAGGTGGTAGACCACTACATGGCGGACATCCGGTAAGTGGATGCCTTCACCAAAGGCGGTGGTCGCAATCAAAAGGCGGATTTGACCCCTTTGAAAGGCCTCCTGGAGCCAGGCCCGGGCCTTTTTATTGAGCCCCCCATGGTAGTAGCCGACGGTCTGCCGCAGCTGGTAGGGCAGGTAAAAACGGAGCTTTTTAGCAATATCCAGGGCCTGCTTCCGGCTATTGACATAACAGATGGTCTTTTCCCCGGACAGGGCCAGGCGGAAGAGGTATTGGTTTTTCTTTTCCAGGCCCCGCTTATCGATGATCTGCAAATTTTCTCGTTTGCCGGCATCGGCTATAAAGGCAATACCGGGCCGGGCCGCTTGGCAGGCCTCTGCCGCATGGTCGGACATGGTGGCCGTTAAGGCCAGGCATTGGCCGCCCAGCTGGGGCAGGGTCTCCCTGAGCTGGCGGTAGCCGGCCCGGCGGTCGGCCAGGTGGTGGGCTTCATCCAGGACCCAGAAGCCGATTGCTTTTCGGCCTTGTCGGAAGGCGGCTTCATTACCAAAGAAAAATTCCGGCGTTGCCAGGACAATATCCGCCCGACCATCGGCCAGGGCCCCAAAAAGGTCGACCCGCCGGCGGCCGGAAAGGTCGCCATAGGCCTCATAAACCGCCAGGCCTAAGGCCGCCATGGCCGGCTGGAGGTAACGAAACTGGTCCTTGAGCAGGGCCTTTAAGGGGAAGAAGACCACCGTCATTTGCCCGTCAGTCAGGGCCTTGGCGGCGGCCTGGGCCTGGTAAACCAGGGATTTGCCGCGGCCCGTCCCCATGATGAGGGCCACATCTTTGCCTGCGGCCAGGGCCTCAAGAGCCTCTGCCTGCTTGACGTGGAGCTGGCCACCCTTGAGGAGGCGGTCAGCGATGTCCGCTGGGGCCAGGCCCTGGGGCCGGTCAGCTTGGCGGGCCGGCTGCCGGTCTTCCAACTGTTTGACCTGACTGATCTTAAGGTTAGCGCCATGGAGGGTATCCCCTGACCCGGTAATGGTCGTCAGGACGGCCTCATACCGCCGACCAGCTTGGATCAAGGGGGCTAGGGTAGCGGCCAAATCCCGGTTTAGGTAACCAATCTTCCCCCACTCGGTGACCACAGCCAGGGCATTGGGGTCATGGGGGTTATCCGGTTCGGCCACTAGGTCCACCGGGGTGGGCGCCTGAATCTTAGTTAAAAGGCTCTGCCGCCGCTCAAAGCTGACCCCGGCCACCTTGGTGTAAAAGGTATCCGCTTCGCCGATATCGGCATAGGGCCTTTCTTGGAGCTGGTCCTTGCCCTGGAGGTAAAGCTGGTCATCGAGGGGGCCATCGGCCATATAGGCCGGGCGGATATCCTTGACCATCATTTCCAATCGGTCCTGTCCGCGGAAGTTAGACTTATTTACGGCAAAGAGGATGTCTTGAGGCCCCCTGGTCGTTTGCTGGAGGTCCTTGCCCCGTCTAAAGGCAATACCCCGGATGTCCCCTTGGGGGGCCAGGACAGAAATCTGCAGGTGGGCATCGTCCTTGCCGCAGGCCCGGGCCTTGAGGGAGGAAGCAGCCATAAAGGCGAAGGTCGGCATGGGGTTGCCACAGCCGGTCGGTTCCAGCCGGTCCAGGTCTGCCCAGAGGTCCTCATCAATGTCAGCCGGCTTGAGCAGCCCATCTACTTTCAGGGGGTCCTTGCCATACCACTGGTCAGCGCTCTCCTCACATTCTCTGATGAAGGCGGCCTGGAAGGCCGGTAATTTTTCCCGTAAAAGGCTCAAACCAGCTGCCTTGGCATGGCCGCCAAACTGGACCAACGCATCGGCCGTGGCCTTCAAGTGGTCATAGAGGTTAAAGCCTTCCGGGGCCCGACCGGACCCGGTCAGGACGCCGGGGTCACTGACCTTGGCGGTTAGGACCAGGGCCGGTACTGCATACCGCTCCATAAGCCGGGAGGCGACAATCCCTATAATCCCAGGATGCCAGCCGTCTCCGACAACCACAACCGCCTTGGGCCGGGTCTCGGTCACTTGGGCCACAGCCTCCTGGAAGGCCTCCTCTTCCATGCTTTTCCGGTCGATATTCAGTTGGTTTAAGGCCGCTGCCGCTTGCTGGGCGCTGACCTGGTCTTTCGCCGTCAGTAAGTCCAGGGCCAGGCTGGTTTGATCCAAGCGGCCGGCAGCGTTGAGCCGAGGGGCCAGTTGAAAGGCAATATGCTCTGCCCGCAACTTGCCCGGGGCCAGGTTGGCCTCGGTCATGAGGGCCGCAATCCCCGGTTGGGGGTTTTTATTCAAAACGGCCAAACCGGCCTTCACAATCCGGCGGTTGTCCCCTACCAGGGGGACAATGTCCGCCACCGTTGCCAGGGCGGCCAGGGCCAGATAAGGGGCCAGCTCTGCCGCCGACCGGCCCAGGGCCCGGTAGACGCCTCGGACCAGCATAAAGGCCACCCCAGCCCCACACAAGTGTCCAAAGGGGGTCGTTTCCGGATGAAGCTTGGGATTCACCACCGGACAGTCCGGCAGGTCTGCCGGCGGGACGTGGTGGTCTGTCACAACGACGTCCAGCCCCTCTTGGATAAAGGGGTTCAGGATTTCTGCAGCGGCAATCCCCGTATCCACTGTAATCAGCAGGGGGTTATCGGCCTTGAGGTCACTTAAGGCCGCGGTGTGAATGCCATAGCCCTCTTCCAGGCGGGAGGGAATATAAACGGATACCCGGGCACCAAGGGCCCTGAGGGCATCCGACAGGAGGGTGGCAGCGCTCATCCCGTCGACATCGTAATCCCCGTAAACCACGATTGGCCGGCTATCTTCCATGGCCTGGATGATCCGCTCTACTGCGACATCCAGGTTATACAAGGCTGAAGGGTCAGAGATCCCGGCATAGTCCGCCTCTAAGAAGTCCTGGGCCTGGTCCGCCGGAATATCCCTATTGAGAAGCAGGCGGGCTAAGGTTGGAGAAACGCCAGCCTTTTGGGCATAGGTCGCCGCCGCTTGATCCGATTTGCCTACGAGTTGCCACACCTTTCGCATCCGCCTACCTCCTTTCCTCTATATGACTAGGCCAGAATGAGGCCGTAAAAGGCCATGAGCCCCCCGGCTAGCCAAAGCAGGCCCACAAAAAATACCGCATAAAAAATAAGGCCGCGCCGTTCATCCATTTGGTCAAAGAGACCCTGGAGTTTGGCTTGAGGCTGGCCTGTTGAAGCATAAACATAAAGGCCCCAGCTGTTACGGACCGCTACAAATAAGACCAGTAGGCCGGCTAAGCCCAGGAGCGTGGCCTGGTCAACCAGCTTTAAGACCGCAGCCAGGAGCCACAAGACCATGCCAAGATAAAACACATATTTCCCATAGTCGTGCTTAGGCATTTGCAGACCTCCTTTGCCTAATATTACCCATATTGTATCTATTTTACCACAGGCAACATCACTTGATAAGTCATCTATAATAAAAAAAGACGCCGGATTGCCATCCGACGTCTTTAAAATCACTTAGCCTTCCAGCTCGGCAATGAGTTCGCCCGCTTCAACTTGGTTGCCTTCCTGAACAAAGATCCGATGGATGACCCCGTCACGCGGTGCCAAGACATTCGTTTCCATTTTCATGGCTTCCAAGACCATCAGCGGCTGGTTTTCCTTGATTTCGTCCCCTTCCTTGACATTGATTTTAATGACGGTCCCGGGGATATTTGCACCGACATGGGCAGGGTTATCCTGGTCGGCAATCGGTTTGCGGACAATTTCCAGGCTCTTGGTGGCGAATTCATTGAGGACGTTGACCACCCGGCGGGCCCCATTGACCTCAAAGGTTACATGGGAGTTCCCTTCTTCATCAGGGTCTTTCACTTCAATGAGCTTGACAGCCAGGACCTTCCCTTCTTCAAGGGCCACGTCCCCGCTTTCGCCTTCGGCTAAGCCATGGAAGAAAATGTCACTGGATACATGAGACAGGTCCCCATCCTTTTCCAGGCTCTTCCAGTAGTCTTCGTAAACTTTAGGATAAAGGGCATAGCTGACGGCTTCACGCATGTCTGCTTCAATGCCCAGCTCTTCCTTGATATGGGCCATATCTGCTTCAAAGTCTTCCGGCTCTAAGAGCTCACCGGGCCGGCAGGTAATCGGTTCCCGGTCTTTTAAGACAATCTTTTGCAGTTTCGGTGGGAAGCCCCCTTCCGGCTGCCCCATCATCCCTTCAAAGTAAGAAACAATGGAATCCGGGAAGTCCAGGTTTTTCCCTTTTTCATAGATGTTTTCCGCATCCAGGCCATTTTGGACCATGAAGATGGCCATGTCGCCAACGGCTTTGGATGAAGGCGTTACCTTGACGATATCGCCCAGCATCTGGTTGACTTCCGCGTACATGTCCTTTACTTCTTCCAACTGGTGGCCGAGGCCGAAGCTTTCGACCTGGGCTTTTAAGTTGGAGTATTGGCCGCCGGGGATTTCATACTTGTAAATTTCAGCGGACCCGGCCTTTAAACCGGATTCAAACTGGGCATATACCGGGCGGACATCCTGCCAGTAGTCGGAGATTTTTTGCATGTCATCCGTATCTAAGCCGGTGTCCCGTTCGGTATTGATTAAGGCTGCAGCCAGGGAGTTGAGGGCCGGTTGGCTGGTAAGGCCCGCCATGGCGTTAAAGGCGCAGTCGACAATATCCACCCCGGCCTGGGCGGCCATCAGGAGGCTCGCTACCCCGTTACCGGTGGTATCGTGGGTATGGAGGTGAACAGGAATTTTAACGTTTTCTTTTAAGGCGGTGACCAGTTCAAAGGCCGCTTGCGGCTTCAAGAGGGCACTCATGTCTTTAATGCCGATCATGTGGCAGCCCAGGCCTTCTAATTCCTTAGCCTTGGTGACAAAGTAGTCCAGGTCATACTTGGTCCGGGACTTATCCATGATATCGCCGGTGTAGCAGAGGCAACCTTCAACCAGGCGGTCGGTTTTCAGGGCTTCGTCAATGGAAACCTTCATGCTTTCGACCCAGTTTAAGGAGTCAAAAATCCGGAATACATCGATGCCGCCCTTGGCGCATTCCTGGACAAACTGGCGGATAACATTATCCGGGTAGCTCTTGTAGCCAACGGCATTGGCCCCGCGGAAAAGCATCTGGAATAAGATATTCGGAATGGCTTCCCGGAGCTTGGTCAACCGGTCCCAGGGATCTTCTTTTAAGAAGCGGTAGGCGGTGTCAAAGGTGGCCCCGCCCCACATTTCCAGGCTGAAGAGGTCCTTACCCAGGACAGACAGGGCCGGGGCAATGTTCAGCATATCCGTCGTCCGCATCCGGGTGGCCACCAGGCTCTGGTGGGCATCCCGCAGGGTGGTATCGGTAATGAGGAGCTTCTTCTGGTCTAAGACCCACTTGCACAAACCTTCTGGCCCTTTTTCATCTAAGAGCTGCTTGGTCCCGTACAGGGGTTTTTCCGGTTTTTCAAACTTAGGGACGACCGGCACATCAAAGGCAGGCTTGCTCCCCTTGGTTTCATTAACAACCTTATTGGCCAGGTAGGTCAGGATTTTTAATTCCTTGTCATTACTCTTTCTGATGTCAAAGAGTTCCGGCGTCCGGGCAATAAAGCCGGTATCACACTGGCCCTTTCTAAATTCTTCTGTATTTAAGACGTTGATCAAAAAGGCGATATTGGTTTTAACGCCCTTAATCTTCATTTCCCGCAAACACCGGATGGCCTTGTCGATGGTACTGCCAAAGGTATTGCTGTAGGCAATCACCTTAACCAGGAGGCTATCGTAGAAGGGGCTGATATAGGCCCCTGCATAGGCGTTCCCGCTGTCCAGGCGAATCCCGTTACCAGAGCTGGACCGGTAGACGCTGATGGTCCCGGTGTCCGGTGCAAAGTGGTTGATGGGGTCTTCGGTGGTCACCCGGCACTGGATGGCGTGGCCCCGAACCTGGATACTTTCCTGGTTGGGAATGCCGACTTCTTCAGAATCCAACCGGTAGCCGTCTGCCACCCGGATTTGGGCTTGGACGATATCGATCCCGGTAATTATTTCAGTAACGCAGTGTTCAACCTGGATCCGGGGGTTCATTTCAATGAAATAGTGCTGACCGGTATGGTCGACTAAGAACTCCACAGTCCCGGCATTACGGTAGTTGACCGCGCCGGCAATCTTCAGGGCATCTTGGCAGATGGCTTCCCGCTGGGCATCGGTCAGAACCAGGGACGGGGCAAATTCGATGACCTTCTGGTGGCGCCGCTGGATGGAGCAGTCCCGCTCATAGAGGTGGACCAGGTTGCCATAGTTGTCCCCCAGGACCTGGACTTCAATGTGCTTGGGTTCAGCGATAAATTTTTCCACGAAGACATCGCCAATACCGAAGGCCTTTTTGGCTTCGTTACAGGCGCTCAGGTACTCATTTTCCAGGTCAGCTTCTTTATAGACCACCCGCATCCCGCGACCGCCACCACCGGCTGCAGCCTTTAAGATAATCGGATAGCCGCAAACCTCGGCATACTCCCGGGCTTCTTCCAGGTTAAGGGCCGGTTTTTCAACGCCGGGAATGGTGGGCACATTCACCGATTTGGCAACAATTTTAGATTGAATCTTATCCCCGAGGGCATTGAGCATCTCATGGGTCGGCCCGATAAAGATAATCCCGGACCGTTCGCAGTATTCGGCGAACTCGGCATTTTCAGCTAAAAAGCCGTAACCCGGATGGATGGCATCAACCCCCTTGGCCTTGGCCAGGGCGATGATTTCTGCAATATCCAGATAAGCATCTACCGGCAGCTTGCCCTTACCAATTTGATAAGACTCATCTGCCAGGGTACGATAAAGCGAATTTTTATCTTCTTCAGAGTAAATGGCAATCGAACGAATGCCAAGCTCCTTACAAGCTCGGAAAACGCGAATCGCTATTTCGCCGCGGTTGGCGACTAATACGGATTTAATATTTTTCATTCGCACTCCCTCCTCCAATTTATAAGCTTATAAAAAACTTTATAGACTGGTTTAATAATAGCACTCTTTTGACAATTTTGCAGTACATTTTCTTTATTTACCCTCTTATTACCATTATTTATCTCTTTATGGGGCACAAGTGTCTTTTTAACCAGCTGGTTGCGAGCCTTCATCAGCGTCCCGGTCCCTGGATGCCTGAACTTGCGGCAGGGTCACGCAGGCCTCGGTGCCCTGGCCGGGAATACTGGAAAAGTCAATGTGCCCTTGGTGCTTATCTACAATTTGCTTCACAATAGCCAGGCCCAGGCCCAGGCCGGCAAAGGGGTCATCCCCCCGGTTCCGGGACTTTTCCACCTGGTAGAAGGGTTCTGTAATCTTGCTGACCTGGTCAGGGGTCATCCCCTTACCGGTATCAGCCACAACAATATGAACCCAGCCGGCCTCTTCCCTGGCATAAAGGCTGATCCGGCCACCGGCAGGGGTTGCCTTCAGGGCATTGTCCAAAAGATTGGTCAGAAGGCTCCGCATCAGGTCCGGTGCCATATCCAAGGACAGGGATTCTTCGCAGACAAAGACCGCGACCCCCTTTTCCTTGGCCCGCAAGTTAATGAGCCCGCAGACATCCTTGGCCACCGGCAGCCAGTCAGCCCGTTCAAAGTCAACGGGCTCGTGCCGGGTATAGGTCAGGTCGACCAGGGTTTTGTTTAAGTTGAGCATCCGCTGGCCTTCGCTATAAATATAGCCGAGGCCCTTGGCCAGGGTCGCTTCATCATAGGGCATCCGCTGGAGGAGGTCTGCATAGCCGATAATAGAGGTCAGAGGCGTCCGGAGCTCATGGGTGAGGTTGTCCATCATCCGGGTTTGAGCCTCATTCCGCTCTTCCAGCTCGGCGATGTTGTCCTCGACGGCTGCCGCCATCATGTTAAAGCTCTGGGCCAGTTCACCGAATTCATCCTGGGTCGTCACCGGGACCCGCTCCCTGTAGTCCCCCAGGGCAATCCGCCGGGAGGCCCGGCTTAAGTTCCGGATGGGCCGGGTCAGGTAGCTGGTCACCAGCCAAATAAGGATAGCGACCACCAGACAGCCCACCACCAGGGCCTGGGCAGTAACCAGGTAAGTGGCTCGGCGCTGGGCATCTAGGTCGGAGATGTCCTTAACAATGGCCACCAGTAAACTGTCATCGCCCCGGTCTAATTTTTGCGTAAAAAAAGCCAGGTAGCGGCCTTGGTCATCATGGCGGGATACGAAAGTCTGCCGCCCGCTATTGGTCAGGGCGGCAGACAATTCGGGCCGGTGCACTTTTTGAAGCCCATCCGTATTCCCGGCCAAGCGGTTGAGGTCCTTGTCGTACACCTCAATGGCCAGACCGTCCTTGCTGAAAATATCCACAACACTGGCAGCGACATCCACCACCGGCTTTTGCTCAGACAGGTAGAGGTTGATATTATTCAGGATATTCCCGGCCTCATAGATATAACCTTCAATGACCCCTTGACGGGTTTCTTCATAGGCCATGGTCCCAATGGTCGCTGCAATGAGGATGGTCAGGGCAATAAAGATACCCTCGCATATAAGCACCAGTTTGACTGAAAAGCGCATTATTCCTCCAGTCTGTAGCCGACTTTATAGACCGTCTTGATGGTATCCAGGTCCAGCTTGGTCCGGAGCCGCTGGACGTGCATGTCCACCGTCCGGGTATTGCCCTCATAGTCATAGCCCCAAATTTGGCTCAGGAGCTGCTCTCGGGTTAAGACATTCCCCTTGTGTTCAATGAGGTAGGCCAGGAGTTCAAATTCCTTCAGGGTCAGGGGCACTTCTTCCCCCTTCTTGGATACCCGGTGCTGCTCAGGATCCAGAACAATATCCCGGTAACTGACAGACTTGGCCACCAGCTGGTCATCCTCGGTCCCGGTCCGCCGGAGGACGGCCTTGACCCGGGCCAGGAGCTCCATACTGTCAAAGGGCTTGGTGATATAGTCATCGGCCCCCATTTCAAGGCCCTTGACCTTATCCTGGACCGAATCCTTGGCCGTGAGGCAAATCACCGCCACCTGGTCTTTTTTCAGTTCTTCCAAGAGGGTGTAGCCGTCCATTTTCGGCATCATAATATCTAACAAGACGAGGTCCGGCCGGTTATTGCGGATCAGGTTCAGGGCCTCCAACCCGTCTTTTGCTTCTTGGACCTCATAGCCGGCCAATTCCAGGTTCAGGCGAATGAGTTCACGAATAGCGGTTTCGTCTTCAACAACAGTAATCCGCGCCATGGTCCCCCTCCTCACTTTTATTGAATAATCCGTCCGTGCTCTCTATAAGAATAATAGGCCAAGCCTTCGTGGCCCACAATAATATGGTCTAATAAATCGATCCCCAGTAAGTCCGCTGCAGCCTGCAGACGTTCCGTTAACCGGTCATCGGCCCGGCTGGGTGTCAGGTCATTACTGGGGTGGTTGTGGCCGCAGATGATGCAGCAGGCATTGTGATGGACCGCATAGTGAAAAACATCACGAGGATGGACCGGGGCCTCATTTAGGGTCCCGACCGAGACCACCTTCTTCTCTAAGACCCGGTGCTTGCTGTCCAGGTAGAGGACCATAAAGCACTCTTGCCCCCGCCTGGAGGCCAGGTCATTAAAGTAGCGGCCGGCATCTGCACTGCCGCCGATTTTTTCCACCAGGCCCCCGGCCTGCAAAAGGCTCAGCCGCCGGGCCAGTTCACCCAGGCTCAATACCGTACAGGCCCGGCTAGGGCCAATCCCGTCCAGCTGGGTGATCTGCTCATAGCTGAGCTGGGTAAGCTGGGCCAGGCCGCCGGCATGCTGCAGAATCAGCTGAGCCAAATCGATGACATTATACTTGCTTGTCCCACTGCCCAGGAGGATGGCCAGGAGCTCTGCATCCGACAGGGCCCGGGCCCCATACTGCTGCAGCCGCTCCCGGGGTCGCAGCTCCGGCGGTAAAGACTTGACGCCTAAACGTTCATCACTCATAACCGAACGGCTCCTCTCCAATGTCAGCCAGCCACTGGCAGAGCACTTCCAGGGGCATGCCGACGACATTCGTATAAGACCCCTGGATCCCTTCTGTTAGGGCAACCCCCCGCCCCTGGATGGCATAGCTGCCGGCCCGGTTTCTGCTTTCATGGGTCGCCAAATAGGCCTCAATAAGGCCTTCCGTTAAATTTTTCATCTGGACCTGGGTGGTAACGGTCGCTTGGAAAGACCGGCCATCCGGCACAAGGAGGGCCAGGCCACTCTTGACTTGGTGGACCCTGCCGGAAAGGGCCTCCAGCATCTGCCGGGCAGCCGCCAAATCAGCCGGCTTGCCCAGGGGCTCTCCGTCGGCCACCACCATGGTATCACAACCAATGAGGAGGGCATCCGGATAGTCTGCCCGGACCGTCTGGGCCTTGCGAAAGGCCAGGTCTGCCAGGGCCTCATCCAGGCCCCAGCCAGGTTTGAGGGTCTCTACTTCCAGTTTAGGCGCTGCCACCGTAAAAGGCAAGCCCAATTGCGCAAGGAGGGCCTGCCTTTGGGCTGACGTGGACACCAGAACCAGGGCGCTCATTCGACTAAAGCGCCACCGGCCAGAAAGTCACGATTGGTAATAATAAAACTTAAGACTTCCAGGTTCACGGTCAGGTCAATATTGCGCACCGACACCCGGTCAGGCATGCTGAGGGTTGTCGGCGAAAAGTTCAGGATGCCGGCTATCCCTGTGTCCGCCAATTCGTCGGCAACATCTTGGGCAGCCGGTCCCGGGACCGTAATAATGGCAATTTGAATATCATGCTCAGCAATGTAGGCCGCCATCTCACCAATGGGTAAAATAGGCAGGCCGGACAGGGTCATCCCAACCTTGCGGATATCATTATCAAAGGCCGCTATGATTTCAAATCCCCGGTTGCGAAAACCTGAATAATGGGCTAGGGCCGAGCCTAAGTTGCCAGCCCCTATAAGCACCATCCGCCAAGGCTTGTCTACCCCTAGAATCTCTTTGATGGCCTCATTTAAACTGGGCACATTGTAGCCGACGCCCCGGGTCCCAAAGTCACCAAAATAGGCCAGGTCCTTTCTGACCTGGGCCGGTGTACCTCCTGTTCCTTCAGCTATTTCGCCTGAAGAAATGCTACTAATACCTGAAGCCTCCACTACAGATAGAAAGCGTGAGTACACCGATAAGCGGGTAATCGTTGCTTCCGGTATTTTTTGCGTTTTCAACTTTACACCTTCTTTCACCATACATCTTCCTCTTATACCAATAATACCCAATAAAAATAGATTGTGCAATATTTCTCGACCCCTTTGTCCCCTTTTACTTTTACCCAGCTTAGACTTTTGTCCAGCCTAGACCTGATCCATCGAGGCTAAAGCAGCCCCTATCTACACGTCCAGAGCATAGAGGAATTTTATCCTATATAATAGGCTATCTTCCTTGTAAAGGCGACTTTTTACCGTTATAATTTAGGCGGTAGGCGGTTACCCTTGTTTAAAAAGGAAGCTCTTGGGTATATACGCTTAGGCAAAAGATCATAGAACCAGCTAACTACCCATTCAAGATTTCACGAAGAAAGGTAAGATATTGATGAAAATAAAAGAGCATCTCTACTCCGTTGGGGTACAAAACCCGACCCTGCGCGTTTTTGACATTATTATGGCCACCAAGTACGGGACGACCTATGGGTCCTATTTGGTGATGGGTGACGACAAAAAGGCCCTCATTGAAGGGTCCCACAGTGGCTTTGAAGAAGTCTGGTTCAACAAAATCGAAGAAGTCACCCCGCTGGATTCTATTGATTACCTAGTCATTAACCATACAGAGCCGGACCACTCCTTTGCTGTAGCTGCCTTTTTAGAAAAAAATCCGAACGTAACCGTCATCGGCAGTGTAGCTGCCATCAACAACCTGAAGGCCATCACCAACAAGGACTTCCAGGCCCAGGTGGTTAAGGGTGAGGATAGCCTGGACTTAGGTGGCCGGTCTCTGGTTTTCAAAACCAGCCCCAACGTTCACTGGCCGGATACCATGATCACCTACTGCCCGGAACTCAAGGCTCTCTTCCCCTGCGACTTTTTAGGGGCCCACTTCTGTGAACCGACGGAACGGCTGGAAACCTGCCGGAAAAAAGAACTCTATGACATTGAGTTCGCCAACTACTACTGGAGCATTATGGGGCCCTTCCCGGCTGCTGTCCGCAATGCCCTGGCCTATGTAGATACGCTGGATATCGATGTGGTTTGCCCCTCCCACGGGCCCACTTTCGGCGAACCCTATTTAAGCGAAGCCAAGGACAAGTACCGCGAATGGAGTGCTGAGCCCAAGGCAGACCGCAAAAAATCCGTAGCTATTTTCTATGTGTCCGCCTATGGCTTTACCCGCCAAATGAGCAAGTATCTTGCTGATCAACTTGTTGAAAAAGGCCTAGACGTCTTCATTGCGGATATCATCAAAAATGATGAAGCCGACCTCCTTCCCCACTTATCGGCCGATGCCCTCGTCTTCGGGTCTCCGACCATTAATCGGGCTGCCTTAAAGCCGGTATGGGACCTGATTTCTTCCATTGATGCCGTCAACGCCAAGGGCAAACCCTTTGCCACCCTTGGGGACTATGGCTGGACCGGGGAAGCCTGCGACCAATTAAATGACCGCTTAACCGGGATAAAAATGAAGCAGGCCGGCGAAAGCGTCAAGCACCGCTTCACCCCGACAGAGGATACCTACAAAGAATTAGACCGCCTGGCAGATGACCTTGCCGCTGCCCTAGCCTAATATAAAAAAGCGCCTCATGCTCTCAGCAGGAGGCGCTTTTATCTACAAAGAAAGGATGGCTGAAAATATGCTTGACCAGGTCTATTTTTTCAAGGTACAGACCCCCCTGGGGGACCTCCCTGCCCTCGCCTCCGACCACTTTATTTACTATCTAGGCTACAGAGAAGAAGATGCTCGGATCTTTGCAGCCGCTCATCGGCTGGGCCTAGTCTATGCAGCAAGTCCATTAACAGCCCCTTTAAATCGGGAGTTAGAAGAATATTTTGCCGGTCAGCGAACCCGCTTTTCTCTCCCGATTAAGCCCCTGGGTACCCCCTTCCAACGCCAGGTCTGGCAGGCCCTAAGGGACATTCCTTATGGGCATACGGCCAGTTACCAGGCCATTGCCCAGGCCATCGGTCGACCCCAGGCCAGCCGGGCTGTTGGTGGGGCCAACCACCGCAACCCCCTGTCTATTATCATCCCCTGTCACCGGGTCATCCGGGCAGATGGAAGTCTGGGCGGCTACGGCGGCGGCCTGGCAGCAAAAAAATATTTGCTGAACTTGGAGCAGGCCGGGCTGGAGGGGTCTCTTGCAAAGCCCCCTGAAAAGGGGTATGATAAATCCTAATCACCATCGAACGACATAGGAGGAAAATATGGACAAAAGAAATGCGTATGATGTATTGCAGGAGCGCGGTTACATTGCGCAAGCTACCCATCCCGCCGAGTTGCGCGAGCTATTTGCTAAAGAGCAGGTCACCTATTATTGTGGCTTTGACCCGACGGCAGCCAGCCTTCATGTCGGCCACTTTATTATGTTTATGGTTATGCGCCACTTGCAGCTCTTAGGCCACCGGCCCATTGTCCTCCTTGGAGGCGGCACAGGCATGGTTGGGGACCCTTCAGGCCGGAGTGATATGCGCCGGGTCATGACCATTGAGGAAATTGACCAAAACTGTGCCAACTTCAAAAAACAGGCGGAAAAATTCATTGACTTTGACGATGACAAGGGCCTCTGTCTCAACAACGCCCACTGGCTCCGTGAGTTGAACTATATCGAATTCTTACGGGATGTCGGTTACCACTTCTCTATTAACCGGATGCTCTCTGCCGAGTGCTACAAGACCCGCCTGGAAGAAGGGCTCACCTTCACTGAATTAAACTACATGGTCATGCAAAGTTATGACTTTTTATACCAATTCCGTAAGTATGGTTGCCGGCTCCAGCTTGGCGGCAATGACCAATGGTCCAATATCATCGGCGGGGTTGAATTGGTCCGCCGGTCTGAAGGGGAAAGCGTCTACGGCCTCACCATGAATCTCTTGACCAAGAGCGACGGCACTAAGATGGGTAAAACCGCTGGCGGCGCTGTATGGCTGGACCGGGATAAGATGTCCCCCTATGACTTCTATCAATATTGGCGAAATGTCGATGATGCCGATGTTAACAAGTGCTTCCGGCTCCTGACCTTCTTACCTATTGAAGAAATTGATGCTATGACGGCGGTTGAAGGGGCAGAGATGAACGCTGCCAAGGACCGTCTGGCCTATGAAATCACCAAACTGGTCCACAGTGAAGCCGATGCCCAAGAGGCCCAGGCCGCTGCCAAGGCCCTCTTTGCAGGTGGTGCCCAGGCCGGTGCCCTGCCGGAAACAAAAATAGCCCGGTCAGCCTTTACAGAAGGCTACGGGCTCTTACAGTTATTAAAGGATACTGACCTCGTTGACTCTGTCAGCCAGGGCCGACGCCTGGTCGACCAGGGGGGCATCAGCCTCCAAGAGGAAAAAATCACCGACAGCAAGTACCTGGTGACAGAAGATGATTTTGATGCTGATGGCCGGCTGAAAATCCGTAAAGGGAAAAAGACCTACCACCTGATTCAGTTGGAAGACTAAATAGCCCCGGCGCTCCGGTTTTTTATATGCCGGAGGGCCGGTTTTTTCGACTGGAAAAAGCGGGTCCTATATGACAAAGCCACCGGCTACGGTGATGACCTGGCCGGTCATATAGGCAGCCTCCTCTGAGAGTAAAAAGCGGGCGTACTTGGCAATCTCATCGGCAGTGGCCGGCCGGGCAAAGGGGATCTCCGCTAAGGTCGCAGCCTGGTCATCCGGGCTCAAGTGGTCAAACATGGCTGTGGCCACCACCCCGGGCGCCAGGGCATTCACCCGGATCTGGCTCGGGGCCAGCTCCTGGGCCAGGGCCTTGGTAAAGGCATCTATGGCCCCTTTAGAGGTCGAATAGGCTACCTCACAGGCCGCCCCCCGGGCCCCCCAAATAGAGGAAATATTTAAGATGCTCCCATGCTTGGCATGAATGAGCTGGGGCAGGGCCGCCCGGGCCATGAGAAAGCTCCCGGTTACATTAGTGGCCAGGATATCTTCCCAATGAGCCATATCCAAGTCCTGGAGTAGGCCATAGTGGTCGATACCCGCTGCATTGACCAGGGCCTCAAGAGGCTCGTGGGCCAGGGCTTCATCAATGACCTGGAAGAGCCGGTCTACGGACGCCTCCTGGCGGACATCGACTTGAATAGGGATGACCTGGTCCGGAAATGCTGCGGCCAGGGCCTGGGCCTTGGCCAGGTTTTGCCGGTAGCCGGCAAAGACCTGCCAGCCTGCCTGGGCCAGATCACGGACAATGGCCGTCCCAATACCACCGGTGGCCCCACTGACCACCACTGATTTCTTATTTTGCATACAACCTCCCGATTTGAACCTACCGCCAGGCCAGGCCTGCGGCTTATGAAAGGATTGGAATAATGACTCCACAGCAGGATTACCAGCTCCGGATTACCGCTGCCGACGGCCAGCTCCGGGCTTTTGTTGCTACGAGCCGGAACACCGTCAACCAGGCTGCCCAGATCCACCAAACCAGCCCGGTGATGAGCGCCGCCCTGGGCCGGCTCATGACGGCTACCGTCATGATGGGGACCATGCTCAAGGATGACAAGGACATGATCACGGCCAGCATCCGGGCCGATGGGCCGGCCGGTGGGCTCATTGCCACCGCTGACCGCCATGGCCATGTCAAAGGCTATGTTGGCAACCCCCAGGCCGATATGCCAAAACGGCCGGATGGCAAACTCAATGTCGGCGGCATCATCGGCCAGGGCCGCCTGACCGTCAGCAAGGACATGGGCGCCGGTGAGCCCTACAACAGCACCGTCGCCTTGCGCAGCGGTGAAATTGCCGAAGACTTCACCTACTACTTTGCCCAGTCGGAACAAGTCCCTTCCGCTGTCGCCCTGGGGGTCCTGGTCGATGTAGACTACAGCATCCGCCAGGCCGGCGGCCTCATCATCCAACTCCTGCCCAAGGCCTCTGAAGCCACCATCAGTTACCTAGAAGACCAGCTCCAGGGCCTCGGCGCCTTAACCGACCTTCTGGAAGCGGGCCAGACGCCGGAAGATATTGCCGACCGGCTCTTCAGCCAAGTTGGTTACCAAATTTTAGACAAGACCCCCTTAAGCTGGGTCTGCCAGTGTAGCCGGGCCAAAACGGAAAAAGCCCTCATATCCCTGGGGCCCAAGGACTTAAAGGAAATTCTCCTTGAAGATGGCCAGGCCGATGTCAAATGCCACTTCTGCACAGAGAGCTATCATTTTTCAGCAGAAGACTTGCAGGCCCTCATCCAGCGCTTGGAAGTCCCTAGCGAATAACAGTAAAAAGCCAACGCCACCAACCGAAGGGTTAGTGGCGTTTTTTGGCGGCTGCCCGCATTTCGCGGGCATGGGCCAGTTGCCAATCGGCCTGGCCACCGAGCATCCGGGCGATTTCTTCTACCGTCTCCCCTTCGTTTAAGGTCTGGACGGTGGTATGGGTACTGGTCCCGTCCGTATGCTTTTCAATGAGGTGGTGGCCGTCTGCATAGGCGGCAATGGCCGGGGCATGGGTGACGCAAATGACTTGGGCCTGGCGGGAGACCGTCGCTAATTTTTTAGCCACTTCGGCCAGGGTCAGGCCGCCGATGCCAGTATCGATTTCGTCAAAAATCAGGGTCTCTGTATCCTCCTGACTGGTCAAGAGGGTCTTAAAGGCCAGCATGAGCCGGCTCATTTCCCCGCCGGATGCCGTTTCATGCAAGGGAAGGGCCGGCGAGCCCGGGTTGGCCTGGAGCATAAATACAACTTGGTCCGTACCGCTGCTGCCGGCCCGGCCCTGGCTGAAAGCCACTTCAAAGCGGGCATGGGGCATAGCCAAGTCCGCCAGCTCCTTTTCCAGGTGGTCTTTCAAAACCCCGGCCACCTGGCGGCGGCTCTCAGTCAGGGCCTGGGCCAACTGGCTGTAATGACTCCGGGCAGCGGCATAAGCCGCCTGGAGGGCTTCAAAATCCGCCTCATCGTCGGCCTCCCGGTCCAGCAGGGCCTCCCAGGCCTTCATCTGAACGATGAGGTCATCCGGTTCTAGCCCATACCGCTGGCGCAAGCGGTGGTAGGTGGCCAGGCGGTCA
The DNA here is from genome assembly GCF_046569735.1 of Peptococcus simiae. Classification (GTDB taxonomy): domain Bacteria; phylum Bacillota; class Peptococcia; order Peptococcales; family Peptococcaceae; genus Peptococcus; species Peptococcus simiae_A. Next base: position 55,662 of record NZ_JBKICG010000004.1, on the reverse strand, counting down.
GATAGGGCTTCCAGCTCTGCAGGCGAACCGCCCCGGCTAATTTCATCAGCCACCGTCTGGGCCCCTTCTCGGACAGAAATCAAGGCACTCTTCAGGTCTTTAACCGTCTCTACCAGCCCGGTATCCAGCCGGACAGCCTCTGTCAATCGGTCCAGGGCCAGGGTCAAGAGAGACTGGACACTGGTGTCATCGCCATAGAGCATGGCATAGGCCTCTTCCAGGACGGTTTGGATTTCCATCCGCTTGGCCAACTGCCCATGCCTGGCGCTAACCTCTGCTTCTTCCCCGACCTTCAGCTTTAGGGGCCGGAGGTCTTCCAGGTTTTCCCTGGCCTGCTGGCGGGCCTTTTCGTCGGCCTCCCGGTCCTTCATCGCTTTTTTTAAGTTCCGGGCTGCCTGGCGGGTCCCTTGATGGGCCCTGGCCACGTCTGCCAGGAGGGCCTGGTGGGCCTGGTCCCCCAGGGAGTCCAGCAGGGTCAACTGGTGGTCCGGGGCCAGCCAATAGAGGTAGTCATGCTGACCGTAGATGCTCACCAGGCCCTGGGCCAGGGCCCGGTATTGGGTCAGGGTGACCTGCCGGCCATTGATCCGGCAGCTATTATGCCCATTTTGCCGGACTTCCCTAGAGAGGATCAAGGGACTTGTTGTAAAGCCCTGGTCTTCCGCCAAGGCCGCTGTCGGGCTCCCCGGCGCAACAGAAAAGACCCCTTCAACCAGGGCACTGTCGCAGCCATAGCGGATATCCCGTAAATTAGCCCTTTCCCCCAAAAGAAGGCCCATGGCATCTACAACAATAGACTTCCCTGCCCCGGTTTCACCGGTGAGCACATTCAGCCCATGATCAAAGGTCAACTGTAGCTCTTTTAATAAGGCAAAGTTCCGTACGGTCAACTCTTCCAGCATCCCAGACCTCCTTTCAGAAATACAACTAATTGTTAATGTAATGTTCTATATAGCCAATAACGACGGGCACCGCCTCTTTTGGCTTACAAATGAGCATAATGGTATCATCCCCGGCGATGGTCCCTATGACCTCGGGCCAGCCCAGCCGGTCAATAAAATAGGCGATGGTATTGGCATTACCCGGTGGGGTATTGATAATAACCAGGTTCTCGCTGCTATCATAGGACAAGACAAATTCCCGGAAGAGCATCCGCAACTTAGATTCCCCGGGGACACTGTCCTGGGACCGGCCATACTTGTACTGGTCTCCGCCAATAGGGACCTTGACCAGCTGGAGCTCCTTGATATCCCGGGAGACGGTGGCCTGGGTAATCTGGTAACCTTCCTCCCGGAGGCGTTCAGCCAATTCCTTCTGGGTTGAAATTTGCTGCTCTAAGACCAATTCTAAGATCCGCCTTTGCCTTTTATTCATAATAATCCCTCGACCTCCGTTCACTGGTATTCAACATTTTAGTATGTACGGCTTGGAAGAAGGGGTGATCACGTAAATGAACCAATTGTACCGTACTCGGTGCCCGTTCGACGTGGAGGTGGTCGCCCAACTGCATCAGCATAGGGTTGACGCCGTCAGCCACCAAGTAGGCGCCTGATCGACCTCGGCCCAAGAAGACATCAACGGATTCATCAGCCGGGATAATAATGGATCTCACCCCCATTAAGTGGGCACAAATGGGGTTCACAATTAAGCAGTCTGTCCCCGGATAAATAAGCGGCCCCCCAGCAGAAAAGGAATAGCCCGTTGACCCTGTTGGTGTGGCAACAATTAGCCCATCTCCCCGGTAATGGTCTACCAGGGCTTCACCCATATAGACATCCAGGGCAATGGTATTATCCAAGGGGTTTCGGTTGATAACAACATCATTGAGGCCGATGATTTCCGCAATGATTTCCCCATCCCGGATGAGGGTGGCCGCAATCTTCATCCGGTACTCAATAGAAAATTCACCGGCCAGAATCCGGTCTAGCATGGGGAAGAAGTCTTCCACTTCCAGTTCGGATAAGAAACCCAGATGGCCCTTGTTGATTCCGAGCATGGGGATAGGAGCGCCAGCTAGGTCTGTCGCCGCTCGTAAAAAGGTCCCATCACCACCGATAACCAGCATGAGTTCGATCGTTTTCAGTAGACTACGGCGGGGTAAAAGTTCCACATCTATATTGGTAAAAGCACTGTCCGTCGTTGCATAAACCCGGACATTCCGCTGAACCAACTCAGCTATGATCTCATCGCAAAGGTCTTCTACACCCTCCCGCTCAAAGTTTGCATACAAACCTACACTCGTAATACTCAAACCTATCACCTACCTTATGATTAACTGTATCGCCAAGGCCACGATGACCCCTAAAAGGCTGCCGGCAAGCCCGGGGATGAAGCCTCTCGCTTGGCCTTCAAAGTCAACACGCCGAATTCTCTTTTTTTCCATATCAATAAAAAGAATGCCGTGGGGGCGAAAAACAGCCCTATACTCTAGTAATTGACGACGGACTGCTGCCAGCTGGGGGTTGGCCTGGCGACCGCTTTTGACTTCAACAACATAGTGGTGCCAGCCCCTAGCCACCCAGTAATCAGCATAAATGACCTGTTCCTTCCGTTGACCGTCAATATAATAAACCATCCGCCCCTTCTTTTGTCGAGATAGAATCCGGTAGCCGGCCTCTTTGAGGAGTTTTTCAGCCTGGATTTCCTTCCTTTTCCCCCGGGCCTGCCGGCGTTTGCCTTGAAAGCGCCTCCAGCCCCGGTAGCCGAGGATAAAGACCCCCAGGCTACAGCAAATGGTCAGAATGAGCCAGTCCATCTCGGTCATCATTGGATGGCCATACCTGCTTCAACCGCCGCCGGAATATCCAGGTCTTGGGCCAGGTTCCGGTTTTTGCTGAGCCAGAGGAGGTACTCTACGTTACCGGCCGGCCCTCGGACGGGCGAAGGGGTCAGGGCCCGGGGGCAGAGGCCAAGGCCTTCGGCAGCGGCAATGACCTCTGCAATGACCGTCCGGTGGACAGCCGGGTCTTTGACGACCCCATGTTTGCCGACATGGTCGCGGCCAGCCTCGAACTGGGGCTTAATGAGAGCCACCATTTCCCCCTCATCTTTCAGGATGGCGGCTGCCGCCGGAAAGATTTTAGAGAGGGAAATAAAGGACACGTCTGTGGTGACCCAGTCCATCAGCTCCGGAAAGTCCTCTGCCGTCAGGTAGCGGGCATTGGTCTGCTCCCGGCAGTCCACTTGGGGGTGGGTCCGCAAGGACCAGGCCAATTGGTTGGTCCCGACATCAATGGCATAGACCTTCCGGGCGCCACTTTGCAAGGCACAGTCCACAAAGCCGCCGGTCGAGGCCCCCAGGTCACAGACCACCCGGTCTTGGAAGTCCAGGCCGAAGACGTCAATGGCTTCTTTTAATTTCAAGCCGCCCCGGCTGACATAGGGGAGGTCCTTACCCAGGAGGCGAATCTTAGCCGTCGGGGATACCTGGGTCCCTGCCTTGTCAATTTTTTGCTCATCTACCAGGACTTCCCCGGCCATGATTCGCTTTTGGGCAGCCTGACGGCTATCAAAGAGTCCCTGCTTAACCAGGACCAGGTCCAGTCGCTCTTTTTTAGCCATGGGCCTTCTGTCCTTTTAGGGCTGCAGCCACCTGGCTAAAAATCCCTTCCGGGTCTAACTGCAGGTTTTCTTTCAGCTGGCTGACAGTACCGGCTTCCACAAAATGGTCCGGCAGGCCTATCCGCAAGAGGGGGTTGGCCAATCCGGCACCGGTCGCCCATTCTGCTACAGCCGACCCAAAGCCGCCGGTTAAGGCATTTTCTTCCAGGGTCACCACCAGGTTGGTCTCAGCAAAAACTTGGGCCAGCAGGGCCTCATCCAAGGGCTTAACAAAGCGGGCATTCACCAGCCCGACCTCATAGCCCTGGGCCCGGAGCGCTTCTGCTGCCTGGGCCGCCGGATAAACCATGCTGCCGATGGCCACCAGGCAGGCATCCTTGCCCCGGGCCAGAACTTCCCCGGTGCCCGGCGCGATATAGTCAAAGGTATCCAGGGTTTCTACGCCAACCCCCTGACCCCGGGGGTAACGGATGGCCGTCGGTTTTTGGTAGGCCAGGGCTGAATAGAGCATATTCTGGAGTTCCCGTTCATCCTTGGGGGCCATAACGGTCATATTGGGCACCAGGCGCAGGTAGGACAGGTCAAAGGCCCCGTGGTGGGTGGGCCCGTCTTCACCAACCAGGCCGGCCCGGTCCAGGGCAAAGACCACCGGTGCCTCCTGGAGGGCACAGTCATGGATGAGCTGGTCAAACCCCCGCTGCATAAAGCTGGAGTAAAGGGCCAGGACCGGCTGCATCCCATCCAGGGCCAGGGCTGTGGCCATGGTGGTGGCGTGGCCTTCTGCAATGCCCACATCAAAGGCCCGGTCCGGAAAGGCCGCCTTAAACTTGGCCACCCCGGTCCCTGACCCCATGGCAGCCGTAATGGCGCAGATTTTATCGTTTTCTTCCCCTAGTTTGATAAGGGTTTGAGCAAAGACATCCGTATAGCTGGCCGCTTTTTTACCTTTCTTGGCCTGGCCTGTTTCAATGTCAAAGGGGCCGGTTCCGTGGAATTTATCCGGGTTCAGTTCCGCAGGCAGGTAGCCCTTCCCCTTCTTGGTGATTACGTGGATCAGGACCGGCCGGCGCAGGCCCTTGGCATTTTCAAAGACCTGACGCATGGCCTGGATATCGTGGCCATTGATGGGGCCAAAATACTTAAAACCCAATTCCTCAAAAAAGCTCCCAGCCACCAGCATGGACTTCATCCCGTCCTTGAGCCGGTCGGCCAGGTCGGCCATCCGGGGACCGACGGTGGGAATCTTTTTCAGGAGGGCATCCAGGTCTTCCTTGGCCCGTTGGTAGCCCGGGTCAGACCGGAGTCGGGTCAGGTAGTCGGACAAACCGCCGACATTGGCATCAATCGACATATCATTGTCATTTAAAATGACTTTCATGTTCAAGTTCATATGGCCAGCATAGTTCATAGCCTCAAAAACTTCGCCCCCGGTAAGGGCCCCGTCCCCGATGACCGCCACCACTTCGTTATTTTCCTGCCGCAGGTCCCGGGCCAGTGCAAAACCGGTGGCGGCGGAAATCGAGGTGGAGGCATGACCGGTGCCGAAAACATCATAGGGGCTTTCGGTCCGTTTGGGGAAGCCGCTCATTCCCTGGTAGGTCCGCAGGGTATCAAAAAAGGCATCGTTACGGCCTGTGAGTAACTTATGGATGTAGGCCTGGTGGCCAACGTCCCAAATAATTTTATCATCCGGCGCATGGAAGGTGCTGTGCAAGGCCAGTGTCAGCTCTACTGCACCCAGGTTCGGTGCCAGATGCCCCCCATTCTCCGAAGTGACCCGGATAATCCGGTCACGAATTTCACCGGCAAGCTGGTTCAGCTGGTCAGCTGACAGCTTGCGTAAATCCTTCGGTTCCTGAATAGAATCTAAGAGCATTACACCCCTCCTAACTCTGTCGTGCTAAAATTCTGGAAGCAATGTACATGAGTAGGCTCCCATCGCCTTGTAAACCGCCCAGGGCAGCCAGGGCATCTTTGACGGCCTCTTCAGCCAGGGCCTTGCTTTGGTCTAAGCCCAAGAGGGCGGGATAGGTGGCCTTTTCGCTTTTGGCATCAGACCCGGTATGTTTCCCCATCAGGACCTCATCGCCAACGACATCTAAAATATCATCGGTAATCTGGAAGGACAAGCCCAGGGCCTGGCCATAGGCAGTGAGGGCTGCCATACTCTTCTCATCAGCCCCGCCTAAAAGGCCGCCCATCCGGCAGGCCGCCAAGATAAGGGCCCCGGTTTTATGCCGGTGGATCCACTGCATGTGGTCCAGGTCAATCCGCTTGCCTTCGCTAAGAAGGTCCTGACCCTGGCCGGCAACCATCCCGCGAATGCCGGCCCCTTCAGCCAGCTCCCGCATCACCGCTGCAGCCAGGGGGGTATCCCCACAGGCTTTGGCAACAAGGGAAAAGGCTTCGGTCAGTAAGCCGTCCCCGGCCAAGATGGCCATGCCGACGCCATAAACCACGTGGTTGGTCGGTTTGCCCCGACGGAGGTCATCATCGTCCATCCCCGGTAGGTCATCATGGATGAGGGAGTAGGTATGGATGCATTCAATGGCCGCTGCAACATCCAGGGCTTTTTCGTCAAGCCGCCCACCGACGGCCTCGCAAGCCGCCAGGACCAGAACCGGCCGCAGGCGTTTGCCGCCGGCCAGGAGGCTGTAGCGCATGGCTTCGTAAAGCCGGTCATTTAAGGCATCTGTCGGCTGGAATAAACCTTCTAAATGGTCGGTAATGAGGGCCGTTTTTTCGGCCAAGGCTTTTTTACTCATGGCTGTCCCCCTCAGGTTCATCGACGGTCTGCAAACTGCCATCCGGCTGCAGAACCTTTATTTTTTCTTCAACAGCATCTAGTTTTTTTTGGCAAAGCATGGCCAGGTCCATCCCCCGTTGATAATGTGCCAGGGCATCTTCCAGGGGGATATCTCCTTTTTCTAGGGCACTCAAAACAGCATCTAATTCCCCTAGCGCCGCTTCAAAGGTCATGTCTTCAGCTATCGACTTATTCATGGTATTCCTTTCCCTGTTCTTCTTCGACGGGCCCCAGGCTCCGAGCCTGGACGGTCCCATCTGCAAATCGTAGATAAAAGCGTTTATCTACCGGAAGGTCTGCCGGGTGACTGATCACCTGGCCGCTGTCATCTGTCGCTATAGAAAAGCCCCGGGCCACCACTGCCAGTGGGTTTAAGGCCACCAGGGGGCCAATGCGTTTTTGTAGGGCCAGGTCTGCCCGGTCCAGGACCCCCTTCACCCCCCGGTCCAGGGCCATAAAGCGTTCATCGAGGGCCTGGGCATAAGGGGCCAGGATTTTTTCCGGCTGGCTAAAGGCGGGCCGCCGATAGGTCTGGTCCAGCCGCCAGCGGGCTAAGCGGACATCCCGGAGGAGGGCCTGGCCCAGGGCCCGACGACGGGCCTGGAGGCTTTTTTGCAGGTCTGCCTGGTCGGGGACCGCCTGCTCTGCTGCAATGGACGGGGTCCCGGCCCGGAGGTCGGCGGCAAAGTCTGCCAGGGTCACGTCTGTTTCATGGCCGATGGCGCTGATAATGGGCACCGGGCTGGCGGCGATTTGCCGCACCACCGGTTCCTCATTGAAATTCCAAAGGTCTTCTTGAGACCCCCCGCCCCGGGCTACGATGATGAGGTCCAGGTCATCCCGCTGGTAGAGGGCGTCCAGGGCGGCGCAAATCGAAGCGGCCCCGGTCGGCCCCTGGACCGTAGCCGGCGCCAGGAGGATTTTCATATAGGGGGCCCGTCGCCGCATGACCGTTGACATATCCCGGATAACGGCCCCTGTTTCAGAGGTCACCAGGCCAACCTGGGTCGGGTAGGTCGGGATAGGCCGACGGTCCGCCGCTGTTTTAAAGAGGCCCTCCTTGGCCAGCTTTTGCTTGAGTTCTTCAAACTGGATGGCCAGGGCCCCGGCCCCTTCTGCCAGCATCCGGTCGACATAGAGCTGGTAGGCCCCGTTGCGTTCAAAAACCGTCACCTGCCCCCGGACCAGGACGGTCATCCCATTGGCCGGGCTAAAGGTCAGGCGGCTGACCTGGCTCCGCCACATGACACAGGTAATGGAGGCCTTATCATCCTTCAAGGAAAAGTAGCAGTGGCCACTGGGGGCATGCCGTTTAAAATTAGCGATTTCCCCGCTTAATACCAGCTGGTGGAGATTGGCATTTTCCTCAAAGCAGCCCTTGATATAGCGGTTGAGTTCTGATACCGTCCAGGTCTTACTCATCAGCCGGTCGCCCTTTAGCAATGGAGTCCAAGGCCCCGTTGATGAACTTGTAGGCATCATCGTCGCCGTATGTTTTAGCCAGTTCCACCGCTTCATTGATGACCAGGGCCGGGTCAGCCGGGGCCGGGGCGTACTTAATCTCATAGGTCCCCAGACGGAGGATGGCCCGGTCACAGGAAGCCAGCCGGTCTAGCCGCCATTTATTGGCTACGGCTCGGATATCTTCATCAATGGCCTCCAGCTGGTTGGCAATACCAGCTAAGTGGCCGGCTACGGCCTGGCCGTCTAGGGCTAAAAGGTCCGCCGCTTGGATATTTTTCCCCAGGGCCCCTTTTAAGTCTGCATCATCCAGCCAGGCGGCCATGACTTCCGACTGGTAAGCCCCCAGGTCCTCTTGGCCCAGGAGGGCATTGACCATGGGGCCTTCTGCCAGAAGTTGGCCAAGGTTTTTGGCCTTAAAGTAGTCCCGGGCCAGGACCATCGGTGCCTTTTCATAAAAAAAAGCTTGTTCCGCAATATCTGCCAGGAGTTCCTGGATGAGTCGGTCCTGCCAGTCCGGCCCGGCAGCCTTATGCAGGGCCTTTTCACTGGCCTCGACATAGGCAGCAAAAAAGGTGCTATAGGCCTCCATATCCAAGGCCGGCCTGGCTTTTTGCTCTGCAGCAAGGCCATAGCCTTCATAAAAATCAGCCAAGAGGTCATACATGGCCGCCTGGGTCGTTAGCCGGTCACTTTTAGGCGTATCCAGGCGGTCATATAACCAACTTCTCACAGCTGCCAATGGGTCTATCTCAGTTAAGCCAAAAGCTCTAGCCAGGTCTGCCAAGTGAAACCGGGTTGGGTATAAGTGGTCTAAAATCCCTGTATCCTCTGCACCGCTTTCCTGCTCTGCATAGAGGCAGAGAAATGTCATTAAGCGAGCTGCCCGCTTATCTTGCTTCATTCTTTACCAGCCTTTCCCTCATCGGTATCACTATGGTTATCATTAAACCGGACCCCCTGCACATGGACATCTACCCCATGTAGCAGGACGCCCGTCATATTTTTCACTTGCTCTGCCGCTTCCTGTTGGATGGTATAGGCCAGGTCGGGAATGGGAATCCCATAGTCAACCGTAATAGCCACCCCTACCCGGGTGGCGCCATCGGTGGTCTCCACCTTAACGCCCTTAGTCGCCGACTTTTTCCCGAGCATCTCAGTGATGCCATCGGTCATCCCGCCGACCATAGCCGCCACCCCGGGCGTACCGCTCACAACTAAAGCAACAATGGAGGCGATGACATCATCATCCATACGAATATCGCCATACTTGGTGGTACGGACCTGTTCACCGGAAATTTCTTGTTTTTTATCCTTTTTTCCTTGGGTGTTTCCGTGTTCGCCGCTCATTGGCGAGCCTCCTTTCTCTATTCTTACAGTATACCATGAAAGGGCAAATCATGGCAGTAGCTAAAGACCGATGTAACAAAAACAAACCGACCCGATGCGCTGAAATGCCTGCTTGTCGACAGCCGGCAAGGATATTTTTAAGCGCAAAAAAGCCCTGCCGGAGCAGGGCTAAAGCTTTACTTATTCAGCGTCTTCTTCCTGGTCTAAGAGTTGACCAAAGACATCGCCTAAGTTGGTAGAAATGTCTTCATTGACTACCGGTACATCACTCTTGGGGCGGGATTCGCGGCGAGGCTTTTGTTGTTTCGGGGTTTCACCGGCCGGACGTTCCTTGAGTTCTTTGATGGACAGGCTAATCCGTTTGCGGTCTTTATCCACATCGAGGATCTTAACATCCACTTCTTGACCCACTTTAAGAACATCTTCTACTTGTTCAACGTGTTCCCAGGCGATCTGAGAAATGTGAACCAAGCCATCTACGCCGTCTTCCAGAGAAACGAAGGCGCCGAAGGGGGCAATGCGGACCACTTTACCATGAGCGGTAGACCCGACTTCATAGCGTTCGTCAACATCATCCCAGGGGTTGGCAAGTAATTTTTTCAGGCTTAAGCTGATTTTGCCTTTTTCTTCATCTAAGGCAAGGATGTAAACTTCGATTTCATCGCCAACATTGACCACATCGGTCGGTTGTTTGACGCGGCCCCAGCCCATTTCAGAAATGTGCAGCAGGCCGTCTACGCCGCCCAGGTCAACGAAGGCACCAAAGCTGGCAATCCGTTGAACGGTCCCTTGCCGGGTTTGGCCGACTTCGAGGGTCTTCCAGAGTTCTTCCCGTTTTTCTTTTTCTTCTTCCTCAATTAAAGCCCGGCGAGAAAGAATGATTTTACGGTTTTCCGGATTCGGATCAAATTCGATGATTTTAAAGCGGTAGGTATTCCCTACAAATTGCTTGATGTCTTCAACGTATTTGGTATCAAGATGAGAAGCCGGAACAAAACCGCGTGCGCCGATATCAACGATGACACCGCCTTTAACATCATTAACGACCTTTGCTTCAATAATTTCGTCGTTATCGAATTTTTCTTGTAAGGCATCCATCGCTTTTTCTTGATCCGCACGTTTCTTGGACAGAACCATGTGACCCTCGTTGTTTTCCATTTTAATGACCATGACTTGAATTTCATCGCCCACTTGGACCAATTCATTCACGTCCGGGTCTTTTTGGAAAGACAGTTCCTTCTTAGGAATGACGCCTTCGGATTTGCCTCCGACATCTACCATCACTTCGTCCGGGGTGATTTTAACCACAGTCCCGGTGACCACATCATACAGGTTGAGTGGATCCAGTGTACCGTAGCCTTGTTCTAACCCTTGTTCCATCGTTAATTCTTCCATCTTGTCAATGACCTCCCTAATTATCCAGTCAGGGGTCGAGGCCCCTGCTGTTAAGCCTATTAAATTGACACCGTCAAACCAGCTTGCCTGTATGTCAGCGGCGGTTTCCACATGATAGGTGGTGGCGCCTGCTTCCTGGCAAATATTCACTAGTTTGTTCGTATTGGCGCTGTTATAACCGCCGATGACGATCATAGCACCAGCTTCACGAGCGAGCTTGCCGGCATCATGTTGCCTGTCTCGGGTAGCGGCGCATATGGTATTGCGCACCACTAAATCTGCCAAGTCCAGGTCTTCCAGTATTTCCACAGCGGACTCAAACCGTTCCGTTTTTTCTGTGGTTTGACTGACCAGGCATACCTTTTGACCAGTGAGATTGAGGTGCTGAAGTTCTTCAGGCTCAAAAAACACCTCAGCCCGATCCCCGGACCAGCCGACAATACCTTGTACTTCCGGATGGTTGGCATCGCCTAGTATGAGCACTTGGTAACCGTCCCCAGCGTATTTTTCCGCCAATTTTTGAACGGCTCTGACTTTCGGACAAGTGCAATCAAAACTTGTCAGTCCGCGACGATTCGCTTCTTCGCAAACCGCCGGCGTCACGCCATGGGTGCGAAAAATAACACTTTTTTCTGTTATATCGTCATAGTTATCGTAAGACCGAATCCCCATGCTTTCTAAGCGCTGCACCTCTTGGGGGTTATGGATCAGCGGCCCCAGGGTTGCCAGGGGTCCCTTACCTTCCTCAATGAGGGCTTCACCTTTTTCAATCGCATGTCGAACACCGAAGCAAAAGCCAGCATTCGCTGCAATACGGATTTCCATCTTCCGACTCCTTATTAGCCAACTTCAAGTACACTATTCTATTATACCCAAGAAATCTTAAGTTGCCAACGGTTATTTTCGAATCAAGCCTAAAATATATTCAGAAACGTCCTCAATCCCCATATGACTGCTATCTAGGTAGACGGCATCTGCTGCTTGAACCAGGGGGGCGACCGACCGCTGGCGGTCTTTTTCGTCCCGGTCGGCAATTTCCTGGGCAATGGTTTCAAAGGCAACCTGGTCACCTTGACTGGCCAGTTGGTCCATCCGCCGGCGGGCCCTTTCTTCTACGCTGGCGGTCAGAAATATTTTCAGGTCCGCTTCGGGCAAGACAACGGTACCGATATCCCGGCCATCCATGACTACGTCAGCCTGGGCCGCCAAGTGTTGGATCCGGTCGGTCACCAGCTGGCGGACTGATGGCAGGGCGCTGTAGGCAGAGACCCTTTGGGAGACCGCATTGTCCCGGATCGCTTCTGTCACATCCCGGCCATTGGCCCAAACCTGCTGGTAGCCGGCCTGGTTGGTGGTCAAATCCAGGCTGAGCTGGTCTAAGAAGACTGCCAGGCCAGGGCCTTCTTCCGGAGGCTGGTCTTCCTGCAGGGCCAGCAGGGCCACTGCCCGGTAGAGGGCCCCGCTATCAATGTAGATAAAGCCCAGGTCATGGGCGATTTTTTTAGCAATGGTACTCTTGCCGGCACCGGCCGGGCCGTCAATGGCTATTTGCATGGGCTCCCCTCCCCGTCAAAATAAGCTGCATAGGCCTTGGCTGCATGGCCGGCCACATAGCCTGTTGAAAAGGCAATTTGCAAGTTAAAGCCCCCGGTATTGGCGTCAATATCCAGCAATTCTCCGCAGGCATAAAGGCCTGCATGGCTGCGGAGGGCCATGGTTTTTGGTGCCACCTGGCCTACAGCAATCCCCCCGGCGGTGACAATGGCTTCCCGCAGGGGCCTGGGCCCGGTCACCGTCAGGGGCATATTTTGCAGCAGGTGGCCCATCTTCAACCGGTCGGCCCGGGTCAAGTCCAGCATCCGCTGGGCCGGGTCCAGTTGGGCTTCTGCAATAAAGGGGCTGATGAGTTTCTGCGGCAGGAGGGGCTTTAAACCATTGACCAGTTGCTTACGGCCATCTTTTTTAATCATCCGCAAGAGCCGGTCATCCAACTGTTTCTCATCCAGGGCGGGCTTCAGGTCAACGGTGGCCTGAATGGGGCCCGGGTGGTCCTGCCAGTAATCTACCAGGCGACCGCTGGCGCTCAAGATAATCGGCCCGGAGACCCCGAAATGGGTACACATCATTTCTCCAAAATCGCTATAAATCACCTTGCCCTCGGCCGTAAAAATAATGCGGATATTCCGCAGGCTAAGCCCTTGAGCTGCCTGGACCCAGCCCGGCCGGCAAGCAAGGGGTACCAGGGCCGGCCGCGCCGGCACCACTGCGATACCCAGGTCTGCCGCCAGCCGGTAACCGTCACCGGTCGAGCCGGTGGCCGGGTAAGAGGCCCCGCCGGTGGCCAAAACCAGGGTCTTACCGGTATAATCGCCGGCACTGGTCCGGACGGTCCAAGACTGGTCCTTGTTTTGCACCACTTCTTCCACGGCTGCCTTGGTCTGAACGGTGACTCCTGCCTCTTTTAAGGCGGCCAGGAGTACGTCCAGGATGCTCTGGGCCCGGTCGCTTTCTGGAAAGACCCGGCCCCCTCTTTCCACCTTCAAGGGGCAGCCCCGGTCTTCAAAAAAGGCCCGCACCTCCCTGGGCCCTAAGCGGGCTAGGGCCGAATAGATAAACCGGGGATTGCGGTGAATGTGTTCAATTAATTGGTCCTGGCCAAAGTCTGTGGTGACGTTACACCGCCCCTTGCCAGTAATGAGAAGCTTTTTACCTAAATCCGGCATTTTTTCTAAAAGGGTGACCCGGGCACCCCCTTCAGCCGCGGCAATAGCGGCCATCATACCGGCCGGACCACCGCCGGCTACCAGTACATCTTCCATCCTACACCTCGCCTCGCCTACGGCTTTCGCCAGTGCCGTAGCCAATCATTATATTTAAATGATTGTAGCACGCTTTACTATAACTCGCAAGATAAGAGCCAAGCCCCTGTCTGCAGACAGGGGCTTGGCTCTTATTTCGCGTAATCAACATTTCTGGTTTCACGAATGACAACGACTTTAATTTGACCGGGGTACTGCATTTCCTGCTCAATCCGTTTAGAGATATCAAAGGCCATTTTGGCGCTTTTAGCATCGTCTACTTTTTCCGGTTTGACAATCACACGGACTTCACGACCAGCTTGAACGGCGTAGGTTTTTTCTACCCCTTCAAAGTCAGATGCAATGTCTTCTAATTGAGTGAGCCGACGCAGGTAGTTTTCCAAGGTCTCGCGGCGAGCACCCGGGCGGGCAGCAGAAATCGCATCCGCTGCAGCCACCAGGACACTTTCCACGCAGTTGGGTTCAACATCCCCATGGTGGCTGACGATGGCATTTAAAACACCCTTCGGTTCCTGGTATTTCCGTGCCACTTCAGCCCCCAGGGTCACGTGAGACCCCTCTGTTTCATGGTCAAGGGCTTTACCGATATCATGTAAAAGACCTGCCCGTTTGGCCAAGCTCACATCACATTCCAGCTCGGCTGCGAGTAAGCCGGCTAAGTGGGCCACTTCAATGGAATGTTTCAGGACATTTTGGCCATAGGAGGTTCGGTACTTGAGGCGACCGAGGAGCTTCACCAGTTCCGGGTGAATGCCGTGGACGCCGGTGTCAAAGACCGCCTGCTCCCCAGCTTCCCGGATACTGGCATCGACTTCTTTCTGGGCTTTGGCAACCATCTCCTCAATGCGGGCCGGATGAATCCGTCCATCTACAATGAGTTTTTCCAAAGCCAGCCGGGCCACTTCACGACGAACCGGTTCAAAGGCAGACACGACCACCGCTTCCGGAGTGTCATCAATAATTAAATCGACACCAGTTAAGCTTTCGATGGTCCGGATATTGCGCCCTTCGCGCCCGATAATCCGCCCCTTCATTTCATCGTTGGGCAACTGGACCACAGATACGGTTGTTTCCGCGACATGGTCAGCGGCACAGCGCTGGATGGCGCCGCCAATGATTTCACGGGCAATTTTATCGGCCTCATCTTTGGCTTCGTTTTCTTTGTCTTTAATCATGACGGCCAAATCATGATCGATTTCTGTTTCAACTTGTCGGAACAGCTGGTTTTTCGCTTCTTCATTGGTCAAGCCGGCAATCCGCTCTAATTCCGCTTTTTGTTCTTCAATTAAGCGGTCAATATCGTTTTTTGCCTCAAAGACGGCTTGTTCCCGTTCAAGCAGCTTTTCTTCCTTTTGTTCTAAACTATCTGACTTGCGGTCTAGAATGTCTTCTTTCTGGACCAACCGCTTTTCAGTGTTTTGAACTTCGGCCCGTCTTTCCCGGGCTTCTTGTTCCGCTTCGTTGCGAATTTTGTAAGCGTCGTCTTTCGCTTCCACCAGCGCTTCTTTTTTAAGGGTCTCTGCCGACCGATTGGCATCTTCTACAATCCGCTTGGCTTCTGTTTCTGCAGAGCCGATCACTTTTTCAGCGCTCTGCTTACGCAGGACATAACCGGCGGCACAGCCAACAATCAGGGCTACAAGACCAACAGCGATGATGGTTAATTCCATAAAGGCCTCCTTCCTCCGATTAGGTGGGCTCCGGACAAAAAAACAAACCGAGCTGCCTCGGTTTGTCGGTATCAATAATTGATCTTCCCGCCCTACGGGCAATCCAAAGGGATGCGAAAACACTTATTTACACCGCAGATGCGGAGCCTCTTTACAATTTTACGAACTAGAACAAATATTGTCAAGCCATTATAAGAATTCCTCCAACCCCCGGATCAGGTCGCCGGGAAATCCCTTGCCAGCTACATAGCGGAGGGCCTGGACATGGGTCCGCCCCCTTTTGCGGGCCTTCAGATAAAAATGTTTCACAAACCTTTTTTCCAAGTCAACCGGTAGGTTTGCCGCCAGGGCAGCCTGGAGGGTGGCCTCATCAACCCCCTTGTCACGGAGCTCCTGGCGCAGGCGCAAGGACCCGCAGGGGTGGAAGCGCAATTTATCCCGGATATAGGCGGCGGCGTATTCGGCATCGTCTAGGTAGCCGTAACTGTATAGCCAGGCCACCAGGGCCTCTATGTCCTCAAGGGCCAGGTCCAGCTTTTCCAAGTGAAGGCGCATTTCCTGCTCTGTACGACGACGCGGCGCTAAAAATTTTAGCGCCGCGTCTTTATGCCTCTGGCTGATCATAGGTCCTCCAGGTTGTCATCATCTAAAAAGTCTTCGTCCAGGAGGGCATTCATTTCATCCACAAAACCGTCATCCACAAGGGGCTCTTTATCTTCTGGAGTGGCCTTCGCCCCCTCTGCAGCTGAAGGCTCTTCCACCCCAGCCATAATCAATTGGCGGATTTCTTCCATGAGCTCAGGGTTTTCTTCCAGGAAGGCCTTGGCGTTATCCCGGCCTTGACCGAGCCGTTCATCCTTATAGGAATACCAGGACCCACTCTTGTTAATAATGCCCATTTCAGCGCCGACATCCACAATGCCGCCGGAAATGGAAATCCCCTCCCCATACATGATGTCGAATTCGACCTTCTTGAAGGGCGGGGCCACCTTATTTTTGACCACTTTAACGGAGGTCCGGTTCCCGGTTTGCTCGTCCCCTTTTTTAATGGCCATGCCCCGACGGACTTCCAGGCGGACAGAACTGTAGAACTTCAGGGCCCGGCCACCGGTGGTCACTTCCGGATTCCCGTAGACGACACCGATTTTTTCCCGAACCTGGTTAATGAAAATAAGGGTCGTCCCGGTCCGGGCAGTGTTGGCCGTCAGCTTCCGCAGGGCCTGGCTCATGAGCCGGGCCAAAAGGCCGACATGGGTGTCCCCCATTTCCCCTTCAATTTCTGCCCGAGGGGTCAGGGCGGCAACGGAGTCCACGACGACAATGTCAACGGCCCCACTACGGACCAGGGCATCGCAAATTTCCAGGGCCTGTTCCCCGTTATCCGGTTGGGAAATCAGGAGGTTGGCTGTATCCACCCCGATATGCTCGGCATAGATGGGGTCCAGGGCGTGCTCTGCGTCAATGAAGGCGGCCGTCCCACCGGTTTTTTGGCATTCGGCAATAATATGTAAGGCAACAGTGGTTTTACCGGATGACTCTGGCCCGTATATTTCCGTAATCCGGCCGATGGGAATCCCCCCGATACCCAGGGCCTTGTCCAGGGCCATGGACCCGGTAGAAATGGCTCCAATGTCCAGCTTGTCCTGGTCGCCCAGCCGCATGACGGCCCCGGCACCAAAACGTTCGTCTATATCTTTAATCGCACGTTTTAGGGCGGCTTCCCGCCCTTCCCCTTCTACTCTGGTTGCACTCTTTTTTTTCGACTCTTTTTTAGCCATTATATCCCTCCTAAGGTAATCGCATTGGCATCAACCTCCGCCCGTTGGGCGATGGCGAGTTCGACCAATTCCCGGCAGAGGGTTGCTAAGTCTTTCCCACTGGCAGCCCACATCTGGGCGTACATACTGATCTCTGTAAAACCGGGCAGGGTGTTGACCTCATTGAAAAGGAGCCGGCCGCTTTCTTTTTCAATAAAGAAGTCTACCCGGCAGAGGCCGCACATGTCCAGGGCCCGGTAGATTTTCAAACCGGTGGTCTGCACGGCTTCAGTGGTTTTTTCATCTAGGTTGGCCGGGCAAACGGTCCGGCTGACCTGGCTTTCATACTTACTGTGGTAGTCGTAAAAGGCCTGGTCGGCCAGGATTTCGCCGGGGAGCGAGGCCACCGGCTGGTCATTGCCCATAACCGCCAACTCTATTTCTCTTTTTTCAACAGCCCGTTCCACCATGATTTTACGGTCATAGCGGGCGGCCTGGTCAATGGCATAGATAAGCTCATCCCGGTTCGTAGCCTTGTTGATCCCAATGGAAGACCCCCCATTAGCCGGCTTGACAAAGACCTCTGCCCCGGCGAATTGCCGAGCCAGGTCTTCTAAGACCCCGGTCTGGTCCTTCTGCCAGCGCTTCCGCAGGAGGGGGGCATAGTCCGTCTGGGCAATGCCGTGACATTTGGCAATATCCCGCATGTAGACCTTATCCATCCCAACGGCCGAGGCGCCAACGCCGGCCCCGACATAGGGCAGGCAGCACATATCCAAAAAGCCCTGGAGCCGGCCATCCTCTCCGTAGGTCCCGTGGATAATGGGGAAGACCACATCCAGCTCGCAAATGGGCTGGAGGTCAAATAAGCGGTATACAGTGCCACCGGGCCGGGGCATCATGGCCACTTCGCCGGGGGCATTTTCAACCGGGTCAAAGGTCAGGATATCTTCTTCAGCGATCGGTCCATACCAGCGGCCATGCCGGGCAATGCCAATGGCGACCGGGGCAAAACCGGCCTCCCGCAAGCCCCTCATCACAGTACAGGCAGACTTCCGGGAAACCTCGTATTCTTCCGAGGGGCCGCCAAAGAGGACACCCACTGTCAGCGGGGCCGTCATTAGGCGACTCCTTGTAAGCGGAAGATGGCATAGACCGTAATGACCATGGCCACCACCAACTGGACAGAGGACCCAATGGCCGTCCCAATTAAGGACCCGGCCGCTGCCCGCAGGGAATGGGGCAGGGACCGTTGCCGCTTATACTCCGCTAAAATCGCCCCAACAATCCCCCCTAAGAGGGTCCCGGGGATATTCAAAAGGAGGCCGCCCACCACCGAGCCCACCAGGGCCCCAATGGGGGCCATATTGGAGGCGCCAAATTTTTTGGCCCCAATCATGGCCCCACCGTAGTCCAATACCGAGGTTAAGACCGCTAAAATGCCAACCACCACCACAAACACCGGTGAATAGGCCGTCCAGCTGTCAAAAAGTCCATAAACCAGGATACCGGCAAAAATCAACCACATACCGGGCACCATCGGCACAAAGGTACCAAGGGTCCCTACAAGCAATACAATAATCAGCAGCCATGCATAGACATCCATCTTAAGCCTCCAATCTTTGGCAAGCAAGCGTCACTGCATATACAACATGTGCATAGGATAATCCCCCTTGCATATACCCAATATAAGGGGCCCGCAAGGGGGCGTCAATGGATAATTCGATCGAAGAGCCCTGGGTAAAGGTCCCCCCGGCCATAATGACGGCGTCCTCATAGCCGGGCAAGAAGGCGGCTTCCGGGTGGACATAACTTTCCAGGGGCGAGGCCGCCTGGATCCCTTCTGCAAAGGCCAGGAGGGGCGCCTCTGCCCCAAAGCGGATGGCCTGGATAATATCCGTCCGCCGGTCAGCCGGCCCTGGTGATACCGCAAAGCCCCGCTTTTCCAGCATAGCTGACGCAAAGATGGCCCCTTTTAAGGCTTGCTGGACAATCAGGGGGGCCATGAAGAGGCCCTGGAAGGCCGGCCGGTTAAAGTCCAGGGCACTGCCCACTTCAAAGGCAATGCCCGGCGCGGTCAGCCGGGTCGCCGCCCGCCGGACCAGGTCTTCCCGACCGGCAATATAGCCCCCGCGCGGAGCTAGGGCGCCGCCCGGATTTTTTATCAGGGACCCGGCGATAATATCTGCACCGGCAGCCAGGGGCTCTTCTTCTTCTACGAACTCCCCATAGCAATTATCTACAAATATAATGATATCAGCGAACCGGTCTCGAATCAATGACGCAATCCGCCGAATTTTTTCGATGCTAAGGCTGGGCCGCCAGAGGTAGCCCCGAGACCGTTGAATGGAGATGACCTTGGTTTGGGGGCCAATGGCCGCCAGGACCGCCTGGTCATCAAAGTCGCCATCGGCTGTTAAAGGAACCACCTGATGCCGGACCCCGAGGGCCTTGAGGGACTGGGGGTCATCACCGGTTTCACCAATAATGGTCTGGAGGGTGTCATAGGGCATGCCACTAATGGAGAGTAATTCATCGCCCGGCCCTAAAAGGGCAGATAACACGGTGGAAATGGCATGGGTCCCGCTGACAATATTGGACCGGACCAGGGCACTTTCGGCCTGAAAGACCCGGGCCCAGACCTCTTCCAGCTTGTCCCGGCCAATATCTCCGTAGCCATAGCCGGTCGAGCCATGCAGGTGGAAGTCGCCGACGTTTTCCGCTTGAAAGGCCGCTAAAATCCGTAATTGGGCGGCATTGGTCATTTCATCGACCCGGGCGTAGGCTGCTGCATACCGCTCTTCGATTTCACTGATTTCTGCCAGGGCGGCCTCCTTGATGCCGCATTGCTGGGCTAATTGTCTCTGAAAAGCATTCATTGTTGGGGCAGGTTCCTTTCTATTGCTTTAATCTTGATCATCTTCCGGCCCTTTAATATAGGGGCCAAAGGGGCCGGCCAGCCGGTCCCGGTCCCCGCGCAGGTAAAAGGAAATGCCTGCTTCCGTGGCCGATAGCTGGGAAACTTCACCGCTTTCATGGGCCAAGGCCAGGAGCCGGGCCCCTTCGGCGCTATTGGGCAGACGGACCGGCTGGGCAAAAAGGCTTTTCTCCGCCAGGGGCCTGAGGGCCTGCCAAAAGGCGTCAAAGCCTTGGCCGGTCTTAGCCGAAAGGGCCACCACCGGCTCATCCTTAAAGAAGCCTCCCAGGTAGGGGCTTTCATCCAGCTGGTCAGCCTGGTTGGCCACATAGAGCATGGGAATCCCCTCCCCACCCAGGTCCCGGAGGAAGTGGTTGACCACCCGGATCCGGTCTTCATAGCCCTCATCGGCGACATTAAAGAGGTGGATGAGGACATCGGCCTCTTTGACAATTTCCAGGGTTGCCTTAAAGGCAATGGTCAGTTCCGGGGGCAGGTCTTCCATAAAGCCCACCGTATCGGCCATAAAGTAGAGCTCTCCCAGGGGAGAGCTGACCCGGCGGGTCGTTGGGTCGAGGGTGGCAAAGAGCCGGTCTTCAGCGTAAATATCGCTGCCGGTCAGGGCATTTAAGAAGGTGCTTTTGCCGGCATTGGTATAGCCCACGATAACCACAAAGGGGTGGGGCTGGGCTTCCCGGGCGGCCCGCTGGACCTGACGTTCAGCGCTGACCTTCTTAAGGTCTCGCTGGACCTGGGCCAGGCGGCGCCGGATATGCCGACGGTCTGTTTCCAACTGGGTTTCCCCCGGTCCCCGGGTCCCAATCCCGCCCCCCAGCCGGGACAAGGCGGTCCCTTGGCCGGTCAGGCGGGGGAGCAGGCGGGCCAGTTGGGCCCCTTCTACCTGCACCCGCCCCTCTCGGGTCCGGGCCCGCTGGGCAAAGATATCCAGGATGAGGGTCGCCCGGTCGATGACCTTCCGGTCAAGGGCCTTTTCCATGGCCCGAGTCTGGGAGGGAGTCAGGTCCCGGTCAAAAACAGCCACATCAATATCTGCTGCTGCCATATAGGCCGCTGCCTCTTGGGCCTTGCCCTTGCCCAGCTGCCGCTGGTCGCCCCGCAGCTTTTGGGACAGGGTATCGACCACTTCCAGGCCGGCGCTATCGGCCAGGGCCAACATTTCCGCCTGGCGCCGGGCGATGAGGTCCGGCTGGCTGCCTTCCGCCGGCAGGAAGATCAGCAGGGCCCGTTCTTTCTCGTTACTCAAATCCCCGGGCGACTCCCCGGCTTATTAATAGGCAGGCCTTTCTGGCACAAGGGGCAGGCGTCGGGCTGGTAGGTGCCGGCCTCTAGGGTGATAAGAGACCGGTGGGGCACCGTCAACTTGAGGGTATTCCCATGGGTCCGGTCAATGATGGACGCTGCCCCAATGACATCAGCGCCCAGGCCTTGTAAGAGTTCAACCACTTCCTGGGCTGACCCGCCTGTGGTTAACACGTCTTCCGTCACTAAGACCCGGAGGCCCTTGGTCACGTGGGGCTCAAAGCCCCGCCGCAGGGTCATGACCCCCTCCTGCCGTTCTGCAAAAATCGTGGGGACATTTAAGGCCCGGCCCACTTCATAGGCCACTAAAATACCGCCAATGGCCGGTCCCACAACCATTTCCGGCTTTTCATCCCGCCAGAGGTCGGCCACCTGCCGGCAGATTTGCCCTGCCAGAGCCGGGTGCATCAGGAGCTGGGCACATTGAACGTATACATCGCTATGTAAACCACTGGAGAGCTTAAAGTGGCCCCTTTGGTAGGCGCCGGTGTCTTCCAGTATTTTTAAGGCTTCCTCTTCTTTCATTTCTGCTCACCTTCCCTTAGGTCTTGAAGAATCTGTCGGGCCGCTTGCACCGGGTCTGCTGCCTGGCGAATCGGTCGACCGACGACAATAAAACTGGCGCCCTGTTGGGCCGCTTCAGCCGGCGTTAGAACCCGGCTCTGGTCCCCTCTATCTGCCCCTTTCGGCCGGATGCCCGGGCAAACAGTGACAAAGGGTTGGGGGATATCTTTAAAGAGGAGGAGGTCTTGGCCGGAGCAGACCACCCCATCCAGGCCGGCGGCCTTGGCCAGCTTGGCCAGGCGGGGAACAGCTTTTTCCGGCCCATCAGGGATGCCAATGGCAGCCAGGCCGGCCTGGTCCATGCTGGTTAAAACGGTCACCGCCACTACAGTCGGCACGTCAACCCCGGCGGCTTCGGCCCCTTCCTTGGCGGCTTCAGCCGCCCGCTGCATCATATCCACCCCGCCCAGGGCGTGGACAGTCAGGAGGTCCACACCGGTGCCGGCTGCCCAGCGGACAGCCTGGTGGACGGTATTGGGGATATCATGAAATTTTAAGTCCAGGAAGACCTTCCGCCGCCGCATCTTCAGTTCAGATAAAATCCGGCCACCGGAATTCAGGTAGAGCTCCAGGCCCACCTTATACCAGAGAACATCATCTTTCAGATCATCCACCAGGGCCAGGGCTTCCTCTGCTGTATCAAAATCCAGGGCTACAATCAGTTCAGTTGCCACCGGTATCCTCCTTCCAGGCGGCGCCGACCAGGTCGGTAATGGCCGCCACTTGGTATTTTTCGCAATAGGCCCGGAGCCCTTCAACCACCTGCATGGGGGCTAGGGGGTCGGCAAAGGCTGCTGCGCCTACCGACACCATCCGGGCCCCGGCCAAGATATATTCCAAGGCGTCTCTGGCCGTATCAATCCCGCCCATGGCCAGGATGGGGATATCCACCGCCTGGGCCACCTGCCAGACCATCCGCACCCCAACCGGGCGGACAGCCGGGCCGGACAAGCCTCCGGTGATATTGCCTAAAACAGGCCGCCGCTTATCGACGTCGATGACCATCCCCATCAGGGTGTTGATCATGGCCAGACCATCTGCCCCGGCCTCCTGGAGGCCCAGGGCAATTTCAACGACATCCGTCACATTCGGCGAAAGCTTCATAAGCACCGGCTGGCCGGCAGCCCCCTTCACTGCCTGGCAAACGGCTACTGCCTGGCTGCAGGAGGTCCCGAAGGCCATCCCACCGGCCCGGACATTAGGGCAGGAAATGTTCACTTCCAGCAAGGCCACATCCGGGCAGGCGGCCAGTTTTTCTGCCATCCGGGCATACTCGTCTACCGTATTGCCACTGATGTTGGCGATGATTTTTGTATCGGAGGCCGCCAGGCGGTCGCGCATCCGGGGCAGGATATCTTGGATAAAGGCGTCTACACCGGGATTTTCCAGGCCAATGCAGTTGAGCATGCCGGCCGGCGTTTCAACCACCCGGACGCCGGAATTTCCCTGCCGGGCTTGGAGGGTCAGGCCCTTGGTGGTCACTGACCCCAGGTCTTCAACGGGCACAAAGCTGCCGTATTCAATGGCAAAGCCATAGGTGCCTGAAGCGGTCGAAACGGGATTTTTAAAGGGAATCCCGCAAAAGTCTACCTGCATATTAACCATGGAGGTCCACCTCCTCAGCCCAAAAGACCGGTCCATCTGTGCAAACCTTGGCGTAAGTGGCCCTTGGGTCCGGGCGGGCACAGGTGCAGCCCAGGCAGACCCCGACGCCGCAGGCCATCTTCCCTTCCAGGGAGAGCTGGCAGGCCAGGCCCTTGTCTAAGGCCAGGCGCTGGACGGCTGATAGCATGGGCAGGGGCCCGCAGGCATAGAGGCGGGTGTCCGGATCCAGGTCCTCTAGGAGGGCGGTCACAAAGCCCCGGGTCCCGGCAGAGCCATCTTCCGTGGCGACCTGTACTTCCAGACCGGCCGCCTTAGCCCAGTCTAGGCCCGCTAGGGCAGCCTTATCCCGGCCCCCGACATAAAGGGCCAGGTCACTGGCCTTATCCTTTATGCCTTCCGCTAAAAAGCGGAAGGGGGCATGACCAATCCCCCCGGCGACCATGGCAACCGGCCCCCCCTTGGGGTCCAGGTCAAAGCCATGGCCCAAGGGGCCGATTAGTTCTATTTCATCGCCGGGCTGGAGGCCGGCCAGGGCCCGGCTCACATCTCCCACTTGCAGGATAGCCAGGGCGATTTCACCTTCTCGGACCGCATGGATGCTGATGGCCCGCTTTAAAAAGTTGGCCCGGGGGCGGCCCAGGCCGACCATGACAAATTGTCCCGGTTGGGCAGCGGCCTGAATAGCCGGCGCCTGGACCCAGACCACCAGCTCCCGGCCCAGGCTTTTTATTGCTGTAATGGGGTAGGGGCCAAAGTGCTTGTCAGTCATGCCTCTTCCCCCGGGGCGACGATGGCTCCATTCCGATAAACCAGGCGGCCGGCCCGGAGCACATGGACTGGCCAACCGGATAGGGTTTCCCCTTCATAGGGGCAGTTTTTCCCCTTGCTGTAGAAGGACTCCGGGTTGACTTCTTTTTCGGTATTGGGGTCGAAAATAAGGATGTCCGCTACCCGGCCCGGAATGAGGCTCCCCCTTTCCAGGCCCAGGAGGTCAGCGGGCCGGGCACTCATCAGGCGGACCAATTCACTTAAGGAGAGCTGGCCGCTGCCGACCAGGTGGGTCCAGGCCAGGGGGAAGGCCACCTCAATAGAGGAAATCCCAAACCGGGCCCGGACAAATTCACAGTCCTTCAGCTCGGCTGCATGAGGGGCATGGTCGGTGGCGATACAGTCGACGGTCCCATCCTGCAGGCCGGCAATCAGGGCCGCATTGTCTTCAGCCGTCCGCAAGGGCGGGGCTACCTTGGCAAAGGTATTGTAGCCCCGGACCTTTTCTTCGGTTAAAAGGAGGTGGTGGGGGGTGACTTCACAGCTAATGGGCAGGCCCTTGGCCTTGGCCTGGCGCACCATGTCCAGGCCCCGGGCTGTAGACAGGTGCTGGATATGCATCCGGGCCCCGGTCAGCTCGGCCAGCATAATGTCCCGCATGATGATGACATCTTCGGCCTCTTTGGGGGCGCCGAAAAGGCCCAGCTCTGTGGCCACCTTCCCTTCATTCATCACACCCCGGTCTCTCAGGCAGGGGTCTTCACAGTGTTCCATGAAGAGGGCGTCATAGGCCTTGCCATAGTCCATGGCGTTGCGGAGAAGACCGGCGTCCATAACCGTCTTCCCGTCATCGGTAAAGGCGGCGACCCCAGCCTCTTTCAGCATGCCGATTTCGGTGATTTCCTTGCCCATTTCCCCCTTGGTAATGGCCGCTGAAGGGATGACATCGGCATAGCCCAGGCGGCGAGACTTTTCCTGGATATAGGTGGCCATGGGCACGTTGTCAATCACCGGCTTGGTGTTGGGCATGCAGACCACCGTGGTAAAGCCGCCGGCAATGGCTGCCTTACTCCCGCTTTCCAGGTCTTCCGAGTCTTCATCGCCCGGGTCACGCAGGTGGACGTGCAGGTCAATTAAACCGGGAATGACATAGAGCCCCTCCAGGTCAACGACCTCTTCACCGGCCTCTGCCGGCAGGTCCGGCCCCAGTTCGGCAATGGTTGCTCCTTTAATGCGAATATCGGTGACGCCGTCAATGGCTTGTCCCGGGTCAACCAGGTGTCCATTTCTTAGTAGCATGCTATGCCTCCTCAGTCATGATCTTCAGTAATGCCATCCGGATGGCCAGGCCATTGGTGACCTGCTCATTAATCAGAGACCGGTCGCCGTCGGCCACTGATGGCTCTATTTCTACCCCCCGGTTGATGGGGCCCGGGTGCAGGACGATGGCATCCGGCTTGGCCAGGGCCAGGCGGCGGGGGTTCAACTCATAAAAGTGGGCGTATTCCTCTACAGAGGGGAAGAGGCCTGCATCCTGCCGCTCCAGCTGGATGCGCAGCATCATGATGACATCTGCATCCCGGCAGGCCTTTTCCATGTCTGGGCAGACGATGACGCCCTCATCGCTAATAGCCGGTGGGATAAGGGTACGCGGCCCAGCTACCCGGATGGTGGCCCCATACTTCCGGTAAAGGGCTATGTTGGACCGGGCCACCCGGGAGTGGAGGATATCACCAATAATGGCAATGGTTAGCTTGGAAAAGTCGCCTTTATGGTCGCTAATGGTCAGCCCGTCCAATAGGGCCTGGGTCGGATGGGCGTGGGTCCCATCACCGCCGTTGATGACGATGGCGTCTACATTCTCGCATAAAATCTTATGGGCACCGCTGGCCGGGTGGCGCATAATAATCCCATCCGGCTTGAGGCGGTTTAGGGTCGCCGCCGTATCCTTTAAGGACTCCCCCTTTTGCACACTGGAGGCACTGGCGACAATATTAACCACCTCTGCGCCCAGGTACTTTGCCGCTAATTCAAAGGACGTCCGGGTGCGGGTGCTGTTTTCATAAAATAGATTAATGACCGCCCGTCCATCCAGGTCATCCCGTTTCTTACGTGAACTCTGCAACCGGTCGCGCATGTCCCGTGCGACGGTAAATATATGGTCAATATCCTCAGGGGTCAGTTGAGCGATACTGAGCAAGTGCTGACCAATCATTAGCAACCTCCTCATTTTTTGATAAAAGTCCGAGCCGCCTGGCCCGGACCTACTTTTATTATACTGTTCATGCCCTGCCCCTGCAAGCATTTTACAAGCCCCGCCCCAGGGGCTCCCCTTGCACCCCTGACCGGTTCACCTTATAATATGGTTTGACTATACTGCCCTCGAAAGGAGTCTACCATGAAGAGTATTATTCGAGATATCTCCCTCGCCCCTGCAGGCTACGATAAAATCAACTGGGTCAAGGCCCATATGCCCATATTAAACACCCTTGAGGCCCGGTTCAAAGCACACCAGCCCTTTGCTGGGAAAAAAGTGGCCATCTGCCTCCATTTAGAGGCCAAGACAGCCTACATGGCCCTGGTCATCCAGGCCGGTGGTGCCGAAGTGGCCGTCGCCGGGTCTAACCCCCTATCGACCCAGGATGACGTTGTCGCCGCCCTGGTGGAAGAAGGGGTAACGGCCTTTGCCACCCACGATTGCAGTCCGGAAGAATACCATGACTACATCCGCCGGCTGGCTGAGTTTGAGCCTGACCTCTACATTGATGATGGCGGCGACTTCACCCAGCTCCTCCATGATGCCTATGAGGGCAAGCTCGACCATATGATTGGTGGCTGTGAAGAAACCACTACCGGCATTGTCCGGCTCCAGGCCATGGCCCGGGAAAGTGCCCTGAAGGTCCCCATGGTCGCCGTTAATAATGCCCAAATGAAACACTTCTTCGATAACCGCTATGGCACCGGCGAATCCGTTTGGAACGCCATCATGCGGGCCACCAACCTGGTGGTCGCCGGCACCACCTGCGTGGTCATCGGCTACGGCTGGTGCGGCAAGGGGGTCGCCATGCGGGCCAAGGGCCTCGGCGCCCGGGTCATCGTTACGGAAGTAGACCCCATCAAGGCCATCGAGGCCATGATGGATGGTTTTCGGGTCATGCCCCTGGTCGAAGCCGCCCCCCTGGGCGATGTCTTCGTCACCGTCACCGGTAACCGCCATGTCATCGACCGGGATGCCTTTGAACAAATGAAGAACCAGGCCATCTGCTGCAATGCCGGCCACTTTGATGTGGAAATCAACAAGGATGCCTTGGCCGATATGGCCAAAGACTATCGCCGGGTCAAGCCCAATATCGATGCCTACAGCTTGGCTGGCGGGCGAAAAATCTACCTCTTGGCAGAAGGCCGCCTGGTCAACCTCGCCGCCGGTGATGGCCATCCGGCTGAAATCATGGACCTCACCTTTGGCCTCCAGGTCCTCTCCTTAAATAGCCTGGTTGAAAACCGCCCGGCTCCGGGCCTCTATCCAGTCAGCCCGGCCATTGACCGGGAAGTGGCAGAAATCAAGCTCCAGGCCCTGGGCGTTGATATCGATCAGCTGACCGAGGGCCAAGCCGCCTACCTCAACAGTTGGTCCATCAATGATTAGTGGATTTGATCGCTTCGTTGCCCTGGACTTAGAGACCACTGGCCTGGAAAAGGATGCGGAAATCATCGAAATCGGCCTGGTCTTTGTCAATGGCGATAAAATCGTCGACCAATGGCAGACCTTTGTCAAGCCGACCAAGCCCCTATCCCGGGAGATCACCCGGCTGACCGGCATTACCCCCCGGATGTTGGAAAATGCCCCCAGCTGGGCGGACATCTGCCAGGACTTGGCTGACAAGCTGGAAGGCCGCCTCCTCCTGGCCCACAACGTCCCCTTTGACCGGGGCCGACTGGCCTATGCCTTTGGCGAGGACCTCCCCAATGACTGGCTGGACTCCCATGATATCGCCAAGCTCTTCCTGCCGACCTTGACCAGCTATAAGCTGGTAGCCCTGGCCGGAGAACTGGGCATTGACGACCCTGGCCACCACCGGGCCTTAAATGACGCCTATGTGGCCGCCGCCGTTACCCAGCGGCTATTCGCAGAAATCTGCCGAACCGACCCCTTCATCCTCCAGGATATGGCCAATGTCCTTGAAGCAGACAGCCCCCTCCGCCGCCTCCTGGAAGCGGCTGTCCCGATGGCTACTGCACCTGATGAAGACCTAGCCGAACCGGCCCTATGGGAAGAATCACCAGCCCCGGCCCTGGACTTTGACCATGCCCGGGACTTTTTCGCTGCTGACGGTCTCCTGGCCCAGGCCCATGAGGCCTATGAAGAGCGGCCTGAACAGGGGCAAATGCTGACCGTCATTGCCCAGGCCCTGGAAGAGCACAAGCACGCCATCATTGAAGCCGGCACCGGCACCGGCAAGAGCTTCGCCTACCTGGTCCCGGCCCTCCTCTGGAGCTACGAAAACGACAGCCGGCTCATTGTCTCAACGGCAACCATCACCTTGCAGGAACAGCTTTTCCGGTATGACCTTCCCTTCCTCCGCCGAGCCCTGGACTTTCCCTTCCGGGCCACCATCAGCAAGGGCCGGACCAACTACCTCTGCAAGCGCCGGTTTTACCAGCAGGTCAAAAATGCCGACCAGCTCAATCCGACCGAGCGCCTGTTTCTCAGCTCCCTGATCCGCCACCTGGACCGGGACCCCTCCGGAGACCGGGAACGGTTAAACCTCAATAAAATGGAGCACCAATACTGGCAGGGCATTGCGGCCACCGCAGATACCTGCCTAAACCGGCGCTGCCCCCACTTTAACGACTGCTATTACTTCAACAATAAGCGGGCCGCTGAAAAAAGCCAGGTCATCATCGTCAACCACTCCCTCCTCCTTCAGGATATGAAGCTGGAGGGCGGCATCCTGCCCCAGTATGACCAGGTCATCATTGATGAGGCCCACCACCTGGAAGACGAAGCCACCCGCCAGTGGACCGACACCGTCGACCTGGAACTCCTGCGGAAGTCCATGGCCGCCCTCAAGCGGCCCCAGGGTATTCTCAACCGCCTGAACACCAAGGCCAAGACTGCCCCGGAACTTGTTTTTGACACCGTCGAAATCGAAGAAATGGTCACCGGCCTAAGGGCCGATGCCGAAAGCCTGGAAGACCGGCTCAAGGCCCTCATCGACTTCGCCGTCAAACTGCCCGAATTAGACCGGGTATCCGATAAACGGTTAACGGACAAGGTCCGCAAGCAGGCCTGGTGGCAGGACCTATCTGCCGACCTGGCCGGCCTGGTCAACGCCCTAACCGCCTTTAACCGCAGCGGCAGACGGCTCCTGGACCGGGTCCGAGAGGCTGAAGAGCTTGAATCCCTCGCCAAAGAGCTGGGCTTCGCCCTGGATACCTTTACAGAAGCCCTGGAATGCCTGGCCCAAATCCTGGACGGGCAAAACACCGACCTGGTCCACTGGGTCAAAAGTGTCACTGCCGGCTGGGGGAATAACCTCCTCCTCTACAGCGCCCGCATAGACATTGCCCCCCTCTTAAAGGAAAAGCTTTTCAACGCCAAGGAAAGCGTCATCCTGACCTCGGCCACCCTGGCGGTCAACCGCCAGTTGACCTTCACCGCCGATAAGTTCCTCCTGGACCCGGAGACCTACCTGGCCTTTATCTGCAGCTCCCCCTTTGACTACCGGACCCAGTCCCTCATCGCCATCCCTACCGACCACCCGGACTATTCAAAGGTAAGCGATATGGACTATTCCTATAACGTCGCCCGGGACCTAACCGCCCTCATCCCGGCTGTTGACGGGGATATGCTGGTCCTCTTTACCAGCTATGCCATGCTCAACCGGGTCTACTTCGCCCTTAAAAAGGACCGCCGCCTGAGTGACTACACCATCCTGGGCCATGGCCAGGATGGCAGCCGGTCTAGTATTATTGCCACCATGCAGAGCAAACGCAAGACCGTCGTCCTCGGGGCCTCCAGCTTCTGGGAAGGGGTTGACGTCCCCGGTGCCCACCTGCGCACCGTAGTCATCGCCAAGCTTCCCTTTGCCCCGCCAACCATGCCCGTCGAAAGCGCCCGAGCCGAACGGATCGAGGCCCAGGGGAAGAGTGCCTTTAATAAACTCAGCCTCCCCCACGCCATCCTCCGCTTCCGCCAGGGCGCCGGTCGGCTGATCCGGTCCGCTAAAGACCACGGCGCCGTGATTATCCTGGATAACCGGCTCCTAAGTAAAAACTACGGCCGCCAATTTATCGGGTCTTTGCCCGACCAGCCCCTTATCACCGATAACATGGAAAACATCTCTAACCATCTTAAAGGCTGGTTCAAGGAAAACACTGACTAGCTCCAGGAACAATGAATAAAAAAACCTGCCTATGAACTGACCCCCTAAAGTTGGACCAAAAAGTCTAACTTTAGGGGGTCTCTGTATGGCAAAATATAGGTTGGATGTTAAACTTAAGATAGCAGAAACGTATCTGCCTGAAACCATCACTTACACGAACCCATTATGCGTTTTTTTATTTATCGCAATTCATTTTACAAGCCACTGTAAAAAGGCTAGAATAAAGCGAAAGATATTCAAATATTCATGAAATTCATTCAAGTAACTGAAGGGCAAAAGTCTATACAGCAGAAAACGCAGACGAAGATAACCCAGGGAGGAGGGGAAACTTTATGGTGGATATCAGCTATCGTATTTTTGAACTGGTGGTCAACACCAAGAGTCTGACGAAAACAGCGGAGATCGTACATCTGACGCCATCGGCGGTGAGCCACTCCCTGCGAAAGCTGGAAGAACGGTTGGGAATGCAGCTGGTAATCCGTGGGAGGGACGGCGTTAGGCTAACGGAGCAGGGAAAAGACCTGCTTCCATTTGTGCAGTTTGCCATCAAGGCAGAAGAGCGCTTACAGCAGGAGATCAATCGTATCTGTGATCTTCGCTCGAGCGTGTTGAATGTGGGCGTTTTCAGCAGTGTGGGCTGCAACTGGCTGCCAGATATTATTCGTCTCATGTACCAGCAACATCCGCAAATCGACTTACACATCCACGAAGGCAGCTACGCTGATCTAGAAGCGGGGCTGGCAGAAGGGCGATTAGACGTTGCCTTTGTTTCCTTGCCAGTGGAAGGCAACCTGATTGCCTACCCACTGACTCGAGACCGCTTGCTATGCCTGACAGCTCGGGATTTCCAGCCTAGCCACAATGACTTTGTAACGATTGAGGATATTGAGAAGGAGACCTTTATCTCGCCTCCTGCCGGATCGGATTTTGATGCATTGGCCTTTTTGCGAGCCAACAATATTGAGGTGTACAGTCCACATGTGCTGGGTGAGGATTCTGTCATCGTAGCGCTGGTGGAAAGCGGCATGGGCATCAGTATCCTGCCGGAGTTGGTGGTGCAGCGGGTCAAGAATAATGTGAAGGCCCATCCCATTGAGGGTGCACCCTTCCGTACGATCGGCATCGCAACTCAGAAAATTGAGTTGGTGACAGCGGCAGCAAGGGCTTTTGTTAAGGTGACGCAGCAATATATTGCGGAAAAATATCCGGATGAAAATCCGTATTTCCAGTAAAACTACAGCCAAGCAGCAGGGAAGCACTATGTGATTCTTTGCTGCTTTTGTCCGTATTGACGAAAATAATTCAATATCTTGTGAAATGAATGCACAACATGAGGTAAAAAATATGTTATGGTAAAAATAATTAAGGCGCTTTGTCGCAAAAATTACGACTTAGGAGGTATCGAAGGTGAAAAATGAGATGAACCATTCTGACCGCTCCCTTTGGACACTCTGCGAAGAATTGAAAAAACACCGCTTTGTCGAACTGTCTTACCCCTTATCTCCCGAGTCACCCCACTGGTCAGGTTTTTCTCCCATGATTGATGAAACGCTGTTTACCTACGCTGATGGTTTCTTCGTCAACAAGTTCCAGCTTGTCAGCCAATATGGTACCCACGTGGATGCGCCTATCCATTTTGTAGAGAACCAACGCGCCCTAGACAAGATTGGTGCAGAAGAAATGATCCTTCCCCTATGCGTGATCGATGTCAGCGACAAGGTAGCCAGGGATGTGGACTATGCCGCCACTGTCCAGGATATTCTGAGCTGGGAGGCGACCAACGGCCCCATTCCGAAGGCTAGTTTTGTGGCGCTGCGTACTGACTGGTGCAAGCGGGAAGACAAGGATAACCGTGACGCCGAAGGCAACAAGCACTATCCCGGTTGGAGCTTGGATGCTATCAAGTATCTGGTGGAAAAACGGAATGTGACGGCTATCGGACACGAGAGCTCTGATACCGACCCTCCGGTTGTTTCTAGTCAAGTTGGCTATGTAGGCGAGACTTATATTTTGGACCAGGGGCGCTATCAAATTGAATTGATGAGAAATCTCTATGAGCTGCCGGCCGTAGGAGCACTGATTGTATGCGGCTTCCCTATGGTGGTGGGAGGCGCCGGCTTTACTGCCCGTTGCTTTGCCATTTGTCCCTAACGGAAAAAGAGAATATCGTTATGAGTAAGAAAGCGAACCGCCCTAACCGCCCCAAGCAAGTTGGGTCGGTTTTTTCATTGAGCAAAATATCAAAAGAGTTCTTGTTCGAAAATATTCGAAAGGCCTAAACCAAACGTCTCTCCTTTAATGCCACAAATGACTCAATAGGTGCATACAGGCTACTAAGTTTTGCTTAGGTTGTCTCCCCCTCACCTTCCCTTCTCTGACAAATTTCGCCAGCCCCTCCGGCCCTACTCTTTTCAGCCAGCAAAAAACCGTCCGGCGGGCTGCCGGACGGTCATTAAAAAATTATTTTAAGTTGAAAAAGCCTTCCCGGCCCAGGTAGACGGCGCTGTCGCCCAGTTCTTCTTCAATCCGTAGGAGCTGGTTGTACTTGGCGACGCGGTCGGTGCGGGCAGGGGCGCCGGTTTTGATTTGCCCGGCGTTGACAGCCACAGCGATATCGGCAATGGTGGCGTCTTCCGTTTCACCGGACCGGTGGGAGATGACGCTGGTGTAGCCGGCCCGGGCGGCCATTTCAATGGCGGCCAGGGTTTCGCTCAGGGTCCCGATTTGATTGACCTTGATGAGGATGCTGTTGCCGACGCCTTTTTCAATACCCCGGGCCAGCCGCTTGGTATTGGTGACAAAAAGGTCATCCCCGACAATCTGCAAGCGGTCGCCGAGCCGGTCGGTCAGCTGCTGCCAGCCTTCCCAGTCTTCTTCATCTAAACCGTCTTCAATGGAAATGATGGGGTAACGGTCGATGAGGCCTTCATAGAAGTCGATCATTTCTCCAGCGGTTTTGCTGGTCCCTTCGCCGGCCAGGTCATACTTGCCGTCCTTGTAGAGTTCGGAGGAGGCGACGTCCAGGGCCAGGAAGATGTCCTTGCCCGGTTCATAACCGGCTTCCTTGATGGCTTCAACGATGACCTGGAGGGCTTCTTCATTAGAGGCCAGGTTCGGGGCAAAGCCCCCTTCGTCGCCAACAGCGGTGGCCAAGCCCCGGTTGCTGAGGACATTTTTCAGGGCATGATAAATTTCCGACCCCATCCGGAGGGCTTCTTTAAAGCTGGGCGCCCCCAGGGGCATGATCATAAATTCCTGGATGTCCACGTTATTGTCGGCATGCTTGCCCCCGTTTAAGATGTTCATCATCGGGGCCGGCATGACGTGGGCGTTGGCCCCGCCGATATACCGGTAGAGGGACAGGCCATTGGCGGCGGCAGCTGCCTTGGCGCAGGCCAGGGAAACGCCCAGAAGGGCATTGGCCCCGCAGGCCCCCTTGTTATCGGTGCCGTCCAGGGCAAGGAGCTTGGCGTCCAGCTCATTCTGCCGGCAGACGTCCATGCCCAGGAGGGCCGGGGCCAGGGTATCGTTGACATTGGCCACAGCCTCTTGGACCCCCTTGCCCAGGTAGCGGCCCTTGTCGCCATCCCGTAATTCCACGGCTTCAAAGGCGCCGGTCGAGGCCCCGGAGGGTACGGCCGCCCGGCCCATAAAGCCGGTATCGGTCCATACGTCTACTTCAACCGTCGGATTGGCACGGGAATCGAGGATTTCCCGGGCAATAATGCTTTTAATTTTATGCATGCTGGTCTCCTTCCAGTAAAGAGCAACCGGTCATTTCCGACGGTTGCGGGCAGTCCATTAAGTCTAAAAGGGTCGGGGCAATATCACAAAGGGCCCCCGGACGGAGGGTCCTCCCCCGGCCCTGAACGAGCAATAAGGGCACCGGGTTGCTGGTGTGGCTGGTTACCGGCTTGCCGCTTTCATCCTGCATCTTTTCACAGTTACCATGGTCTGCACAGATGAGCATGGCGCCTTCTGTTCCGGCCAGGGCCTGTAGGATCCGACCCAGGGCCTGGTCAACGGCCTCCATGGCCTGGATGGCGGCCGGCAGCTGGCCGGTATGGCCGACCATATCCGGATTAGCAAAGTTAACCAAGATAAAGTCCTTGTCACCGGATTCCAGAGCCTGGACAACCCCGTCTGCGACTGCCGCCGCACTCATTTCCGGGGCCAGGTCATAGGTGGCCACCTTGGGTGAGGGCACCAACCGCCGGTCTTCACCTGGGTTGGGTGTTTCCACCCCACCATTGAAAAAAAAGGTGACATGGGCATATTTTTCCGTTTCCGCCGTCCGGAGCTGGTTTTTGCCCTGCTTGGCCAGCCAGGCCCCCAGGGTATTGTCAATGGCGGCCGGCGGATAAATGATATTTTCTGCCGGCACCAGGCCGGCCTCGTATTCAGTCAGGGTCCGCAGCATCACTTGAGGCTGGGTACCCCGGTCAAAGCCGGAAAAGTCCTCCTTGACCAGGGCCTGGCAAAATTCCCGGGCCCGGTCGGCCCGGAAGTTAAAGAAGATGACCCCGTCTCCATCGGCCATGGGCCGGCCGGGGCCGATGACTGTGGGCAGGATAAATTCATCCGTCACCCCTTCGTCATAGGAGGCCTGGACACAGGCCACCGCCTCATCGGCGGCCGGGCCCTGAGCCTGGACCACTGCCGCCCAGGCTTTCTGGACCCGGTCCCAGCGGTTGTCCCGGTCCATGGCGTAATAGCGACCGCTGACCGAGGCGATCCGGCCAAGGCCCTGGCGGGCGATTTCCGCTTCCAGGTCCTGGACATAGGCCAGGCCTGAATCCGGCGACACATCCCGGCCATCGGTAATGACATGGACCGCCAGCTGGCTGAGCCCCTGGTCCTTGGCCCAGACCAGGAGGGCATAAAGGTGGCTGTTATGAGAATGAACGCCACCGTCAGATAAGAGGCCCATCAGGTGGAGGGTCCCCCCGGTGCTTTTGAGCTGGTCAGCCAGGGAGACCAGGGCCGGCTGGTCGAAAAAGCTGCCGTCCCGGATGGCCCGACTGATCCGGACCAGGTCCTGGTAGACCACGCGACCGGCGCCCAGGTTCAGGTGGCCGACTTCCGAATTCCCCATTTGCC
This sequence comes from Peptococcus simiae, assembly GCF_046569735.1. Classification (GTDB taxonomy): domain Bacteria; phylum Bacillota; class Peptococcia; order Peptococcales; family Peptococcaceae; genus Peptococcus; species Peptococcus simiae_A. Next base: position 20,183 of record NZ_JBKICG010000004.1, on the reverse strand, counting down.
CGGCCGGCAGGCCAACGGCTTCGCCGGAGGCCTCCAACTGGGTATGGGGCACCGTCGCAAAAAGATGATCCAAGTGGGGGGTCCGGGCTTGGCTGGCCGCATTGGTCGGCCCTGCCGGGGCCAGGCCCCAGCCGTCTAAGATACAGAGGACCACCGGTTTAGCCACAGCTGGCACACCCCTTCTCCACAAGGGCGGCAAAGCTGGCCGGCTCCAAAGAGGCCCCGCCAATCAAGCCACCGTCAATATTTTCCTGGGCAAAAAGGGCTGCACAGTTATCCGGCTTCACACTGCCCCCGTAAAGGATCCGGGCCTGGGCGGCCACGTCCTTACCCAGGCGGTCGGCTAAATGGGCCCGGAGGCTGGCACACATGGCCTCGGCATCTTCCGCCGTTGCAGTGAGACCGGTGCCAATGGCCCAAATCGGTTCATAGGCAATGATGACTTCCTTGGGGAGGACCCTGCCGGTCATGTCCCCAAAGACTGCATCCAGCTGGGCCCGGGTGTGGGCTTCAGCCCCGCCGGCCTCCCGGATGGCCATGCTTTCGCCGACACAGAGGACAGGCATCATACCATAGTCAGCCGCTGCCCAGTATTTTTCTGCCACAAAGGCATCTGATTCCTTAAATAAGTCCCGGCGTTCCGAATGGCCGGTTAAGACATAGCGGACACCAAAGGGGGCCAGCATGGCCAAGCTGACCTCACCGGTAAAGGCACCGGCAGTTGCCGGGTGGAAGTTTTGGGCCCCCAGGCCAACCCCGGCCAAGGGCGCCTTGGATAGGGCATCCAGGGCTGTCAGCGGGGCAAAAACGGCTGTATCCACTTCAGCAGGCAGGGCCGGCAGGCTATCAAAAAAGGCCACCGCCTCTCCTGCGGTCTTGTTCATCTTCCAGTTGGCCATAATGAGTAACCTTCTCATGCCGGTTCATCCTCCCGTTCTTCCAATACCGCTAAACCGGGGAGCAATCGGCCTTCCAGGAAGACTAGGGAGGCCCCGCCACCGGTAGAAATATGGTCAATTTGTTCACTGAGGCCGGCCTGAGCCACAGCGGCCACCGAGTCGCCCCCGCCAATAATGGTGTAACCCGCGCTATCGGCCACCCCCTGGGCCAGGGCATTGGTCCCCTGGGCAAAGGCCTCTTTTTCAAAGACCCCCATGGGGCCGTTCCAGAAAATGGTCTGGGCCCCGTCCAGGGCCTTGACATAAAGGTCCCGGGTGGCCGGTCCAATATCCAGGGCCATATCCCCGGCGGCCAGGTCGTCCACCTTTTTGATGGTTCCTTGGGCATCATCCAGGCTCTTGGCCACAACCACATCGGTCGGCAGTAAGAAGGCCTTGCCGGTTTCGGCCTGCTGGTCCAAGAGGCTCTTGGCCAGGTCGATCTTATCTGTTTCAACCAGGGAGGCCTGCATATCATAGCCCTGGGCTGCTAAGAAGGTATTGGCCATGCCCCCACCGATAATAATCTTATCGGCGATTTTCATGAGCTCTTCAATCACTAAAATTTTATCGGATATTTTTGCCCCGCCAATAATGGCCACATAGGGACGGACCGGGCGCTTGCCGGCCCGGGCCAGGGCGGAAATTTCTTTTTTCATCAGGTAGCCGGCAACAGCCGGTAAAAAGTGGCCAACACCCTCCGTCGAGGCATGGGCCCGGTGGGCGGTCCCGAAGGCATCGTTCACGAAGATATCCCCCAGGGCAGCCAATTTTTTGACAAATTCAAGGCTATTCTTTTCTTCTTCCGGATGGAAGCGGACATTTTCCAAGAGGAGGGCCTGGCCCGGTTGTAGGTCAGCGACGGCCTTTTCAGCCAGCTCGCCAATACAGTCGTCTGCCTTGGCCACCGGTTGGCCCAGGAGGGCCGATAACCGGTCGGCCACCGGGTCCAGCCGCAGGCTGTCGACCACCTGGCCCTTGGGCCGGCCCAAGTGGCTCATAATAATCAGCCGGGCCTCATGGTCCAGCAAATAGCGGATGGTCGGCAGGGCGGCCTGGATCCGCTCATCATTGCTGATGGCCCCGGTTTCCTTATCCAGGGGGACATTGAAGTCCACCCGCAAGAGGACCCGCTTACCAGCTACATCGTAATCTTCTAGTGTTTTTTTACCCATGTTTGCCTCCTTGTGCGTCATATTTATTTTTATTATACGCATGGATAGGTCATTAATCAATCATCATGATCACCAAAGGTCACCTTCTGCCTTGAGTTTTTCGGCAAACTGCTCCAGCCGCCGCATCCGGTGGTTGATCCCACTCTTGCCGATGGGCGGGTCGCACATTTCGCCCAGCTCTTTCAGGCTGGCCTCCGGGGCCAAGAGGCGGAGCTTGGCCACCTGCTGAAGGGCCCGGGGCAGCTTATCAAAGGCCCCCTGGGCCTGGATGTATTCAATCATCTCCACCTGGCGGAGGGCCGCATCAATGGCCTTGTTCATATTGGCCGTTTCACAGTTGACCAGGCGGTTGACCCGGTTGCGGACCCCCTTGGCCACCCGAACATTTTCCAGGTCCATGACCGCCTCATGGGCGCCAATGAGGGCCAAAAAGTCGCTGATCTGCTCACTCTCCTTCAGGTAGAGGACGCAGTTTTCCTTCCGGTAGCTCATCCGGAAGTCAATGCCATAGCCGGCCACCAGGTCGGTAATTTGTTCGGCGTATTCCTCGCTTTGGGTGACAATTTCCAGGTGGTAGCTCCGCTGGGGGTCGGTCAGGGACCCGCTACCCAGGAAGATGCCCCGGATATAGGCCCGGCGGACCTGGTCTCCACCGGTGAATTCCGGGGCGATATCCGACCGGAAGAGGAGCCCGTCCTCATTCATCATCCCCAGGGTGGTCAGGGCCGTCTTGAGCCGGCCCTGACCGGGCACCCGGACCACATAGCGGATGTTTTTCTTTAACTTGGTATGCCGCTGGATTTCTATCCGGGCATTTAAATGAAATAATTGTCTCAACCAGCTGTAGGCCTGGCGGGCCACAGCGGCGTGTTCTGAAACCAGGGCCAGGGATATTTGCTTACCCGCACCGATGAGGATGGACCCGTCCATGCGGGCAATCCCGGCCAATTGAGCCACCTGCTCCCTTTCATCCAGGTCAGACAGGTGGACCAGTTCGTTTTTTACCTTTGCCGAGTAACTCACGTGTCCAAATCCTTTCTATGCTTATAGGTCTGCCAATCCCAGTAGGACTTGACCAGGCCCCGGTGGAGTCTAAAGTAGTTATCATTATAGAGGGTCTCCATAATGGTCTTGGCCAGGGGCAGGGAGGCATGCCGGTAGGGGTTGTCTGAAGCCACCAGGGGGGCAGTCACCAGGTCAGCGCCGAGCTTCTTAATCCCGGCTGCATCCACCTGGACATGGGCCCCACCGCCGGTGATAAAGTCGGCCAGGGCCACATCCGGCGAGGTGGTGCCATCATCGGCGATGACATAGTCCACCAGCCCCTCTTGGCTGTGGTCCAAAATGGCCCGGAGGTGGTCGGCGGCAGTGTAGTCTGTCGTCTCCCCGGGCTGGGTCATGACATTGCAGACATAAAAGACCCGGCCGCGCGACTTGGCCAGGGCCTCTGTGACCCCCTTCACGCACAAATTAGGCAGGACCGAGGTGTAGAGGCTGCCCGGCCCGAGGACAATGGCGTCGGCCTCAGCAATGGCCGCCAGGACCTCCGGCAGGACTTCCGCATCACCGGGCCGGATGCTTAATTTTGCAATGGCGGCCTCGGCATCGGTAATATGGCATTCGCCGACAATCCGCTTGCCGTCACTCATCTTGGCCACCAGGGTCAGGGGCTCCATGGTAATGGGCAGGACCCGGCCGGAAATATGCAGGACCTGGTCAATATTGGCCACCGCATCCTGGAAGTTTCCCTGGACAGCGGTCAGCCCCAAGAGGAGCAAATTCCCCAGGCTGTGCCCCTTGAGGCCCTCCCCCTTGGCAAAGCGGTAGCTGAAGAGCTTCTCCATAATATCCTGCTCATCTGCCAGGGCCACAATACAGTTGCGGATGTCCCCGACGGGGATGACATCAAAGGCCTCCCGGAGCTTGCCCGAGGACCCCCCATCATCGCCAACGGTCACCGCCGCCGTAATATTGGAGGTATACTTCTTCAGCCCCCGTAATAGGACCCCCAGGCCGGTCCCGCCGCCAATGACCACAATCTTGGGGCCATTGGCCAGGATGGTTTCTTCATAATAAGCATCTATGCTGGACCCCTTGGTGCTGTGAAAGCGGCTGGAAACCTGCATACTGCTGTAAAGAATGAGCCCTATACCGATGAACACGCAAATGAGACCTTGCCAAAAGGAAAGGTCTGGAAGATTTAATTGTAGGAAATGAACGACATCATAGGTGAATTGCTTGGCGGTCTGGTTGTTGACCATGGACCACAAGCCCAACACCACAAGCCCTAAGGCTACCCCGCCTAAAATGGCCCAGCGTTTCAGCCCTAAACCGGGAGAAAGCCATTTGGAAAGTCGCTTGCGTGGCTTCAAGCCATCACCTCATCTCAACTAATGGTCGCGGTGGTTCACCGTCACCTCATAGCCCTGTTCTGCCACCCGCCGGCCCAGGGCAATGGCCATGGCGATCGACCGGTGCTGGCCACCTGTGCAGCCAATCCCGATGGAGAGCTGGTTCTTGCCCTCCTTGATATACTCCGGCAAAAGCTCCAAGATTAAGTCGGAAAAATGCCGCAAAAAGCGCTGGGTTTCCGGCCGGTCGTAAATATAGGATTGAACCGCCGGGTCTCGGCCGGTTAGCTGGCGGAGCTCGGGCACATAGTAGGGATTGGCCATAAAGCGGACATCCATGACGATGTCTGCATCAATGGGAATCCCATGCTTAAAGCCAAAGGAGGTGACCATCACCTGGATGCCGGTATCTTCAGAGGTCAGGGTATCAATAAGGGTCTGCCTCAGGTCCGCATTGGTCAGGTTACTGGTGTCAATAATGGTCTGGGCCCGGTCACGCAAGTAGGCCAGGGCCTCCCGCTCCAGCTGAATCCCGGTTAAAAGGGACCCGGCCGGGCTTTGGGGGTGGCTCCGCCTGGACTCCTTAAAGCGCCGCACCAAGACTTCATCAGATGCATCCAGGAAGATGATTTCATAATGGATGCCGATGGCATGCAAATAAGCGAGCGCATCATCAATACTGTCTAAAAAGGAGCCGTCTCTTAAATCGACGACCAGACAAACTTTATTGATGTTACCCTCGCTCGTAACAATCAGGTCTGCAAACCGGGAGATGAGGGGGGACGGCAAATTATCGACACAGAAATAGCCCATGTCTTCTAAAACTTTACTGGCCTGGGTCTTCCCTGCACCGGACATGCCGGTGACAATGACAAAATGTTTGTCCGTCTGCATGACCTCACCCCTTCATTGTTTTTTAAGCATCAACCGGTCTGGAAGCCCGGAATACCAGGTAGCGGCCACCAAGGAGGGCCTCGCGGTTTAAGATCAGGGTTTCTTGATCGTCATTAATAAAGAAGTAACCCTCACCGACCTGGTCGGCTTTTTTCCAGCCCTTGTAGTCAATCCAGTCTAAGAAGAGGTCTTCGCTCTTGCTTTGGTTTTTCATAATATAAGCATAAGCCCCTGCCCCTTCATACTTGGTGAAGAGTTCAGCTTGGGGTCTTTCCAATTTTACGATTGCTTCAACTAAGTCACGCTTAGCCATACCGAGGCCCCCAATGGCACCTGCGGCCAAGGCTAACCCTAGGATTCTTTTTTTCATCGTCTTCTACCTCCTAAAAGTTTGACTGCCAAAAAAATGAGCTTTACTGCCATTTTTTCAAAAATAATCATACCATGTTTTAAGCCATTCGTCATGTATATTTACTAAATTTGCTGAAATCGGCCGGATTATTTGCAAACTGTTTTTTTGCCTGCTATGATGACGCTAACAGAGAGGAGTGGTTCTCATTCAAGACTTAAACCGATACGGCATCGTCCCGGACAAGTGCCCCCGGGAAATTGTCCTCTTACGAGGCAGCGGCTGCAAGTGGAGCGCCTGCCGCTACTGCGACTACCACCTGGACCGGTCCAGTGACCCCGCCGCCAACTATGCCTTAAATGCCCAGGCCCTGGCCCAGGTTGACGGCCGCTACCAACACCTAGAAACCGTCAACTCCGGCTCCTTTTGCGACCTGGACGCCCAAACCGTCGACGAAATCTTCAAGGTCTGCCAAGACAAGGCCATCCATACCCTGACCATCGAATGCCACTGGCGAGACCGGGACAGTCTCCCGGCCTTACGGGACCGGTGCCGGGCCGCCGGCATCAGCCTCAAGGTCAGCAGCGGGATTGAAACCTTTGACGGCCTGGTCCGGGAGGCCTACCTCAATAAGGGGATTCCGGCTGACGTCACGCCGGCAGACCTGGCCCAGCACTTTGACCAAACCTGCCTCCTATTTGGCCTGCCCGGCCAGCACCTGGCCCAGATGACCCGGGACCTGGCCATTGGCCTGACCTACTTTGACCGGGTCACCTTAAATATCTTCACCGCCAACAGCCGGCAAATCCAGCCGGACCAGGCCGTCATCGCCCTCTTTAAAGACCAGATCTACCCCCTTATCAAAGACAACCCCCGGGTGGATATCTTGATGGAAAACACCGATTTTGGCATCGGCTAGACTTGATTTCCCTTTGGGATATGATATAATATCTTGATTTTAATCACCAGTTATACCTGTAAAGGAGTGCGACCATGCGCAAAAAAGCCATACTATTGCTCTCTGACGGCAGCCGCTTTGAAGGGCAGTCTGCCGGCGCTGAGGGGACGGTCATTGCCGATCTCGTCTTTACCACCGGCCTTGTCGGTTATCTTGAAGGGATTACCGACCCAGCCCACCAAGACCAGATTTTAATCCAAACCTTTCCCTTAATTGGTAACTACGGTCTGAATGAAGCTGATATGTCCTCAAAATCAGCCACCATCAAGGGTTACGTCATTGGCCAATTAAGTGATACCCCCTCTAACTTCCGTTCGGAAGGTGACTTGCCTTCTTTCCTGAAAAAAGAAAATGTCGTTGCTATTAGCGGTATTGATACCCGGGCCTTAACCAAAATCTTACGCAGCCGGGGCAAAGTCAAGGCCGTCCTTACCACCGATCCAGCACAAGCATCCTTGGATGTCCTCACCGGTCGGGCAACGTCAGACCTGCCGAAAGCGCAGTCAGACTCCATATTCCCGACCTGTCGTGGCCTTGCCGACCGACAGGTTATTTTATGGAATTTAGGCGCCAGCCAGGGCCTTTATGAAGCCCTCCAAGCTGGTGACCACACCGTCTGTGCCCTACCCAAAGATACCGATGCCAAGACCCTCCTTGACCTGCAGACCGCCGGCATCGTCATTTCCGACGGCCCCGGGGACCTGGCCGACTACACCGACCTGGTCCCGGTCATCAAGGCGCTCCTGGCCGCCAAGGTCCCCCTCCTGGGCATCGGCCTGGGCCACCTCCTGCTAGCCCAAGCCCAGGACCTGGCCGTTACCCCCCTCATTCCGGCCCACCACGGGGCCCAGGCCGTCCGCGACCTGCAAACCGGCCGGCTCTTTTTAACCAACCAGAACAACCATGAAACCGTTGCCCTAGAAAGCCTGGATACCTCCATTGCAGACCTCCGCTACCAGTGTGTCAATGACCAGACCTGCGCCGGCCTGGATTACAAGACCGCCCCGGCCATCGGCCTGCAATTCCGCCCTGAAGGCAGGGCCGGTGTCTTAGACGGTTTAGATGTGCTCGCACGCTTTTTTGAACTAGGGGAGGAATAATCGTGCCACTGAATCCAGACTTAAAAAAAGTACTCGTTATCGGCTCCGGCCCCATTGTCATCGGCCAAGCCGCTGAATTTGACTACGCCGGCACCCAGGCCTGCCGGGCCCTAAAGGAAGACGGCCTGGAAATCGTCCTCATCAACTCCAACCCGGCCACCATCATGACCGACGAGGCCATGGCCGACCACATCTACATCGAGCCCCTGACCCTGGAAACCGTCAAGCGGGTCATTGAAAAAGAGCAACCGGACGCCGTCCTCTCTACCCTGGGCGGGCAAACCGGCCTGACCCTGTCCATGCAGCTGGCCAAGGAAGGCTTCCTGGATAAGATGGGCGTCCGCCTCCTAGGGGCCAATCCGGAAACCATCGACAAGGCCGAAGACCGGCAGATTTTCAAGGATACCATGACCGCCATCGGCCAGCCCACCATCGCCTCCAAGGTCGTCACCCACCTAGAAGACGCCCTGGCCTACGCCGACCAAATCGGCTACCCGGTCATCGTTCGCCCGGCCTTTACCCTCGGTGGCAGCGGCGGCGGCATTGCCGATGACCACCAGGCCCTGGCTGAAATTGCCCAGCACGGGATTGACCTGTCCCCCATTAACCAAATCTTGGTCGAAAAGTGCATTTCCGGCTGGAAGGAAATCGAATTCGAAGTCATCCGCGACAAGGACGGCAACGCCATCACCGTCTGCTCCATGGAAAACGTGGACCCAGTTGGCGTCCATACCGGCGACTCTGTCGTCATCGCCCCGGCCATTACCCTGGCTGACCGGGAATTCCAGATGCTGCGGACCGCCGCCCTGGATATCGTCAACGCCCTGGAAGTGGAAGGGGGCTGTAACGTTCAGTTCGCCCTCCACCCGGAAAGCTATGACTACGCTGTTATTGAAGTTAACCCCCGGGTCAGCCGGTCTTCTGCCCTGGCCAGTAAGGCCACCGGCTACCCCATTGCTAAAATCGCCACGAAAATTGCCATCGGCTACCGGTTAGACGAAATCCAAAACGCCGTCACCGGCTGCACCACCGCCGCCAGCGAACCGACCGTTGACTATGTCGCGGTGAAATTCCCCAAGTGGCCCTTCGACAAGTTCGTCTATGCCAAGCGGGACCTGGGCACCCAGATGAAGGCCACCGGCGAAGTCATGTCCATCGGCAAGAGCTTTGAAGAAGCCCTCATGAAGGCCGTTCGCGGTGCAGAAATCCGCCACGACACCCTAGCCGATGCCGACATGCAGGCCCTCTCCGATGAAGACCTCCGCCAAGAAATCGGCAAGGCCACTGACCTCCGCCTATTCGCCTGCTACGAAGGCCTCCGCCGGGGGATGACCGTCGATGAAATCCACGCCATCACCATGATTGACGAATGGTTCCTCAACGGCTTCCGCCGCCTGGCCGAATACGAACAGGCCATCACCGGCAAGGCCCTCTCCGAAGAAGACTACATCACCGGTAAAAAGATGGGCTTTACCGATAAAACCCTCCGGGCCCTTTCCGGCCAGGACCTCCCCATGACCCTCAAGCCCGTCTACCACATGGTAGACACCTGCGCCGGCGAATACCAGGCCGAGACCCCCTACTTCTACTCCGCCTTCTACACCCCTGAAGAAGGGGCCATGAACGAGGCCGAAGACCACGTCAAGGCCTCCAAGAAGGACCGGGTCGTCGTCTTTGGCTCCGGCCCCATCCGGATTGGCCAAGGGATTGAATTTGACTATTCCAGCGTCCACTCCGTCTGGGCCCTCAAGAACCTGGGCTACGAAGTCATCATCATCAACAACAACCCGGAAACCGTTTCCACCGACTTCGACACCGCTGACCGCCTCTACTTTGAACCGGTCACCTGGGAAGACGTCAAGCCCATCCTGGACCTAGAGCAACCCATCGGCGTGGTCGTCGCCTACGGCGGCCAAACCGCCATCAAGCTCACCGCTGACCTGGCCAAGGCCGGCATCCCCATCATCGGTACCACCGCCGACGGCATCGACATGGCCGAAGACCGGGAACGCTTTGACAACCTCTTAACCGAGCTCGACATCAAACGCCCCGCCGGCCACACCGTCTTCACCGAAGAAGAGGCCCTCAAGGCCGCCAGCGACATCGGCTACCCCGTTCTCATGCGGCCCTCCTACGTCCTGGGCGGGCAAAACATGATCATCGCCTGGAGCGATGCCGACATCCGGGAATACATGAAAGTCATCATCAACGCCGGCGAAGCGGAAAACCCCATCCTCATCGACAAGTACCTGTCCGGTATTGAAGTCGAAGTCGACGCCATCACCGACGGCCAAGACGTCCTCATCCCGGGTATCCTGGAACACGTCGAAAGAACCGGCGTCCACTCCGGTGACTCCATCGCCGTTTACCCGGCCCCCAATATCCGCCCCAAGGTCGCCATGCAAATCCTGGACCAGACCAGGGCCCTCTGCCGGGGCCTAGGCGTCATCGGCCTGGCCAATATCCAGTACATTGTCTACGGCAATGACGTCTACGTCATCGAAGTCAACCCCCGGGCCTCCCGGACCGTCCCCTATATTTCCAAAGTCACCGGCGTCCCCATGATCGACCTGGCCACCCGGGTCTCCCTGGGCGAAAAGCTCCAAGACCTGGGCTACGGCACCGGCATCTACCCCGCCAGCACCCACATCGCCGTTAAAATCCCCGTCTTCAGCTTTGAAAAACTCATCGACGTAGACACCCACCTGGGGCCGGAAATGAAATCCACAGGGGAAGTCCTGGGCATCGGCAAGACCATGCTGGAAGCCCTCTACAAGGGCCTTATCGGCGCCGGCTACACCCTCACCAAAGAAGGCGGCGTCTTCATCAGCGTCCGCGATTCCGATAAAAACGAAATCGCCCCCATCGCCAAAAAATTCTTTAACCAAGGCTTCCGGATCTACGCCACCAGCGGGACTGCCAAAGTCCTCCGGTCCGTCGGCATCGACCTCACTGAAGTCGATAAAATGCACGAAGGCACCGACGAAAACGCCTGGGGCCTCCTGGAAAGCCACGAGGTCGACTACATCATCTCCACCTCCACCCGCGGCCGCGACCCCGAACGGGACTCCGTCATCATGCGCCGTAAAGCCGTCAGCCTCGGCATCCCCACCCTCACCTCCCTGGACACCGCCAACGCCCTCATCGACAGCATCGCCGGTGACTTCACCGAAGAAAACACCAGCCTGGTGGACATTAAAGCCCTGTAGGCTGGCGTTTAGGGCGTAAGTGATATAGTTAAAGGCCCCTGTACCATTCGCTCTTGAATGGTGCAGGGGCCTTTCATATGCTCTTCTTTAGCTAGATGAAAACCCTCGAGTAGCTACCATAACAGGTTCATAAAACCAATCTGACGGCTGTACATCGGCAAAATAGCTGCCTTTATCCCCCCTATAAATACCATAACCCCTACATTGGGACGAGCCTCTGCCCTCTCATATGCTGCCAGGGGGTTGCCAATAATGACATCTCCAGAAATAGCTAGCCCCTCAATATCCGGCCCAGCCACACAAGCCCCGCAGACCCTCTCAATCCATCCAGCCTACCCTTCTCTGCTTAACTCTTTTTACTTCTTACTTCTGCCATCCCATTTTTATGTTGAATTTTCTAACTACCTCCCGGCATATTCAAATAAGGATTGCAATAAAAAAAGATGACCTTCTGCAGAAATCCTGAAAACGCACAAAAAGACATTCTTCCACCACTTGAAAGAATGTCTTTTTGTATAGAATTTTAGATAGCAGCCGGCCACGGATGAAGCCTAAAGTAACCTTTCTCCTGCAAGTATTTTCACAAAGACAAGTCCCAGCTAAATAAGATAGCCTGCCATAGACTTGATTTATACCGCTTATTCCAACCCGCTGTCATGTCGGTAGTCAGTAAATTCCCCGGGGTGCTCCTCTAAAATCCGTCGTATTTGGTCCAAGCAAATCGTTTTTATGAGTTTTTCCATTTTTTGGGGCATCGGAAGTTGCTCAAAGCTAAAGATAATCTTATTCTCTAATTTTTCCCGTACAACAAAATCTGTAATGATAACCTCATGAGGGACCTCTCTTAAGATATCCGTAGTAATCTCACAGCCCTCATAGACCTCAGCCTCTAACATATTGGTATCAATACTATTGATTAAATTTTTGATGATCTGGGCATAGTAATGATCATAATGGCTCACAACCAAGGCCTTATAGGACGGGAGTCCATTAATCAATTGTGGCAGGAGGTTTGGCCAAAGGGTGTAAACCGTATAAGTAAGGTGTTTAGCCCGGTGCCGGTATTGTGGATGAAAGCGTTCTAAAAATTCTTCAAGAAAAGCATAAACATCCCTGTGAAAATCAATATTGAAAAAACGGACATAGTTCAAAAAGTAATCTGAATGATTAATAAAAAAATCTGAAGCATCTACATTACTGATTTTAAACCGAAAATAAATAAGTCAAAATTTGGTACATCAGCTGCACCCGGTCCTCATCATTCTTTCTGACATAGTGGTCTAAAACCAGGCCGGCAGCCGGCACTTTCACTAATTCTTCCACCTTTGGATAGAAAATCGGGCTGTATTCTTCTACCGGAATAACAAAGCCCTGTTGCAGCCGTATGAGGGATACCCCCAAGGCTATTTTTATATATTTAAAATGAGCAGGATACATTTTTCTGCCATGGATATACTTGCCAATAAGGTATGCCAAGGTCTGGACATCTTCCTCTGAAATATACTTTTCAAAGGGCCATGCCAAAGGATCTGGCATCACTTCAATAAAAAAATTAATATAAAACTTTTGAATCTCCCGCTCAGGCCCAATAAATTGCATCTGACTATAAGAGAACTCCAAATCATATACTTGTGGTAGCTCCTGATTAAATAGGCGGATATTTCTAAAAATAGACGATTCACTACAGTCAAGATCCAGGGATAGGTCTATTTTTTCGATATTAGGTGAAAAAAAAGAATGATAAAGGATTTGCACAATTAACGAATGGAATAAAAAAATTCGGTGCATGGTCAGCAAGCCAAAGTTAGGATCAAAAACCACCTGAACCATGGACCCGGTCTGCTGAAATTGAACATACTCGTAAAATATTTTTTCCAGATTTTCTATGTAAATTTTTACTGTTTTAGGCGAAGCATCTATCCCCCGGGCTAGATCTGTATATTTCTGCCATTCCCCATCTCGTTGATATAAAAGAGACATTAGCCGCACCATTTTTTTATCTTGATTTAGAAATAACATACGCCCTCCCTTTCTCAAATGAGAATACATGGTCTAGCATTCACGAACGGATAGATTTTTCACCAATATATGTACATATATTTATAGCTTATCCATATTATATTTTCTGCAACCTAAAAGGCAAATTTTTTTACAGAATAAAAACATGCCATTTAAAACACGAAAATTAAGCGCTTTTTAAAAGTGCATTTGCTAGCCCATGAGTCTATGATAACAATGGACGGCGTCCATGTATCCCCATTTATAGAAAGGAGGACTTCTGTGTTGAAACGGTTAACACCCTCCCGGCTTAGGCGAAAGATCCGTCAGCAAGGCAAAAGGCTTATTGGATTCGGCCTCATTGTAGCCCTGCTGGCCACATCGGGCTGGACCTCGGCAGCAGATGCTGCCGGGAATACCGACTATAGCCTGGAAAGTCTCTTAAACCTACCGGCCGGCCAGGAAGACCTTTTAGTTGACAAGGGTCCAGCAGGAAGAGACCAGCCGGATACGGAAAAGGAACCGCCCCCTTCAGGAAAAGAGACCAAGCAAGACCCTGCCACCAACCAAGAAGGCTTGCGTCTGCTAATAGGAGGAGGCCAGGAAGCCACCACCCCCTTGCCAGTAAAAAAAGCCTCCCCAGACCAACTGGAAGACATAGTGCAAAAGGTTTTGGAAAAAGAGTCAGACTTATCCCCTTCTCCAGAAAAATTCGCCTACCTGGTGGAAAGGGCTGAAGAACCCCCATCAAAAACCGCTCCCACTGAAGACTGCCCTTACCGGGCTGAATTAATCTTGGCAGACCTGCCTTTTCCAGTAACCAACACCGGCGCCTGGCACTGTTACTTGGTCGACCACGACGGCCGTATCCAAGACTTAACCGCCAGCCTATCCGAAGCCTTCCAAGAAGCCGGCACAGCAGATACTGTAACAATGGCCTTTACAGCCCCAGTTCTCAGTACCTTGTTATTTGTCAAAGAAACAGAAAAAGCAAAAGAGACAGAGAACAGTCAAGAAAGTGACCTGGGTAAAGGCGATAAAAAGCGCGAAAAAAATAAGCCCGACGACAAAAAACCGGACCCATCACTTGAGTCTGACAAAAGTAAGGAGGGTTACCTAGAAGGGAGGGCTAGCTTAGAAGAAAAAAACAAGGACGAGAAAAAACTCAAAGACTTAGAAAAAACAGAAGACCATCTTGACGAAGACTTATGGGAGTGGGAGGCCTTCCGTTCCGAACTATTCAGTGAAGATAGTGAGGATGATTTTTCTCTAAGGCACAACAAACAAATTGATTATCTAGGAGATAAAATTCCAAACAGCGATACAGATATCCAAAAGAAAGCTTCTGAAGAAAAGCTCAAAGACTTGTATCGTCTTTATTTAGATATAACTGGGAAAAAAACCACAGAAGATACCAGTAAAGGAATAGACCTGGTCGTTGTCATTGATAAATCCGGAAGTATGAGTAAAAGAGATATGAAGAACCCTGACTCTTGGGGATTATTTCCTTCAAAATTTTCAAGAAATGAAGCGATTACCCATTTCTTGAATGGATCTCTTCACAGCCAAACAGAAAATGGCTTTATCAATAAATTTTTATCTCAAAACGACGGGAAAAACAGGTTAGCAATTGTTGAATTTGGTGGGGAAATGAGGCCTGGATTTAATTGGGAGTTTCACGATGATACCAACCTCTTGCTGGACTGGACAAACCAACCAACCTTCATTGAAGCTAAAGGGTCACATCCCCCAGATGGCACCCATTACGATGCCGGTTTACTACATGCTGAAGAATTATTAAACCAGCAAGCCAATAGTGGAAACCAAAAAGCCTTACTCTTTATTAGCGATGGCGTTCCTACCTTTTTCACAACAATGGAAGGTGGACGTCTTAAGCGCGAGGGCAATGGTAGGTATAACGATTCATGGAATGTGGCCAATGCTAGAACCCATGCAAAAAAATTTATTGAACAATTCTACCAAAAAAACCCTGGATTATTAACCTATGCCGTCGGTGTTTCTAAAGATATCAATGAGGAGAGTTTAGGAGGGAGTCAAAGCCCGGAAGTGCTTCAATTTATGGCATCTGAGGCCAGGAAAAGCAGTAAAGGATATTTTGTTAGTATTGTTGATGATATGTCACAACTAAATGAAAAACTGGGTGAGCTAATTGAGCGTTCAGTATACAGCGTAACTATAGAAGACACGCTTAGTCCATATGTCGAGTTGGAAGCTGAACAGCCAGACTTCAAGGTCACTCAGACAAATAATTACACCGGCAAAGAAGAAACTCTATGGGAAAACGGTCAAGAAACGGAGTATAACAAGCTTCACCAATGCATCTCCGCCATCCAAAAAAATAAGGATTCCCAGGGAAATGAAAAAATTAAGTTGATTTTCAATCCCACTTTTAAGCTGGACGGAACATACAAATATACCCTTTCGTACAATGTCAAAGTAAAAGCTGAGGCCTATGACTATTACAAAGAATACGGCAAAATGCCTCACACCGGTGACTGGAATACCGACTATAAGTACAATACCACCAGTTCCTTAAAGGAAGGCTTTTACTCTAATAATTCTGCCCAAGTCAGCTATGCCTTTGGTACTGAAAAGGATGCTAAAAGATACACCGAATACTATCCTCACCCTGTTGTGCAAGTCAGTTTAGAAACCTTAAAAATAAAGAAAGTGGACCATGCTAATACGGCCCAAGGTCTAAAGGGTGCCCAGTTTTCTTTATACAAGGACAACCCTAATGAAATACCTAATGCTAGTCCTATCTCTGCCCATGATAGCCAGGGCCAATTATCATCAACCTTTACTTCAGATAACACAGGCAACATTTCTATTGCTGGATTAGAACAAGGTGACTACTATTTAAAAGAAATAACCCCTCCTTCTGGCGGTTATTTAAAATTGAGTGAGCCAATACACCTTAAACTTTCAAAGTATGGCCAAGTTACCTTACTTGATAATAAAAATACTTTAGTATCTTGGCAAAACGCCGGCTATATCCAGGTGGAAAATATCAAAGAAGGCCATGTCCTTCCCCAAACCGGCGGCCCCGGCAGGGCCCTCTTCTACCTTATCGGCCTTGCTATCCTTATGATAGCCCTTGCCTATCGTCGGCGTAAGCCTAGGAAGGGAGGGCAGCCGGAAAATAAGTAATATCAGTTGTATCGCAAACGATTAACCAGTAAAGGAGAAGAAGAAATGAAGCAAATCATTAAAAAAATCGGTGCAGCCCTCTTGGTTGCCATTTTTCTCGCAGTTAATGTTCTACCCAGCGTAGGGGCCTTTGCCGCAGATCAAAAAGGCTCTATTACCGTAAAAAATACGGTAGCCGGAAAAACCTATAACCTCTATAAGGTCTTTGATTTAACCTACAAGGGCGAAAACAAAGATAAGAACGTTTCATATACCATTGCCCAGGGCTGGGAGGACTTCTTTAAAACCGGCGATGGGGCAAAATATATTACCGATCAACAAACCGGTGCAAATGGTGAAACCCTCAACCCGATTATTGTCAATGGAAAAGTCCAGTACATCAATATTACAGAAACCAATGTCCCTGAATTTGCTCAAGCAGCTTTAGCTTTTGCCGGGAAAATGGACCCCGTCAATTCAGAAAACGCAACCGGAGAGGAACTCACATTCAATAACCTTAGCTTAGGATACTACCTTGTTTATCCCAAGGGGGCAACAAGCATCAAAAAGGACTTTGCCTCTTTGGCATCCATTACCTCTACCACACCAGATGGCGAAGTAAAGGTCAAATCTGAGTACCCCACCATTGAGAAAAAGGCCGATAAAAAAAGCTTTGACTACGGCCAAGAGGTTACCTATACCTTAACCGGAAAGGTCCCGGATACCACCGGTTACTCGAAATATATTTATCAATTAAGCGACCAATTAAGCAAGGGTTTAACCTTACAAGATAAAAGCGTTGACGTGAAGTTTGGAAATCAAATAATTGCCAGCAACGTAGAAAGTAAAGAAGTAACCAATAAGGATATCAAAATCACCCCCAATGTTACCCAGGGCACCCTGCAAATTGACTTTGAAATGCTTAACCTCCAAGCCTACAAAGGGCAAGAAATTAAAGTGACCTACAAGGCCCTTGTCAATAAGGATGCCGTCATCGGTAGCGAAGGTAACCCGAATAAGGTCACCCTTAAATACAGTAATAACCCGAAAAACGGCGATGACACCGATACCACCACTGATGAAGAAAAAGTCTATACCGCTGAAATCAATATTTTAAAAGTAGACGGTAAAAATAAGGCCACCAAACTGGAAGGTGCTGAATTTGTCTTACGAGACAAAAACAGTGATGATGCAAAATATTACAAGTATGACGACCAAGCCGGCAAGGTGACTTGGGTAGCTGACAAAAAAGATGCTACCGTTAAGAAAACAGACAGTAATGGTCATGCTGACTTTAAGGGCTTAAAGAACGGGACTTATTACTTGGAAGAAATCAAGGCCCCAGATGGTTACAACCTTTTAACTGGACGCAAAGAGGTTATCGTTAATTACGAAAACCAAAACCCCCAACAAATCTTTACCGTAGAAGTTGAAAACAAGTCAGGCTCTGAATTACCCGGCACCGGTGGTATGGGGACCCTCGCCTTTATCATCATCGGTGGTGGCCTTGGTCTATTAGCGGCCGGCCTCTACCGCCGCAACCGGCAAGCTGAATAGCGAGAATTCCCAGCCAATGAAGGCTATCAGAACCAAAGAAAGGAATATACGCCGCTGAACCTCTTTCGGCGGCGTTCCGCTTATGCAAAGAGAAAAAACAGCCCTCCTATCCCTTTTGCTCATGCTCCTGGGCCTGGTCATCCTCTGCTACCCGGTTTTAGGATCCTTTGTCAATGGCTTTACCCAAAGCCGGGCCATTGTCCATTATTCGGAAAAGGTAGAGGCCCTAAGTCCGGAAGAAAGGGAGTCCCTCTTAAGAGGAGCCCAAGCCTATAACCTGGCCCTGCAGAATAACCCGGAAGCCTTTTATAAGCCGGACCTCATCCCCGGCTATGAGCAAACCTTAAACCCAGGCGGCGATGGCATTATGGCCTATGTCTCTATCCCCAAGGTCCGGCTCAGACTCCCCATCTACCATGGGGTTACTGAGCCTGTCCTCCAGCTAGGGGCCGGCCACCTGCCCGGGACAGCCTTGCCCATTGGAGGCCAGGGCAACCATACCGTTATTTCCGCCCACAGCGGCCTGCCCACCCACCGTTTTTTTACCGACCTGCCCAAGTTAAACAAGGGGGACACCTTCTCCATCCATGTGCTGGATAAGACCCTTTCCTACCGGGTCATATCCATCCAAAAGGTCACCCCGGACCAAAGTGAGGGCTTGAGAAATATCCCTGACCAAGACCTATGCACCCTCTTTACCTGCACCCCCTATGGGATCAATACCCACAGGCTCCTGGTCACCGGGGCCCGGCTGCCAGATAGGCCCGAAGAGGACCAAGCCCCTGAAAAAGGTTTCCACTGGCCCCCCTGGCTGACCGGGTACCTTAAAATAGGCCTAGCCCTCCTTGCCATTACCATAAACATCATCTTAATCATTAAACAAGCCCGGCGATACCACCGGGCCAAGCAGGACCAAGAGAAAGGAGTCAGTAGTGAACAAACCGAATAAGCTTTTACGGGTCCTCTGCCTAGCCCTGGTCTTGAGCCTTCTGCTAACCACCGGTCTGCCGGCCCGGGCAGCAGAGGCCCAGGCCGGTCCGGAAGTCTCTACCCCCTTCCCCACCATGACCTTTCACTTGTACCGGATTGCCGAAAAAAATAGTACCGGCAGCTGGAAAGGGCTCCCCCCCTTTCATGCCTATGCCCTGGCCCTTAAGCTAGATACTGATGAAGGTAAAAGAACCCTATCTGAAACCCTAGCCGCCTATATTCTCCGGGACAAACTCCCCCCCTACCAAACCGTTCAGGCAGATAGCACCGGTAAGGCCTCCTTTGGAAAAATCCCCGCCGGCCTCTACCTGATAACCGGTGATGGCAGTGCAGATTCCGCCGGTCGCCGGCCTGTTCCTACCCTTATTGAATGGCCGGCTAAAAAGCCTCCCAGCCCTCCGGTCCGGCCCAAGTATGAAGTACCGGGCTCATCCGGCAAAACGGACAACCTGGCCGTCCACGTCCTCAAAGTCTGGCAGGATAAGAATAATCCCGACCGGCCCAAGTCGGTTCAAGTCCAGCTCATCCAGGATGACAAGGTCATCGAAACAGCCACCCTATCTGCCGAAAATAACTGGCGAAAGGACTGGTACTTCCTCCCCAGAGGCCACAGCTACCATGTCGTTGAAAAGGACGTCCCCCCAGGCTACACCCTAAGCGTCAGCCGAGAGGGGACCATCTTCACCCTCACCAATAACAAGGGCGAAGAGCCCAAAAGGCCACCGGGGAAAACCCCACCCCCTGATCAGCCTCCTCAAAAGCCAACCCCTAAATTGCCTCCAGCCGGCCCTAAAATCCCCCAGACCGGTCAGCTTTGGTGGCCAGTGGCCTTCCTAGCCATCTTGGGAATCGGTTTTTCCCTAAAGGCTTATCGTACTGGCAAAAGACCTAAGCAAGGAAAGCAATGAAGACCGCCCGCACCTACCTGGTCCTGGGCCTCATCTGCCTCGCTGGCGCCCTGGCCCTTACCGGTTATAACCTTTATGACGCCCACCGAGCAGGTGTCCAGGCCAAAAACCAGCTCGCCGCCTTCCAAGAAGTCATCCAAAAGGCCCCTCTGGACCCAACCCAGGCTCATGAAGGCATGCCCACCGTCCTGGTGGATGGCCGACCCTATATAGGCGAAATCATCATAGAAGCCTACAACCTCCACCTGCCTGTCATGGCCAACCTAACCTCTGACAACCTCCGGATAGCCCCCTGCCTCTACCGAGGCAGCCTCCCTGATAACCACCCGGTCATTGCCGGCCATAACTACACCAGCCACTTCGGCCCCCTCCTCACCCTGGGCCTAGGCAACCGAGTGACCCTCATTGACGCCCGGCAAAGGGCCTACACCTACCAGGTGACCAAAAGAGAAACCCTGGCCGATACCGCCATAGCTGACCTCCTAGACAGCCAACCCACCGACCTTACCCTAGTCACCTGTACCTTGAGCGGGTATACCCGGTGCGTACTGAGGTGCGAACGAGTCAAACCGGTAGAAAACCTAAGTCTTGCCTGAGCAATGATGA
>NZ_JBKICG010000003.1:0-129072 GCF_046569735.1 Peptococcus simiae | reverse complement strand
CTCTATTCCGAGTTGGGGACCGCTTTTTATGCTTTTTCGTCAAGGACCGGGCGGCTTAGAGCCGGCCTTTAAAGTTTTCGTAGCCAAATGCCCGCAGGACCCGCCAATCGTCCTCTGAGGGCTTGCCCGATAAAATTGTCGGTAGGGGCATCCCGTTAAAGGTATTGGTCTTAACCATGGTATAGAGGGCCATATCCCCAAAAACCAGGCGGTCGCCCGGTTTTTGGGGGTCGTCAAAGGAATAGTCCCCGATGACATCTCCGGCCAGGCAGGTCGGGCCGGCCAACCGGTAGGTGTGCTTTTTCTCATGGGGGTTACCGCTATTGGCCAGGGGGGGCCGGTAGGGCATTTCGATGACATCCGGCATATGGCAGGCAGCGGAGGTATCCAGGATGGCGATATCGATTTCGTTGTGAACGATATCCACCACGCTGGCCGTCAGGGTGCCGGCATTTAAGACCACCGCTTCCCCGGGTTCCAGGTAGATTTGTAGCCCATAGGTCCGGCTTAGGACCTGGACACAGTTGATGAGGGCGTCGACATCATAGTCGGCCCGGGTAATGTGGTGGCCACCGCCCAGGTTCAACCAGCGCATGAGGGGGAGGTACTCGCCGAATTGGTCTAGAAAGGCGTCCAGGGTTTCCTGGAGGGCATCGAAGCCCTGCTCACAAAGGGTGTGAAAGTGGAGTCCTTCAATCCCCCGCAAGTTTTTGCCTAGGACCTCCTTCTTGAGGATGCCCAGGCGAGACCCCGGGGCACAGGGGTCGTAAATACCCCCGTCCTGGGTGGAATGGTCCGGGTTGATCCGTAAACCGCAGCTCTTGCCGGCAGCCAGGGCCCGGGGGCCAAACTGCTCCCACTGGGCAAAAGAATTGAAGGACAGGTGGTCGACGTATTTTAAAATCTCATCAAAGTCCCGCTCCTGGTAAGCCGGGGAAAAGATGTGGGTTTCCTTGCCCATTTCCTCATGGCCCAGGCGGGCTTCATAGAGGCCGCTGGCCGTTGTGCCGGCCAGGACCCGGCCAATCATGGGGTAGAGGGCGAAGTTGGAGAAGGCCTTTTGGGCCAGGAGAATCTTGGCCCCGCTTTCATCCTGGACCCGGCCCAGGATGGCCAGGTTTTTGGCTAAGGCTTCCTCGTCAATGGCAAAGAAGGGGGTTGGCACATCTTTTAGATGTAAACCCATTAGTCCACCAGCTCCGGTGAGAAGTCTTCCCGCCAGGGAAGGCCCCATTTATTGAGGTTGTCCATAAAGGGATCCGGATCGAATTCATCGACGGTGTAGACCCCGGGCCGGTCCCACTTGCCCTGGAGAACGAGCATGGCGCCAATCATGGCCGGAACCCCGGTGGTGTAGCTGACGGCCTGGCTGCCCACTTCCTTGTAGGCTTCCTGGTGGTCGCAGACATTGTAGAGATAGTAGGTCTTGTCCTTACCATTTTGTTTGCCCTGGAAGATACAGCCGATATTGGTTTTACCAACGGTTCGGGGGCCCAGGGATGACGGGTCCGGTAAGACCGCTTGTAAGAATTGCAGGGGGATGATTTCCTGGCCCTGGAATTCAATCGGTTCAATGGAGGTCATGCCGACATTTTCCAGGCATTTTAAGTGGGTCAGGTAGCTTTCGCCGAAGGTCATAAAGAAGCGAATCCGTTTGAGGCCGGGAATATTTTTAGCCAGGCTTTCCAATTCTTCATGGTAAAGGAGGTACATATCCTTTTTGCCCACTTGGTCAAAGTCGTATTCCCGTTTGATTTCCATCGGTTCGGTTTCGACCCATTCGCCATTTTCCCAGTAGCGGCCGTTAGCACTTACTTCCCGGATGTTGATTTCCGGGTTGAAGTTGGTCGCAAAGGGATAGCCATGGTCGCCGCCGTTGCAGTCCAGGATATCGATGTAGTTGATTTCGTCAAATTCGTGCTTTAAGGCATAGGCCGCAAAGACCGAGGTGACCCCGGGGTCAAAGCCGGAGCCCAGGATCCCGGTAATGCCGGCTTCCTTGAACTTGTCCATGTAGGCCCACTGCCATTTGTATTCAAATTTAGCGGTGTCGGGATGTTCGTAGTTGGCCGTATCCAGATAATGGGTCTTCGTTGCCAGGCAGGCGTCCATAATCGACAGGTCTTGGTAGGGAAGGGCCAGGTTGACGACAATGTCCGGTTGGTAGTTATTGATGAGGGCGATGAGCTCGTCCACATTGTCGGCATCGACCTGGGCGGTCGTTAATTTGGTTTTCGTGTCCTTGCATCTGCTCACAATATCTTTACATTTGAATTCAGTGCGGCTGGCAACCATGACGTCCGTAAATACATCATCATTCTGTGCCATCTTTTGCACAGCTACAGAAGCGACGCCACCGGCGCCAATCACTAGTGCTTTTCCCATAAAAACCCTCCTAAATTTGTCAAGTTCGGTGTTTTCTCCTAGTGCTTACCCGATAAGGGTAGGCAACTACACCCTTGGTGTGGTCTGTATCTAGTTGCATTATAGCTAAACTGGCTTTCCGGTACAAGGGAGGAATGAGGGGGCCGGTGGCGCCGCCCGGCCTTGAGATTGATGGCGGCTATAGGCTCATAGACAAAGACAATTGCCGAAACCGGGCCTTTTCCGTGACATGTGTGACAATTTAGATTATAATGAGTTTAGATGTAAATGATAAACTTGCTTAGACTTATAAAAGGAGTGGACTTTAGTGGGACAACCGTTTATTCACCCCACCGGGGTAACAATGTATGATCCTGAAAAATGCTGGAACGGGTACAACTTAGTTGCAGCAAAAGACGTAGGCGCTGTGCTCTTTGACATGCGCGGTGAAGTCGTTCGGGTATGGAAAGACTTAATGGGCTTCCCGAACAAACTTTTACCCGGCGGTTATGTCATGGGGAGCCGGGGCCTTCGTGATGGCAAGTTCGGCTACCAGGACCAAATTGACCTGGTTCAAGTGGACTGGGACGGCAAGATCGTCTGGAAGTTTGACAAAAAAGAATACGTTGAAGACGAAGGCAATGAACCCATGTGGATGGCTCGTCAGCACCACGACTACCAACGGGAAGGGAACCCGGTTGGCTACTACGTCCCCGGCATGGAACCCAAAACCGATAGCGGGAAGACCCTCATCTTAACCCACGAAACTGTTGAAAATAAACGCATCTCCGACCAACGGCTCCTGGATGATGTCATCATCGAAGTCGACTGGGAAGGCAACATCGTCTGGGAATGGCGGGCCAGCGACCATTGGCGTGAATTTGACTTTAATGACGCCGCTAAACTCGCCCTCTACCGCTACCCCAACATGCACTCCGTAGACGGTGGTGTCGGCGACTGGGTCCACCTCAACTGCGCCAGCTACCTGGGCCCCAACAAGTGGTATGACAAGGGCGACGACCGTTTCCATCCGGACAACATTATCTTCGACAGCCGGGAAGCCAACTTCATGTGCATCATCTCCAAAGAAACCGGCAAAGTCGTCTGGAAACTCGGCCCCGACTTCCAATCCAAAGAAGAACGCCGGATCGGCCAAATCATTGGGCCCCACCACACCCACATGATCCCCAAAGGCCTGCCCGGTGAAGGCAACATCTTAATCTTCGACAACGGCGGTTGGTCCGGCTATGGCGTGCCCTCCAACATCGCCCCCAATGGGACCAAAGTCAACGTCATGGACCGGTCCCGCGTCCTGGAAATCAACCCCGTTACCAAGAAACTCGTCTGGGAACTGCGCGGCAGTGACATGATGGGCTACGGCGGCCCCGGCGTCAACGACTACCGCTTCTACAGCCCTCTGACCTCAGACGCCTGCCGTCTGCCGAACGGGAACACCTTCGTCACCGAAGGCGTTGGCGGTCGACTCTTCGAAGTGACCCCGGAAAAAGAAGTGGTCTGGGAATGGATCTCCCCCTTCGGTCCGGACGCCACCTACATCTACTACCGCGGCTACCGCTACCCCTATGAATACGTGCCCCAGTTACCGAAACCGGACGAAACCCCGATTCCGAAACTGGACATCAAGAAATTCCGGGTACCCGGCGCCGCAGACTGCGAAGTGAAGAACGTCGTAGAAGTCGAAGGGACCTGGGGTTATCCTGACCACGTCCAATCCTGCGTATCTGCAGAAGACGACGATGACGCCCCGTCCTCCCTCTTCTAAAAACCGGTATATTAAGACCGTAAACCCAACCTCCGGCCCAGCCGGAGGTTTTTTACTTTTTCGGTCTTTTGGGTATATAGTTTATACCCTTATTTATATACTGGAGTCGGATTTATAGAAAATAGGGAGGATATTCTGATGGACTTACAGACCTTACTGGAAAAAAGACGGACCTATCGGAAATTTGATGAATCTAAACCCCTTAGTCCCAATGACCGGGAGGCCATTTTGCAAGCGGTACAGACTGCTTCATCAGGGATGAACCGGCAGAGCCTGCGCTTTATTTCTGTTGAAAGCCAGGAAAAAGTCAGCCAGGTCTTTGACCTGACCCATTGGGCTGCCAGCCTGCCGCCAGAATTGGGCCAGCCCAAGCCCGGCGAGCGGCCGGTCTACTTTGTAGCGGTATGTGCCCATGAAAAATCCAGTCCCTTTGTAGATGTTGACAAGGGCCTGGCCATTTCCAATATGACCCTGACCGCCATGGACCGGGGTATTGGCTCCTGTATCATCGGCAACTTTAACCATAAGAAGATGCAGGACCTGTTAGGCATTGGCGAGGACTATACCTGTAATCTGGTGCTGGCTTTCGGTTACCCGACCATTACTTCTACCATTAAAGAAGTCGCTGCAGGGGAAGACCTGTCCTACTATTTAGATGATGATGGTCAATACATTGTTCCCAAGTTAAAAATAGAGGACCTTGTCCGCCGGGTATAATGTCCGCTTTATCAGGAGGTAGCCATGAAAGTAGGTGTTTTATCAGACACACACGGGTCCCTTTACCACACCAATCGGGCCCTGTCTTACATGGAGGATTGCGATCATATCCTCCACTTGGGTGATGTCCTTTACCACGGTCCCCGGAACCCGGTTCACGATAGCTATACGCACCGGCAGACCTGGCCGCCTACCTGTCTGACCGGCGGATTAGCTTTGTGCGGGGCAACTGCGATGCAGATGTGGACCAGATGGTCATTGGCCAGGATTTGACCCAAAAGGTCCGGCTCTGCCACTTTGGGCCCCTGGTTATTTATGCCGTCCATGGCTATGAAGAAAGCCTGGAGACCCGCATTCAGCGGGCCCTAGAAGCCGGGGCCAATGTCCTGGCCTGGGGCCATACCCACATAAAGGTCCTGGAAGAAATAGAGGGTTTGACCTTACTGAACCCAGGCAGTACGACTTTGCCAAAAGACGGGAGCCATTCCTGTGCGGTCTATGACCAGGGCCGCTGGGGCTTTTACACCTGGTAGACCTTGGACCAAGGCCGGCTGATTGAGCCGGCCTTTTTCTTTATTGGCCAAGGGGCCTGGCCAAAAGCGGGCCCCTTATGGTGAAAGTGGTCAAAGGGGTATATAATTAGATAGAAAGATAGTGCAAGTTTATATAAGGAGGTCACTATGGCTGGCGGTTATGAGAAAATTTTAGTCCCTTATGATGGGTCTGAGGCCTCAGAAAGAGCCCTTGCCCAGGCCAAGGTCTTACAGGAGATATGTGCTGCCCAGATTACCCTCTTGGAGGTCCTGCCTAATGGCCTGGAAGCCCGGGACCAGGTCAACTACCACATGCTGGACCGGCCCCGGACTGTTGATCCGGCCAGCTACCGGGCAGCTGAGGCCAACTTAAACCAGCTCAAGGCCAGCTTTCCCCTGCCGGATAGGGTCCAGGTCCTTTTGGCTGAGGGGCCGGTTGCCTCGACCATTATCGAGACCATTGACCGGGAAGGCTATGACCTGGTGGTCATGGGGTCAGAGGGTCTGGGCCACGCCCTGAAGCGGTTCCTCTTGGGGTCGGTTACCAAGTATGTCCTGGAGCACGTGGATATTCCGGTCATGGTTCTTTCCTGACCGGTTGTAAGCCGGCAAGCCCTTTATTATAATAGGAGCTATAGTGCTTGAAGATGAGGCAAAAAGGCTTGAGTGGGCTAAGGGTTGGCCATGACTGACCGGATGCCCTGATTCAATCCATACCGGCAGCGGTTGCCGGCAATGAAAGGTGGTAACTATGATGAAGCATATTCTCTTACCGATAGACGGGTCTGAATGTGCCCTGCGGGCAGTGGCAGCGGCCAATGAAATGGCCCTGGCCTTCGGGGCCAAGGTGACCCTCCTCTATGTCATCCCCGACCCGCGCAAGGAAGGGGTCATCCAGGGGCAGGAGGCTATGATTTTAAGTGAAAGCAAGGCAGCCCCCCTGGCCCGGCAACATTTGGAAAAGGCCCAAAAGGCCCTGGATGCAAGTGTTCAGACGGCCATTTCCCTGCAAAAAGGGGTGGTCAGCCGGACCATTGAAAAAGAAGCGGCCTCTAATGACTATGACTTCATCGTCATGGGGACCGAAGGGATGGGGTCTGCCCTGAAAAGGCTCCTTTTAGGGAGTGTGACCCGGCACGTTTTAGAACACGTCAAAATACCCGTTTTAGTTATTCGTTAGTCATAGGGAGGAGAGGGGAAATAATGGCCAATAGCTATGACCTACAAGAACCGCAAGTACTGCTGGACGACCTCCTGGCCCTCCGCAAGGATGTATATGAAGAAGGCCAGGAAATCTACAATGTTTGGGACAATACCATCGACCGGGATGAATTTAGGCCCAGTGCTTTAAATATGGCCTACTACATGGCCCTCCGCCGCCGGAATATCGTGGACATCCAGGAGGCCCTGTCGGCCTATGGCCTGTCATCCCTGGGCCGGGCTGAGTCCCGGGTTATGCAAAACCTGGACGCCGTCACTCAGACCCTATCCATGGTGGCGGATGGCTGTGGCCGCGAGTTGGACTATGCCGAGTTTACCGACCAGTACCGGGGCCGGGAGTACCTGGAGGCCCAGAGCCTGGAACTCTTTGGCCAAAAACCGGCGGAGCGGGATACCCATATCATGGTGACCCTGCCGCCGGAGGCCGCTACAGACGGGAAGTTTATCCGCCGCTTAATTGAGGCCGGGACCACCTGCCTGCGGATCAACTGTGCCCATGATAACCCGGAGGTCTGGATGGCCATGATCCGCCATGCCCGGAAGGCCGAGAAGGATACCGGCCGGTCTTTGAAAATTTGCATGGACATTGCCGGCCCGAAAACCCGGATCCGCCAGCTGCTCAGTGCCCGTCAAAACCCGGTGGTCGTCCCCGGCGACCGGCTCTTTTTAACCGGCCGGACCATCCTGGAAAACTTTGCCGGCTGTGACCTGGTCATCTCCTGTACCCTGCCGGAAATGATCCCCTACCTGATGGAGGGGGACCATGTCTATATCGATGACGGCCGGGTCATTGGCCGGGTGGTCGAACGGCAGCGGGCCGGGGTCCTGGTGGAAATTGAAAAGGTCCTCAAGGAAAAGGGGGTCCGGCTGAAGGCCGAAAAGGGCCTCAACTTCCCGGATGCAGATATCCCCATTGATATCATCACCGACCAGGACCGGCAGGCCCTGGACTTCATCTGCCAACATGCCGACATGGTGGCCGTCTCCTTTGTGAAAGACGCCCGCGATATGATCCTCCTGCAAAAGGAACTGGAAGACCGGCTGGGGGACCGGGCCGGGCAAATGGGGGTTATTGCTAAAATTGAAACGCTCTCCGGGGTCAATAACCTGCCGGAAATTATCGTCCAAGGGGCTGGGAAAAACCCCTTTGGGGTCATGATTGCCCGGGGGGACCTGGCGGTGGAAGTGGGCTATATCCGCTTGAGTGAACTCCAGGAAGAAATCCTGTGGATTTGTGAGAGTGGGTCTATTCCGGTCATTTGGGCCACCCAGGTCCTGGAAACCATGGTCAAGAGCGGGATCCCGACCCGGGCTGAAATGACCGATGCCGCGTCCAGCCGCCGGGCCGAATGTGTCATGATGAACAAGGGGCCCCATATCTTTGAAGCGGTGGAAACCCTGGCGGCCGTCCACGAGCGGATGATGTACAATGTCAGCAAGAAGGCCGCCAAGCTCCGGGCTTTAAATATTGCCATTAAACTTTGGCCCGATGCCGACGACTTGGAGGATAATCGTGACAGCCATTAAAGAACTGGAGGACTTGCTTTTGGCCGTCCGGAATGAATCGCCGGATGATTTTGCAGACTTTTTCTATGCCACAGCAGTAGATGTCGGCACCAACTTTGATGATGCCGAGAGCTACTTTGACTTTATGGAGCCGGCCCGGCTGACCGGCCGGTTGACCGACCTGGTGGCCGCCGGCATAGACGAAACCTTTTTAGTCCAGGCCATGCTGGACCATATGGGCCGGTGGCTGGCCGATGAGCCTCGCCGGGCCCGCCGGCAGTGGCGGCACAACCAGGCCCAATTGGCCGATCCCGCCCTGCCCAAGCAAGTGAGAGAGATGACACAGGAGACCTTAGGCCGGTTAACGGCCGAAAAAGAGGAAGAGAACTGGCTGCGTTTAACGGCCAGATTTGAGAAGGAAAGGGCTGACCGCTTTTCCCTTCTCTTCTGGCAAGGTCAGGAAAGGGGACATGATGGCTAAAGAGGAGAAAAAGATTATTGTTACAGAGGCAGGACCCTATAAAGTCCAGGGAAATATCCCCCTGTACAAGGAAGTCCTCCGGAAAAATGAAGATGGCAGCTACCGCTGGGATGAGCGAGAGGCCCTTGAGGGTGCCGCTGACAACTACCGGCTCTGCCGGTGTGGCCGGACCGACAAGCAGCCCTTTTGCGACGGCAGTCATGCCAAGGGCGACCGGCCCTTTAAGGGGACCATCCGGGCCCCTTTTGATACAGTAGACGACCGGGCGGTGGTCCTGGAAGGGGCTGGGGTCAACCTCCAGGATGACATTGACCTCTGCAGTTGGAGCCGCTTTTGCCATACGCCCCATGGCAAGGTCTGGGACCTCCTGGACAAAAGTGACGACCCGGAAGTCAAAGACTGGCTCATCCAGGGCTGTGTCGACTGCCCCAGTGGCCGGCTGACGGCCATTGATAAGGAAAGCGGAGAGCCCATTGAACCGGACCTGCCCATGGAAATCGTCGTGACCCAGGACCCGGAAGAAGGCATTTCCGGCCCCCTCGTGGTCCGTGGCGGGATTCCCATTGAAAATGCCGAGGGCCAGGCCTGGGAAGTCCGGAACCGGGTCACCCTATGTCGCTGCGGCGGGTCCCACAATACCCCCTTCTGCGATGCCCGGCATAAGACCATCTCCTTTGATGATGGTGACTTACAGGCAGAATAAGGAGGCCGGACCAGGTGGCCAAGATACTTGTAGTAGAAGATGATGGTATCATCCGGACCCAGATGGCAGCGGCCTTACAGGCCCATGGCCATGTTGTGATTGAGCATGATGGCAGCCAGGACCCGGCAGCCCTTTGCCAGGCGGAAGTGCCGGACCTCCTGGTGATGGATATTGGCTTGTCCCGCAAAAACGGTCTCTACTGGTGTGAACTGATTCGGCGGCGGTCCAAGCTGCCGATTTTAATCGTTTCGGCCCGGCGGGAAGATGTAGACCTCATTACCGGCATGGCTGTAGGGGCAGATGATTACCTGGCCAAGCCCTTCGCTCTGTCGGTTTTTGTGGCCAAGGTGCAAGCCCTTCTGCGGCGGACCTATGACTATAATACGGAACCGGCCCAATTGACCCTGGGCAACCTGTTTTTTTACCCGGAAGAAATGCGGGCTTTGGGCCCTTTGGGCCAGGTGGACCTTTCAGCGACGGAAGGGGCCATCCTGGCCCAACTGTTGCGGGCTGCCGGCGGTTTTGTAAGCCGGGAGGGGCTGGCCTTGAACCTTTGGGAGGGGGCCCACTTTATTGATGACAATACCCTGTCGGTCAATGTCAGCCGTCTGCGTAAAAAGTTAGAGGGGACCGGGGCCTCGGTAATGATTCAAACGAAAAAGGGATATGGGTATGGGATTATGGAAAAGAATTAAGGGCAGCCTGGGCCCGGAGGCCCGGACGGTCATCGCTGTCTGGCTGGTGACGGTAGGCCTTTTGGCCAGCCTGGGTCTATTGGTCCGGGTGCCGGCGGTGGTGGTCCTTTATGGGCTTGGCCTGGCCGCCCTGCCTTTAGGGGCGGGCCTAGTTAGCCTCTACCTTAAGGGACGGCGCCGGCAGGCGGCCCTGACAGCCGGTGAAGAAGCCGTCCTTGATGGCCTTTACTCGCCAGGAGAGCTAGAAGCCCTGAGGTCTATTTTTGCCCAGCAAGCCGACCTGCGTCGCCGGCAACAGCTGGCTCAGCGGACCTTAACCGATACTTTTTCCATGTGGGCCCACCAAATTAAAACCCCTCTGGCGGCAGCCAAGCTCCTGGCCGCTGACCAGGATCCGCCTTCCCTGCCCCTGCGAAATGCCCTGGAAACCATCCGGGCCTATGTTGATATGGCCCTGACCCAAGTGGCCCTCAGTGAAAAGGACCCCTACCTGGACCTGGCCCCCTGCAGGATTGATGCCGTCCTGGAGGAGGTCCTGCAAAGGACGGCTGGCCTATTTTTAGCCGGGCAGGTTCAATTAGCTTATACACCGACCCGGCTCCAGGTGACATCGGACAGCCGGCTATTGGCTGTCCTTTTTGAGCAAGTGCTCACCAATGCGGCCAAGTACAGCCCGGCCGGCCAGGTGACTATTTTTGCTGAAGGTAGCCGGGTCATCATCCGGGATACCGGCTGCGGCATTGCTGCCGATGAATTGCCCCGGGTTTTTCAGCGGGGCTATGCCGGCAGCCGGGGGCGGTTGGATGACCGGGCCTCAGGCATGGGCCTGTATGTGGCCCGGCAAATTGCCGATTACCTGGATATAGGCCTGGATCTGACCTCAAGGCCTCAGCAGGGAACCACAGTGATCCTGACCTTCCCGGTGTATAGTCTCCGGCAAGAATAAAGCAAGCACAGCCAAGGTAGGGCTGTGCTTTTTTGATGCTTACAAAAGTGTAAGAAAGGGCGGAGGATTGTAAGCTTAAATAAAGGCAGGGAAGGGCTTCTTTTGCTATCCTAGTCATGAAAGGAGGGTGACGCATGACTTTATTGAGCGTTAACCACTTAAGTAAAAGCTACCGGACCGGGGCAGGGGCCCCTCCCCATCGGGTTTTAAGGGATGTTCATTTTTCCGTGGACGCCGGTGAATTTGTCGCTGTCATGGGGGAGAGCGGGTCCGGAAAGACAACCCTGCTGAATTTAATCGCCAGCCTCCTAGACCTGGAAGAGGGGGATATCCTCCTCCAGGGCCAGTCCTACCGGGATATTCCGGCGACAAAAAAGGCCCGGTTCCGCCGGGAGCAGATGGGTTTTGTCTTTCAGCAGTTTAACCTCCTGGATACTTTTACCCTTAGGGATAATATCCTCCTGCCCCTCGTTTTATCCGGGGTCAGGCCGGGGGATATGCCCGGTCGCTTGACGGCAGTGGCCGGTCCCCTGGGCCTGGAGGACTTGCTGGACCGGTACCCGGATGAGGTCTCCGGTGGCCAGGGCCAACGGGCCGCTATCGCCCGGGCCCTTATCATCCAGCCTAAGCTCATCCTGGCCGATGAACCGACCGGGGCCCTTGATTCCAAGGCTGCCACGGCCCTCCTGGAGACCTTTGGTCAATTGAATGCGGCTGGCGAAACCATCCTCATG
The DNA here is from genome assembly GCF_046569735.1 of Peptococcus simiae. Lineage (GTDB taxonomy): Bacteria > Bacillota > Peptococcia > Peptococcales > Peptococcaceae > Peptococcus > Peptococcus simiae_A. Next base: position 117,389 of record NZ_JBKICG010000003.1, on the reverse strand, counting down.
GTGACCCATTCGGCCCTTGCAGCGGCCTATGCCGGCCGGGTCCTCTTTTTGCGGGACGGGATGATCTACCATGAGCTCTACCGGGGGGACCTCTCCCGGCAGGCCTTTGGCGACCGGATTATGGAGAGTCTCCAGCTGGTCTTAAAGGGTGGTGAGGGCCATTTTTAATCGGATCTATTGGCCGATGGCCCGGGCCAGCTTTTCAGCCAACCGCCGCTTTTGGTGGCCCTATGGCCTTGCTGTAGCGGTTATGCTGGCCCTTTTTACCGTGGTCTGTAATATCGCCCAAACCCCCTATGCCAGAGCCTTGTCGGGTGTTGCCCTTGTCTTGCAGTATGGCCGGTGGGTGACAGCTATTTTCACCCTGGTCTTTGTCTTATATGGGGGCAGCTTTATCCAGGGGATGCTCCGCCGGGAAATGCAGCTCTATAATATTCTGGGTCTGGAAAAGGGGCATATCCGCCGCCTGATGGCTGTCATCCAAGGAACCTTTTCTTTTTTGGCGGCTACGGTGGGCCTGGCCCTGGGCTACGCCCTCAGCTTTTTCTTTCTCCTCTTGCTTACCCGGTTAACCGGCCAGGACCAGTTGAGCCTGGATCTATCCTTGGCCGGCTTTTTAGAAACCCTGGCCATCATTGCCGGCATTTTGCTGGCTAACAGCTTACTGGCCATCCTTAGGGTGGGCCGACCGGTCAAGACCCGGACCTTTCTCAAACGGCACAGTCGGCTGGCAAAAACCCTAGCCATCGGGCAGAGCCTCCTGGCCCTGGCCTGTCTTGGCGGGGGCTACTGGCTATCCATGACGGTGACCAGCGGCCTTGAGGCCTTACGTCTATTTTTTTGGGCGGTCCTCCTGGTCATGGCCGGGACCTGGCTGCTCTTTAGCGGCGCCCTGGTCCTGTTACTGGAAGGCCTACAGAAAAGGCCGGGCTTTTATTACCGCCAGGGGCCCTTTATGACCATTGGGGGTATCCTGCCGCGGATCCGCCAGCACGGGATTGGCCTGGCCGGGGTAGCCATCTTACTGACCATGGCCATTGTCAGCATCAGCTTTACGGCCACCATGTATAAGGAGTCGGACAATACCGTTCAAGAGCGGATCCCCTTGGACTACTGGGCCGGCTATAGCAGCAATACGGGTCAAGGTCTATCTATCCTTGATGGCTACAAGCAGTTGCACCAGGTCAGCCGGCAGGCTGACGATCAAATCCGTCGGTTTTCAGACCAGGTGGGCCATCCTTTGGCTAAAAGCGATACCCGGTACAGCTACACCTTCTTTGCAAAAAAAACCGGTCATGCCTACCGCTTGGCAGATACCGATGGCGGTAAAGAGGGGTCCTTTATCCAGCTGGCCTCGGCTGAAAACTATCCCGGTCCCCGACCGGCCCCCGGTGAGGTCATCTGCCTGATGAAGGCGGCCCCGGCTAAGAGCCTAACTCTTGGCGGCCAGACCTACCGCTGCAAGACCCTAGGCCAGGAAGACCGCAAAAGGCTGGTCAAGGCCGTCTATGGCACAGATGACGCGACCTTTGATATGATTGGCTCCCTGCTCTTTTCCAACGAAGAGACCGTTTTCACTGTCTTGCAGGGCTTGCAAGCAGAAAGGGCTGATGGCCGGGTCATCATGAATGCCGACCTCCACTGGTCCCTTGAGGGGAAGGTATCGGATGAGACCTACCTGGCCCCCTTAAAGGAGACCCTACAGGCCCAGTCCCCGGCAGGCATGGACCCGCCTCAGGTCAATTCCCAGACCAACCTTTTGTCGGAATTTTTATACCTGAATGGGGCCATCCTCTTTATTGGTATCCTCCTGGGCTTGGTCTTTATGACCGGGGTGGTCTTGGTCACCTATTTTAAGCAAATATCGGAAGCCTTGGCCGACCGGCGGCGCTACCATACCATGCAGGAAGTCGGCATGGATGAGGGGATGGTTCGGCGAGTCCTGGGTTGGCAAACCCTAATCCTCTTTGCCCTGCCCATCCTGGTGGCCTGCATCCATGCCCTGGCCGCCTACCCCATGATCAGCCTTATGCTAAGGACCATTGGCTTTAACAGTGCCAATAGTTACTTTTCAGTCATTATCCCGGTGGTCTTAGCAGTCGTGCTGGCCTATATTGCCGCCTACCAGCTGATTGCCCGGACCTATAGGGATATCCTTATCCGCCATAGCCATTAACAAAACCTGCCTCGAGGGAAAAACCCTTGAGGCAGGTTTTTTGATAGAAAGGATTAGAAATAATAATGGAGTGGATGTTTATTTATTCATTGGTGGCGTTCAGGTGAAAATAAGGAAGAAAGAAGTAAAAGATACTTGAATGTTTAAAAAGAATAGTATGATTACTGAAGTCATACTAAAAAATTCTAAAAATAACTCAAATAAGGGTGTTATAAAGGTGGATTAAAATGGTATGCTAATAATAGGGGGAGGCTAAAAGACACCGGATATGTATTTTTATTCAGGGAAATGAAAGGAGAATCGTTATGGCCAGTTTGCAGGATATTCCTTATGACCAGTTGACCATCGGTGATACGGCTGAACTATCTAAGACGATGACAGATGATGATGTACAGTCCTTTGCAGAGATATCCTTGGATCGGAACCCCCTTCATTTAGATGATGATGCAGCTCGGAGGTCTATTTTTGGGCAGCGGGTAGCCCATGGGATTTTAAGTGCTGGGTTGATATCTGCTGTTATCGGTACCCAGTTGCCGGGGAAGGATACCATTTATCTAGAGCAGACCTTGAAGTTTACGGCACCGGTATTTATAGGCGACCAGATTACCGCTAAAGTCACTGTAACGAATAAAAATGACGCTAAACATATCATTCAGCTGAAGACCCAAGTTACCAATCAAGACGGTAAGATGGTCATTGATGGGACCGCCACAGTAGTCAAAAAATAAGGAAGGATTTATATGACGAGTCAAAATAATGATTTTTTCAGCCAGTGGATGCAGGTGCAGAAGGATATGATGGACAGCTGGCAAAAGAATATGGCCCCTGACTACCAGGCGAACCCTTGGACAAGTGGTGCTTGGCTAGGAGACTGGTGGAAACAGATGACCAAGGCTTTTACGCCTGGTGTATTCGGGTCTTTTGCTGCCAATCCCATGGACCCCTTGGGATCAATAAAAAATGCGCTGTCCTGGAAGGAAGCCCTCTACAAATTATGGCAGCAACTCTATGAGAACCAGGTTGAACCAGGAGGAGAGGCCTGGCAAGACCTCTTGGACCGCTCTCAAAAGCAGGGTGCGGCTTTTTGGCAGGCTCAATTCGCTGAGTTTTTTCCGAAGGAAATGCAGGAAACTCTTACTCACGCCCAGGCCCTATTTACAGCTGCTTCTGAAACGGTGACCAACTTATGGGGGCCCTGGTCCAAGGCCTTTGTGCCCCTTCAGGAAAGTATGATGCGGGGTATCATGCAGGATCCGGAAGCCCTTTTAGAGGCCTTTGATTTGTGGAAAAAAACCTATCATGAAACGATGGGCAAGTACCTGAATATGCCGATGATGGGGATCTCCCGTGAAGCGCAGGAAATGCAGCTACAATTGCTAGACCGGGTCATTACCTTCATGACCTACTATATGGCCTTAATGGTGCGGGTCAGCCGGGTGTCTCAGACAACCATCCAAGGCATCTTTGAGGCCCAGTCGGAAAACTTGAAAAAGGGCCAAGTCCCCCAAAACTTTGAGGCCTTTTATGATTTCTGGAAAAAGACCTTGTCAGCTGCTTTCGATGACCTATTTTATTCTGATGAATTCACCAAACTACTGACAGCTACTGTCAATGCTGGTATGGACATGAAGGTGCTCAGTAATAAAAATATGGAAAGCTATTTAAAACAATGGCCCATCCCCCTTCAGAGTGACATGGACAGCCTATATAAAAAAGTACATGAGCTACAAAAAGACCTACAAGCCCTGAAAAAAGAACTGGCCGATTTGAAAGATACTGGATCCCAAAATATTAAAGGACAATAGGGAGGGCTTTGCATGGACAATTTAGAAACAAAAACCTTAGAGGATTTCTGGCAGCGCAGTATGTATGTACAAAGTAAAGTATTAAGCGGCTTAGAAGTTTTAATGAATGTAGATATTTCAGGCAGCAATGCGACGGAAAAAGAATTGATTTTTTCAGATAATAAAATGAAGCTTTACCACTACCGGCCCAGGGTAGAAAAGACCAATAAGTACCCGGTCCTTATCGTTTATGCCTTGGTTAATAAGCAGTACATGATGGACCTCCAGGAAGACAAGAGCCTCATCCGGAATATGCTGGAAGGCGGCCAGGATGTATATATCATTGATTGGGGCTACCCAACTGCCGATGACCGTTACATGACCATGGCAGACTACATTAACGGTTACATTGACCAATGTGTGGACATCATCGCCGACCGCCACCAGCTGGCAAAGATTAACCTGCTGGGGGTTTGTCAAGGCGGCACTTTCTGCCTGATTTATACCGCTCTTCATCAAGAAAAAATAAAGAACCTGGTGACCTTGGTTACGCCGGTTGATTTTTCAACGGATGATGGTTTGCTCTTTAAGTGGGGCAAACACTTAGATATGGACAAAATTGTTGCGGCATATGGTAATGTTGCCGGTGAATTTATGAACAGTGGCTTTCTCCTGTTGAAGCCCTATGACCTGATGGTCGACAAGTACGTTAACCTCATTGATGACTTGGACGATCCTTCTAAGATTGCGAATTTCCTCCGGATGGAAAAGTGGATTTTTGACTCTCCTGACCAAACAGGAGAAACGATTCGGGAATTTGTCAATGCCTTTTATCATGAGAACCAGCTGGCCAAGGGCAGCTATAGCTTGGAGGGTGAGCCGGTCAACTTAAAAAAGATCACTTGTCCAACCCTGGCTATTTTGGGTAAAAAGGATAACCAGGTACCTCCGGCGGCTACCCGTCCGATGATGGACCTGATTGGGTCTAAGGATAAGGAGTTGGCCGAGTTTGATACCGGACATATCGGTATTTTTGTGAGCCGCCGCAGTCAAAAAGAAGTGGCGCCAAAAATCAACGAATTTCTTAATAAGCACGCTCGGTAACAGGAAAACTATAAAAAATGAGTCGCTTTTGGCGGCTCATTTTTTACGGGTCCTTTACTTGACAAGGGAAAAAATCCCCTTTAAGATGAAAACATACCAGTGGCTGCCCTTTTGCGATAGGGCGGTTTTCTTTTTTGCTTAATAAGGAGGGATTAGGTGGAGGTCAAGGGACTGAGACGAGATTTTACCCATTATGTCAGTTTGAACGCCATTGCCATGCTGGGCTTTTCTTTTTATGTATTGGCAGACACCTTCTTCATCGCCTATTACATTGGGGCGGATGGCCTGGCGGCCCTGTCCCTGGCCCTGCCGGTCTTTTACATTGCTATCAATGGGCCGGGGATCTTACTGGGAATCGGGTCAGCGGCGCTTTTTTCGATTTCTATTGGCAAGCGGCAGTTTAAACAGGCCAGCCAGTATAGCCAGACGGCCCTGGCCACCGGGGTGGTTTATGCCCTGGCCCTGACGGCCCTGTTCTGGCTCTTCCGGGATGAGGTTTGCCGGCTCATGGGGGCCGAGGGGCAGATTTTTTACTATGTGCGGGACTATCTCTCCTACCTGGTGACCTTTACCCTGGCCTTTGTCCTCTTCCAGGTCTTTTTAGCCACCCTCCGCAATGATGGGAGCCCCCGGGTGGCTATGGCGGCCATGCTGGTCGGGAACCTGGTGAATACGGTTTTTGACTGGTTTTTAATGGGGCCCCTGGATATGGGCCTGGACGGGGCGGCCTTGGCCACCGGGGCCTCGCCCCTAAGTTCTCTTTTGGTGGTGGCCATCCACTTTTTCAAGGATGACCGCTACCTGTCCTTGCGGCCCTTTAAGCCGGATTTCAGCCTCTTGCCGGCCATTGCCCGGACGGGCCTGCCGGCCTTTATAACAGATGCCTCGAATGGGGTTTCGACCTATGCCTTCAACCGGATAATCCTCTTTATTGCTAATGCCCTGGCGGTGTCGGCCTACAGCATTATTTTGAATACAGCCCTGGTCATTATCTATATCTTGACCGGGATTGCCCAGGGGGTCCAGCCGCTCTTGTCCCTTTACTTTGGCCGCGGTGAGCCGGATGCGGTCCGGCGGCTCTGGCGGTGGGCCATCCGGACCATGCTGGTGGCCTCTGTTGGCATCGTCGCCCTGGGCGAGGTTTTTGCCCCGACCCTTGTAGCCCTCTTTAATACCCAGGGGGATGCAGCCCTCCAGGCCCTGGCAACGCCGGGGATGCGCTACTATTACCTGGCCTTTATCCCGATGGCTCTGAATATCCTGGCGGTCAATGCCCTGGCGGCAGTGACCGATGCCAGGGCTTCGGTGCTTCTTTCCCTTTGCCGGGCCCTGGTTTTCCCCATTCCCCTAGTCATTATTTTAGGCAGTGTCTTCCACCTTACCGGGGTCTGGTTAACCATTCCTCTGGCAGAAAGCCTGACCTTCCTGGTCTTCCTGGCCTTATACCGGCACAGCCGGTTGGCCCAAGGCAAAAGCGTGCCCGTCACTCCGTCTTAGAGTAGAGTGAGGGCACGCTTTTTTATGTGTTTTTATGAGGCGAAGGGGTCGGTCGGGGTGCCGCCGAGGGCACGGGACTGGAAGCCTTCGGTTTGGTCGGTTGTTGAACTGTAATTAATGAGCAGGACCAGGTAGAGCAAAATGGTGGCCAGCTGGGCGCTATCGGGATAGACCAGGAAGACCGGGGTCCAGTTGGGCCGGAATTTACGCTTGTACCGGTGGAGGCCGCTAAAGGAGTAAATGCTGGTGCTGAACTGGTAGGCGGTCCGGATGAGCTTGTCCCGGCGGCCGGAATAGCGGCCGGTGCCGACATTGGCCAGGGGGGAGCTGCCCAGGTCGAAGGACCGGTAGCCAGCCTCCTTGGCCCATTCGAAGAGGCTGATGAAGAGCATGTCCATGACCCCGTCAGCGGCTGTCTTGCTATAGCGCATGAGATCGATGGAGAGGGTGCCATCGCCATAGTCCGGGACCTCGCTGGCAAAGGCCTGGACCCGGCCGCTGGCGTCACAGAGTTCGAAGATGGCGCTCTTTTGGAGGTAGGCCGGGTCGAAGCTGCCCAGGGAAAAGCGTAATTCATGGCGGCTGCCCAGCCATTCATCGGAAATTTTCTGCCAGAGGGCCAGTTGCTCCAGGCTGTGGGGTGGGGTGGTCCGGCGGAGGTAGAAGCCTTCCTTTTCCATGACCGACCGGGTATGGCGGAGGCCCCGGTTCTTTTTCCCGGATAGGGTAAAGCTGGTCAGGTCGACGGTCGCATTTTCACCCAGCTTTAAGAAGCGGAAGCCTTCATTAATGTATTCGGTCAGGTAGCGGGCTCCGGTACTATAGAAGGAAACCATCATACCCAGGTCATCGGCCTGGAGGATGAGCTCGGAAATGGCATCGTCCACATCCGCCGGTTCGCCGATGGGGTCGCCCAGGACAAAGATATGGTTCTTGTAGGGCCGGTAGAGCATACAGACGGTGCCGCTTGAGGCAAAAAAGACCATGGTGTCCCTCATATAGAAGAGGTGGCCGAAGGGGCCGGCCCCATATTGGTCCACCAGGGCCTCAAAGCGGGCCTGGTCGTCTGGGCCGGGAGGCGTAAAGGTCAAATACCGCCGGCGGGTGGCCAGGGTGGCCAGGGTAATGGCCAATAGCAGGAGGAAGAAGATCACTGCCCCGGGCACGAAGGCGCCTTCATAGAGGAGGCTATTGATAAAGGGCCGGTGGAGGACCTGCTCCCAGATGACCATAAAGAGGGTGTAGCTGGCCATGACCAGGATGAGCCCCACGCTCAGCTTGATGATCAGAGGCCTGCTGACCGGAATAGAGGGTTGGGTAAAGAGGGGCCGGGCCAGGATCAGGACCACAATAAAGAAGAGGAGGATGGCGGCTAGAATAATGTCCAAGCCCACCAGGAGGCTGGTGACCATCCCGAAGAGCAGGACCCAGATGGCGACGGTATTGGCGTGTCGCAGGCGGAGGTCAATACCCCGGGCCACAATAATGAGCAGGATGCCCAGGAGGATGGTTGCCCCCCGGGAGAAGAGGGCCAGGCTGAGGGGCATCAATTGGGCCAGGACATGGATACGCCAAAAAAGCGTCGGCAAGACCGCCGAAAAGAGGAGGAGAAGGCCACAAAAGGCAATCCCCACACTGAGCATCCGGGGGAGGATATCCAGGACCCGTAAGAAGAGGGCCGGATTCAGCCGGTCGGTCAGGACCTGGATAATGAGGGTGAAGAGACCGATGAGCCAGGGCAGGAGGGTGTAAATGAGTCTTTCTGCCAAGAGGGCCATGACCACTTCGGAAGGGCTGTGGCCCAGGCCGGCAAAAAGGGCCAGGACTGTGGCGTCAAAAGTGCCCAGGCCCCCGGGGACCATAGAGAGGATCCCGATAATGGTTGCCACCGTATAGACCAGGATGCCCTGGCTGACCGGAATAGACCGGGCAAAATAGTGGAGGACAAAGGAAAAGTAGAGGCTGGCAACCAGCCATTCCCCGGCAGAGAGGAGGAGAGTCTCCAGCCGCATCTTCCGGGAGAGAAAGGCCAGGGGGGACCGGTTATGGCGTAAAACCGGCAGCTGGTCCCCAAATAAGTAGAGGGGGCAGAGGGCGAATAAAATCAGGCAAAAGGGCAGGTAGGTGATTTTACCCAGACTGACCAGGGCAAAGGAGGCCGGCAGAGCCATCATAAAAAGGCCCAGGAGGGTAGAGGCCAGGATGCCGGCCGATAACTGGTAGGCCTGGTCTTCGTCGGCGCCAGCAGCGGTATAGAGCTTGAGCCGCAAGGCCCCGCCGGTCAGGCCGGCAAAGCCGACAAAGTTATTAAAGCTCTGGGCAATCCAGCCAATGGAAAAGATCCGCCACTTGGCCAGGTCCAGCTTAAAGTAGCGGGCAAAGAGCAGGTCGTAGAGGGCGCAGCAGCTAAAGGCTGCCAGGCCGCCGGCAATGAGGACCAGCCAATCCCTAAAGGCCAGCCGGCTGACCATGTGCTCAATATCCCGCATATTGATTTGCTTTATTTCATCCTTTAAGGTAAAAAAAATCACGACCATAAAAAATAAAGCTAGGGCGATTTGTAGGGGTGTTCTGTATTTATTTAAGAAGTCTTTCAAATTTTTTATCCATATTTGTCTAGGCAAAACATTTCCTCCTTTTTTCATATTATACAAGCTAGCCTTCAAATTATAAATCACAGATTTTGTAACAAAACTTGTCAGATAATTCCATCTGATGTATAGTAAAAATAGGTTGATGGATACAGAAGATGAAGGCGTATAGGAGGCCTAAGTATGGAAACAACGAGTGTATTTTTACCAAACTTCACAATCGGTGGTGCTGATGTCTATAAAAAGGTACCGGAAATTGCCGGTCCTTACGGGAAAAAGGCAACGCTCATTGGCGGGAAAACCGCTTTGGAAAAGGCGGAAAAGGCCATTGGCGAGGCCCTGGCAGGCAGCCCTATAGAGGTCCTCGGTTCCCTTTGGTATGGGGGTGAGGCCACAGAGGCCCATGTGGAAAGGCTCATGGCAGAGCCCCTGGTCAAGGAGGCAGACATGCTCTTTGCCGTTGGCGGCGGTCGGGCCATGGATACCGTCAAGGTCGTCGGTGACCGTTTAGGGAAGCCGGTCTTTACCTTCCCAACCATTGCTTCCAACTGTGCCCCGGTGACCAAGGTCTGCGTCTTTTATCACGATGACCACACCATGCAGGGCCTGATTTTTGCCCAGACTCCACCCAAGCATACCTTTATCAATACCCAGATCATCGCTGAAGCCCCGAATGAATATATTTGGGCCGGCATTGGCGATGCCCTGTCCAAGCAATACGAGTCTTCTTTTGCCTCCCGGGGCCTGACCCTGGCCCATTCAGACCAGGTGGGGGTAGATATTGGCCACAACTGTGCCCGCCCCCTGCTCAGGTATGGGAAGGAGGCCATGGATGATGTCAAGGCCGGCCGGACCAGTGAGGCCCTGGCAGAAGTGGTCCTGAATATCATCGTCACCACCGGTCTGGTCTCCGTCTTTGTCAAGAATGACTTTAACTCAGCGGTGGCCCATGCCATCTACTATGGGGCCACCTTCTTGCCGGCCCCGGCCAATGGTCAGGTCCGCCTCCATGGCCAATTGGTGGCCTATGGGACCCTGATCCAGCTCCTGGTGGACCAAGACCGGGAAAACTTTGAAAAGGTCTATGCCTTAAACCAGTCCATTGACTTGCCAGTTTGCCTGGCGGATATCTGGGTGGATACACCGGCCTTGAAAGACCAGATGATTGACCACGCCTTGGAGCAAAATGACCTCAAGGTGGTCCCCTTTGAAGTGACCCGGGACCTCTTAAGCCAGGCCATTGATGATCTGGAAGCCTACCATAAGAGCCAAGTCTAGGCCAAGGTTGAGCTTAATCATAAAAGGGGCTGGGTCAGAATGCGTAAAATCATTCGACACAACCTCATAAAAGCTCATTTTTACTTGTCATTTTTCTCACTCTAGGCTAAGATTAAAATAATTGTTGTAGGACATGTATATACCAACAAAGGCCAAGGCCCGTCTCATTTTTGAGACGGGCCTTGGCCTTTTTGGGGGCTATTTTGCAACAGCCTCTTTCTGAGCTTTAGTCGGCGAATATATTCGCAATCTCCCGGTCGGCACTTTCAGGGCTATCGGCCCCGTGGATGATATTTTCAGAAACTGTCAGGCCGTAGTCGCCTCGGATGGTGCCCGGGGCAGCCTTGAGGGGGTCGGTGGCCCCGATTAAGGCCCGGCTGGCGGCGACCGCATTGGGTCCTTCTAGAATCATGGGGACGACCGGAGCTGACGTGATGAACTGGACCAGGTCATCATAGAAGTCCTTGCCCTGGTGCTCTGCATAGTGTCTGGCGGCCTGGTCGGCGGTCAGGGTCACCAGCTTTAAGCCCACCAGGCGGAGGCCCTTGCGCTCAAAGCGGCTGATAATGTCCCCGATACAGCCCCGCCGGACCCCGTCCGGTTTCACCATACAAAATGTGCGTTCCATACCATCATCCTTTCCTGGATCACTATCCGGGCCTTGGCCTTCCTCCTTGAGGCCGGGCCGAGGCCTCTTTTATTTGTATCATAGCTAAAGGCTGCCGGTCCTGCAAGAGGGAGCTTGCCGGGTCGGGCGCCTTAGCGGTTACAAACAAGCCCCTCTTGCTGGTTGATCCAACAAAAGGGGTAGGTATGCTTGTCTTTTACGGCTTAGTCGGCGTCTACTGTACCGAAGATGCGGTCGCCTGCATCGCCCAAACCGGGGACGATGTAGCCATGCTCATTGAGCACCGGATCTTTTTCGGCCAGGTAAACCCGGACATCCGGATGGGCCTCATGAACTTTTTGCAGGCCCTGGTCGGTGCCTAGGATAGCGGCAAAGGTAATATCTGTAGCGCCCTGGCTTTTTAAGAAGTCAATAGCATTGCAGGCCGAGCCGCCGGTGGCCAGCATGGGGTCCAAAACAATAACATGAGCCTCTGTAACATGACCCGGTAGCTTGTGGTAATAGGGTTCTGGCTCTAGGGTCTCTTCATTACGGGCCATACCGATATGGCCGACAGAGGCACTCGGTACCACAAACTGGAAACCCTCCAGCATGCCCAGACCGGCCCGTAAAATAGGCACCAGGACCACTGACCGTTCAGCCAGGCGTTTACACTCGGTGCTGGCCAGAGGGGTCTCAACGGTGGTCGTGACCAGGGGGAAGTCCCGGCTGATTTCATAGGCCATGAGCATGGCAATTTCGTTAACGATTTGACGAAATTGGGGGGTAGAGGTGGTCTTATCCCGCAAGAAAGAGATTTTGTGGTGAATCAGGGGGTGGTCAAAAATATGTGTGAAGCCCATCAAATCCTCCTTAGTTATATAAGGGGAAGCGGTCCGTTAGGTCTTTTACCAGGCGTTCTGCTGCCGCATCATCTTTGTCAATCAGTGCTAGTTTCATAATTTCGGCAATCTGTTCCATTTCTTTTTCACCCATGCCGCGGGTGGTAACAGCCGGGGTCCCAATGCGTAAACCGCTAGTAACCATGGGCTTTTCGGTATCGAAGGGGATGCCGTTTTTATTGGTAGTGACACCTAAGTCATCTAAAATAGCCTCAGCTTCTTTACCGGTCATGCCAACAGCCTTGGTGTCAATTAAGATCAGGTGGGTATCGGTGCCGCCGGAAACCAGGCGGAAGCCTTTTTCGGTTAAAGACTTGGCCAAGGTTTGGGCATTATCAACGACCTGTTGCATATAGGCTTTGAATTCCGGTTTCAGGGCCTCGCCGAAAGCAGCGGCCTTGGCTGCGATGACATGCATTAAGGGGCCGCCCTGTAAGCCAGGGAAAATAGCCTTGTCAATGGCCTTGGCCAGGTCTTCCTTGCAGAGGATCAGGCCGCCACGAGGCCCTCGTAAGGTTTTGTGGGTGGTAGAAGTGACGACATCTGCATAAGGAACCGGGCTTTGGTGGAGGCCGCAGGCTACCAGGCCGGCAATGTGGGCCATGTCGACCATGAATAGGGCGCCGACTTCTTTAGCCACCTTGCTGATCCGTTCGAAGTCAATTTCCCGAGGGTAGGCGGAAGCACCGGCAACGATGAGTTTCGGCTTCACTTCCTTAGCCACCTTTTCCAGGGCATCATAGTCAATACATTCGCTTTCCTTATCGACGCCGTATTCGGCAAAGTTAAAGTAGGTCCCGCTGATATTGACCGGGCTCCCGTGGGTTAAGTGACCACCATGGGCCAGGTTCATACCCAGTACCTGGTCGCCCGGTTTTAAGAGGGCGAAGTAAACACCCAGGTTGGCATTGGCCCCGCTGTGGGGTTGGACATTGGCATGTTCAGCGCCGAATAGCTCTTTCAACCGGTCGCGGGCCAGGTCTTCAACGACATCCACGTGTTCGCAACCGCCATAGTAGCGCTTGCCGGGGTAGCCTTCAGCGTACTTGTTGGTCAGGACAGAGCCTTGGGCAGCCATAACCGCCCGGCTGGTGAAGTTTTCAGAGGCAATCAGTTCAATTTTGTCCTGTTGACGCCTTTCTTCGGCGTCAATGGCATCTGCCAGGGCAGGGTCCGACGGACGCACATACTTATCAATATAATCCATGTATAATCCCCCTCTTTTTTATTGTACATAGCTTTCATATAAAACTGGCAATATTATAGCGGATTTAGGAAGTTATTGCAATAGTCTAATAACGTAGGCAGGGGCAGGCTAAGCTTTTCCAGGCCCGGCCGGGGCTGTCTTCTCCTGCCCTTGCTTAGGAGAGTGACTGAGGGCTCTTTTTCAGGCCTTTCCAGATGATTTGAGAGGGATTCTTAATTGAAAAGACTAAATAAAATTTGCGTTATTTGCGCTTGCAAAAACTAGGGCCTTTTGCTATACTGAGTCGTACGCCGATATAGCTCAATTGGTAGAGCAGCTGATTTGTAATCAGCAGGTTGCGGGTTCGAGTCCCATTGTCGGCTTAGTGCTGATGTGGCTCAGTTGGTAGAGCAGCTGATTCGTAATCAGCAGGTCGCCGGTTCAAGTCCGGCCATCAGCTTAGGCCTCGGTCGTGAGGCCTATTTTCTATGTGGAAAAAGACATGGCAGGGATTTATGCAAATACTTAAAAGATTAGACCTGAAACCTGGGTCTTTCTGACTAATAAATGAAAATTTTGAGAGTTTGGTATTATTTTGGTATTATATATAACACTTGACGATATCTAATTGATAGGGCATAATACTCAAATGAGGACATAAAGACCGACCTTCAAAATATACAGCAAAGCATTGAGATGGTGCTGTAGACGATAAGAATAATCTAGGGGGAATAGACCATGACCAATGAATCCATCTATGAAACCAAGCAAGCGCTGGTACACGAAATCTTAAAGACCAGACGTGAGCGCAATATGACCCAAAAAAATATTGAAGCAGCCTGTGGTGTCAAGCAGCCCGTCATTGCACGCATGGAACGTGGCCTGACCGACCCCCAGTTGACGACCATTTTAAAAGTACTGGCCCCACTAGGTAAAACCCTGGCCATTGTTCCCCTGGATGTTGACGAGGACTAATTTATATTTTTATATTATTATTACAATCGCGGACAGTGGTGTCTGCGATTTTTTTATAGCTGAAATCTTGTGGGCATTCATTGACGAAAAGCCCCTCGCCGTTGTCTTTACGACCCACATCTATTACAATAGTTAAAGGACTATTTAAGCTTAAGGAGGGGGCAGATGGCAAAACGCAAATCGATATATGTATGCCGGGAATGTGGTCATCAATCTCCTCAATGGCTGGGGAAGTGTCCGGGCTGCGGGGCCTGGGACAGCCTGGTGGAAGAAGTGCCGGTGGCTGTGTCGACTAAGCACCAGGCGGCCCGGTTGACGCCACCGGGCCTGGGGATCGACCGGGCAGTGCAGGCAGAGCCCCTATCGGCCATTGACAATAGCCAGTTGGCCCGGATTGGGACTGGGTCCCAGGAGCTGGACCGGGTTTTAGGTGGTGGCTTAGTGCCCGGGGCCCTTATCCTCCTGGCTGGTGACCCGGGGATCGGGAAATCAACGCTTACCATGCAGCTCATGGCCGGCGTCCACTTGGACGGGCCGGTGCTCTACATCTCCGGGGAAGAATCCCGGGGACAAATCAAGTCCCGGGCCAACCGGCTGGGGGCTGACGGGGATAAGATCTATCTCCTGACCGCCAACCAGATGGACCTCATTGAGGGGCATATCGACAGGATCCAGCCGAAGCTGATTGTTTTGGACTCGGTCCAGACGGTCTATGACCCGGACCTGACGTCGGCTCCTGGGACCGTCAGCCAGCTCCGCCAGGTGGCTAGCCGGAGCATGGGTTGGGCCAAGGGCCGGGGGATTCCAACGATTTTAATCGGCCATGTAACCAAGGACGGCAGTGTTGCCGGGCCCCGGGTCATGGAGCATATGGTGGACGCGGTCCTTTATTTTGAAGGGGACCGCCATTCTCAGTACCGGATCCTCCGGGCCTTTAAGAACCGGTTCGGGGCCAGCCATGAAATTGGCCTTTTTGATATGACCCGGGCCGGCCTGGCTGAGGTGCCCAACCCGTCGGCGGCCTTTTTGGCTGAGCGGCCGAAAAACGCGGCCGGCTCGGCGGTGACGGCCACCATGGAGGGCAACCGGCCTATTTTGCTGGAAGTCCAGGCCCTGGTGGCCTCGACGGTTTTCGGCTATCCCCAGCGCAAGACCACCGGGGTGGATAATGCCCGGGCCCTGATGCTCATGGCTGTCCTGGAAAAGCGGTTGGGCTTGGCCTTAAGCAAGGAAGATGTCTACCTGAATGTCGTTGGCGGCCTGCGGATTGGGGAACCGGCCGCAGACCTGGGCATTGCCTTGGCCGTCGTCTCTGCCTTTGACAACCGTCCCCTACCGGAAGATGTGCTCTTCCTGGCTGAGGTCGGCCTCACAGGCGAATTGCGGCGGGTCAGCCAGCTTTCCCGCCGCCTCCAGGAGGCAGCCCAAATGGGCTTCCGGCGGGCTGTGGTCGCAGCCGGGAGCCGGGTTGACGATGTGGATATTGAACTCATCAGCTGCAATAAACTATCTCAGGCGGTAGAAAAAGTATGGGGGGCGCTTGTATGACCAAACAGAGTAATATTAGCGAAATCCTGGAAATGGTTCGCATGACGGCCCCGGGCACCCGGCTCCGGGAGGGGCTGGATAATGTTTTGCGGGCCAATACCGGGGGGCTCATTATTGTCGGAGACTATGATAAGGTATCGGCCCTGGCAGAAGGTGGCTTTCACATCAATGCTCCCTATACGCCGGCCCACCTCTATGAGCTGGCCAAGATGGACGGGGCCATCCTGCTGTCCAAGGATTGCACTAAAATTTTCAGTGCCAACTGCCACTTAAACCCGGATCCCGGCACGCCATCGTCAGAAACGGGGATTCGCCACCGGACGGCTGAGCAGACCGCCCGGCAGACCGGGGAGCTGGTCATCTCTATTTCCCAGCGGCGGCAGCTGATCACCCTCTACCGAGGGAGCCAGCGCTATGTCCTTCGGGAGAGTGCCAGCCTCTTGAATACGGCTACCCAGGCCATTGAGGCCCTGGAAAAGTACAAGAATGCCCTGGACGAGGCCTTTGTCCGCCTGTCTCTGGAAGAATTTGACGATATGGTCAGCCTGGCCGATGTGGTCCAGGTGGTCCAGCGGGCCGAAATGCTGAAACGGGTTGATAATGAACTGACCCTCTATATTGCCGAACTGGGCACAGAGGGTCGCCTGGTCAGTATGCAGGCGGAAGAACTCATGAGTAACGTAGACCTTGATGAGCGGATGGCCCTGAGAGATTACCTGGTCTTCGATGACGAAAGCCCGGAGGCGGACCAGGTCAGTACAGCCTTGGATAAACTTGGCCGCCTGTCCAGTGAAGACCTGCTAGATGGGGACCGGCTGGCGGGTATTTTAGGTTATACCGGTTATAGCGACAAGGAACGGCGGAACCAGCTCTACTCCCGGGGCTACCGGATGCTGCACAAGATTCCCCGGCTCCCGTCATCGATTATTGATAATGTGGTGGAAACCTTCCTGAACCTGAACCGGATCACCAAGGCCAGCATCGACGACTTGGATGAAGTTGAAGGGATTGGCCCGGCCCGGGCCCAGCAGATTTCTACCGGTCTGGACCGGCTGCGGACTCAAACCATTATGGACAGCCACTGGTTCTAGTTCCAGGCTGAGTTGCCGGTGGACGCTCTTGTATTCCATTGAAGGGAGGTGAAGAAGATGCCATTAAAAATAGTGCGTGGATTTCTCATGTTATTTGGGGCGGTGAGTGGCTACTTTCTCGGATCAGTCGGCTATCGACAACTGATCGAACCGCTTAATCTGAACTTTTTGCCGTCACTCTCTTTTATGCCAATTATCGCCGGACTTATTTTTTCTTTATTATTCATGCTGATAGGCTTCGCCATAGCCCAACCCTTGATTAATGCCTTTGTCCATGGAACCCGTTTCTTAGAAGCCCGGCTTTCTGACGTGCCCTTAAGGGGCTTGGTTTCCGGGACCCTGGGCCTGATGGCTGGGCTGGTGGTTTCCCTGCTGATTATTCCGGCCGTGAAGACCCTGCCCTTGATCGGGGCCTATATGCCCCTTTTTATCATGCTCGTTTTAGGCTACCTGGGGGCTTCTATGGGCTACCGCTGGCGGGATGCCCTGGTGGCCTTACCGGATACCCTATTGGCCCATATGAACAAGCGGCCGGACCGGAAGCCTCGGAAGGAGGCCCCTAAGGGAACCGGAGACCTGGCCAGTGATTTCTTGCCGGGGACCCGGCCCAAGGTTCTGGATACCTCGGTCATCATTGATGGCCGGATTGTAGATATTGCCCGGTCCGGCTTTTTAGAGGGTCCTCTCATTATAACCCCCTATGTCTTGGATGAATTACGGCATATTGCCGATTCAGCCGATGCCTTAAAAAGAAACCGGGGCCGGCGGGGCCTGGATGTCTTAAATGACTTGCGGGAATGCGGTGTCCAGGTGGTTACCCTCAATAAGGACTACCCGGATATTGTTGAAGTGGATGCCAAACTGGTCATGCTGGCCAAGGACCTGCAGGGTTGTGTTGTGACCAACGACTACAACCTCAATAAGGTTGCGTCCTTTCAAAATGTTGAAGTGCTCAATGTCAATGAGCTGGCCGGCGCCATTAAAACAGTGGTCCTCCCGGGTGAAGCCATGCGGGTTGAAGTGGTTGGCCGGGGGAAGGGGGCCCACCAGGGGGTGGGTTACCTGGAGGACGGGACCATGATTGTGGTAGAAGGCGGGCGCGACCGGGTCGGGGAAAGCCTGGATGTGGTGGTGACCTCGGTCATCCAAACCAATGCCGGCCGGATGATCTTTGTACGATTGGAGGACTAGGGTGTTAGGGATAGTGGTTTTGGCTGCCGGCCGCGGCAAGCGGATGGGGGCAGGAGGAAATAAATTATTTTTGCCCCTGGGCGGGCAGTCGGTCTTAAGCCTGGCCCTTTGCCATATTAGGGCCGGGGCCCCGGCCTGTCCCCTGATGGTCGTTTACCGGCCCGGAGAAAAGGCCCTTGTCCAGGCTGCTTTGGCAGAAGCAAGCCTGGATCCTGACGAGGTCCTCTTGACGGAAGGAGGGGCCGAGCGCCAGGATTCTGTTCGTCAGGCTCTCTCTGCCTTGCCGGCCGACTGGGACCGGGTTCTCATCCATGATGGGGCCCGGCCTATCCTACGGGCTGCTTTAATGGCCAGGCTGGTCCGGGGCCTTGACCAGGCTGCAGCTGTGATCCCGGTCCTGCCGGTGACCGATACGGTTAAGCAGGTGGATTCTGAAGGCTATGTCCTTAAAACAGTGGACCGGACCAAGCTCTACCGGGTTCAAACCCCTCAAGCCTTTCAAGTGGCCCCCCTGCAGGCCTACCACAGCCGCGCCCTAGAAGAGGGGTTGGCTGTGACAGATGATGCGGCCCTTATGGAAGCCTATGGGGAAGCCGTCCTCACGGTGGCCGGTGACCCCTATAATATCAAGGTCACCCTACCGGCAGACCTCCCCCTGGCAGAACTTTATTTAAAGGAGAGCGGACTATGCGGATCGGATTAGGTACAGATGTCCACGCCTTTGCAGAGGGGCGGCCCCTTATCCTAGGTGGGGTGACCATCCCCTGTGACCGAGGGCTGGCCGGCCATTCAGATGCTGACGTCCTGGCCCATGCCTTGACCGACGCCCTTTTAGGGGCAGCAGGCTTGGGGGATATCGGCCGCCACTTTCCGGATACCGACCCGGCCTACAAGGGGGCCGATAGTCTCCTGCTTTTAAAGGAGGCCTACCGGTTGGTTCGGCAGGCCGGCTACCGGCTGGGCAATGCCGACTGTGTCATTATGGCCCAGGCCCCCAAGCTGGCCCCCTATATTGACCAGATGAGTCAACAGCTGGCTGGGGCCCTTGCTGAAGAGGCGGACCGGGTGCATATCAAGGCCACCACAACGGAAAAACTGGGTTTTGTCGGCCGCCAAGAAGGCATTGCCGCCCAGGCGGTAGTCCTGTTAGCGGTGGATAGTGAGTGATTTGATGACAGAAAAAGAAGCCTTTCATTTATCCGCCCTTACCCTGGCCTGGGTAGGGGATGCAGTTTATGAACTACACCTGCGCACAGCCCTCTTGGCAGAGAGCCACAAGGCCTCTACCCTGAGCCGCCTGTGTGTGGGTTTTGTTAACCATGGGGCCCAGTCCCGGGTGCTTTCAGCCCTTGAGCCCCTCCTCACCGAGAAGGAGGCCCAAATCTTGCGCCGGGGCCGGAATGCCAACGGGTCTGTTCCCCGGGGCGGCAACCCCGGCGATTACCGGCGGGCCACCGGCCTGGAAGCCCTGGTCGGCTACCTCTACTTGAGCGGGGAGACCGACCGGTTAAAGGAGCTCTTTTCGATGGTAGATAAGGAGTACGGAATTGAGTCAAGCAGATAATATTTTTATAGACAACTGTCGGGAAATTTTGACCAAGGGGGTCTGGGACAAGGACTACCCCGTCCGGCCCCGGTGGGCAGATGGGAGGCCGGCCCATACCATCAAAGCCTTCGGTCTCGTGAACCGCTACAATTTAGCTGAAGAATTCCCGGCCCTCACCCTGCGTCGGACCTATTATAAAAATGCCGTTGATGAACTCCTCTGGATTTGGCAAAAAAAATCCAACCGGGTGGCTGACCTGAAAAGCCGGATCTGGGACGCCTGGCAACGGCCTGACGGGACCATCGGCAAGGCCTATGGCTACCAGTTGGGGGTGGTCCACCACTACCCGGAAGGGGACTTTGACCAGGTGGATAAACTGCTCTATGACCTGGTCCATACCCCCCATAGCCGGCGGCTCATGACCAATATTTACAACCATGCCGACCTCCACGACATGGCCCTCTACCCCTGTGCCTATTCCATGACCTTTAACGTAAGCGGCAAAAAACTCAACGCCATTTTGAACCAGCGGAGCCAGGACATGCTGACGGCCAACAACTGGAATGTGGTCCAGTATGCGGTCCTGGTCCATATGCTGGCCCAGGTGACCGGCCTTGAGCCAGGGGAATTTGTTCATGTTATTGCTGATGCCCATATTTACGACCGGCACGTGGACATGGTTCGCGAGTTACTTGACCGGGAGCCTCGGCCGGCGCCGGTCCTCCGGCTCAACCCGGTAGTGACCGATTTTTACGACTTTACAGTGGATGACGTGGTCTTAGAGGGCTATGCGCCCTATGAATTTAACCATAAAATTCCGGTAGCAGAGTAGGTGATCATATGGAATTTATCGTAGCTGTTGACCGCCACTGGGGCATTGGCCAAAAGGGGCAGATGCTCTTTCATGTGCCGGCTGACCTGGCTTTTTTTAAAGAGACAACCATGGGCGGGGCCCTGCTCATGGGCCGGAAAACCTTTGAAAGCCTGCCCGGGGTCTTACCCGGCCGGCTGAACCTGGTCCTGACCCGACAGACGGATTATGATGCCGGCGAGGCCCGGGTGGTTCACTCGGTAGAAGAGGCCCTGGCTGCCGCCGGTGACCGGCGCTTATTTTTAATTGGCGGCGGCGACCTCTACCAGGCCCTCTTGGACCAATGTGAGGCTGGGTATGTGACCCGGATTAATGCAGAAGCCCCGGCGGATACCTATTTTCCGGATATGGGGGCAGAGGCAGGCTGGCTGCCGCCGGAAGTCATCCGGGAAGGGACCGATAACGGCTATGCCTTCCGGATTGAACACTACCGGCGGGAAGAAGCGCCACAAGAATAGAGGAGGCAGTTACCATAGCTGATTTATACGGAAGAAATGCGGTCCGGGAGGCCCTGAAAAGTGAGGCCGACCTCCAGCATATTAGCTTAGCAAAAGGGGCTAGACACGGTGTTATTGAGGACATCAGGCGGCTGGCCAAAACAGCCGGCGTTCCGGTCCGAGAAGTCGACCGTCGGGTCCTGGACCGGCGGTTTCCAGGCAAAAACCACCAAGGGGTGGCAGCCACCCTGGCAGACCTGCCCTATGTTGAATGGGAGGAGATCGTTCGCCGGGCCAAGGCCCAGGGCGAGGTCCCGCTGATTTTACTCCTAGATGACATTGAAGACCCCCAAAACCTGGGGGCTATGATGCGGTCGGCAGATGCCTTCGGTGCTCACGGGATTATTATCCCCAAAAGGCGGGCCGCCGGCCTAACCGAAGGGACCATGAAAGCGGCCTGCGGGGCCGGTGAATACGTCCCGGTGGCCCGGGTGGCCAACCTGGTTAACACCCTGAAGGCCTTGAAAAAAGAAGGCTTTTGGGTTTGCGGCAGCGCGGCCGATGGGACGGATATGTATGAGACCGACCTGACCGGGCCCCTGGTCCTGGTCATCGGCAACGAGGGCAAGGGGATGGGCCGCTTGGTCAGTGAGACCTGCGACTTTATCGCCAGCATTCCTATTGGCGGCCAGGTCGGGTCTTTGAATGCCTCGGTGGCCTGTGGCATCCTGCTGGCTGAAATCAGCCGGCAGCGGAGGCTTAAGCAGTGACGACCTGGCTCATTGTCGATGGCTATAATATGATCGGCCAGTGGCCGGCCCTGAGCGGAGACGGGACCCGGAGCCTGGAGGAGGCCCGGGATGATTTGAACGCCCGCCTGGATGAATACGGGGCCCTGAGTGGCTGGCGGGTCCTGGTGGTTTACGATGGTTACCGGGTCAAGGGAAATGCCGGCAGTACCCGGCGCTTTCCCTACCTGGAAATCATCTACACCCCTGAAGGGGTCACCGCTGATATGGTTATCGAACGACTGGCGGCCCAGCTGCCCAAGCGGAGTCACTTTTATGTCGCCTCCGGGGACCGGTTAATCCAGGAAACGGTCCTCTCTTTAGGGGGCCTTCGGATGACCGGACCAGAGCTTAGACAGACCCTTGCCGATGCACGGGTCAAGGCGCACCGGCTGATACATAAAGAAGTGCCGCGATCAACCCTTGACGGCCGGATTGACCCTGAGGTCCGCAGTCAGTTAGAGAAATTAATTAAAGAAGACGACAGACCGTCGTGAGAGGAGACCGGGTATGCATTACACCGATATTCTTGACGTGGACAAGAAAAACGTGCAAAAGGCGCGTAAGTACAGCTTGTCCATTATGGATGAAGAGATGAGCGTTGAAGAAGTAATCCGCACCCTACATGAAAAAAATATCAGCGTAGAGCCTGAAGAATACTTCTATGCCCTACAGGTGATCAGTGAAAACACTGACAATGAAGAAACCCTTATTAATGCATTTCCGGGGATGTTCAAAGCCTTTGAGGCCCACTTAAAACCAGAACCGCCAAGAAAATTTTCTAAGGACCACCCCCTACGCCTATACCGGCAGGAAAACGAAGCCATGTACGACTACTTTGATGATGGCGTCCACATGCTCCGCTATGAATTTGACCAGGCGGCCTGGATCCGCTATGCCAAAGAGGCCCAGGTCTATAAAACCCACCTGGTCCGCAAGCAAAACCAGCTCTACCCCCAGCTGGGAGATAAGGGGATCACCGGTCCCCTGCGGATTTTATGGTCCTATGATGATGATGTTAAAAATGCCCTGACAGAGTTTGAAAAGGCCACCTTAGACGGGCATGAGAAGGCCATCCAATCGGCCTTTTACACCGTCTATGATGTGACCGCCTTTTTGATGCGGATTGAAGAAAAACTTCTGTATCCGGCGGCCTTTAAGCTTTTAACCCTAAATGAATTTATCAAGATGGAAGTCGGCGATGATGAAATCGGCTATGCCTTTATTGAACCGCCGGCCCACAGCCAGAAGGAACGGCAAATGATGCGGGGGCTGGAAATCCTCATGCTCCACCATGACGGGAGTGAGCTGTCTGGCGACACGATTTTAAATCTGTCCACCGGGCGGATGAGCCTGAGACAGCTCAACCTCATGCTGAGCCACCTGCCCTTTGACCTGACCTTTATCGATGAAAACGACCTGGTCCGTTTCTACAATTCCCGGGCCAACCGGCTCTTTCCCCGGTCAGCAGGGGTCATCGGCCGAGATGTGAAAAATTGTCACCCCCGGGAGAGCCTGGCTAAGGTGGAGGCCCTGATTGAAGACCTGCGGACAGGCCAGCGGGCCTATGCAGACTTTTGGTACCCCAGAGGGGAGGAGATGATTTTGGTTCGTTACATTGGCGTCCGGGACAGTTCGGACGTTTTCCGGGGGATTTTGGAATTGGCCATGGACCTGGCCCCCTTCCAAAAAATCGAAGGCGTCCACCGCTTGGCGGATGAATAAGGGCAAGCAAAAAGCCGGAGAAAGATTCTCCGGCCATTTCTAGCATGGGGTAAAATAGGGGAGCGCTTTAGTCATCCACCTCGCCGTCCTCGCCAATTAAGGGGACAAAGGCAGGCACCGGGGACCAGACCGGCCGCATGGCAATGAGGGACAGGGCTCGGGCCTTTTCTAAAATTGGGGCGATGGCTTCTTCCGGTCCTTCAATGACCAGGTAGTCATTGGCCTGGCCGACACTGGTCATCCATTCATTGATTTCAGTGACGGTTTCTTCGGGTAGGGGGCCCTTGTCCACCTGCTTCCAGGGCATCCGCAGGGTGACGGGCAGCTTGAGCAGGCGGTCGCCCCCCATGGTCGCTAAAGAATTATAATGTAAGTCATCTAAGCGTGTATTGGTTAATAACAGTGCTTGTGTCATTTGCATGCCGCTCCTTTCTACCCCCATCATACAGGGGGGGCGGCCGGCTTGCAAGTCTTCCAGGCAACCATTAAGACAGGAGGCGCCTATGAAAATATCTACCAAAGGCCGGTATGGACTACGGGTCCTCATCGATTTAGCCGAACATTCATCTGAAGACCAGCGTGAAACCCTCCGGGCCATATCCGACCGGCAGAAGATTACGATTAAGTACTTAGAGCAAATTATGGTTCCCCTCCTGCAAGATGGCTATATCAAGAGCTTTCGCGGCCACTCGGGCGGCTATGTCCTGAGCCGGCAGCCGGCAGACATCCGGGTGGGTGATGTGGTCCGGACCATGGAAGGGTCCCTGGCCCCGGTGGCCTGCCTGGAAACAGATGCCGGCCACTGTCCCATGGCCGATGACTGCCCCACCCTGGTCCTGTGGCAGGGCTTGGAGGCCATTATTGAGGCCTATTTGGATCAAATTTCCCTGGCTGATTTAATCAATAACACGGTAGAAGACTTTGTTGTGGTCCGTCGTGCAGACTACCTAAAGGAAGGGAGTGCCCATGAGTCCTAGTGGATATGTCTTAGCCATCGTAGTCCTTTTGTGTGGATCCGCCTTCTTTTCTGCCTCTGAAACGGCCTTTACCTCCTTAAATACCATCCGAATGAAAAAAATGGCCGCCGATGGGAATAGGAAGGCAGAGCGGGTCTTGGCCATGGCCGAGAATTATGAGCGTTTATTGAGCTCTATTTTGATTGGTAACAATATCGTTAACATCACCTGCGCCTCCCTGGCAACGGTCTTGTTCGTGGACCTGATGGGGGCCCGGGGGATAACCATTTCCACTATTGTCATTACCATTGCCACCCTGACCTTTGGTGAGATTACCCCTAAAACCATTGCAAAGGAGCGGGCAGAGGCCATCAGCCTTGCTTTCAGCGGCCCCCTGCACGCCATTATGGTGGTCTTTAGGCCCCTGACGGCTATTTTTGGTCTCTTGCAAAGCAGCCTGGGCCGGTTCTTTGGCGGCAATGAAGATGCCGGCATCACCGAAGACGAGCTGATGACCATTGTCGATGAGGCCGAAGAATTCGGCAATATTGAGGCTGATGAACGGGAACTCATCCGGAGCGCCATGCAATTCGACGACCGGACTGTAGGGGATATTTATACCCCCCGGGTCCATGTCGTTGCTGTTGATGAAACCGCGGAGATTGAAGAAGTCATTGACCTCTTTAAGAGCAGCGGCTATTCCCGCCTGCCGGTTTACCGGGAAACCATCGATAATATTATCGGGGTTATCCATGTGAAGGACTTTTACGGGATGCTCCTGCAACAGAAGCAGGTCCCCCTCCAGGATTTAGCCAAGCCAGTGGGCTTTATTATGGAAAACAGAGACTTGGCCCGGCTGATGACCGCCCTGCAGCAGGATAAGTCCCACATGGTCGTCGTGACCGATGAATATGGAGGTACCGTCGGGATTGTTACCATGGAGGACCTCATTGAAGAATTGGTTGGGGACATCTGGGATGAATATGATGAGGTAGAGGCCCACCTGCACAAGGTGGCCCCGGGCAACTACCTGGTCAGTGGCCAGGCGGAAGTGGATGACATCCTGCCCCGCTTTAATGTCAAAACAGAGGACATTGAGGCCAATACCGTCGGCGGTTGGCTGACCGATATCCTGGGCCGGATTCCCCGTAAGGGGGATGAACTGACCCTCCAGGACTTCAGCGTCCGGGTTGAGCGGGCTAACCCCAGGTTTGTAGAGGAACTGCGCTTTACCCTTCGGACGCCGGGGGCAGACAAGTCCCCGGACCTGGCAGAGGAGGCTTAAAGATGGCTTTTCCAACAATTGATGAAGTCCAGGAGATGCTGGAGGCGGCCTGTGAGGAAATCCCTGAGGCCTTTTATGATGAGCTGAACCTGGGCATTCATTTAGAGTCGGAGGCCCTGCTCCATCCCGAAGGGCATGGGGACCTCTATATCCTGGGCCAATACTCTGTCAACCTGATTGGCTGCCAGATCAGTATTTTTTACGGGTCTTTTAAGGCCGTCTTTGCAGATGCCGACCGGGATGAGCTGAGCCGGCAGGTCAAGGAGACCCTCCTGCATGAATTTCGCCACCATATGGAACGCCGGGCCGGTGAGCGAGACCTGGAAATTGAAGATGAAGAGGAATTGGCGAGCTACCACCATGACTATGCTCTGCGGGTAGGAGGAAAAGATGCGTCTGGATAAATTTTTGCATGACATGGGCCTGGGGTCCCGGAAAGAACTGGGCCAGGCCATCCGGCGGGGCCGGGTGACCGTTGACGGCCAGCCGGTCGACCGGCGGGATTTTCAAGTTGGCGCAGAGGCCCTGGTGACCTTTGATGGGGCCCCCCTCAGCTAC
This sequence comes from Peptococcus simiae, assembly GCF_046569735.1. GTDB lineage: Bacteria > Bacillota > Peptococcia > Peptococcales > Peptococcaceae > Peptococcus > Peptococcus simiae_A. Next base: position 91,293 of record NZ_JBKICG010000003.1, on the reverse strand, counting down.
CAGGATGCCCAGTACCTGATGGTCCACAAGCCGGCCGGGGTGGTCACTGCCATGAAAGATAGCCGAGACCAGACGGTCATGGACCTCTTGTTTGGCCAGTCGAAAAAGCTGCGGCCCGTTGGCCGCCTGGATAAGGATACCACCGGCCTCTTGCTCCTCACCACAGATGGGCAATTGGCCCACCGCCTGGCCTCCCCCAAGTATAATATTCCCAAAACCTATCGTTTTACCTATAGCGGAGACTTCCCCCTGGATGCCGTCGAGCAGGTGGCCCGGGGCCTGACCCTGTCCGACGGGCCAACCCGGCCGGCCAAGTTAGATTTGACGGGGCCCGACCAGGCCCAATTGACCCTTTCCGAAGGCCGGACCCACCAGGTCAAGCGGATGTGTCATGCCCTGGGCGGGGAGGTCCTGACCCTCCACCGAGTCCGGCTGGGACCCCTGTGGTTGGGTGACCTGGCTGAAGGCCAATGGCGGAGCCTCAGTCCGGAAGAAATCACTGCCCTATATGCTGCCAGCGGTTTAAACAAGGAGGCGCTATGAGAGTATACGACTTTGACGAAACCATCTATGATGGCGACAGCACCGCCCACTTCTTTTTCTTCCTGCTCCGGCGTCACCCCGGCCTGGTTCGCTTCCTACCTGAAGGGGGCCTGGCTTTTTTGCGCTACAAGTTTGGCGGCTGGACCAAGACCCGGTTTAAAGAAAGGCTCTACCGCTTGTTTCAGGGGGTAGAGGATATTGAAGCTGAGGTGGCCGCTTTTTGGGCGGCCCACCGGGCGGGTATTAAGGAATTCTACCTGACCCAGCAGGCGGCAGATGACCTGGTTATCTCCGCTTCGCCCCGCTTTCTTCTAGCCCCAATCTGTGCCGACTTGGGCATCCACCAGCTCCTGGCCTCAGAGGTGGACCCAAAAACCGGTTTCTACCGGGGGCTCAACTGCTGGGGGGATGAAAAGGTCCGCCGCTACCTGGAGGCCGGCTACCGGTTGGAGGATATGACGGACTTTTACTCAGACTCCTTTTCCGATGCCCCCCTGGCCGTCCGGGCCAAGCGGGCCTGGCTGGTTACAGGGATGGACATCACACCCTGGCCCGGCCACTCCATGGAGGCCCAGACCCTTCAGTGAAGAAGATTTTTCTACCCATAAATCCCTATCAGTTCAAGACCTACTGCCAGCCTGGCGGCAGGTCTTTTTTTCTGTTCACTTGTTTGTAAAGGCAAATTGACAGGGCTCCCGTCATGAAGTATGATTTTAATATGGGAAATTTCTGCCAATTTAGAGAGGAGCGACATGCCATGGAAGATATAAGAAAAAGGCAAACCGTAGCGGATCTGGCAGCAGCCATTCCTGATGGGGCCTGCCTGACCTTTAGCGGTTTTACCATTTGGCGGCGGCCAATGGCCTTGGTCTACGAGCTGGTCCGGCAAAAAAAAAGACACCTGCACCTGATTGAGGTCAATGGGGGTACCCATTCGGATATCCTGGCCGGGGCAGGCTGTGTGGATATTTGGGAGTCCTGCTTTATCGGCCACGAGCTTTATGGCAAGCTGGGTAATAACATGGCCAGACGGATCCAGGCCGGGGAAACCATCTGCGAAGACTACAGCCACTATCAAATTTTGCTCCGCCTGGCTGCCGGGGCTGCCGGGATGCCCTTTATGGCCACCACAGCTGCCAAGGGGACGGATATTATGAACCCCGCTTATGATATGCTGGGACGGGCCGGCCTGCGGGATGGCAGCCGACCTAAAATTCCCAAGAAAAAATTTGACTACATCAAGGACCCCTTTTATGGCGGGACCGAGTACATCCTCCTGCCGGCGGCCCAACCGGATATTTGCGTGGCCCATGTCCACCAGATTGGTGACCAGGGCACCATCCGGGTAGAAGGGCAACGCTACAGCGATGTCGAAGCCATGAAGGCCGCAGACCGGCTCTTTGTTATTGCCGAAGAGGTCGTTCCGGAAGACTATCTGCGGCAAGAGCCGGCAGCTAATATTATCCCCCACTATATGGTAGAGCGGTATGCGGAAATGCCCTATGGGGCCCACCCGACCGGCTGTTACAACCGGTATGAAATAGACGGTGACTTTATCCGGGCCTATTACAAGCAGACCAAGACCCAAGAGGGCTTCGATGCCTGGGCCGAGGAATGGATCTTTAGCCTGCCCAACTTCGAGGCCTACCTGGAAAAATTAGGCTTCGGCCGCCTGCAGAACTTAACAGCCAACAGGGCCATCCATTACAGTACGACGATTAAGCGAGGTGCAAAAAAATGAGCAAGTGGGAGACCTATAAAGATAACTTTGACCACGCTCAGGTAGGGGAGTATGAAGTCATTGACCTCTTGGCAGTTGCCGGGGCTCGGGAAGTCCGGGACGGTGAAACGGTCTTTGCCGGCACAGGCCTGCCCATGCTTTCCGTTACCCTGGCCCAGCGAACGGGTGCTGGCCACGCCTCTATTATTTACGAAGCCGGCTCCATTGACGGCCGGCCGGAAAGCCTGCCCTCCTCCGTTGGCGATGCCCGGTGTGAACAGCAGGCCTCTGTGGTCAGCGGTCTGGCGGATGTCTTTGGCCAGCTGGAGCGGGGCCGGATCGACCTGGCCTTCTTAGGTGGGGCAGAAATCGACCGCTACGGCAATGTTAATACAACCGTGGCCGGGGACTATCTAAACCCGGACCGCCGTCTAGCCGGCAGTGGAGGGAACCCGGATATCAACGCCTTTGCCGGCCGTACCATCTTTACTATGGTTCAGGAAAAACGCCGCTTTAAGGAAAAGGTGGACTATATCACCTCCCCCGGCTGGCGGTTACCTGACTGGCAGGATGGGGGCAGGGTCAAGAGCCGGCAGGAAATTTTTGGCGATGCCTTCCGGGGCGGTCCCCAGGTGGTCATTACTAATATGGCCGTTTTCCGCTTTGATGACCAGTCAGGGGAAATGTACCTGGATACGGTTCACCCGGGCTACACGGTTGAAGATATTCAACAATTGGTGGGATGGGATCTGGATGTGTCCCGGGTTGCCGGTGAAACAGAGCCGCCAAGCTACCATGAGCTCTACCTGCTTTATGAAGAGATCGATCCGGAAGGTTTGTTTTTGTAAGCGCCATAAATAGGAAGGTAAACGATGAGGTTTAAGAGTTATAATCTGTTCTTATGGAATAGACAAAATGGACTTATAGGCAAAACCTACAACCAACCGTGTGATGCAAGGAATGCTTGTAATCAAGGGGCCTATTAATAAATAAGGTATTTGGGTATATATTAATATAAAGCCTGTAGTCTTGTTTAGGAGGTAGTTTAAAATGGAAGTTGATTTAAGGAATATTGGCAATGAAGAAGATTGTGAAAACATGAAAAAAGTCGCTTCAAAAGCGGGTGTTCAGGTGGTCTGCTCTGATGAAGATGAGAAGGAATTGGAGCGGGATGGGGCCCTTGACCTTTCCGATGCGGAAGACTGTGAAAACATGAAAACTGTAGCCTCAAAAGTTGGCATGCAAGTTGTTTGTGATGATGAGTAAAAAATAAAAAAACTCAAAGGTTATAAAAACCAGTCCTCTCCGAGAGGACTGGTTTTTTATTCCTGCCATAAGTATTGCAAATAAGTTCCAGGTCGTTTATGATTGGTTCAACGGCAAAGGGAAGACTTACCCAGGAAACCACTAGAGTTTTCCCCCTACATCATTGAAGTTGTTTTTAAGCTGCATGGTGTTGCTGAATACAAATGGTTATATTGATGTTCTTACTCAAAGGAGGAAATTTTAATGGCAGAAAAACAAAAAATGACGCCATCAGAAGCGATTGTTGAACAGCTTCGTGCTGAAGGTGTCGAGTATTGCGCCGGTATCGTCGGCTCCGCATTCATGGACATGTTGGACCTCTTCCCGGATGCAGGGATCCGCTTTATCCCTTGCCGGGATGAACACACTGCTGGGCACATGATGGACGCTTACAACCGCATTAGTGGTAAAATTGGTGTCTGCACCGGTCAGAACGGCCCTGGGATTACCAACTTAATCACTTCTATTGCTACCGCTTATCAAGCACACAGCCCGGTCCTCGTTATTGGTCCTTCTGCTGGTTCTGCTTCCGTAGGCTGGGACGGCTTCCAAGAAGTTGACCAAGTGCCGATGTTTAAACCTATTACCAAAAAATCTTTCGGCATTCCGCATCCTAGCCGTGCAGCTGACTGCGTACGTACCGCTTTCCGCGTCATGTATGCTGAACGTGGTCCGGTTTACCTTGATGTTCCCCGTGACTATTTCTACGGCGAACTGGAAGACTTCATCCTTCCTCCTGAAGAATACCGCAGCACCTCAGGCCTGATCCCTGACGGCGAAACCATGAAACGGGCTGCAGAAGTCATCGCTAACGCTAAACGTCCCGTCATCATCAGCGGCCGTGGTGTTGTTGACTCTGACGCTTTAGACTATGTTGAAAAAATCGCTGAATACCTGAGCTGCCCGGTTGCTACCACCTACCTCCACAACGATGCTTATCGTTTCAGTGATCCCCACTGGGTAGGGCCTATCGGCTACATGGGTTCCAAGGCTGCTATGTACTCCGTACGTGACGCTGACGTTATCTTAGCTATCGGCTGCCGTCTGTCCTATTTCGGGACCCTTCCCCAATACGACATCAAATACTTCAAACAAGACGGTTCTCAAGAAATCGTTCAAATCGACGTTCAAGCGAAACAAATCGCTCGTACCCACCCGGTTAAAGTTGGTATCGTCGGTGATGCCCGCGTAACCGCTGAAGGCCTCTTAAAACTTCTTCAAGAAAAAGGCGACCGTAAACCGGATCAAGCCCGCTTAGATGAAATCAAAGCCCTTCGCGCAGACTGGGATAAAGAAATCAAAGACCTGGCTATGGAAGAACCGGCTGAAGGCACCATCCACCCGCGTCGTCTCCTCTATGAAATGATGCTGGCTAAACCGGAAGACTGCATTGTTACCACCGACATCGGTAACGTTTCTTCCACCGCTAACAGCTATCTCCGCTTCAACAACCCCCGCTTACACGTTGCCTGCTTAACCAACGGGAACACCGGCTTCGCTTTCCAAGCTGCTCTTGGGGCTAAACTGGCTGCTCCGGACCAACCGGTTATGTCCTTAGCTGGTGACGGCGCTTGGGGTATGAGCTTCTATGAAGTTATGACCGCTGTTCAAGAAAATCTGCCGGTTGTTGCTGTTGTCTTCCGTAACAATGCATGGTGCGCTGAGAAGAAAAACCAAGTTGACTTCTACAACGACCGCTATGTTGGTTGCGAAATTGAAGCACCGAGCTGGGCTGAAGTGGCTCGCGTCATGGGCGCTGAAGGTATCTATGTTGACAAGGCTGAAGACTTGGCCGGCGCCTTCAAGAAAGCTTTTGACCTGACCATGAATGAGAAGAAAACCGTTGTCTTGGAAGTCCGCGTTGACGGCACCAAACTGGCACCGCCCTTCCGTAAAGACGCTCTGAAACTCCCGGTTCGCTTCCTTGACCGCTATAAACACCTCGACTACAGAGAATGGAAAAAAGACTGAGTTAACGACTCAATCTCATAGGAAATGTAGCATCATGATTGGCTGATGCCTTGCCGCCACATTCGCCATTATGAATGTGGCGGCTTTGCATTGGGGGGCCAATTTATGAAACACGAGGGAAAGAGGAGCCTTACAGAGGCTCGAATCAATTCTAAGCCAGCTACCATAGCGCCATCGCCGCACTTATTCCGCCTGAAGGATGGCAGCTGTGTGTGGGACATTCTCGGTGCAGGGCCGGACGGAGAAGAAATCCCTGCCCGCACAGGAGATGACCAGGCACGCTACAAGATTCACTACGCCTTTGTTGGCGGTAAACGCCACCATTGTGTGGCCTTACGGGTAGAAGACCGGACAGAGGGGCCTCATGATATTGAATGGCTCTATGTACGTTCCTATACCGGCGGACAAATTCGCTTCATTAGAGAGGGCGAAGAAGCAGAAGCGCTTTTGGCTATGGCTGAAGATGATGCTTATATGTTTTGTCAGAATGATCCTTGTATTGAATGTGCCTTTGCATGTAAGGTAGGCTTTGAATTTTATGCCTACTCGACATCTGAAGGACTTATTAAGGATGAGGCTAAGATTATTTACAGTAGAAGGTAATCACTAGAGTAAATGATTTTAGCAAAAGGTGTGGACGCATGAATAATAGCTGGCGTGGCACCCACAGAGGGGTTAAGACCGTATCACTGTCATGAGAAATGACACGTCCAGAAAGAGTTGATTTATGAACGACAAGAAGACCATTCAACCGACAGAAGAAGTTAAATTTGAAAAAGCCTTATCGCCACTTTCTATTTGGGGGTTGGCACTTGGCGCAATGATCGGCTGGGGCTGCTTTGTCCTCCCCGGTAATGAATTCTTGCCTAAGGGCGGACCGCTCGGCTCAACCATTGGGCTGATTATCGGTGCCCTAATGATTATTATCATCAGTTTCAGCTATTCCTACCTCATTAGCAAGTTTCCGGTGGCCGGCGGCGAATTTGTTTACGCTTATGCTGCCTTTGGGAAAATCCCTGCTTTCTTATGTGGTTGGTTTATTGCCATTGCCTATTGGGCCTTGATTCCCATGAACGGGACCGCAGTAGGCCTGATTGGCCGGTATATTTTTCCTGGGATTTTACAACATAAGGTCCTATATACAGTTGCCGGTTGGGAAGTATATGACGGCGAGATTATTGTCAGTGTGCTAGCCATTCTTATCGTAGGGCTCATTAATATGAGAGGCGTTAAGGCTGCTGGTTGGTTTCAGACCGCCGTCGCCTTAGGGCTGGTTGGGGCCATCCTTTTGGTCACTGCCGGGGTGATGATTTCAGAACCATCTCTGGATGATTTGAAACCCTATTTCCCGACAGGTTCTAGCCCGATTAAAGGCATTTTTGCAATCGCCGCTATGGCACCCTGGGCCTTTGTTGGCTTTGACTGTATTCCACAGGCTTCGGAGGAATATGCTTTTTCGAATAAAAAAACCAAGAAACTCCTCATTTCATCCATCGCTATTGCCTGTTTAATGTATGCACTAATGAACCTGGTGACAGGCATTGTTTTACCCTGGGAACAATTTTTAGCAGAAGGACATTTTTGGCCTACAGGTTTTGCTGTTGAAATGGTAGTCGGTAAGATTGGCTTGCTCTTTTTAGGGATTGCCATGTTCTGCGGGATTGTCAGTGGGCTCAATGCCTTCTATTTAGCCGGTAGTCGCCTGCTCTACTCTATGAGTTTAGCTGGCGCCCTTCCAGATCCCTTCAAAAAATTGGATTCTGTATACAAAGTGCCCCGGATGGCCATTATCTTTATGATGGTTTTAGCCATCATTGCCCCCTTCTTTGGCCGGCAAGTCCTGTCCTGGCTGGTTGATATGACTTCTGTAGGTGCGGCTATGGGTTTTGCCTTTACAACGGCATCTGCATCCCGGTTTGCTTATAGGCATGGCAACCGGTCCCAGTTTATCGTCAGCCTGATTGGCCTGACCTTTGCACTGATTTTCCTTTCCTTATTGTTGTTACCCTTTACGCCGGGTACCCTGTCTATGGAGGCCTGGGTCTGCCTAATTATCTGGATTGCAATCGGCGCTGTCTTCTACTTTGTCAAGCGCCATGACTATGCTAAATCCACCCAGCTGGAAGAATCCATTAAAGATTTAAGCGATGAAGCAGACCACGATCATTTAGCTTTTTAGATTCATTGCAGTTCGGTTGAATATCATATTAATGCCTGTTGCTTAAAGAAATCATCGAAAGGATGAACAGAATGACTTACAAATTACCAAAATTCACCCGTGAAGAAGTTCTCGAAATGGACCATAAGTACAACGTCCATTCCTGGTCTGCTCAAAAAGCCTTGAAAAACATTATTCCTGTTGAAAAATCTGAAGGCATCTACTTCTGGGACTATAATGGCAAACGTTATGCCGATATGTGCTCCCAGCTGGTTAACATGAACCTGGGTCATGGCAACCAACAAATTATCGATGCCATTAAAGAGCAGGCTGAACAACTCTGCTTTATTGCTCCTGGTCAAGCTGTTGGCATCCGGGCTGCTTTGGCTAAAAAAATCATTGAACATGCCCCTGAAGGCATGAGCCGGGTCTTCTTCACCAATGGTGGGGCTGACTCCAATGAAAACGCCATTAAAATGGCCCGTCAAGCTTCTGGTAAGCAAAAAGTCCTTTCCATGTACCGGTCCTACCACGGGGCTACCATCACTGCCGGTAACGTATCCGGTGACAGCCGTCGCTTTGCTGCTGAAATCGGTGGGAGCGCGCCTGGGATCGTTCACTTCTTTGGCCCCTTCCCTTATCGTGAAGAAATCGAATTCGAAAGCGAAGAAGCCTTAACCGAATACTACCTGAAAATGCTCCGTAAGCAAATCATTGCTGAAGGCCACAACAATATTGCGGCCATCATCTTAGAAACCGTTATCGGGGCCAATGGCGTTATTTTACCGCCTAAGGGCTATTTAGCCGGCATCCGGGCCCTCTGTGATGAATTTGGCATCTACATGATCTGTGACGAAGTTATGGCTGGCTTTGGCCGGACCGGGACCTGGTTCGCTGTTGACAACTGGAACGTATCTCCGGACATGATCACCTTTGCTAAAGGGGTTAACTCCGGTTATGTACAACTCGGTGGGATTATCATGAATGAAAAAGTGGTTTCCCACTTTGATGACAATGTCCTCCAATGCGGCTTAACCTACCAAGGCCATCCCCTGGCTTGTGCTTCCGCCTATGCTTCTATTGAATATATTGAAGAAAACAAGGTCTTAGATAATGTTCAAAAAGTAGGCAAGGTCCTGGGCGAATGCCTGGAAGAACTGGCTAAGAAACACGCTTGCGTTGGTGAAGTCCGCTACATTGGCCTCTTCAGCGCTATTGACCTGGTTAAGAATAAAGAAACCAAGGAACCAATTGCTGAATACGGTATTGATACCACCGGTAACCAGAAGAAGGTTGTTGCCAAGTGTAAAGAACTCGGCTTCTACACCTATGGCCGTGACAACTGCATCCAAATTTGCCCGCCGCTCATCATCACTGAAGAAGAGCTGCGTGAACAAATGAAGGTTCTTGATGAAGTTCTGACCTGGGCTGACAATGAATTTTGCAAATAAACCGGCTTGAAGGCCTGCCATTAAGCTAGAGAAGCACCCTGGGAAAAATTTTCCCGGGGTGCTTTTTGTGTATTGACAGAAGGGCAGGGAGGGGGTAGATTAAGGCTAATTGGTCCGGGCCTGGTTTTGCCTGAAAGGCAAGCAGAGAAGGGGTCCGACATATAGAAAGGATCGGTATGGCTCTTACATGTAAGCGGTTCAGTACATCGCAGATGATTATTTTGGGGTATGCCGGCGTGATTTTCTTGGGGACGGTCCTTTTGATGCTGCCAATCGCCACAGCAGATGGCCAGGGCGCCCCCTTCCTGACAGCACTTTTTACGGCCACATCGGCCCTTTCAGTGACCGGCCTGGTGGTAAAAAATACAGCCACCTACTGGTCCCTCTTTGGCCAGGGGGTAATTATCTCTCTCATCCAAATAGGGGGGATGGGGGTCATAACCGTGGCCATCGGCCTGTCCCTCCTGCGGGGTCGGCGGATTGGTCTGAAACAACGCCGGGTTATCCAGGATGCCTTGGCGGCGCCCCAGGTGGGCGGCATTATCCACCTGACCCGGGTGATTATCTACCGGGTGGCCCTGGTGGAGGCCCTGGGCGCCTTGGTCCTATTACCGGGCTTTGTGGACCGCTTTGGCCTGGCCCAGGGACTTTGGTACAGTGGTTTCCATGCCATTTCGGCCTTTTGTAATGCCGGCTTTGACCTCTTCGGCACCCAGACCCCCTATGCCTCCCTGACAGCCTTTGCCGATAGTCCGGTCGTCAACCTGGTCATCATGACCTTAATTATCATCGGTGGCCTGGGCTTTTTAACCTGGGAGGATATCTTGACCCAGCGGTTCAAGGTCAGGCGGTATAAGATGCAGACAAAGGTCGTCTTATTTATGACCGGGCTCCTGGTCCTTTTGCCGGCCCTCTACTTTTTTATGTATGAACTGGCCGACTTTCCCTTGCAAAAGCGGCTATGGGCCGCCCTTTTTCAATCGGTGACCACCCGGACGGCCGGTTTTAACACCATTAACCTGGGCCTTTTCAGTGGCGGTGGTCTAATGATCATGACCCTCCTTATGCTGGTCGGGGGCGGGCCGGGGTCCACTGCCGGTGGGATGAAGGTTACCACGCCGGCCGTCCTCTACGGGATGTCCCGGGCTGTTTTTAAGCGGGAACGGGCCGCCCACCTTTTTCACCGGCGGATACCGGTGACAGCCATCCATATGGCGGTGGCCATCTTTTGCCTATACACAGGGGTCTGCCTCCTGGGGGGCTTTTTCATGTTCTATTTTGAAAATCTGCCCTTACTCAAATGTTTATTTGAATGTGCTTCAGCTATTGGGACCGTTGGCCTGACCCTCGGTATTACTCCGGACCTCACCTGGGTCTCCCATGTCATCTTAATCATCCTGATGTTTGTGGGTCGGGTTGGGGCCATGACCTTTATGTTTGCCACCTTTTCCCAGACCCGAGACCGGAGCCAGGCCATGCCGGAAGAAAAGATTAATATTGGCTAGGAGGATAGAAATGAAAAACATCTTACTCATCGGCCTCGGCCGGTTCGGCCGCCATATGGCCCAGCAATTTTACACCATGGGCCACGAGGTCATGGCAGTAGACCGGCAGGAGGAACGAGTTAACCAGGTCCTTTCTTTTGTCACAGATGCCCAGATTGGGGATAGCACCGATGGGGCCTTCCTGACCAGCCTGGGCGTGGGCAATTATGACCTCTGTGTCGTTGCCATCGGGGACAGCTTTGAAAATTCCCTGGTCACCACCTCCCTTTTAAAGGAGCTGGGGGCCGGCCGGGTTATCGCCCGGGCCTCCCGGGGGATCCAGGAAAGGCTCCTCCTCCGCAATGGGGCCGATGAGGTCGTTTACCCGGAAAAACAACTGGCCCGGTGGACAGCTATCCGTTATTCCTCCGACCATATCCTGGAGTACTGGGCCCTGGACCAGGGCTATGCGGTTTATGAGCTGGATGTGCCGGCGGCTTGGCTGGGGCAGGCCGTGGCCCAGCTGGATTTACGGAAAAAATATGGGCTCAATATTTTAGGTATCCGCTATGCCGGCCAATTAGAGATGGAGGTTCGCCCTCAAACCATCCTGGAAGCAGGGGCTTCGGTCCTGGTCCTGGGCCCGGAAGCCCTCATCCGAAAGTGCTTTGATATTTAACCATGACGTCTCCCAACTAGGGCTGGAGCTCTAATCTGGGAGATTTTTTGTGTCTGTCAGCCGGGCGGCTAGGGGACCTGCCCGGACCTATCGGGGCAGCGGGAGCGTTTATTGGCAAGGGAATATGTGTATATGAATAATTAGTAGTCAGCGGTTGATATTTTTAGGAAAGGACGATGCAGCATGGCTGACACAAAAATTTCTATTCTTAATTTAATCCCTAAATATCAGGATGAGACGCAGAAGGAAGCTTTTGAGCGGGCATTAGGCCTAGCCCGTTTTGCCGAAGAAAATGATTTTAGCCGCTATTGGGTAGCGGAACACCATAACACCCGGGCCGTCCTGGGGTCAGCGACGGATGTGGTCTTGGGCTATCTTTTAGCCAATACCGATCGCCTCCGGGTCGGGGCCGGCGGGGTCATGTTGCCCAACCATACCCCCTTCCAGGTTGCGGAACGGTACGGCACCCTTGAAGCCCTCTACCCGGGCCGGGTGGACCTAGGGGTCGGCCGGGCGCCGGGCACCGACCGGGCAACGGCCCGGCTTATATACCGGGACCACTATGACCAGGAATCCTTTGCCGCTGCCCTAAGCCAGTTGCAGGATTATATGAGTGATGATGCTGACCAGCTCCCAGTGGCTCCGACGCCGGGGATCGGGGCCAAGGTGCCGATCTACGTCCTGGGCAGCTCAGATGCCTCGGCCTATGTGGCCGCTGAACTGGGCCTGCCCTACTCCTTTGCAGGGCACTTCTCTCCGAATTCCATTGGCCATGCCCTGGACATTTACCGGAAGCGGTTCCGCCCCTCTGAGGTCCTCCAAGAACCCTATGTCATCCTGGGCCTGACGACCAATATTGCCGAAACAGAAGAAGCCGCTGAAGAACTGGCCTTCCATGCCTCCCAGGTTTTCTTACATTTAATTCACCGCCAGAGTAAGGATGAATTCCTGAAGATGGACCCGGACCAGGCCCCTGAACTGACTTCTATTGAAAAATTCTACCTGCGGGCCCACCGGGGCTTATCCATTAGCGGGAGTATTGACGAGGCGAGAGACCAGTATAAGGCGGTCATGCGCCAATATGCCCCGGATGAAATCATTGGGGCTACCTATATTTCCGATCCTACAGCCCTGAAGGATAACTTCCGCCTCCTGGCCGACATCGTACGGAACGACTAAGCTACCGCCTTTACAGACCAAGCTATAACCCGCCGTCCAGCTCAGCTGGGCGGCGGGTTTTCTGCTAGATATAGGTGAGCTGGCCAAGGGCAAAAAGGGAAATTAAAAAACAAAAGTCCAGCGAATAAGGACTATCTGTTATATAAGTTATTTTGAGAAAATTAATTGATTATAAAATAATAATGGTTAAATAATATATAATTCGTCAACTACGGGATTCCAAGGGGTTTCATAAAAATAAAAAAAGAAAAAAGATGATATATAACAGTTGACAAGTCTACCGGAAGTGTGTATGATGTGGACTAATCACTATTTACTTATGGAGAGAAAAAAAGAGGTGTTATTTATGAGATGTTCCGGTTCTGAAGTTTTAATCAATGTGCTCATAGAGCGTGGCGTCGAGACCATTTTCGGCTACCCAGGTGGGGCGGTCCTAAACATTTATGACGCCCTTTATGACTATACCGATCAGATTCGGCACATCCTCACCGTAGATGAGCAGGGGGCCTGTTATGCGGCAGATGGTTATGCCCGGGCAACCGGCAAAACCGGGGTGGTCTTAGCCACCAGCGGCCCCGGGGCCACCAACTTGGTGACCGGGATTGCCAATGCCTATATGGACAGCATCCCCATGGTGGCCATTACCGGTAACGTAGCCCAGAATTTAATTGGGAAAGACTCTTTTCAGGAAATTTATATTACCGGCTGCACCATGCCGATTACCAAGCATAATTTTGTCGTCCGGGATATTGAGAACCTGGCCCCTATTTTACACCAGGCCTTTGATATTGCCAATTCTGGCCGGAAGGGGCCGGTCCTGGTGGATATCCCCAAGGATATCACCGCTGCCATGACCGACTATTCCCCCTTGCCCAAGGAAAATCAGGGGCCCAAAGCGCCGCCTGAAATTCCCCAGGCTGAACTAGACCTCTTGACCAAGCTCATTGAAAGTGCTGAACGCCCCTTGATTTATGCCGGTGGCGGCATCATTTCCGGGGAGGCCGAAGGTCCCCTGGCCCAACTGATGGAAAAGGCCCATATCCCGGCCTGCCATACCATTATGGGGACAGGCGCCATTCCCTATGACCACCCCTTGAACTTAGGCATGGTGGGCATGCACGGCCGGACCAGCTCTAACTTAGCCATAGAACATTGTGACCTCCTTTTGGCCTTAGGCGTCCGCTTTTCCGACCGGGTGGCCCTGAACTTTAAAAAATTTGCCCCCCAGGCCAGCCTGGTCCACGTGGATATCGACCCTTCCGAGCACCATAAGAATGTGCCCGTCGACCTGGCCATTGCTGCTGATGTAGGCGACTTACTGGAAGCCATCCTACCCCATGTTAGCCTTCAAGACCATGAGGACTGGTGGGCAGAGCTGAACCGGTTCCGGCAAGAGGACTGGCAGGCCCCGGCGGCCAAGGGTGAATTAGACCCGACTGCCATGGTCCAGGTCATCACCGACCTTTTCGGCAATGAAGGGACCCTGGTCACAGATGTCGGCCAACATCAGATGTGGGCCGCCCAAGGCGCCCGCCGGTCCAAGCCCCGGACCTTCATTACCTCCGGCGGTTTAGGGGCCATGGGCTATGGTTATGGCGCAGCCATGGGGGCGGCGGTCGCCCACCCGGATGAGCACATCGTCCACATCACCGGCGACGGGTCCTTCCATATGAATATGAATGAACTGGCCACCGCCGTCCACTATCAGATGCCCATCGTCACTGTTATTTTTGATAACCAGGCCCTGGGGATGCCCCGCCAATGGCAGCACTACATGTACGATGACCGGTATGCCATGAGTGACTTTTTCCGGACCACGGACTATGTGGCCCTGGCAGAGGCCATGGGGGCCAGAGGCGCCCGGCCGGACACTTTGCAGGCATTTGCCCAGGCCCTGGAAGAGGCCTTGGCTCATCCCGGACCTACAGTGATCTGGTGTCATATTGACCGTCATGCCCAAGTGCTGCCGATGATCCCTGCCGGGGGGACGGTTGCCGACAGCATAAGGACAGAATAGGAGGCCGTATGAAAAAACCAATGAAGCAGGAAGTTATTTGCATCTTAGCGGAAAATAATTACGGCGTCTGCGCCCGGATTGCCAGCCTGTTTGGCCGGAAGGGCTACAGTATTGATACCTTTACGGCGTCGACTACGTCGGATACTCACCTTTCCCGAATTACATTGACCCTATCGGGTGAGGAAGATGAGATCAAGCAAATCATGGCCCAATGCGAAAAGTTGGAAGAGGTCCGGACAGTTGAACTCTTGTCTGTACAAAATGCTGTTTTACGGGAAATCCTGCTGGTGAAGCTGGCCTTAGACCCGAATGATAGGACCCAGCTCTCTCGGATTATGGAGATTTGCAACATCTATAAGGCTGCTGTTGTGAGCTTGTCAACGGATATTATGATCCTGGAATTAACTGGGAAACCAGTCAAAATAGATGCTTTTGAAGAATTAATCCAGCAGTTTGAAATTGTAGAAATGTCACGGTCCGGTGCCACTGCAATGGCCCGTAAAGCGGTTCTTGGAAAGGAAGACTAAGCATGAAAAAATATTACGACAAAGATTGCAACATGTCCCTGTTAGAAGGCAAAAAGGTAGCCGTTATTGGCTATGGCAGCCAGGGACACGCCCATGCTCTGAACTTACACGACAGCGGGGTTTCTGTTGTTGTCGGCCTGGCCCCGACCAGTAAAAGCCGGGCCAAGGCAGAGGCAGCCGGCCTTGAAGTGGCTGACGTCTGCGATGCCGTCAAGGCAGCTGATATTGTCATGATACTGGTCCCCGATGAAGTAGCCGCTGACCTTTACCAAGCTGAAGTGGCCCCCAACTTAAAAGATGGGGCGGTTCTCATGTTCGCCCACGGCTTCAATATCCATTACGAACTGATCCGTCCGGCCCAAGGCCTTGACGTCGCTATGGTAGCCCCCAAGGGCCCTGGCCACACCGTCCGCAGCCAGTACCAGGAAGGCCGCGGGGTTCCTTCCCTGGTGGCTGTTTACCAAGATGCCAGTGGCCAAGCCAAGGACATCGCCCTGGCCTATGCGTCCGGCATCGGTGCCGGCCGGGCCGGGATCTTGGAAACCAGCTTTAAAGAAGAAACCGAGACCGACCTCTTTGGTGAACAGGCTGTCCTCTGCGGTGGGGTCACCGAGCTGATGAAGGCCGGGTTTGAAACCCTGGTTGAAGCCGGCTATGAACCGGAAATGGCCTACTTTGAATGTATCCACGAAATGAAACTCATCATCGACCTGATCATCGAAGGCGGCTTCTCCCGGATGCGGTACTCCATCTCCAATACAGCCGAATACGGTGACTATATCAGTGGCGAAAAGGTCATCTCCGATGATACCCGCCAGGCCATGAAAGACATCTTGAAAGATATCCAAAACGGGACCTTTGCTTCTGACTTCATGACCGAATTCTCCTCCGGCCGTAAGGCGCGCTTCTTAGCCAGCCGGCGCTTAGGTGCGGAACACCAACTGGAAGAAGTCGGCGGTGAATTACGCAGCATGATGAGCTGGCTCAAAGAAGACAAGTAAGGAGGACCTATGGCAGGACAAGAACCTTCTCGGACAGTCCTAGAGGGCCCCGAACGGGCCCCCAACCGCAGTCTCTTTTACGCCATGGGCTATACGGAAGAGGAACTGAACCGGCCCCTGGTAGGGGTGGTTAGTGCCTACAGTGAAATTGTCCCCGGCCATCAACACTTGGATAAATTGGCGCAAGCGGTGATGGATGGCGTTCGTCTGGCCGGTGGCACACCGATTTTGGTGCCGGCCATTGGCGTCTGCGACGGCATTACCATGGGGCATGCCGGCATGCGCTACTCCCTGCCCAGCCGGGAGCTCATTGCAGACTCTGTTGAGACAATGGCCCTGGCCCATGGCTTTGATGGCCTGGTCCTGGTGCCCAATTGCGATAAAATTGTCCCCGGTATGGCCATGGGGGCCGTCCGGATCAACCTACCGACCGTCGTCCTCTCCGGCGGGCCCATGCTGGCCGGCCGGGTAGGGGACCAGGACGTGTCCCTATCCCTGCTCTTTGAGGCCGTCGGTAAGAATAAGAGTGGCGTCCTCAGTGATGAAGACCTGGAGCAGATGAGCCAGGATGCTTGCCCGGGCTGTGGCTCTTGCGCGGGTATGTATACCGCCAATTCCATGAATTGCCTGATGGAGGCCCTGGGATTGGGCCTGCCCGGTAACGGGACCATTCCGGCCGTATCCGCCGCCCGCCGCCGCTTGGCCAAAACAGCCGGCATGCGGATTATGGACCTGATCCGGGAAGGGGTCCGGGCCCGGGATATCGTCAGCCAGGAAGCCCTCTTTGACGCCCTGGCCTGTGACATGGCCCTGGGCTGCTCTTCCAACTCGGTCCTCCACCTCTTGGCCATTGCCAATGAGGCGGACCTGGGCATTGACCTGAAAGACTTCAACGCCGTCAGCGAAAAAGTCCCCAACCTTTGCCACCTGGCTCCGGCCGGCCCGGCTCATATCGAAGAGCTGGACGCCGCCGGCGGCATCCAGGCCGTCTTAAAGGAACTGGTCCAAACCGGCCTCCTGCACCTAGACCGGCCCATGGCCTCCGGTAAAAGCCTCGGCGAGCAAATTGAAGGGGCTGTCAATAAGAACCCGGCCATTATCCGGCCCTTTGACCAGCCCTATTCAAAAACCGGTGGCCTAGCCATCCTCTTTGGCAATATTGCCCCGAATGGGGCCGTGGTCAAACGGAGCGCTGTGGCCCAGGAAATGCTGGTCCACACCGGCCCGGCCCGGGTCTTTGATGGCGAAGAAGAGGCCATCCAGGCCATCTATGGGGGCAAGATTGTCCCCGGGGATGTCGTGGTCATCCGCTATGAAGGCCCCACCGGCGGCCCGGGCATGCGGGAAATGCTCAACCCCACCAGCGCCCTGGCCGGCATGGGCCTGGACAGTTCTGTGGCTCTAATTACCGACGGCCGCTTCTCCGGAGCCTCCCGGGGCGCCTCTGTCGGCCATGTCAGCCCTGAAGCTGCCCAAGGCGGCCCGATTGCCCTAGTGGAAGAAGGGGACCGGATCACCCTGGATATCCCGGCCTACCGGATCCACCTGGAAGTATCTGATGAAGAATTGGAAACCCGCCGGCAAGCCTGGCAGGCCCCACCCCTCAGAGTCCAGAAAGGCTGGCTCAGCCGCTACGCCCGCCTGGTCTCCGGCGCCGACCAAGGTGCCGTATTGAAGGGCTAGATTTACAAGTGATAAAAAGCAATCGCCTTGTTTCCTGGATTCCAGGGCAAGGCGATTTTTTATGGCCTTTTGTGGCTTGGCAAGTGCATACACGGATATAAGAAAAGCCTGCACCGGAAAGAACCGGGGCAGGCTTTTTATACAGTTATTCAACGCCCTTTAAAGCCTCTACCATATCGACCTTGCGGAGTTTTTGGTGCATGAGGACCATGACCAGGAGGCTGACCAGGATAGTGAAGAGGCTGGCCAGGAGGAAGGTGGTCGGTAGGATCTGGGGGTCCATCATGACGTCGGCTGGGGCCAGGACGGTGATAATATTGAAGTGCATGGCCTTGCCCAGGGGGAGGCCGATGAGGATGCCCAGGAGGGTAAGAAAGCCGGTTTCCCGGTAGATGTAGGCGGTCACTTCTTCAGGGTAGAAGCCCAGGACCTTGATGGTGGACAGCTCCCGCATCCGTTCTTCAACGTTGATATTGGTCAGGTTGTAGAGGACTACCAGGGCCAGGCTCATACTGACGCTAACGATGATAATGATCATGACCCCCAGGGAGTCCAGGAGCTGGTTCATATTGGCGGTGGTATCGCTGGTTCGAGAAGTGGCCAGGACGATGTCATTTTTTAAAATATCTCGAACGATGGAACGGTCATCGATGCCGGCCTTGAGGCTGACCATGTCGGCATTGACCTGGGGCGGGTAGCCCCGAATCTGGCTATAGTTGGCCGGGTCCATATAGAGGGTATTGCCCACATAGGCCTCGCATAAAGCGGTGATGGGGACCCGCCGCTCAATTCCAAAGGCATCGGTATAGACCAGGTCGTCGCCGACACCGATGTTCATATGCCGGGCGGTTTGTTCGGTTAGGATAGCGCCATCGGCCAGGTCAAGAGGCTGGCCGGTCCGGCGGTCTCGCAGGATGACCCGGTCGGTAAAGGCCTGGGGGTCGGCCGGGACCATGACGGTCAGGGTGATGTTGATGCCCTTGTCGGTGGTCATATGGCCCTCGTCAATCCGGAGGGCCTGGCGGTCGGTTAACCGGCCCCAGGTGGCCTCTCGAAGGTCTTCTTGATAGGCGGCCTTGTCCTTTCCCGAGGCATTGCTGTCATAGGTGACCAGGAGGTCATAGTGGCTGAGCTGGTCAAACTGCATGGGGAAGATATTGGCCACAGCGTGGTGGAGGCCAAAACCCATGGTCAGGAGGGCTGTACAGCCGGCGACCCCGATAATGGTCAGGACGCCCCGCTTTTTATAGCGGAAGAGGTTGCGGATGGTCATCTTCTGCTGGAAGCCTAGGCGGCGCCAGAGGCCCTGCCAGTCTTCCAGTAGGATCCGGTTGCCAATGGCCGGGGCCTTGGGCCGGAGGAGGCTGGCAGCGTTCTCCTGGAGGATCCGGTTGCTGGCCAGGTAGGCTGCCAGGGCCGTACAGGAGAGGTTCAGTAGGAAGGCCAGGCCGATGGCCCAGGGGCTGATGGCCATTTGCGGTTCGGTAAAGATAAAGGAACTGCCGTAGGTCCGCCAGATTTGGGGGACCAGGATCAGGGCCCCGCCTAGGGTGCCCAGGAAGGCGGCAGGGAGGGCGGCAGCAACCCCGTAGAGGACGTAGACGGCGGTGATTTGCCGGTTGGCATAGCCGAGGGCCTTGAGGGTGCCGATTTGTCCCCGGGCCTCGTCAATCATCCGGACCATAGAGGAAAGGGTGATGAGAAGGGCGATGAGGTAGAAAAATACAGGGAAAATCCGGGCCATGAGCCGGATCCCGGTGGCGTAGTTGTAGTAGATGTTGTAGTCGGCGTTATCCATCCGGGTTTGGACTTGGTAGGCCGGCATGGTCAGGCGGCCGGTAGCCAGCTGGCTGTCGAGCCAGTCTTCAGCGGCCTTCTGGAGGGCCCGGTCGCCCAGACGGATGTCAGCTAGGCTGGCAGCCCGGAAGGCTTCATAAGCGCTGAGCCCCTGGCTGAAGGCCTGGCGGTTCCGGGTGAGGTCAGTCTTGGCCCCAGTCAGGCTCCGGTCCAGCCGGGCCCTGGCGCTGTCGAGCTGGAGCCGGCCGGCAGCCAACTGCTGGCGGGCTTGGACGAGGCTGGCCTGGTTTTGGGCTAAGACCTGGCCCTTGTCTCGGAGGGTCATAGCGCCCTTGTTCAAGGCTTCTTGCCCGGCAGTCAACCGGGCCTGGCTCTGCTGGAGCCGGTTTTCGTCCTGGGCCAGGCTGGTAGCTCCGGCTTGGAGGGCGGCCTGGCCCTTGTCCACGGCCTGGCGGGCCTTTTCCAGGGGGGCCTTTTGTAGCTTTAAGAGCCCTTCCTTGGCGGCCAGGGAAATCCGGGCAGCGGCCACTTCCAGCTGGCCGCTGGTGAGTTTTTCTTTTTCACTGGCCAGTTTTTTACGGGCCTGCTGCAATTGGCTTTCCCCGGCTAGGAGGCTGGCTTTTTGGGCATTGATTTTTGCCTGGCCTTCAGCCAGGGCGGCCTGGGCCGGCTGGATTTGTCTTTCCAGGGTCGCTTGGCCGTTGGCCAGGGCCTTTGCCTGGCCTTCCAAGCCTTGGCGGCGGGTGGCATAGCCCTGGTCGAGGGCGGCCAGGGATTGGTCACGTTCTGCTTCCACTTGGGCCATGTCTTCCCGGACGGCAATGAGCTCCTTCTTTTTAGCATTCAATTGGGCGGTGATGGCGGCTAATTTAAGGTGGGCATCCGGTTCGGTGGCCAAGATTATCTGCCGTTCCAGGGTCAGCCTTTGGACGTCTGCTTGCAGCGTGGCTTCCTTTTGCTGCAGGGGGGCCAGGCGGTTGGCTGCTTGGCTGCGGATTTTTTCTTCCTCAGCCTTTTGGCTGGCGGCGAGCTGGGCCAGCCCCTCTTGGACCTGGCTGGCCTTTTGCCTCAACTGCTGGAGCTTTTCCTTGGCCGGGGCCAGTTGCTGGGCCTTTTGGTCCAGGTCTTCCTGGGCCCGGCCCAGGGCCAGGCGGCCTTCTGCCAGCCGAGCTTGTTCGGCAGTCAGGCGGCGGTTACCGGCCTGCCATTGGGCCTGGCCCTCATTGAGCCGGGCCTCTTCCCGGGCCAGGGCCCTTTTGCCGGCGGCCACTTGCTGGTTGGCAGCGGCTAAACTGGCCTCGGCCTCTTGGAGGTCGGCGTCTTGCCGGGCCAGGTAGGCCTTTTGTCGGTTGAAGCTTGCCTGCTTTTCTCTTAGGTCGGTCCAGCCGGTCTTGACTTCGGCCTGGCCTCTGGCCAGGTCGGCTTCTTTTTCAGCCAGGTCCTGCCGGGCCCGGTCATACTTCTTGAGGCCCAGGGCCAGTTGGGCCTCCCCTTGTCTTAGGGCGATGGCCCGGTCAGCCAGGGCCATTTCTTGGCTGCGGAGGGTGCCCCGGCCTTGGGCTTCTTCGGCCAGGAGGGTCGGCGGTCCCTGCTGGAGGGCCAGGGCCTGGCCAGCCAGCTCCTTATCCTGTTCATAGAGCCGGCTCGGCCCGGCGGTCAGGCGGTGGTATTCGTCAACCAGGGTCTGGTCCCCCTGGGCCAGGCCTTGCTGGGCCTGGCGCAAGAGGTCTTCCTGCCGGCTGCTGGCCCGGCGGGCTAAACGCTGCTGGAGGTCTTTTTTGGCCTCTTCCAGGTCGGTGCCGGGGCGGTAGAAGAGGCGGATTATTTGCCGGTCTTGTCCGGCGAAATGGTCCTCTTCAATCCAGGCAAAGGCATCAACCGTACCATCGCCAAGGGGGACCCTTTTTTGACTAAAGGTGTGCTGGAGGTGTTCAGGTGAATTGACATGGCCAACGACGGTGAAGGTATCTGTATCGACTTGGGCCGGGGGATTTTGATCGGCATCCTGGACGCTGACCTGGCTGCCCAGGGGGTAGCTGGCGGCCAGCTTGTTTTCGATGGCGATTTCATGGGGCCCTGCCGGCAACCGGCCTGCGACCACTTCCGGTATAGGGAAGTCAGCCAGGCCTTCAAGGATGAGCACGTCCTTTTGGGGCTTACTTTCGATGGCGACCTGGCTGGCTGTGGTCATATCTTCTATACCGGGGCTGGCCGCCACCAGCCGGATATCTTCCGGGCTGAGGCCGAGGGGGTGGGTAATGGTCATGTCTGCCATCCGGCTTTCTTCAGCATAGTCGACCAGGGTCTTTTCCATGGTCGGCCCAATCGAAACGAGGCCGATGAAGACGAAGGCACTCAGGAGCAGCATGGTAAAAATGGCCAGATACCTGAGCGGCGCACCGCTGATTTGCCGCAGGGCATAGGCCCGGAGGTACTTATTCATGGCCTACCATTCCACATCTTCAATGGCCAGGGGGTTGGGGTTTAGGCGGACATCCCGGACCTTGGCATCGACGATGCTGATCACCCGATCAGCCAGCGGCGTCAATGCCTGGTTGTGGGTGATCACCAGGACGGTGGTGCCGGTGACCCGACAGGCATTATGGAGGAGGCCGAGGACTTCCCGGCCGGTCTGGTAGTCCAGGGCCCCGGTGGGCTCGTCAGCCAGGAGGAGGCGGGGCTTTTTGACCAGGGCCCGGGCGATGGCCACCCGCTGCTGTTCCCCACCGGAGAGCTGGGCGGGGAAGTTGCCGGCCCGGTCACTGAGGCCGACGGCAGCCAGGACATCTTCCGCCTTATCCGGCTGGTCGACCAACTGGGCGGCCAATTCGACATTTTCCAGGGCGGTCAGGTTGGGAACCAGGTTGTAAAACTGGAAGACAAAGCCGATGACCTCCCGCCGGTAGCGGGTCAGGTCACGGTCACTGTAATTTTCCAGGTGGGCGCCATCTACGATGATTTCGCCGCTGGTAGGCCGGTCCATCCCGCCTAGGAGGTTCAGAGTGGTGGACTTACCGGCGCCGGAAGGGCCGACAATAATGACAAACTCTCCCTGGTTCACGCTAAAGCTGATCTTGTCATTGGCAATGATTTGGGTCTCGCCCGTTTGATAAATTTTACTGCAATCAATTAAATCAATAAATGCCATGAGGGCCCTCCTTTCATCTTGAAAATGACTATGTTATGATATAGGTATAGAGTATTATACCACGCTTAGAATTAATTGACTATGAGGAGGTCGTTATGGTGTCTTTACAGTGGAGTAGGCAAGTCCTGCCGGAAGATGCCTTTTCTCAATTATATACAGACCATATGCAGGCTGACTTTCCGGCCTGCGAGCTGAAGCCCTTTAAGCACCTTCTGGCCCTGCAGGCCACCGGCAACTACGGCGCCTATACCTTTGGCCAGGCTGCCGATATGCGGGCCTATGCCTGCCTCTATGCCGACCAGGAGGCGGCCCTCCTGGACTACTTTGCCGTTGCCCGCGGTTACCGGTCTGAAGGCTGGGGGAGCCGGGCCCTGGAAGCCCTTTTGGACCAGGGCCTGCCCAGTGGTGGCCTTATCTTGGAATGTGATGACCCGGCCTTTGCAGAAACGGATGCTGAACGGCGGATTCGCGAACGGCGGATCCAGTTTTACGAGCGGCTGGGTTTTTCGGATAGTGGGGTTCGGGCAACGGTCTTTACCGCCCCCTTCTGGGTCATGGCCCGGGGGCAGGTAGAAGATGCCCGGGCGGCCCTCAAGCATGTCTATGACATTTTTGTGCCCGATGAGAAGCTCTATGCCAAGTATATTCATATCCACTAAAAAAGGGACTGTGTCAGAATGAGTAAAATCATTCGACATAGCCCCATAAAAGCTCCTTTTTACTTGTCAGTGTTCTCGTCTAGGTTAAGATTAAAATACTTGTTGTAGGCATGTATATAGTATAGCAAAAAAAGCACAAGGCCCGTCTCAAAAATGAGACGGGCCTTGTGCTTTTTTAGGGGCTATTTTACACCAGCCCCTTTTTTGCTTAGTCAGCTTTTTCTGTGAGTCGCCGGATGGCTTCCTGGTAAATGGCAATGGCCTTATAGAGGGAGGCGAGGGCGATGTGCTCATTGGCCTGGTGGAGCTGGCCGTCTTCGCCCGGGAAGAGGGGGCCATAGGCGACGGCCTTGGGCATCATCCGGGCGTAGGTCCCGCCGCCGATGGACAGGGGCTGGGCGGTGGCGTCGCCGGTCAGCTCTTGGTAGACTGCCAGGAGGGTGGCCACCAGGGGGTCATCGGCCGGGATATAATGGACGGCCTTGGCGGGGCCATCATAGGCTAGGTCCAGGCCATATGCGGCGGCCTTGGCCCGGACCCGGTCCACAATTTCTTCGGCCGTCAGCCCCCGGGGGTAGCGGATATTGATATTGACCCGGCTGGTAGCCGGCTGGATGTCGACAATGCCGGCGTTTACCGTTAGGGGGCCCATGACCTCATCGCTAAAGGCCAGGCCCAGGCCGGCCCCGTCCGGCTGGCGGTGGAGGCAGTCGCTGATAAAGGAAATGGTTGGGTCTAGTCCTTGGCCCAAATAGGCCTGGAGAAAGGCCGCTAGGTAGCTGGCCGCATTCCGGCCGGCAGCCGGTTCCGCCCCATGGGCAGACTTGCCCTGGAGGGTGAGCTTCACGTCGCCGGTGACCCAATCGGCCTGGCCCTGGAGACCCTGGTCTTGGCACCAGGCCGGAAAGCGGTCGGCTAAGTGGGCTGTCTGGTCGCCTATTAGGATGGCCTCTGCCCGGTCCGGGACCATATTGGCCCGTTCTCCGGCCTGGAGGATCTTTAAGGGGCCGGTGGCCGTCCTTTTAGCGGTGAGGTTTAAGGTGACCATCCCCTTTTCCCCGTTAATGAGGGGGAAGTCTGCATCCGGCGAAAAGCCCAGGCTGGGCATGGGCTCTGTGGCAAAGTAGCGGGCCATGCAGCCCCAATCGCTTTCTTCATCCGTTCCGATGATGAGGTGGATCCGCTTTTTCGGCTTAAAACCGGCCTCTTTTAAGCCCAGGAGGGCGTAGTAGGCGGCCATGGCCGGGCCCTTGTCATCGGCTGCCCCGCGGGCGTATAAAAACCCGTTCCGGATGCTGGCCTCAAAGGGCGGGCTGGCCCAGTCGCCGGTGGCCGGGACCACATCGACATGGACCAGGATACCTAGGATATCCTCGCCTGCGCCCCAGGCAATGCGGCCGGCATAGCCGTCAATATTGGTGGCTTCAAACCCGTCTCGGTCAGCCAGCTGGAGCATGTAGGCCAGGGCCTGGGCCGGTCCCGGGCCAAAGGGTTGGCCGGGGCCCTGCCGGCTGTCATCCCGGACACTTTCAATGGCCAGGAGACCGGCCAGGTCCCGGTGGAAGTGGTTTTTGTTTAGATGAGCCATCACTTGGCCCAGTGGATCATTCATGGTAAGCCTCCTCAAGCTGCTAGTGGTTTGCTAGGACCATCCTACCATTTTATCAGGCCTTAAACAAATGTCGCCGGCGACTGATTCCGGTCCGGTGATAGATAAGCAATATTAATGAAGAAAAAGCAAAGAAAGAAATCAGTCCGCCTCTGATTTATGCTAAAATTTACTTGGAACAAAAGCCATCTTAAAAAAACTTGACAGAATGGGTCGCATATTCGACAATAAGAATGAATGGATGGTTGACTACTTATTTCAGGAGGGTGATATGGCGGATTCGTTATTGGTGTTTCTGCAGGATGTTACATCCAGCCCCGCATACGCAATTACGGCCTTTTTAGTTTTAGCAGTCATCTTTGTGAATGGCTGGACCGACGCACCGAATGCGATTGCGACCTGCGTGTCTACACGTGCCATGCGGGCCCGGCCGGCTATACTGATGGCAGCCGTTTTTAATTTTTTGGGCGTACTGATTATGACCATGGTCAGCGCCGGTGTAGCGGAAACTATTTTTAATATGGTCGATTTTCGCGGCGAACCGTACCCGGCCTTGCTGGCCTTGTGTGCGGCCCTATTTGCCATTGTGATTTGGGCAGTGGCCAGCTGGTATTTTGGGATTCCCACCAGTGAAAGTCATGCCCTCATTGCCGGGATTTCCGGCGCAGCGATTGCCTTACAAGGGGGTATCAGCGGCATCAATGGGAATGAATGGATTAAAGTCATTTACGGGCTTATTCTATCTGTGACCCTTGGTTTTTTAATGGGCTGGTGTATTGTTCGCCTGGTTGGCCGACTCTTCAGAAATACCGATCGGCGCCGGACAGCCGGCGTCTTTCGAGGTGGCCAAATCGCCAGTGCGGCAGCCATGGCCTTCATGCATGGGGCCCAGGATGGGCAGAAATTCATGGGGGTCTTTATGCTGGGGATGTTTTTAGCCCGAGGTGAAAACCCTTCCGGCAGCTTTACCATTCCCCTGTGGCTGATGATTCTTTGCTCAGCTGTCATGGGGATAGGGACTTCTATCGGCGGCTACCGGATTATTAAGAGCGTAGGGATGGATATGGTCAAGATTAAGCAGTGGCAGGGCTTTTCAGCTGATGTGGCCGGGTCCCTGGTCTTGCTGATTGCGACCCTCGTCGGTTTCCCGGTCTCGACGACCCAGACGAAAACCACAGCGATTATGGGGGTTGGCGCCGGTAAGAGTTTATCCAGCGTGCGCTGGGACTTGGTTAGAAACATGGCCTTGACATGGTTAATCACCTTCCCCGGCTGTGGGTTAATTGGTTTTTGTGCAGTGAAAGCATTCGCAATATTGTTCGCATAGGGTTACTTAGAAAGTATTGGAGGAAAAAATGGGCCAAGATACTAAAGAAACCAAGAAGAATAAGAAGAAAACGCGGAAACCTAAAAAGAATTACAATTATTTCAAAGCCTTTGAGAAAATGACCCGGTATACCGTTCAAGCAGCGGCCTTGTTGGAAGACGCCACGACCAACTACAACCTGGATGTGGTTTTTGAAGACAAGCTGGAAGATATCCGCCGGGTGGAACACAAGTGTGATGAAGTGGTCTATGAAATCATGGACCAAATTGTCGCTGAATTTTTGCCGCCCATTGATCAGGAAGATATCATCAGCCTAACTTATGCCCTGGATGATGTCACTGATGCTATTGAGGACGTCTTTACCTGCATCTATATGTTCCGTGTGGATCATTTGCGGTCTGATGCCGTTGAATTTACCCGGATTTTATTACAGAGTACTGAAGGGCTTGAGGAAGCGGCAAAAGAATTTAGTCATTTCAAAAAGAGCAAGCACTTAAAGGATAAGGTGATGGCGGTTTCTGACTTGGAAAAAGAAGCGGACAAGCTCTTTGTCCGGGCCACCCATGAATTATTCGGGGATTCCTCTCTTGACCTGCGTGAAGTCATCATTTGGAAGGACCTTTATGAACGCTTAGAGAACTGCTGTGATGCCGCAGAAATGGTGACCAAGCTGATGGAGAAAATTCAATTAAAGAATCTCTAAACCAATCATTGAAACGGAGCAACCTGTATGCATTTTAACCGCTATACCCTGAGAAGGACCATGCTCGCCCTGGTCCTGCTCATTATCATCGCTTATGCTGTTTTTCATGCCGGAGATGTCGGGGTATCTTTTGGGAAATTACTCAATCTCTTAACGCCCTTTATTGCCGGGGCTGTCATGGCCTTTATTTTGAACGTACCCATGCGCTTTTTAGAAGGTCGGGTATTTTCGAAGATTAAGAGTAAGAAGTTTAAAAAGTTCAAACGGCCCCTAGCCGTTTTGCTATCACTAATCATTGTCATCTTATTGGTTACCCTGGTCTCGGTCATTGTTATTCCGCAGCTCATCGATTCTATTACCCTATTTGTGAGCAATATGCCGGAATACTTTGCCGGCTTTAACCACATCCTGGACCAGGTGGTCCAGCGGTTCCCAGATTCAGCTGAACAGGTCGAGCAGATACGGAAGAACATAGAGAATATATCCCCGGCCAATATCCAGCAAGGGATTATGGACTTCCTGCGGTCCTCGCCGGATGGGTCCAATGGGGATAATGGCAACCTCTTAACCTCGGCCCTCTTCTCAACCTTTGGGATCGTGACCAGTGTATTTGGCTTCCTGGTCAATGCCGTGGTGGGTTTTGCCTTTGCGATTTATGTCCTCTTTGCCAAGGAAGACCTGGCCATCCAGGGCCGGCGGTTGATCTTTGCTATCTTCTCCCATGAAACGGCCAAGTATGTCATCCACGTCTTTCAGGTGGGCTTTGCCAAGTTTTATAACTTCCTGACCGGGCAGTTATTGGAAGCGGTGATCTTGGGGTCCCTGATGAGTATCGGGATGCTTGTTTTACAGCTGCCCTATGCCTTCATGATTGGGGTCCTGATTGGCTTTACGGCCTTGATTCCCATTGCCGGAGCGGTGATCGGTGGCTTTATTGGTTTCTTGCTGGTCTTCAGCGTCAGCACCACCAAGGCCCTGATTTTCCTCGTCTTTATGCTCCTGCTCCAGCAATTTGAGTCCAATGTCATCTACCCCCGGGTGGTTGGCAGTTCGGTGGGGCTGCCCTCTATGTGGACCCTCTTTGCCATTACCATCGGTGGGTCTTTAATGGGCCTCATGGGGATGTTGCTCTTTGTCCCCTTGGTGAGCACGATTTACAGTTTGATTTCAGAAATTATTTATGGCCGCCTGGAAATGAAGGGGATTTCAGAGAAAGACCCCAATATTATCTATGGCGTACCGGATAGCAAGCGCTTAAAAAGTTAAGCGGACAAGTTCATAAAAAGTGGCGTTCGCGCCGACTGGTTGGAAACTTCCCAGGATAACACTAAGACCGCCCCCTAGGGGGGAGACAGCCTGTCTTTGTGCAGGCTGTCTTTTTTTGAAAGGAAATGAATATGCGTAGACAATCTTATACCTATCCCCTAGCTCTGACAGCTATTTGTGTTGGTGTCAACTTGGCCCTCTGCTTTGTCAATACCCAGCTCAAGCTCCCCATCTATATTGATACCGTCGGGACCATGACAGTTGCGGCCCTCCTGGGCGCCCCCTGGGCGGTGGCCTGTGCAGTCCTCAGTGCCATTGCCAACACCAGCATGGATGCCTTTGCCCTGCCCTTCCTGCCCCAAAGCATGACGACGGCCCTCCTGGCCACCCTGGTTTTCCGTCATCCCCGGGTCAAAAAGCTGGCTGCACCGGTTAAGGGACTGATTGTCGGCCTTCCGGCTGCGATGATCGGAGCCCTGATTGCCGCCTATATCTTTGGCGGGGTGACCTCGGCCGGGTCTAGCTATATCTTACAGTTTATGACCCATGTCATGGGGATGCCCCTGGTGGCTTCGGCCTTTATCGTCCAAGTGGTGACGGATTATCTTGATAAAACCCTGATCATCATCTTTGTGGGCCTGGTCATCCGGCGGATTCCCGGCTATATTTTAGAGCGCCTGCAATGAATTAACAGGTCCGCAATGAAATGGTAGGAAATGCTTGACATCTTTTTTACAAAACTATGCTATACTTGCCTTAAGCTGAAAGGCTAAGGAGGTATTCAATGAAGAAAACGATTATATCCACTGTCCTCGTGGCTGTCCTGGCCTTCCAACCCCTGGCAGCCCTGGCTGATGCAGCGGTGGGGGATAGTATTGTTACCATTGGGGATAACCTAAATGCCCAGCAGAGAGAAGAAGTCCTGCGCTACTTCAATGCCCCCCAGGGGGTCCAGGAAATTCGGGTAACCATTGATGAAGAACGGTACTACCTGGGCAATTCTGTACCGGCGGCCCAAATTGGGAACAGCACCAATTCCTGTGCCATGGTGACCTACACCTCTAAGGGGTCCGGGATCCATGTCACCACCAACAACATCAACTATGTCACCCCCTCTGCATATGAAAGCGCCCTGCTGACCGCCGGCGTCACCGATGCAGATGTCAAGGTAACGGCCCCCTTTGAAGTCAGTGGGACCGGGGCCTTAACCGGGATTATCAAGGCCTATGAAGTTTCTAGTGGGGCGCAAATTTCCGATGATGTGAAAAAAGCTGCCACCCAGGAGTTGGTCACCAATGCCAACCTCTCTAAAAGTCTGGGGGAAGACCAGTCCACAGCGGTCATCAATGACATCAAAAAGCGGATTGCTACGGAAAAACCCCAAACTGCCAATGACATCAAGGCCATCGTGGATAAAATCCTGGCCGACTACAATATCCAGTTAACAGACCAGCAGTACAAGCAACTTCTGGACACGGTCAACCAGCTGGCCAGCTTAAATATTGACTGGAATGCCCTGTCCGATAACCTCAACAAGTGGGCCCACCAGGCCAATGACTACCTGAACACAGAGGAAGGGCAAAACTTCCTGAGTAAATTAGGCAGTTGGTTTGAAAGCTTTATCGGCTGGTTTGCTGGCCTCGTCAGCGGGTCATCAGACCAGGCCCCGGCTGAAGAGACCAATAACGGCGGTCAGTAAGCAGGAAAAAGACGCCTTTAGGGCGTCTTTTTCCTATTCTAAGTATTTTACCTGTAAGCGAGTATGAAGGGAGGTCCCTATGGGCGGCTTGTATATCCATATTCCTTTTTGCCCCAGTAAGTGCCGCTATTGCGATTTCTTGAGCGGGCCGGCTGCGGAGGCCGACCAGGCGGCCTATATCGAGGCCCTGCTCATCGATCTCCGCCTCCAGATCCAGGCCTTTGACCAGCCTCTGGAGACCATCTTTATCGGCGGCGGCACGCCGAGCAGCCTGTCCCGGGCCAACTGGGCCCGGCTCCTGGAAGGGATGGCCGACCTGCCCGGCCTCGGGGCGGTCCAGGAATGGACGGTGGAGGTCAATCCCGGGGACCTGACAGCTGGGCTTTTGGCCGACTGGCTGGCCGCCGGGGTCAACCGCCTATCAATGGGGGTCCAGAGCTTTGATGATGCCACTTTAAAGATATTAGGCCGCCGCCATGACCGGCAAATGGCCCTGGCCGCTTATGAGACCATCCGGGCTGCCGGTTTTAGCAATGTCAACCTGGACCTGATGTACGGCCTGCCGGGGATGACCTTAGACAGCTGGCAGGCAACAGTCAAGGCGGCCCTGGCCTTGGCGCCCAGCCACCTGTCCCTTTATGGGCTCATTGTTGAAGAGGGGACCCCCATTGCCCAGGACCTGGCTGCCGGTCGCCTGCCGGATCCGGATGAGGACCTGGCCCGGGCCAGTTTTTTATGGCAGCGGGAGGCCCTGGCAGCGGCCGGCTACCGGCAATATGAGATTTCCAACTATGCCCAGGAAGGGGAGGTCTGCCGGCATAACCGGCTTTACTGGTCTCTGGGCGACTGGCTGGGCTGTGGTTTAGGTGCATCCGGTCAGGTAGGCGGTCGCTTTACCCGGCTGACCGGAGACCCGGCCCTCTATCGGTCCAGCCTGGCAGAGGGCCGCCTCCCCCTGGTCGAGGATGAGGTATGGTCTCGGGAGGACCTGATGAGCGAGCAGGTCATCCTGGCCTTGCGGCAGACGGAAGGCTTATGGATCCCCAGCTTTGATGCCCGTTACGGGGCCCACTTTCATCTTGATTACGCCGTGGCCATTAAGGCGGCCTGCACCCAGGGGCTGGCTGTCATGGACGGCCAGTATTTTAAGCCCAGTCTGGAAGGATTGCTCTTAAATAATGAACTGGCCATTTTATTTTTGTAAAGGCCCCTTTTGCCCTTGACAAGGGGGGCCAATAGTGGGATGATTTGCCATATCAGGTATGCCATTTGCAAGGGAGGCCTCATCATGGGACAAAGTCGGCTGAAGTTGTATAGACTTTTGATGTTTTTAGCGGTCATAGCGACTGTGGGCTACTATAATGCCGTCACCCGACTTTTTACCCTGCCGGCTACAGGGGTCGCTTATATTCAGAGCCATCTGTTACTGGCCCTGGCTTTCGTTTTGCTGGCCATGGGGGTTGGTGTCCTGGCCGTCCGCTTTTCCTTTGGTGGCTGGCGGCTGGGGACCATCTTGACCCTTGGCCTGGATGTCCTGGTCCTGCTCAGTGCGATTTTTGTAGACTTCGGTATATCGACGGATGTCCTCCGCTGCATGCTCCATAGCGGCGGGCTCATCCCCTTATCGGCCTTGAATATGGCTGTGGCCCTCCACTGGGTCTTCCGGGCCCAATAAAGCCCCATCTATCAAACCGTTTTCCCTTAGCTGGAAACGGTTTTTTTGTTGGATAAAAGGGGCAATTGCTTGACAAGAAGGGGGAAAGGTGATAAATTGAATGTGTAATTAGCACTCGATTAGATTGAGTGCTAACAAGATGTGACCAGTACAGAAGAAAAGGAGGCATGACGTGGGTATTACCGATCGCCAAGAACGCATCCTGGAGCACCTCATTCATGATTATGTGGCCAGCGGTGAACCGGTGGGCTCACGCACGCTGTCCAAAAAAGAAGACCTTGGCGTCAGTGCGGCAACCATCCGCAACGACCTGTCTGACCTAGAAGAGGCAGGCCTGGTCATTGCGCCCCATACCTCTGCCGGTCGGGTACCGACCGATGAGGGCCTGAGCTATTATATCAGCCGGCTCCTGCCGGTCCACTTGGCTGAAGACCGGTCGACCGACCCCTTTGGGGTCAAGGCCTGGTTGGGCACCGGCCGGGTCAATGATGATGTTACCCGGCTGGCCCTTGTGGACTGGCTGGCTAAAGCAGCAGGCCTGCCGGCCATGCTCTACCTCCCGGCCCTGGCAGCTGAGGAACAGCCGGTCCTGGCCCGGTTAAAGGTCATCTTCCTGGCCCCTGGCCGGGCCCTGATGGTTATGGTTACCGATGATGAGCAAGTCAGTAGTGACCTGGTGGATATGCCCTTGAGCATCGGTGAAAAGGAAATGCTCATTGCCGAGGGGCTCTTGAACCACTACCTGCGCGGCCTGCCCCTGCATTACTGGCGCCGGCCCCTGGCAGAGTTCTTGCAGCAGCAGGACGGTGAACTGGCTCACTTTATCCGCCAAATTGTCGACTTGCTCGGTGAAGCCATTTCCCATGATGGCCGCCGGGTCGTCTATGTTAGCGGGGCCTTAAAAATTTTAGACCAGCCTGAATTCCAGGAGCCGGACAAGCTGCGCCGGATCCTATCGGCCCTGGAGGAAGAAAGAACCGTACCAGACCTGCTGGCTGATGTATCCGGTAAGGATCCTGTGGTCCGCCTGGGCCGGGAACTGCCGAGCCCCCTCCTAGAGGACTGCGCCCTTGTGAGCGTAGCTTATCACATTGGCCGGCAAAGAGGCCACCTGGGCCTTTTAGGACCAAAAAGAATGAACTATCTTGCTTGCGCCCGTCTCTTACAAACGACCGCCCAGGCCATTGAAGAGATTTACCGAGACAAGGCCATGCTGGTACCAGACCGCCAAACGGACCTGGCCCCCCTCCTGCATTCCTTTGCTTGGCAACTGCGCGAGATTAGACAATAGAAAAGGAGTGAAGCGCATTGCGCGACCACGCATCTGAAAAAGAAACCATGTCGTCTGAGACAGAAGCCCCTGCAGAAGCGACGGCCGAAAAGGCTGAAGATGTGGCGGAAGCCACTGCTGAATCCGGCCAAGGGGAAGAAAATCCCTCCACTGGTGCCGAGACCCCGGAATTGGAAAACAGGTACATCCGCCTGCTGGCCGACTTTGACAACTACAAACGCCGAACCCAGCGGGAAAAAGCGGATATTTACCAGTATGCCAATGAAAGCCTCATTAAGGAAATCCTGCCGGTATTAGATGCCTTTGACATGGCCCTTCAAACAGCGCCCAGCTCTGATGACGACAGCCATAAAAGCGTCATGACCGGCCTGGAGCAAATCCAGCGGCAGCTGATGACGGTCCTAGAAGGGGCCGGCCTGTCCCGGATTGCCGGCCTGGGTGAAAGCTACGACCCGGTCTACCATGAGGCCATTATGGTCGATGAAAACGCCGACGCACCGGCCAATACCATCATTGATGAATTACGCACCGGTTACCAATTTAAAGATAAGGTACTGCGCCCCACTGTCTGTCGGGTCAGCGGGACCAGTTAACCATCCATTATATATGACAGATTATTAAGGATAAATATTCAGGAGGAAAAATATGGGAAAAGTTATAGGTATTGACTTAGGGACCACCAACTCTTGTGTGGCTGTTATGGAAGGTGGCGAGGCCGTCGTTATCCCCAATACAGAAGGAAACCGGACGACCCCGTCTGTTGTTGGTTTAAATAATAGCGGCGAGCGCCTGGTCGGCCAAGTGGCCAAGCGCCAAGCCATCACCAACCCCCACAACACCGTTGCTTCGATCAAGCGGCACATGGGGACTGACTACAAGGCCCACATGGGGGACAAGGAATACACCCCCCAGGAAATCTCCGCTATGATTTTGCAGAAATTGAAAAGCGATGCAGAAGCCTACCTGGGCGAAACAGTCAGCCAGGCCGTTATCACCGTTCCGGCCTACTTCTCTGACAGCCAACGGCA
Source organism: Peptococcus simiae (assembly GCF_046569735.1). GTDB lineage: Bacteria > Bacillota > Peptococcia > Peptococcales > Peptococcaceae > Peptococcus > Peptococcus simiae_A. The sequence continues at coordinate 57,373 of NZ_JBKICG010000003.1, read as the reverse complement.
GGCCACCAAGGATGCCGGTAAAATTGCCGGCTTAGATGTTTTACGTATCATCAACGAACCGACTGCAGCGGCCCTGGCCTATGGGGTGGATAAAGAATCTGAAGACCAAAAAATCCTGGTCTTTGACCTAGGTGGTGGGACCTTTGACGTCTCCTTAATGGAAATTGGCGACGGGATTTTTGAAGTGCTGGCAACCAGTGGGAACAACCGCCTCGGTGGCGATGACTTTGACAAGAAAATCATTGACTGGGCTGTAGACAACTTCAAGAAAGATACAGGCATTGACCTGTCTGCAGATAAGACCGCTATGCAACGGTTAAAGGAAGCCGCTGAAAAGGCCAAAATGGAACTCTCGACAGTAACCACCTCTAACCTCAACCTGCCCTTTATCTCTATGGACAGCAATGGCCAGCCCCAGCACATGGACCTGACCCTGAGCCGGGCTAAATTTGACGAACTGACCGCTGACCTGGTTGAAAAAACCATGGTTCCTTCCCGTCAAGCCATGAGCGACGCCGGCCTGTCTGCCAGCGATATCGACAAGGTCATCTTAGTCGGTGGGTCCACCCGGATGCCCTCCATCCAGGAAGCCATTAAGAAATTAACCAATAAAGACCCCTTCAAGGGCATCAACCCGGACGAAAGCGTCGCCATTGGTGCCGCCATCCAGGGCGGTGTCTTAGTCGGCGAAGTCAAAGACGTGGTCTTATTAGACGTCACCCCCCTGTCTTTGGGGATTGAAACCCTGGGCGGCGTCATGACCAAGATTGTCGAACGGAATACAACCATCCCGGTATCCCGCAGCCAGGTCTTCACCACCGCTGCCGATAACCAAACCTCTACGGATATTCACGTCCTCCAAGGGGAACGGGAAATGGCCGCCAACAACAAGACCTTGGGCCGGTTCAGCCTGATGGATATCCCTCCGGCACCGAGAGGGATTCCGCAAATTGAAGTCACCTTTGACATTGACGCCAACGGGATCGTCAATGTATCTGCTAAGGACAAGGGCACCGGCAAGAGCCAGCGGATCACTATCCAGTCCAACAGCGGCCTGTCCGATGAAGACATTGACCGGATGGTCAAAGACGCTGAGGAAAATGCCGAAGCCGATAAGAAAATGAAGGAAGCTGTCGATACCCGCAATAACGCCGACAGCCTCCTCTTCCAAACCGACAAGGCCTTAAAAGACGCCGGCGAGACTGTTGAAGCTGCTGACAAGGAAGCCATTGAAGCTGCTCAAAAAGACCTCCGAACGGCCCTTGAAGGTGATGACACCGAAGACATCAAGGCCAAAACCGAAGCCTTAACCCAGGCCCTCTACAAGATGACTGAAAAAATGTATGCCAATGCACAAGCGGAAGCCAACGCTCAGGCTGAAGCCCAAGGGGACAATGCTGGTGCAGCCGGTGAAGACGGTACCTTTGACGCCGACTACACCGAAGTGAATGAAGACGATAAATAATGGCCGATAAGCGCGATTATTATGAGGTGCTCGGGGTTGATAAAGACGCCACAGACCAGGATATAAAAAAGGCCTTCCGAAAAAAGGCACGGAAGTATCACCCCGATGTGAACCCGGACGACAAAGAGGCGGAAAAGCGCTTTAAAGAAGTAAACGACGCCTACGAAACCCTTTCAGACCCGCAAAAACGCCAGCAGTATGACCAGTTTGGTCCGGACGGCCCCCAATTTGGAGGCTTTGGCGGCGGGCCAGGTGCAGGTGGCGCCGGCTTCGGTGGCGACTTTAGCGATATCGGCGATATCTTCAATATGTTCTTTGGCGGGGCCGCCGGTGGCGGCGGCCGACCACACGGTCCCCGTCGGGGCAATGACTTACGGGCCGACCTACTGATTGATTTTGAAACAGCTGTCTTTGGCGGCAAGGAAACCATTACCCTTACCCGGCGGAAGGTCTGTGACACCTGCCATGGGACCGGGGCCAAGGCCGGGACCAGCCCCCATACCTGCTCCCGATGTGGCGGGACCGGCCGGATTATCAGCGCCCAGCAGACCCCCTTTGGCCGGATTCAGACCCAAAGCACCTGTCCTGAATGTGGTGGCAGCGGTGAAATCATTGATGAACCCTGCACCGCCTGTGGCGGCCAGGGCCTGAAGCGGGAAACGGTCAGCCTGGATGTGACCATCCCTGCCGGGGTAGACAATGGCAACCGCCTGCGGATGCAGGGCGAAGGGGAGGGCGGCGAACAAGGCGGCCCCTCCGGCGACCTCTTCATCTACATCCGCGTCAAGCCCCACCCGATCTTCGAACGGGTTGATAACGATATCCACATGGAGCAGCCCATTAACGTGGCCCAGGCAGCCTTGGGGGATGAAATCGAAGTTCCTACCCTGGAAGGCCGCCTAAAATTTAAAATCCCCGCCGGCGTGCAGAGCGGCACCCGGTTCCGCCTCAAAGGCAAGGGCATCAAGGGGATGCGGAGCTTCGGGCGTGGCGACCAGTATGTAACGGTCGTTGTAGAAACGCCTAAGGGGCTCAGCGATGAGCAAAGGGACCTCTTTGCCAACCTATACGAAACCCTGGACCGGAAAGAACTTTATACGGACAGCAAGGGCCGGGCTCGAACAGCCAAAAACAGCTCCGGCAGCGGTAAGGGTGACAAGGATGAGGAAAAGGGTTGGTTTGGTAAAATCAAAGATACCGTCAACGATATTTTCCAAGATGATGAAGAAGAAGAGTCCCCTGATAAGAAATAGGTAAAAGCCTTTCATTGACCATCCGTCAGTGAAAGGCTTTTTTATATGGTTTGAATAATCCCCGCAAGGGGATATTAAATGGTATAATAGCCCAATAAGAGATTAGAAATGGAGGCAGGCTTATGGCTTACATTATTGCCCTGGACCAAGGCACGACCAGCTCTCGGGCTATTATTTTTGATCATGAACAGAATATCGTCGATATCCGGCAAAATGAAACCCGGCAATACTTTCCCCAGTCCGGCTGGGTGGAACAGGACCCCCAGGACATCTGGGCCTCGACCTTCGGGGCTTTACAGGAAACCCTGGCAGCTACCGGCATCAGTCCGGAAACCATTGACGCCCTGGCCATTACCAACCAGCGGGAAACGACCATCGTTTGGGACAAGACCACCGGTAAGCCGGTCTACAATGCCATTGTCTGGCAGTGCCGGCGGACAGCGGACCGCTGTCGGGACCTGGTGGACCAGGGCTACAAGGACCGGATTGCAGAGAAAACCGGTCTGGTCATCGACCCCTACTTTTCAGCGACCAAGCTGGCCTGGATTTTAGATGAGGTAGACCCGGACCGGACCCGGGCCAAGGCCGGTGACCTACTCTTTGGGACGGTTGATACCTGGCTTCTGTGGAAGCTGACCGATGGCCAGGTCCATGCCACCGACTATACCAATGCCAGCCGGACCATGCTCTTTAATATTCACAGCCTGACCTGGGACCAGGATATTCTGGACTTACTGGATATTCCCCGGGCCATGCTCCCAGATGTCCACCCCTCGTCCTATTCCTTTGGGCAGGCCCACTTGGGGCGGAATGTCATGGTGCCCGTGGCCGGCATGGCCGGTGACCAGCAGGCGGCCCTTTTTGGCCAGACCTGCTTTAGCCCCGGTGAGGCAAAAAACACCTATGGTACCGGCTGCTTTCTACTGATGAATATCGGTCATGAACCGATTATCAGCCGGCATGGCCTGGTCACGACCATTGCCGCCGGGACCAGCGACCAGCCCACCTATGCCCTGGAAGGGTCCATCTTTGTCGGTGGGGCAGTGATCCAGTGGCTGCGGGACATCCTGCATATTTTAGATGAAGCTGCGGACAGTGACTTTTTTGCGACCAAACTGGAAGATAACGAAGGGGTCTACCTGGTGCCGGCCTTTGTTGGCCTGGGCGCCCCCTATTGGGACGCCTATGCCCGGGGAGCCATGTTCGGCCTGACCCGGGGTACCGGTCGGGCCCATATTGTCCGGGCGGCCCTGGAGGCCATCACCTACCAGACCCATGATGTCCTAGAGGCCATGGTGGCCGAAAGTCCAGTTGAAATCAAGACCCTGCAAGTGGACGGTGGCGCTGCTGAGAATGACTTCCTCATGCAGTTTCAGGCGGATATCCTCAATGTACCGGTGGTCCGTCCGCAAATTCTGGAAACCACTGCCCTGGGGGCCGCCATGCTGGCCGGGCTAGCCGTTGGCGTCTGGAAGGACCTGGCCGAAGTGGCCCGGCACCGGCAGGTGGACCAAAGCTTCAAGCCGGCCATGGACGGGGATAAGAGGCAAAAAAATATAGATGGCTGGAAGGAAGCCATCCGTCGGACCTTGACCAAGCAAGTATAAGCAATAAAATAGGGATGTGTTCTACAGAAGGCATCCCTATTTTATTGGCTAAATCATACCCCACTTGCGCGTGTACTCTGCCTGCAGAAGATAGTCATCTTCAGTAAAGCCGTGCGCCTGCAAGGCAGCAATCGCATCTTTAAAGTCAAGGGCGACGGTTTCCATTTTAACGTAATCCCGGTGGGCGGTTAAAATCGTCCCTAAACCAATCCACACTGCCCAGTAGCCTTCTTTAAGCCATAAGTTTGAAAACTTACTGGTTTTACGTGTTTGTGCTTGCACGTGAATGCCTCCTTTTTTATAGTGGTTTAAGTAGCCAGCCGGATGTTGTCACCTCCTAGGGCTAGCCGAGGCTAGGTAAGTATGTAAATAAATACCAGCTATAGTATGAACTTATTTTTTCTTGGGGACAAGATATAAATGAAAGTAAAAGCCTAATAAAGCATAAATAAACCCTTAAAACATGTAATGGAAAAGATGATTAAGTATTAATTTTGATAATAAATAACACAACATATTCATTGAAAATGAACTCCTGTTTCAGTGATACCTTGCAAGTGTCCGGAGACGCTCATATATAAGTATAGAAGCTTTTTTATCTCTAGGCCTCTTTAAAAATAAAAAGAGCGCCCAAGTGGACGCCCTTTCAGCAAGGATTATAGTTTTTTATCTAACCAACATAAGATACGATAGGCCAAGAAAGCCCATAGGAAAAAGAAAGCAAAGGACAAGAGGGGATTTTTGAATCCCAAATAGGGCGAGTCGATAAAAATACTCTTCCAGTTAGGGACGTCTGTATAATAGTAGGCGCCCGGGCCGTACCCTTTATCAAAAAGAAAATGTCCCCAAAATATATCGTAGATAATAACCGCGCAGGCTAGGATAAAAAGGCCAAAGGCAAAAATTTGAAAAGGCAGTAATCGGCGTGCGTGCTTTTTGTTTCCTTGCACGGTTATCAGCTCCTTGTCCATTTAGTTTTTAAGAGAAAAGGGAGAGGTCAGGAATCGGGAAGAAGTTCCCTGAGAGGGCAATCCAAGCAACTAAGAGGGTTAGGATTAAGTTGAAGGATTGGCCAACAACGTAAAGAATCATCGGTTTACCGCCAGCCATTTGATCAGCCATTTCGCGGAAGTTGGACTCGAGACCGATAGACATGAAGGCCAGACAGAAGCACCAGCCCTTAAAGGTTTTGCAGCTGTCGATAATGGCTGTGGTGGTGTCTGAGCCAAGAGAGGGCAGGAAAATAAAGGAAGAAATCAAAGAAGCAGCAATAAAGCCCAGGATAAATTTCGGGAACCGGTGCCAAATTTCAGCTGCACCGACATCAGAAGAAGTCCCACGATCAACTTTGGTGGTAAAGAATATCGCAATACCGAAGGCAATGAAGCCGATTAAGATATTTTGAATCATTTTGACCATAGCGGCTACTTGACCACCTAATTCGCCTAAGGCTTCACCAGCTAAGACAACAGCCCCGGTGCTGTCGACAGTCCCGCCAATCCAGGCCCCACCAACCATTGGGTCAATATGAACTGCTTTAATAAAGAGCGGCATGCCGACCATCATAATAACGGTAAAAATCATGGATAGACCAATCGCAAAGGTCAGTTCGACTTTACGTGCCTTACAAGCAGCAGCTGCAGCAATGGCTGCCGATACCCCGCAAACGGAGGTAGCTACGGCAATAACCATTACCATCCGCGGATTTTCCATCTGTAGGAACTTACGCCCGAAAAGCCACATAAAAATAATAACCGTTGGAGTAACCAGCCAAGCAATAGATAAGCCGTAGCCACCAAACTTAGCAATATTAGCAAAAAGGACTTCTGCCCCCATAATAACCAAGCCTGTTTTAATGTAGTACTCCGTTTGCAAAATTGGTTTTAAGAAAGCCGGGGTTTTGAATACATTAGAAATAATAAGACCAATAACCAAAGCCCAAACAGCATATTCAAAATATTGCTTTAAAGTCACGTTGCCACTAACCAGGTAAACGATTGTACAGAGGAAGTATAATCCCGGGAAGGCCTTCATCCAAGCAGTGAAGTCTTTGCCCATAAAGTACATACCGATACCGAAGAGAATCTCAAAGAAGATGAGGGTGAAAATCCACTTAATTAGCACTTGACCAGAAAAAATATCCATAAAGGCCGTTTCACCATCACCCCAGGAGGCGAATTTGATGGCAGAGAAACTAAAGGGAGAATCGCCGGCAAAGATACCTGTGATTGTCGTAATGGCAGCAATGGTGATAACAGCAAAGCCCAGCCAGATGGTCCACCAGTCTTCAGCAGTCCATAAATCCTGGATAGAAAATTTACTGGCAACGACCTGTGCTTCATCACCGACCGGATTATCGTGGTCAATACATTCCCGTTCGAAGCAAGCCAGACGCTCTTCATCTGTCATACCTGCATAAGGATCATGTTTTTTCTTAGACATAGTATGCTCCTTTCGAAAATAGATTTTGAGAATGGGTCAAATAATCCTTGCTTCATATGAAAGATAACAAATTCTTATGATGAAAGCAAGGGAATGCTTTATTTGGTAACAAAAAGTTCAAGAAATAGTAAATTTGGATGATTTTTATTGCTTGCTTGACAGCTTAAGGGGAAGCTTGTATAATAGTCTTGTTGCAAAAGTAGAAAATCTTTTCTCACCTGCCGCCTAACGGTGTCCGGTTGCATCATCATTTAAGCTATATTTAGATATCCCATCTTCATATATAGTGGTTAATAGTGATGTAATATCGGCGGGTGAATCCCGTCTTTTTTTTATGCTATTTATTATTCACTATTCGGAGGTGTGGATCATAAGTAAAGAACTTCGTGTAAATGAAGCCGTTCGCTGTCGTGAAATCCGCTTGATTGGCAGTCAAGGGGAACAACTGGGGGTTATGCACCCCAGAGACGCCATGAAGGTCGCCGAGGAGCAGGGTTTAGATTTGGTGGAAGTTGCTCCAAATAGTAAACCACCGGTGTGCAAGATCATGGACTACGGCAAGTATAAGTATGAGCAACGCAAAAAAGAACGCGAAGCGAGAAAAAATCAAAAAACCATTGAAGTTAAAGAAGTTAAGTTGCGGCCGGGTATTGAAGACCATGACTTTAATACCAAGGTCCGTCATGCTGCCCGTTTCCTCGGAGAGGGCAATAAGGTGAAAATCACTATTATGTTCCGGGGGCGTGAAATTACCCATCCGGAACTCGGCCGCGAGCTTTGTGAGCGGGTAGCGGAAGATGTTCAAGATATTGCCAAGGTAGAGAAAGCCCCTAAAGTAGAGGGACGTAATATGACCATGATGTTGGTACCCTATGACAGTGGTGCTGACAAAAAGAAGAAGTAGTCGTGAGAGGAGAACCACCATGCCTAAAATGAAAACCCACCGCGGTGCAGCCAAACGTTTTAAACGGACCGGCACCGGTAAAATTAAACGGAACCACGCTTACACCAGCCATATCCTGGAGAAAAAATCTCCAAAGCGTAAGCGCAAGCTACGTAAAAGCGCCATCATGTTTAAGGGTGACGCCAAACGTATTGATCAACTCATCTAATTTATAGGAGGTCCAGATGGCTAGAATTAAACGTGGCGTCAATGCCCGCAAAAAACATAGAAAAATTTTAAAACAGGCAAAGGGTTATTACGGTAGCCGGTCTCGGGTATTCCGGGTGGCCAACCAGGCTGTCATGAAGAGCGGTCAGTATGCTTATGAACACCGCCGCCTGCGTAAACGTGACTTCCGTAAATTATGGATTTCACGTATTAATGCCGCTGCTCGTTTAAATGATATGAGCTACAGCACCTTGATTCACGGCTTGAAAGAAGCAGGTGTTGACATTAACCGTAAAATGCTTGCCGAATTAGCTGTCAACGATGAAAAGGCTTTTGCTGACATCTGCAGCCTGGCTAAAAGCAGCTTATAAGATTGAAGGCCTTCGTCATGGAGGCCTTTTTTTGCATATATTGATTGGGAGGGGCAGAAGGGAAGGAAATGTATGAAGGGCGGACTCCTGCAAGTATTTGTCAACGACCCTGAAAAGTGGTTTTCCGGGGCAGAATTGGCCGCAGAAATGGGCATTTCCAGGTCGGCCGTCTGGAAGCAAATTGAAGGCTTGCGGGCCCAGGGCCTTGCCATTGAGGCAGCGCCTAGAAAGGGCTACCGGCTGAGCGCTGAGGCCAACTTACTCAATGCCGTCGCTATCCAGGCGTCCCTGGACGAAAACAAGCCCTTTCAGTTGATGTACCAACCGACCATTGATTCGACCAATAAAAAGGCCGCTGAATTAGCCGGCGAAGGGGCCCCTGAATGGACCACCGTCGTGGCCGATAGCCAGTCTGCCGGAAGCGGCCGCCGGGGACGGCACTTTTACTCCCCGGCCGGGGTGGGGATTTATATGACCGTTATTTTGCGGCCCCAGGTGGCAGCAGAAGAGGCCACCCTTTTAACCATGGCTGCAGCCCTGGCTGTTGCTGAAACCGCTGAGGCCTTCAGTGAAGAAAAGATGGGCATCAAGTGGGTCAATGATATCTACCGGGGCCAGGCTAAGATAGCCGGTATCCTTACGGAAGCAGCCCTGTCCCTGGAAGAAAAAAGTCTTCGCTGGGCGGTGGTTGGCATAGGGCTAAACGTCTACCCCCATGCCAATGAAGCCGGCCAGGGCTACGGGAGCCTCTTTGACGGGCCCCGGGAGGACCCCCTGCTCCGGTCTAAAATGGCCGCTTCCATTTTAGACCGGCTCTATACCTATACCCAAGCTCTTTCAGACCGGCCCTATTTAGAGGGCTATCGGGACCGGCTATTTTTCTTAAATAAACCGGCCGACCTGGTCACCCTACGTGACCGCCGGACGGTCATTCCAAGGGATGTTGATGAGATGGGCCACTTGATTATTGAAAATGAGGCCGGCAGGCGAGAGACCATTTCCACTGGTGAGATTAGTTTGCGACCGCATGAATTGGGGGAATTATCATGACCACAGGTTTTGAACGCGCAAGTCAGTATTTAGCCGATAAAGGCTATGCTAACCGGATCCAGGCTTTTACCGAGAGTACAGCTACCGTTGCCCTGGCGGCCCAGCAGGTTGGCTGTGAAGAGGCACTCATTGCTAAAAGCCTGAGCTTTTACGATAAGGATGGGGGCTCCATTGTCATTGTAGCTGCCGGTGATGCCAAAGTAGATAATAAGGGCTTTAAGGAGCAGTTTGGCTTTAAGGCCAAGATGCTCCGGGGGGAAGATGTCGAGGCCCTGACCGGCTACCAGGCCGGCGGGGTTTGTCCCTTTGCCCTGCCCGAAACAGCAACTGTCTACCTTGACGCCTCCCTGAACCGGTTCGAAATAGTTTATCCTGCTTGCGGTGATGCAGCCAGTGCCGTAAGTCTGACCATCTCTGAGTTGGCTGAAGTCAGTGGCGCCCGGGCGACGGTGGATGTCTGTAAGGGTTGGCAAGAAGAGGCGTAAGAGATGGGCAGTAAAAAGCATAAAAAAACCAATGCCATGCGGCTTTTAACCCAGGGGGGCATCGATTACGAGGTCTACACCTACCGCTGGAAGGAAGATGACCTGGATGCCCGGCAGGTCGGTCCGGAAATTGACCGGCCGGATGAAATGATCTTTAAGACCCTCCTGGCCCTTGGGGACAAGACCGGGCCTATTGTAGCGGTCATCCCTTCTTATTTAAGTATTGATCTGAAAAAGTTGGCCCAGGTGAGCCAAAATAAAAAAGTGGAGATGCTCCCCTTAAAGGAATTAGAAAAAACCACCGGCTATATTCGGGGCGGGTGTTCGCCAATCGGTATGAAACACCAGCTGCCGACCTATATCGATAGGCATATTGACGGTCTTGATGAGGTTATTGTCTCTGCCGGCCAGCGGGGTCTGCAGGTGGGACTCAAGCCGGCAGACCTGGTAGCCTTTACCGAGGCCCTTGTTGTAGATATCACCATGGCCCATTTGTGAGAGAGTTTACAATTATTTTACATTTTAGCTGTAAGTCTAACGTATTCATTCGGTATGATGTACTTAACACCGAGAGGTGAAAAACTTTTTTCTTAAATCTAAGGAGGCCTTTTTAGAATGAAAAAATTAATGGCTGCTATGATGTGCATGGCACTTGGTATGGCTGTACTCGCTGGTTGCGGTGGCAACAATGACGCTGCTTCTTCTGAAGCTACTTCCGAACAAGCTAGCTCTGTAGAAGCTACCACCACTACCACTACTGTAGAAAAAGATGGCAGCGACGCCGCTACCACCACCACTACCACCACTGAAGAAGACACCAGCGCTGCTGAATAATAGCCTGAAAGTCTTAAGCACTGCTTCGGCAGTGCTTTTTTTATGCGTTTTTATACGAAAGGCTCTAGTTTATACTCAAAAAAGGGGGTTACCCAGTCATGTTTGGGATCATTCTTGTAGCTGCTTTTTTAGGTTTTTTGCTGCAAAGGGTTTCTGGAACCGGCTTTGCCCTGGTCATGGTACCGGTCTATACACTCTTTTTAGGTCCGGTAGAAGGGGTAGTGGTGAGCAATATCCTAAACGGTCTCGGCTGCCTCTTCTTAATGGTGGCCGCCCGCAAGGACCTCCAGTGGAAGCGGGTGTTGATTCTTTCAGGCGCAGCTGTACTTGGCATGTACCCGGGGATTTACCTGGTGAAATACCTGTCGCCGGCCTTCCTGCAACTTAGCATTGGCCTGATCATGCTGGTTGCCCTGGCCATTTCTCTGGGCTTTAAGGTGGATAAGCCCCATAAAGACGGCCTGGTGCCCTTGCTTTTATCCGGCCTTGGCGGGGGCTTTTTAGTGACGACAGCCGGCATCCCTGCACCGGCCATGGTCATTTATGCCCGGTATGTAAATTGGGACTTTCGCCACTTCAATGCAGCCATGCAAGGGGTCTTCTTCCTTATTTGCACCGTTACGGCCGGGATGAAGGTCGCAAGCGGGATTCCTTTTCCTAGGGACATTTTCAGTCTAAGCCATAATGGCTTGTTTTTACTTTTCGCTTTTATCGGTATGGGCCTGGGTGCTTGGTTGAGTCAGAGGATTCCCGATAAATATGCAGCAAGACTGGCCTTTATTGTGTCCATCATTGGTGCTGCTCTTGCGACTGGGAGGGGGGCTTGGCTGCTGGTCTTAGCCAACTAAAAAATAAGCAAGATAGCGGCCTACATACAGAAAATGGATACAATAGATTAGCGAAATTGAAAAGAAAAGAACATGAAAAATAAAAGAATAAATACCAATGAGCATATTATCCTTGTTTTTTGAAATAGATATAATATTTTTAGAAAAAACAGTGAAAAAAGAGGTTGAAAAAACGAAATAAAAATAAAAAAAGATAGACTGATAAAATTTACAAATATAAAACAGAAAAATTTTTAATTTAAATAATTTATGAGTTATTAATTGCATTGACAAGGTTTGTGAATAAGAGTATTATTAAGGCAGAAAGAGGAAGTTCATACTTGATAACTTGATTAATAACTTATTGAGTATAGAATGTATGGGGATAACCGATTATGTGCATGAGTAATCGGCTGCTGCGCATTGAAAAATAAAAATAAAAATAAACTTACAGCAATCCACACGGCACCATATCATGAAGCAATCGGTTATGTAAGATGAGGAGATGAGATCATGTCAAGTATTGCTTATAAGGCAGTTACCCCGGAAGTCATTAAACAATTTGAAGCAGTGGTACCGGGCAAAGTGTTAACCGGTGAAGCCATTAACCCGGACTACAATAAGGATGAGATGCCCATTTATGGGACCGGGAAGCCAGATGTATTAATTGAAGCGACAAGTACTGAAGCGGTAGCAGGTATTGTTAAAATTTGCTATGAAAACAGCATCCCCGTCATCCCCCGTGGGGCCGGTACCGGTTTAACCGGGGCAGGTGTTGCCTTTAACGGTGGTGTTATGATCGACATGTCCAAGATGAATCGCATCTTGGAATATGATATGGAAAATTTCGTCGTGCGGGTTGAACCGGGTGTCCTCCTGAATGACCTCGCTGAAGATGCCTTGAAACGGGGCCTGCTTTATGCACCGGATCCGGGCGAAAAATTTGCCACCCTGGGTGGCAATGTGGCGACCAATGCCGGCGGCATGCGGGCCGTCAAATATGGTGCCACCCGCGACTATGTCCGGGCCATGACGGTGGTCCTGCCAACCGGTGAAGTTGCCAAATTCGGGGCAACGGTATCCAAAACCAGCACCGGCTATAGCCTGATCAACATGATGGTTGGGTCAGAAGGGACCCTGGGGATCATTACCGAACTCACCTTAAAATTATTGGTTAAGCCAACCGCAGATATTTCACTGATCATTCCCTATGAAAACCTAGAAGATTGTATTGCGACTGTACCCTTATTTTTCTTAAACCACTTACAACCCCAAGCCTTAGAATTTATGGAGAGAGAAATCGTTCTTTCATCTGAACGGTATCTCGGACGGAGCATCTTCCCTAAGGAACATGAAGGCGTTGAAATAGGCGCTTATTTATTAGTTACCTTTGACGGTGATTCTGCAGAAGCCCTGGAAGGCCTCGTAGAAAAGGCTGCAGAAGTTGTCCTGGAAGCCGGGGCCATTGATGTGCTGATTGCAGATACACCGGCGAAGAAAAAGGATGCCTGGGCTGCTCGGAGTTCTTTCCTGGAAGCGATAGAAGCGGAAACAGAGCTTTTAGATGAATGTGACGTTGTTGTTCCGGTCAACCAGATTGCCAAGTACTTGACCTATGTCAATGAAGTTGGTGAAAAGTATGACTTTGAAGTCAAATCCTTTGGTCATGCCGGGGATGGGAACCTCCACATTTACACCTGCAGCAATGACATGGATGAAGCTGAATTTAAGCGCCAGGTCGATGAATTCATGTGGGATATCTACCGTAAGGCCCAAGAGGTTGGCGGCTTATTAAGCGGTGAACACGGGGTTGGCTACGGTAAATTAGATTACCTGGCCGAACTGTCCGGACCGGTTAGTATGCGGCTCATGGAGGGCATTAAAGAAGTCTTCGACCCGAAGATGATTATGAATCCTGGTAAAGTGTGCTACCCCTTGGAAGGCAAATAATTAAATATGTTTATATTTTGCTGCGAGATAGCAGCCGTCACCAATATAAAGTTTCAATGAGGAGGAAACTATTATGGCTTATTTAATTTCTGAAGAAGCACAAGACCTATTAAAAGACGTGAAACGGTTCTGTGAAAATGAAGTTGTTGAACAGTGTAAAGAATACGACCGAACTGGCGAATGGCCAAAAGAAATCTATGATAAAGCCATTGAACAAGGCTACCACGCCCTTGAAGTCCCAGAAGAATACGGTGGCCCGGGCCTATCTCGTGTCGATGTTGCCGCTTTAATTGAAGAAATGGCCATTGCCGATGCCGGTTTTGCAACCACAATTTCTGCCAGTGGTCTCGGGACCAAGCCGGTCCTCATTGCCGGTTCTGATGAACAGAAAAAACGCGTTTGCGATATTATCCTCGAAGGCGGTTTTGGGGCCTTCTGCTTGACCGAACCGGGCGCCGGGTCTGACGCCGGTGCTGGTAAAACCACAGCTGTTTTAGATGGGGACGAATATGTATTAAATGGCCGCAAATGCTTCATCACCAACGGTGGCGTCGCCTCCTTTTACTGTGTAACCGCCATGACCGATAAGAGCCAAGGGACCCGCGGGATTTCCATGTTCTTAGTGGAAAAAGGGACCCCGGGCCTGAGCACCGGTCATGAGGAAGACAAGATGGGTATCCGGACCTCCAATACCTGTGACGTGGTCTTTGAAGACTGCCGGATTCCTAAAGAAAACCTCTTAGGCGAAGAAGGTAAGGGCTTTAAGATTGCCATGCAAACCCTTGACCAGGCCCGGACCTGGATGGGCTGCGTATCTGCCGGGATTGCTCAACGCGGGATTAATGAAGCCATTGCCTATGGTAAAGAGCGGGTCCAGTTTGGCCGGCCCATTTTAAAATTCCAAGCCATGCAGTTTAAGATTGCTGATATGGCTATTAAGACTGAAGTGGCCCGTCAAATGGTTGCCCATTCCTTGACTTTGATGGACCAAGGCCTGCCTCATAGCAAGGAAAGCGCTATTGCAAAATGCTTTGCTTCCGATATCGCCATGGAAGTTGCTTCTGAAGCCATCCAAGTCTTTGGTGGTTATGGCTATAGCCGCGAATATCCGGTCGAAAAATTATTACGCGATGCCAAGATCTTCCAAATTTTCGAAGGATCTAATGAAATCCAACGCATCGTCGTTGCCAATAACACCATCGGCAGAATCTAATCTTATTGCGTAAAGACAGCTAAGGAGTACCTAAACGATGGATATTTTAGTTTGTATCAAACAGGTGGCAGATGATTCAATTGATATTTCCTTTGATGCGTCCAAAGACGCTATTAACTATAACGGAGCGGAGCAAGTGGTGAATGCCTTTGACACCTATGCCCTTGAAATGGCCGCTCGGCTAAAAGAAGCAAATGAAGGCGAAATTACCGTTATCTCTGTCGGACCCGACAGTGCTAAAAACGCTTTGAAGAACTGCCTGGCAGTTGGTGCTGAAAAAGCGGCCCTGATTCCCTGTGAAGACTACCAGGAAAAAGACCCGAAACAAATCGCCCAATTGCTGGCTAAGGGGATTAAAGACCTTGAAGCAGAACGCGGTGGCGCCTTTGACCTGATTTTCTGCGGGAAAGAGAGTACCGATGAAGCCTCCGGCCAAGTTGGTATTATGCTGGCCAAGGCCCTGGGCTACCCGGTGATCACCAATGTCATTGACATTGAAAAAGATGGCGATGCCGTCAAGGGCAAACATCAAACCGATGTGGGTTACGACTTAATTGAAGCTGCCCTACCTGCAATCATCACGGTGGAAAAACCGAAATATGAGCCAAGATACCCCACCGTTAAGAGTAAAATGGCCGCTCGTAAGAAACCGATTGAAGAACTAACCCCTGGTGACGCACAAGCCCATGGCTATGAAGTGGTCAAGGTTTACGGGCCACCTAAACGTGAAGCTGGCGTTAAAATTATCGCTGAGTCAGCAGAAGACGCTGTGGCACAAGCCATGGAACACGTTCATGCGGCCAAGGTTCTTTAGGAGGGGTGACTTATGAGCTTAGGAGATGGAAAAAACGTCCTAGTATTTGTTGAAGTGGTCGATGGATCACCGGTCAGCAATGCCATGGAAGCCTTGGGCCTCGGCCGTGAACTGGCCCAAGCTAAAGGCGAAGAAGTGTGTGCAGTTGTTATTGGTCCCGACCTGGATGTAGCTGCGGAAGCCTGCGCTAAGGGTGGGGCAGACAAGGTATTTACCGTTGCCCAAGACGCCTGGCAACTGGAAGCCTACGCCTCTATTTTAGGGCAACTCATCGAAAAATATACCCCAGCTTTAGTTTTGGCAGCATCCAACCAAAACGGTCGAGACTTGCAGGCAATCTTAGCCAACCAATTTGATACCGTATGCGTCAGCGATATCGTCGGTGCCCGGGTTGAAGACGGGGCCCTTATCCTGACCACCCCCCTCTACGGCGGCGGTGTCTGGAACGATGTCAAAGTCGCTAGCCATCCAAAATTTGCCACCGTCCGAGCCGGTACCGGTAAAAAAGTACCCCCGGAAGAAGCCACCAGCGGTGAAATTGTCAAAGAAGACGTCGCCCCGGCAGCAGGTGCCGTCTCCACAAAAGTGGCTGACGTCGTCAAAGAAGTGGCCGAAACCGTCAACCTGGAAGAAGCCGAAGTGGTTATCGTTGGCGGCCGTGGTATGGGCAGCAAGGAAAACTTCCAAAAAGTGCATGACCTGGCTGATTTACTCGGCGGTGTCGTCGGTGGTACCCGCCCTGTTGTCGAAGACGAATGGGTTCCCCATCCCCAACAGGTTGGCCAATCCGGTAAGATCATCGCACCGAAATTCTACATTGGCTGCGGTGTTTCCGGTGCTACCCAGCACTTAACCGGGATTTTAGGCTCTGACTTCATCCTGGCCATTAATAAAGATGAAGAAGCGCCGATCTTTGATGTGGCAGACTGTGGTATTGTCGGTGATGTCAACGAAATCCTGCCCCTCTTGATGGAAGAATTTAAGAAAGCTAAACAAGCCTAAGGCTTAGTCAAGCCAGTTGGGCCTAGCATAAAACCCGGATTCGGAGCGAATCCGGGTTTTCTTTTTTCTTTGCAAAGACGAATTTGCGTGTATAATTAGTAAAAACAGGACTGCTGCTTAAGAAAGGGGTAGGATCTATGATTTGTATAGAAGGGGCAAGGGTATATGCCCCTCATTCTTTGGGAAAAAAGAATATTTATATAGCTGGGGAAAAAATCATAGGCCTCAGTCATCATCAGCCGGCGAAATCTTTAGAACAGGTGATTTTTGCAGAAGACCTTATAGCCATTCCGGGATTAGTTGACCTACATGTGCATATTACCGGCGGTGGTGGTGAAGCAGGTATGATGTCACGGTCGCCTGAGCTTAGCCTAGAGACGATGATTCGGGCTGGGGTTACAACGGTTGCTGGCCTTTTAGGTACAGATACGGTGACAAGGTCTCTGGAAAATTTACTTGGTAAAGCACGGGCCCTTAGGGAAGAAGGGGTTAGTGCGGTTATTTACACCGGTGGTTATGATTATCCATCGCCGACCTTAACCGGAAATATTCGGAGAGATATATTCCTCATTCAGGAAGTTCATGGTGTTAAGCTGTCTTTGGCTGACCACCGCTCCAGTTATCCTCAAAGTATAGAAATAGAACGACTCCTTTCAGATGTCCGAGTGGCTGGTATGCTGAGGAATAAAGTATTTCAGCTCCATGTCCATATTGGCGATGAGGAAGAAAAATTATCCTCCCTGCTTGATATTGCCACACGACGCCCTCAACTGAGCACCCATATCACAGCGACTCATCTGAACCGGTCTGAAGCGGTATTTGCAGATGGCTTAGCCTTAGTCAAGGCTGGTGCCAATATGGATATTTCAACCGGCCTGTCGTCCGATAACCTGCATGTGGATACCCTTTCGGCAGAAGAGGCTGTGAAAAAATATGTAGACTTAGGTCTGCCACTAGACCAGCTGACCCTTTCCAGTGACGGGAATGGGAGTGCAGCGGAATATAATGCGGATGGGACCGTGGCAGCCTTTAAAATATCTCGCCTAGACAGTCTTTTGAAAACATTCCAAACCCTGGTCAATAAGGGCTATTTATCCTTTTCGGATGCACTTGCCCTCGTCACTGCTCAGCCGGCTAAACGTTTAGGTTTAGCCTATAAGGGAAAAATAGCCGAAAATATGGATGCAGACCTTGTCCTCTTGAGAAAAGATCTGAGCCTGTATGGGGTCATGGCTAGGGGCAAGTTGATCTACCAGGCAGGGGACTGAAAAACATCATGAAATTGAGGTGAAAGTATTGACATCCTTAGAAAACAATCATAGAAAACCCGCCTTGGCTTATGCAGTCATATCCCTGGTGACCATTGTTTCACTTATGGCCATTGGCTTACTTGTTTTTAAGGCAAATATCCAATCCCTGATGCTTTTGGCTTGGGTTGTCATGGGTTTTTTTGCTATGCGGTTAGGCTGGTCTTTCGAAGAATTGGAAGGGGCCGCCTTTCGGATGATCCACCAGGCCCTGCAAGCGACCATATTAATGGCAGCTGTAGGGGTCTTGATTGCTGCTTGGATCAGCGCCGGTACCGTTCCGACGATTATTTATGCTGGTCTAAAAGTGATTTCGCCCAAGTTCTTTCTCCTGACGACAGCCCTCATATGCGCCATTACCTCAACTGCAACGGGGTCTAGTTGGACAACGATGGGGACCGTAGGCTTGGCCATGCTCGGTGTCGGTATAGGATTGGGCATTCCGGTAGGCTTGACGGCCGGCGCCATTATTTCCGGTGCTTACTTTGGTGATAAGATGTCCCCCTTGTCTGATAGCACCCTTTTAGCTGCAGCCGTATGTAAAGTGCCTATTTTTACCCATATCCGTCACATGATTTATACCACCGGCCCGGCCATGCTCATTGCCTGTGGCTTATACACCTTTTTAGGGTTTAAGTATGCCGGGAATGCCTTTGATCATGCAGACGTGAATGCTATTTTGACGGGTTTTTCCTCACTATTTAAAATTTCCTGGATAACGATTTTGCCCGCCTTTGTTGTCCTTTTTATGATTTACAAAAAATACTCTGCCGTATTCTCTATCCTTTTAGGTGCCATCGCAGGGATGATTATAGCCGTTCTTTATCAGGGGGCCGATTTGCAGACGGTCTTGGCTGCAGTGTGGTCTGGCTTTGAGCCGGATGCGTCAGATGAACTCATGATTTCCTTCTTAAAGCGTGGCGGGATATCCAGCATGATGAGCACCATTGCCCTTATGCTTTTTGCGCTCGGCCTAGGTGGAATGATGCGAGAAACTGGGATTTTGCACGTTATTCTTGAGCACCTGGCCAAGGGGATCAAAAGCGTTCCGCGCTTGGTGGTATCGACGATGCTAACGAGCTATTTCGGCTCCGCAATATCGGGGTCCATGCACTTTTCTGCTGTGATTACAGGTACGCTTTTTGAAGAGCTCTATGAGAAGTTCAACCTAAAAGCAGAAAACCTGTCACGGATTATAGAGGACTGCGGCACCTTAGGTGCAGCCCTTATCCCCTGGTCAACGAACGCCGTTTTTGTTATGGGCATGTTAGATGTCAATTATTTACAATACCTACCTTATGCTTTTTTGAACTGGATTGACCCGCTCATCTCTCTCTTTTTGGGGGTGACAGGTATTGCTATGACTAAAATAGTCGCTCAAGAGAAAAAGATAATGTAGGAGATGGTATGAATGAGACAGACAGAACTGACCTTTGAAATTATGCTGCGGCCGGAATGGCTCAATGGGAGTGGCACCTACCATGGGGGCGAAATGCTTAAGTTGATGGATGAGCTTTGTGGCAGCCTAGCCACGGTGTATGATCCGCGAACTTATGTCACCGGATTTATTCATGGGGTAAGCCTAACCGGTTCGCCGACCGTGCGGAATATTATTCGTGGATATGCGACCATATGCTATACAACGCCCCGCACAGTTGCCGTGGAAGTCACCTTATATTACCGGAAACGGTCTGAAGCGAGAGATAAAGAGAGGGTCTGTGCCCACGGTTATTATATCTTTGTTGGGATAGATGGTGACGAGCCTATTGCACCCTTCGAACCGGTAGATCCAGGCAAAGCAGCAGGCTTAAAAAAAGAGCTGGCTGCTTATCTTAAAGAAAGCCGGCAACTAGTAAACGGTTAGTGGCTACAACACAGAAAAATAAGAATAAAAAATGCTAATAAAACCCATAAATCTATAGAAAGCGCCGTGGACACCTGCTTGTGGAAATTTCCTTGAACTCATCAATCAACATGTTATAATGCAATCAGTCAAAACAACTGAATATAATTTGCTTAAGGTCTTAAGCGGTTCAGATGAAAGTTGCAGGAAAAAGTGGCTATACACTTACCGAAGGATTGACGATCTCAGGTGTCCGTCAGGACAAGACTGTAACCGGATGATGGTCTGGAGAACTCATTGATTTGAGTACCGAAGGTGAAAATGCCTATAGGCGTGAATCTCTCAGGTAAAAGGACAGATAGGTATAAAGATCATAAGGTTCTTTATGTTGCCTGTTTTTTATATATCCTAAGAGTGAAAGACGCTTGTCTTTCACTCTTATTTTATCTAGGCCCCTTAAGCGGCTTATTTGTTCAGGGAAATTTATAGGAAAGAAGGAGTCGTCAGTGGCGTTTTTAGATGGAATGGTACAGGCAATAAGCGGTGTACTCTGGGATTATTTATTGATTTTCTTATTGGTTGGGACAGGGGTTTATTATACTGTCCGCTTAAAGTTTGTTCAGGTACGGTATTTTGGCCTGGGCTTGAAAAAGTTATTTGGCAGTTTTTCCTTCCATGGGGGGAAGCAGGAAGGCGGCTTAACCTCCTTCCAGGCCCTGGCAACGGCTATTGCCGCCCAGGTTGGGACAGGGAATATTGCCGGTGCAGCCACAGCCATTGCCTCCGGTGGGCCCGGGGCCATTTTCTGGATGTGGGTGTCTGCCTTCTTTGGGATGTCGACCATTTATGCCGAAGCCGTCATTGCTCAAAAAACCAAAAGAGAGCTTCATGGTAAGGTGGTTGGTGGTCCGGCTTTTTATATTCAAGAAGCCATTAAGGGGAATCTTGGGAAGTTCCTGGCCGGCTTTTTCTCTATTGCCATTATCTTAGCCTTAGGCTTTGCCGGGAACATGGTCCAGGCCAATTCCATCGGGGCGGCCTTTAACAGTGCCTTTGGCGTGAACCCGATCTTAGTGGGTGTTGCCTGCGCCCTGATCGCCGGCTTTATCTTTATCGGTGGGATTCAACGGATTGCCAGTGTCACAGAAAAAGTGGTACCGATTATGGCTCTCTTTTACGTCATTGGCTGCCTGGCCATTCTGGTTATGTGTGGGGGCGGGGCTGTTGCCGAAGCCTTCCGTGAGATTTTCGTTTCCGCCTTTGCACCGCAATCAGCTGCCGGTGGGGCGCTTGGTGTAACGGTCCAACAGGCGATCCACTACGGGGTGGCCCGGGGCCTTTTCTCCAACGAAGCTGGGATGGGGTCCACTCCTCACGCCCATGCGACCGCCAAGGTCAACCACCCGGCGGACCAAGGGGTTATCGCTATGATTGGCGTTTTTATCGATACCTTTATTATCTTAACCATGACCGCCTTGGTCATCGTCGCAACTGGCGCCTACAAGATGGACTTGACCGGCGCTGCCCTCAGCCAAGCGGCCTTCAATAGCCAATTTGGTGACCTGGGTATGATCTTTATCGCCATTTGCATGCTCTTCTTCGCCTTTACCACGATTATCGGTTGGTACTACTTTGGTGAAACCAACGTCCGTCGGCTTTTTGGCGAAAAAGCCATTAGGGTCTACGCCCTCCTCGTGGTTGGCTTTGTCCTGGTGGGTTCAGCCCAGGAAGTCGACTTTGTCTGGCACTTATCTGATATGCTCAATGGCCTCATGGTCCTGCCTAACTTAGTGGGTCTTCTGGCTTCTTCGGCCATTATCATTAAGCTGTCTAAGGAGTTTGATAAAAAACAAAGAGATCTGCGGAACTAAGCCTTTATTAGATGTATAAAGAGGGGCTGTGTCAGAATGAGTAAAATCATTCAACACAGCCCCTGGATTGCAGACAAACTTAGCCCTAATTGATTTATAAAATTCTCCTTAGCTATATATTATAAGCTTACATGGATATATCCATAAACAAAGTCCCTCCTCATTTTTTGAGCCGGGACTTTGTTTGTTAGAGGGGCTATTTTGCAACAGCCCCTTTTATGAGCTTTTTACTCAAAAGTAGTAGAGGCTTGCCTACAGGAGAAAAAAGTGTATACTATAACTAATGAAGACGTGGGCGGAGGGGCTTTGGCAGCCATCCACGTTTCTTTATAGGTTTGAGTTAGCTATAGACAACAAAAATGCGATTAGAAAGTTTGTAACTGAACTGAATGAAGTTACTAGAAGGAGGTCTTGTATGCAGAAATTGACTGAACTCCAGGAGGGGGAAAGCGGGCGGATTGTTGGTATAGAGGGAGACCGGCGGTATTTATCGCGGGTTACGTCGATTGGTTTAAACTATGGTTGTTGGCTGGAGATGGTTCAAAATGTAAAAAACAGGCCGCTCTTGGTTTATGGTCGTGATACGATGATTGCCCTGAACCGGGAAGAGTCGGAGCGGATCCGGGTAGAGGTGGGTCATGATGAAAGCGAGTAAGACCATTGCCCTCCTGGGCCAGCCCAATTCAGGGAAGTCGACGGTTTTTAACCAACTGACTGGGGGCCACCAGCATGTGGGCAATTGGCCAGGGAAAACAGTTGAAAAGGTGGAAGGGGTCTTTACTTTTAAGGGGCAGGCCTACTCTATTGTGGACCTGCCGGGGACCTACAGCCTATCGGCTCATTCGGATGAAGAAGTGGTGACCCGGGACTATATTGCTTCGGGCGCAGCGGACCTGGTTTGTATCCTGGCGGATGCCTCCCAGTTGGAGCGGAGCCTCTTTATGCTGGCTGACTATGCGGGTATCCGGATGCCGGCCCTCTTGGTGCTGACCATGATGGATGTGGCCGACAAGCAAGGGAAGCGGATTGACTGCGATAAGCTGGCCAAGAAGTTGGGTATCCCGGTCCTGCCCCTGGTGGGGACTGATCCGACAAGCTATGAAGACCTTTATTTGGCCTTGGAAGAAGGGATTTCTAGGCCCCGCTACCTATCAGAAGAGGCCCTGGTGGCCTGCTTTCAGACGGGTAGTCAGAAGGCGGCCTATGCCCAGGCCTTAACCATGGTGCCGGCAGAGGGGTTGGCCCTTTACTCACCGGCCTGGCTGGCGACCAAGCTCTTGGAGGGGGACCGGCTCATTGCTGAGGCCCTGGACCAGGACGGAAACCGGGATGTCCAGGCCTTTTTGGCAGCTAACCCGGATGGGAGCCTTTACACCGGCGACTGCAAGTTTGCCTGGATTGAAGCCCTTTTGGCCGACTGTGTGGACCGGTCCCAGGGCCGGCGGCGGGTCCTGGGCCGGTTTGATCGCTGGGCTATTTCTAAAAAATGGGGCAAGGCCATTGCCATAGGGATTGTCCTCCTGGGGGTCATGGCCTCCATGCTGGTGGCGGCGCCGATTATGGTCCTGGGCGGCGGCCTTCCCCTGCTCTTAAAGCCCTTGGTTATCCAGACGGGCCTGCCCCCGGTCCTGACTTCCTTTATCAACGGGACCCTGATGACGACGCTTGGCTGGGTGGCCTCCATGGCCGGCTTTGTCTTTGGCATCAACCTGGTCTTTGGCCTTATTGAAGAGGTGGGCTATATGGCCCGGGTATCCTATGTCTTTGACCACACCATGAACCGGCTGGGTCTCCAGGGCAAGTCCATTATGCCCATGTTGGTTAGCTTTGGCTGTACCATTGGCGGGGCGGCCGGGACCCGGGTCATTGATTCCTATAGCCAGCGGATTTTAACGATTGCTCTGGCCTGGGCCGTTCCCTGCGGGGCCACCTTCGCCGTGGTGCCGACCCTGGCCACGGCCTTTTTTGGCGGTGTCGGCGGTTTTCTGGTGATGGTCCTGATCTTTATCATTATGTTTATCCATATCAAGGTGACGGCCCTGGTCTTCGGCCGGACCCTGAGCCCGGTGGCAGACCGGACAGGGATTATTATGGAGCTGCCGCCCTACCATAAGCCCCGTTGGAAGGGGCTACTGAAGACCACCCTGGTCCGGTCTTTCGATATCTTTAAAAAAGCCTTTGTGGTCGTCTTTTTTGTTTCGGCCCTCTTCTGGGCCCTGACTTACTCGGCTGACGGGGATATGACAGGGACGGTCCTATACCGGTTTGGCCAGTCCATTGAGCCGGTGACCCGCTTTTTCGGGATGGGCTGGCAAACTTTCCTGGCCTTCCTGGCCTCGATGATTTCGAAAGAGGCAGTCCTGGGCGTGACGGGGGTCCTCTTTTCCCATACCGGGTCAATTTTTGAGGCCACCACCGGCGCCGGGGCAGATGCCCATATTGGGAATCTGCTGGCGGCTTCGATTTCCAAGGCCGAGGCCCTGGCCTTTATTATTGCTGTGACCTTTAATGTGCCCTGCCTGATGGCCTTGAATGCGACCTTGCACGAAACCCATTCGGCAAAGTGGACCCTGCGGATTGCCCTCTACTATGTGGCAACGGCTTTGGTCCTTGCGGCCTTGACCTACCATGTTTCAAGCTTATTTTTCTAAAGGTGGGATCTTATGTCTGTACTGGAATGGATAGCCCAGCCCGGCCTGCATGCGCCCCTGGAAGTAGCGGAGGCCTTGGGCATGTCCCTGGAAAGGGTCGAGGCCCAGCTGGCCTATTATGAACGCCTGGGATATATAAAAAAAGTGACGCCGGCCACTGGCTGCGGGAAGGCCTGCGCCTCCTGCCAGGGCTGTGGCTTAAAAAAGAAGGACCAGCCGACCCCGGCCTACTGGGAACGGGTTAGGTAAAGAGCGGACCTTTCGGTACGCCTGAACCGATATAGCTAAAATGATTTCCTAAGGAGCAACCCGATAAAAAAGTCTTCTGACTTGTTTTATCGGGTTGCCTTTTTGTTTTTCCGAGCAAGTAGGCAAATGGCAGTAAGCCAGACATCCTGGAGATAGACCTTAATCACTTGAAATAGAATCTTGAAATTCAAGTATTATTTATGGATGTATCCATCAGGAATATGGAAAGAAAAGCTTATCTTAAAGAGGTATTTTTTCGCTTCTGTAAAAAGTAAAACAATAATATTGAAAAACGAGAGCGCTTTTACTTTAATGAATATTTTTGTAGTAAAATGCTTACCATATCTAATAGGAATGATTAGCAACATCTGTAACCTGCTTAGGTATGATTGCCTTGTTGTGCTGGATGATTTTAGGAGGAAAAAATGGCAGATAAGAAAGGAAATACGAAGGGGATAGTCCGGAAGACGGTGACCATTTCTTTAGCGGCAGCACTTATTTCGGGACCGATTTTTAGCGATGCAGCTGTATGGGCTAAGGATCCCGCTCCTGTAATTTTAGGTGCAGGGAATGGGGTGAATTTAGCGCCGGCTAATACCAGTCTGGCTTACCCGGCTAATATAGTTAATGTTCTTAATTGGGATAAAGACGAAATGTCTGAAAACGACGTGAACTATTGGGGTATCAGCCAAGCCAATCCAAAGCAAAAACTCGTTAGAGTCACCACCTCGGACCCCATCGAAATCGTGGACTTCACCTATGAAGGCACTTTTGTAGACGAAGAAGGCAGAACAAACTTAAGACTATCTTATATGGAGAAATCTGCGGCGGTTTCAGCTGTTTGGAAACAAGCCCTCTTTAGATTTGACGATGACTTATACAACGCCATCGACTGGGAAAAATCTAAAGGTATTACCGAAAAAGGTGTAGCATATAAGTTTACAACAGCTCCTGGCAAGAATGAAAAATTGTTGTCTGTTGCAGAGATGATTGCAACTAGAACGCAAAATAAGAACAATTTGCCCATTAACCTTGTGTTAAAAGAAAATGTAAACTTAAATACCCTGGCTAAAAAGAACTATCTCATTCAAATGCGGTTAGTCGATGCAAAAAACCAACGGATTTACGCCTTTGCGCCGGGGAAATCCTCTCTCGACTATTCGACTTATACGAGAACCACATCGGTCTCTTTAGAAGATAAGATCGACACCCTATTTAAAAAGGGCCCCATGCAAAAGACAGGGGATTATCTCGCCGTGCAACGGTCCTTCCTGTCTGAATTTATCGCTAACCCAGACGGCTATGTGGATTCTTCGAACTTAGGTCTTGTTAGAACCCAATACCAAGGGGAGCGTGGATCTGCACCTGGGAATACAACCGATGGCAAACCGACGGGATTTGCCCAAGTCTTTGACGCTAGATTTGTTCAGTACTTTAAAGAAGATCCCCAAGGTAATATTGCCTATACCAACTTATTAAAGTCCGATAGAACAGAGTACGACAAGGACGTTCGCGTGCCTATTAAGAGAGATGACATCAACTATTCTCCGGATAAGAAGCTCGCCTACATTGTTATCGGCGAATCGAACTTTACCAAAGATGGCGTTAAAGTCGTTTCTGTCGATAAGATGAATAAAAAAATTAGCTTAGATGGTTTTTATTTCACTGCCATCGACTACGTCGTCGATAAGGAAAAATTCCAAGAAACTTTTCAAACCACGGGGACGACAAAGGTCAACTTCTCGACCATGACCGGCTGGGTAGAAACCAATCCTAAGGGTTGGAGCATCTTCGAAAAAGACTATGATAATGATTATGTCGTTCCGGCAGGGGAATCCTACATTGTGGATACAACACAACAACCTGAAAGCAATCAAATTATGATTCAAGCAGGCAATCCGGAAGAAGCCCTTCTTAGACGTTTCCAAGGATATTACGCAGGTTACAAAGGTTCTGACGCTGGATTTGAAAGAATTACCAAACTAGCTGATGGCGTATTTGAATTTAGCTTACGCGAAGGTGCTAAGATTTCTAATGGCGAAAAATTAAGAATTTATATTCCAGATTCAGAAAATCACCAAGGACCTTTAAACTTTATGGAAATGAAGAATGGGTCTAAATTAAATGGTGGTGCGGCGACCTTAAAGCTTGAAAAAGATAGAAATATCAATATGCACCTTTATAAAGCAGGTCAAAAAGGTAGCTTTAAGCTAAAATATACCCTCGCCAATGGTACGCCTTCAGAACTAGACTTCACACCGAAAGCAATGTGGAGTTATAGTGACAAAGATGGAGTAATGACGGGAGTACCCAATAAATCAATCACATCAACTGGTGGGAATTTCTGGATCAATACGAAAAAATTACAACCCGGTACGGATATTATCGTCGAGGCCTATGATGAAAATGGCGTCAAACAAGAAGATTTGACGTCATCGTTTAAGTATAAGGAATTAAAGAAACTGGACGAAAACTATACCGGTATGGCATGGGTCGATCATACAGAAGATTTGTCTCAAATTGGGATTGAAAAATCGACTTATGTTCCCTACCAAGACATTTACACCAACGATTACGCCGATGGCACCGACGATTGGTATAAAGATCCCCGCGTAGAAACAGACGGGGCCAAGTTTATGACCAAGACGGCCCATATTCTCGGCTTCTCAAAATACGAAGGCGCAAAAGTCAGAATGCGCTATATTAATCCGGAAAATATTACCTATGTAGGCAAGGCCGACGCTGAAAGCAATGAGTACAATAAAAATGGTGAAATTGTCGGAAAAGACGTCACCAAGACGGTGAACGTCCAAGGCACAGACCACGACGCCTACCTGTATGATATCGACTTGGCACAGCTCAGCGAGTTTAAAGATGGCAGCGGCATGGCAGGCGGATTTGAGCTTAAAAAAGATATGAAGCTTATCTTTAATGCGTCTAACGGTTCTGCCCTTCCCTCCGACTGGATTGAGTCCAGAGTCAAGACCAGGGTCTTATTTGATACCACAGAGGGTGCTTTTGCAGATAGCAAAAAACAAGCGGTTAAAGTCGTCCCCGACAACGAAAAATTCTTTGAAGAAGACGGATATACAGCGAACGGCTTTGAAGGGGCAGGGGCAAATACTGCAACCGGCGATAAATTCCCTGAAGCACCAACAGCAGATGGTAAGACATTCTTAGGTTGGGCAACAGAAGCTGGAAAGACAAAATTAGGAAAAACCGTGGTTAAAGCGGCGGATTACGATGCCTTGACGGAAGCTGAAAAATTCACATCCACCACAGCTGTACCGACCCACCAAGTCGTCTACGCCATTTGGTCGGAAGAAAAGCTCCTGACCTTTGACGCCAACGGCGGTACTTTTGACGACGGCAACAAAACCAAAACCGATGATATTACCGACGGTGTAACGCCACCAGCAAACCCGACACTAGCAGGCAAAGAATTTAAAGGTTGGGCAAGCACACCAGGTGCGACCCAACCCGAAGACGGAATCCTCAACAATGTCACCGCAGCAAAAACCGTTTACGCCGTTTGGGGCGATCCTGTTGTTCAAAAGGATAACGAAAAGTACAAAGCCGAATACGCTACCACAGATCCGGTAAAAGTAGGGGAAGCGGCACAATCTAACTACCCGAATTTTAAAAAGACCGAGGGCGGAGATGCTGTAAAACCGCAAGGAACGACCTTTAAGTTAGGAGAAGGTGCACCAACAGGTGCAACCATTGACGAAAACACAGGGATTGTTACCTACACACCAGTTGATGCTGATGCAGGTAAGACGGTAGACATTCCCGTCGTCGTCGTATATCCGGATAAATCTGAACAAGCGGCCACAGCGAAGATTGCAGTAGAAAAAGACACCAAACTTGACGTCAAAGCACCAGCGAAGACCGAAGTTAAAAACCCGGCTGCCTTAACAGACGAAGAAAAACAAGCGGTTAAAGATGCCATTAAGGAAGCCAACAAAGACCTAGGCTTAACCGACGATGACATCGACGTGAAAGCAGACGGTTCCGTCATCGTCACCAAAGACGGAAAAACCGGCGAATTAAAACCGGAACAAACCGTTACCGAAAGCCAAAAACTTGACGTGAAAGAACCGGCCAAAACCGAAGTTAAAAATCCGAAAGCCTTAACCAACGAAGAAAAAGCCAAAGTTAAGGAAGAAGTCAAAAAAGCCAACAAAGACCTCAGCTTAAGCGACGATGACATCGACGTCAAAGCAGACGGTTCCGTCGTCGTCACCAAAGACGGAAAGACTGGCGAATTAAAACCGGAACAAACCATTACCGAAAGCAAAAAGCTTGACGTTAAAGAACCGGCGAAGACAGAAGTCAAGAACCCGGCTGCCTTAACCGACGAAGAAAAACAAGCGGTTAAAGATGCCATTAAGGAAGCCAACAAAGACCTCGGCTTAACCGACGGTGACATCGACGTCAAAGCAGACGGTTCTGTCGTCGTCACCAAAGACGGCAAGACCGGCGAATTAAAACCGGAACAAACCGTTACCGAAAGCCAAAAACTTGACGTCAAAGCACCGGCCAAAACCGAAGTTAAAAATCCGAAAGCCTTAACCAACGAAGAAAAAGCCAAAGTTAAGGAAGAAGTCAAAAAAGCCAACAAAGACCTCGGCTTAAGCGACGGTGACATCGACGTCAAAGCAGACGGTTCCGTCATCGTCACCAAAGACGGCAAGACTGGCGAATTAAAACCGGAACAAACCATTACCGAAAGCAAAAAGCTTGACGTTAAAGAACCGGCGAAGACCGAAGTCAAGAACCCGGCTGCATTAACCGACGAAGAAAAACAAGCGGTTAAAGACGCCATTAAGGAAGCCAACAAGGATTTAGGCTTAACCGACGGTGACATCGACGTCAAAGCAGATGGTTCCGTTGTTATTACCAAAGACGGTAAAACTGGCAACTTAACCCCAGCTCAAACCGTTCAGGAAAAAACGGGTGAAAAAACCTATAAGACAAAGTGGGTTCAAGAAACTAAAAATGGCGTCATCACATTAAAAGAAAAAGATGGCAATCATCCGGACAATGATGGCATATCCGACCTTGAAGGTTATGAGCTTGTCCGTACAGATACTAAAGAAGAGGGCAATACTGTAACAATTACCAATGTCTACAGGTTACAATTGGCTTCAAAATTCTTAGGTCTTGACGGGCAAAATGTCAAAGAAGCTGAATTAGGGTATGATAAAGAGAACCCCAGTAAAGCGGATGGCTATACCTTCTTGTTTGATGAAGGAACAAGCACACAAGAAGTTGTCCAAGGGAAAAAAGCGTATATCGTTAATAGAATTTATGCTAAAAACCCGGAAATGGTAGAAGTCGCAAATCCTGACAATTTAACTGGACCTGAACAAGAAGCAGTTAAAGCAAAAGTAAAAGCGGCAAACAAAGATCTTAAAGATGATCAAATTGCAGTAGACAATAAAGGGAATGTGACCATTACAAGAGGTGCTAATACAGGACAGTTAGGCACGGACTTAACTGTAAAAAAAGATACCACTGCACCAGCTGCACCTACAGTCGTGGCAAATGACGACGGTTCTGTCACCGTAACACCACCTGCTGACAAGGATACTGACGTGGTGATGATCACTTATACTGATGAAGTGACAGGAACGGAAGGTACTGTTGCGGCAACAAAAGATGATCAAGGCAATTGGACTTTACCAAAAGATTCCGATTTAACCATTGATCCGAAAACTGGTGTCGTTACCATTCCAGCAGATAAGGTGAAAGACAATACAGAGGTCAAGGCTGTTGCTCAAGATACGGCTGGTAATACTTCAGACGAAGGAAGAGCAACAGTAGCAAAAGCGGAAACGATAGCTGAGAAAGTTAAGAGATTAAAAAAATTACAGTTGCCTGAAAAAACAATTGTTAAAGATGTAAACAATGTAAGTGACCAAGAAGCATCGCAAGTTGCATTAAAAATTTCAACTAAGAATAGAGACCTTATAATTGAGTTTGAACAATTTGATGTTTCAATAGGAAAGGATGGAACTGCAACAGTTACTTTTGCAGATGGAAGCTCTTTGACTATCCCAGGCACTGATTTGGTAATAGCTAAGGATAAAATTCTTGACGTGAAAGAACCGGCGAAGACCGAAGTCAAGAACCCGGCTGCCTTAACAGACGAGGAAAAACAAGCCGTCAAAGATGCCATTAAGGAAGCCAACAAGGATTTAGGCTTAACCGATAATGATATCGACGTCAAAGCAGACGGTTCCGCCGTCGTCACCAAAGACGGAAAAACTGGCAACTTAACACCAGCTCAAACCGTCACGGAAAGCACGAAGCTTGACGTCAAAGAACCGGCCAAGACCGAAGTTAAAAACCCAGCCGCATTAACGGACGAGGAAAAACAAGCCGTCAGAGACGCTATCAAGGAAGCCAACAAGGATTTAGGCTTAACCGATAATGACATCGACGTTAAAGCAGACGGTTCCGCCGTCGTCACCAAAGACGGCAAGACCGGCGAATTAAAACCGGAACAAACCGTCGAAAAGAAAGAAACAATTGCGGATAGAATTAAGCTCGTATTACCGGAAAAAACGGCAGTTGATGATGTAACTAATTTGACGGAAAGTGAAAAACTAGAAGTTGTAGGCAAATTAGTTAAAAAGAACCTGCATCAAGTGAAGGAATTTGGTGATTTTAGAGCAGTCGCAGGTGCTGATGGAACGACAACCGTAACCTTTGCTGATGGCAGTTCTTTAGAAATTCCTGGCACTGCGTTAGTAATAGCTAAAGATGTATTAGACGTCAAAGAACCGGCGAAGACCGAAGTCAAGAACCCGGCCGCCTTAACGGACGAGGAAAAACAAGCAGTCAGAGACGCTATCAAGGAAGCCAACAAAGACCTAGGCTTAACTGACAATGATATCGACGTTAAAGACGATGGTTCCGTCGTTATCAGCAAAGACGGCAAGACTGGCGGATTAAAACCGGAACAAACCATTAGCGACAGCAAGACAATTGACGTCAAAGAACCGGCGAAGACCGAAGTCAAGAATCCATCCGCATTAACAGACGAAGAAAAACAAGCAGTCAGAGACGCTATCAAGGAAGCCAACAAAGACCTCGGCTTAACCGATAACGACATCGACGTCAAAGACGATGGTTCCGTCGTTATCAGCAAAGACGGCAAGACCGGCAACCTAACCCCCGCCCAGACCATCCGTGAAAAAGCCACATCACCAGGCACCCCCGGTGGTGGTTCCAGCTTTATCATCCCCAAAGATGACAAAGGCACAGTAGAAGAGCTGAAAGACCACAAGGCCTACATCTTTGGCTATGAAGATGGCACCGTCCGGCCCGATGGAAAGATTAAGCGGGCCGAAGCAGCCGCCATGGTCGCCCGCCTAATGGGCTATGACCTATCAGATGTCAGCAAACCAAAATTTGCCGATACCAACGGCTGGTACAACAATGTTATCAACGCAGTCGTCAAAGCTGGACTCATGACTGGGTATGAAGACGGGTCCTTCCGGCCTGATGCCCCCATCACCAGAGCAGAGTTTGCCAAAGTCATCCAGAAGATTGACAAGCAAAATACCACCGATAACCTTCCCTTTGCCGACGTCCAAGGCCACTGGGCCCATCAAGCCATCACCCAGGCCTACGCCAATGGCCGGATTAGCGGCTACCCCGACGGCAGCTTCAAACCGGAACGAAAGATCAGCAGAGCAGAAGCAGCCAGCATCCTGAATGCCGTATTCGACCGGAAGGTCGATAAGGAAGGCCTGGCAAAAGTGGATGGAAAGGTCAAGACCTTCTCTGATTTGCAGGAAGGTCAATGGTACTACTATGACATGGTAGAAGCCATCAATAGCCATGCCTACCACAAGGCTGACCAAGCAAAAAGTGAATCCTGGCAGAAAGTAAAATAATCAAGTGTAAGAAGGAATGGGACAGGGTTGCTGTCTCGTTCCTTTTTTGTTCAATAGCACTTAGAAAAAAGAATCCCCTATAGCAAACCGGCCCAAGCTGGTCTTGGGCCGGTTTGCTATAGGGGATTCTTATGCTTGGTCAGGCGTTTAGTTAGGGGGAAGGAGAAGTGGTTTTATCCAATATTTCTAAGGCGAGGAGTTTAGAGGCGATGAGGGATTTGATATCCTCTATAGAGATATTGCGGACGTAAGTTGTTTGTTGTAGGGCAGCTAGAAGCTGGCTGATGAAGCGACAGACAGAGGGGTCATAGGAAACCAGGTACTTGAACCTGGTGGTATCAAAGGGGTCTAGTTTTTTCATGATAAAGCTATTTTTTCTCAAGACAAAGGACATATAGTAGTCCCAGTTAAAGTTGGTCATATACTGGGTATCAATTACCGCATAAGTATGGTGGTCTAAGTGGGTCAGTTTTTCTTTAAGGGATTTTAGGTAGCGTCTATAGGCCGGTTTGGGGAGGGTCAGATAGTAGGGCCCTACAGAGACCTTTCGACTTTCTATAGAGGCCAAGAGCGATGAGACATTAAAGGTAATCTCATAATGCTTATTGGAAAAGGCATAGCCTTGCAAGGCCAAGAGGTTATCCAGGATAGCCGCTTGTTTTTGGTTGACCTTATTTTTGCTGAGCACCTGCTTCAATTGGAGGGTGTCACTCAAGCAGCCGTCAATATAAGAGGTGAAGATTTTAGCTTTATCGTCGGCAAGGTTTTGTTCGTATTGGGACTTTTCAAAGGCGAAGTTATCAATGGTTTTTACTAAGGGGCTGCTGTACCTGAAGAGGCGGTTATTGTTGCGGTTCAGGTGCTTGAGTAAGTCCGGATTTTTAGAGAAGGTAATCATCAGGGGCTGGCCATCGTAAAAGGATTGGAAAAAGACGACGAACTTATTCTTCACATAGAGGTAGGGACTCCCTGCTGGTGTATCGGTATAGGTAAAAATATTTAAGTCATAATAAGATAAGAGGCCCAGGGCCTTGATGTAGCATAGCAGATCTTCTTGTTCAGGGACCCGGGGGAGGGCATTTACTAATAAGTTTAAGGTAATAGGAGCCTTTAGGCCGAAGAGCCATAATTGATCAAACCAATCCAATAAGGAGATGGATTGGTTGGTGGGCAGGGTAGAGTACATTTCGATGTGATCGAGCTCCAGGTCTGCAGCAAAAAGGGTATATAAAAAGCCGGCTATTTTTTTCTTGCCTACGATAACCTGATGGTCTTCCGGGGCCTCAAGGGGCGGAACATTGGATTTTTTGTAGGCCTCAAAATAAGCTGCCGTAAGGCTGTTATAGAGGGATTTATTCAGCATGGATTGGGTGGAGCAATTGGCATTTTTGGCTAAGATGACAGAAAGGGTATCCTTTTTATCGGAGTCAAAGAGGATGCTGGAAAACAAGGAGGCCAGCTCATTGTGAATGCCGGAAACGGAGGAGATGGAGGGGATTGACTTGCCGTTAATCCACTTGCTGATGTAAGAAACATCATAAAATAAAAGGTTGGCAATGTCTTGCAGCTTTTGGTCAGATGTATCAATCAGCCTTTTTAATAATTTTGCGTACTCCATACAAGGTGCCTCCTAGATTGGCAAGAGAGGGGTGCAGGTAGTTATGGTCCCTTGAGGGATAATAGCTATTATACCATGATTGTCCTGAGCCTGTGTCCTGATTATTATTTGGTAATAGTCAGGTTGGTTAGAAAGTGGTGGATAGTAAAGAAACCGTCCTCTAGGGACGGCTTCTGCAAAAATTACACGTTAAATAAAAATTCGATGACATCGCCGTCTTGGACGACATAGTCCTTGCCTTCCAGGCGGAGCTTACCGGCTTCCCGGGCCCCGGCCTCACCCTGGTAGTGGATAAAGTCATCATAGGAGATGACCTGGGCCCGGATAAAGCCCTTTTCAAAGTCGGAGTGGATCTTGCCGGCGGCGCCGGGGGCCTTGGTGCCCTTGGTGATGGTCCAGGCGCGGGTTTCCTTTTCGCCGGTGGTCAGGTAGCTGATCAGGCCGAGTAATTTGTAGCTGGCGGCGATGAGCCGGTCCAGGCCGCCGGAGGAAATGCCCAGGTCGTCTAAAAATTCCTGGCGTTCATCATCGTCCAGCTCGGCGATTTCCTGTTCTACAGAGGCGGATACGACGAAGACTTCAGACCCCTCCTGGGCAGCGTGGTCGCGGACAGCAGCTACGTAGGCATTTTCCTCAGCCAAGTCATCTTCGGCGACGTTGGCTGCGTAGAGGACGGGCTTGGCGGTTAAAAGGTTGAGCCGGTCAATAAAGACCTGGTGGTCCGGGTTATCCGGTTCAAAGCTGCGGGCACTTTGGCCGGCTTCTAAGTGGCCATAGAGGGCCTTTAGGCAGCCGTCTTCAGCAATGAGGTCCTTGTCCTGGGTCTTTTGCCCCTTAGCCGTCCGCTGGAGCCGGCGGTCAACAGCCTCCATATCGGCAAAAATCAGTTCCAGGTTGATGGTTTCAATATCCCGGACGGGATTAATATCGCCATCTACATGGATGATGTTGCTATCGTCAAAGCAGCGGACAACGTGGACGATGGCATCTACCTCACGAATGTGGGAAAGGAACTGGTTGCCCAGGCCTTCGCCCTTGCTGGCGCCCTTGACCAGCCCGGCAATATCCACAAATTCAATGACTGCCGGCAGGATTTTTTGGCTCCCACTAATGGCGGATAGCTTATCTAACCGTTCATCCGGTACGGTAACAATCCCAACATTGGGGTCAATGGTGCAAAAGGGGTAATTGGCCGATTCTGCGCCGGCCTTGGTTAGCGAATTAAAGAGGGTACTCTTGCCGACGTTCGGCAGACCGACAATCCCTAGTTTCATCTATACTTCATCCTTTCAACGTGAGGCATTCTATCTCCTGGTTATTATAGTAGACGGCTGAGGCTTTTGCAATTATGGCTTGGCGGTTGGGGTCTCTTCGCCGAGGCCTTCCTGGGCAGCTTGTAGGTAGCTGATAAAGCGCTCTACAGCCGGAGATTGGCGCCGGCTGGCCTTGGTGGCCAGGACAATTTGCCGGGTTAGGGTGGTGTCCAGGTCCCGGGCCACCAGCCGGTAGGGGGACCGCTCCAAGACCAGCTGGGGCACAATAGAAACCCCGATGCCGCTTTCAACCATGGCCATAATGACATAGTCATCATAGGTGGTGAAGCGGACATTCGGCGTGAGTCCATTGGCCTCAAAAAGGACGGTTACCTCGGAGGTTTTGCCTTCCTTTTCCCAGAGGAGGAGGGGTTCCTCACTCATGGCCTTTAAGGAAACCCTTTCACAGCTGGCCAAGGGGTGGTCCGGCGGCAGGATGGCGATGAGGTGGTCGTGGCCGAGGGGGATATAGTCGAAATTGCCCTCATAGGGCAGGCGTAAAAAGCCACAGTCAACGCTGCCCTCATTGAGCCACTGCTCCACTTCCGGGTAGTCACCCAGCATGATTTCATAGTCAATGCCCGGGTAGTCGGCCTGAAAACGCTGGATCAGGGCCGGGAGCCAGTGGATGGCCACACTGGTAAAGGTGCCAATCCGGATATGGCCACTTTCGACCCCATGCAGGCGTTGGACTTCATCCTGCAAGTCATCATAATCTGCCATGAGGGCCTTGATATAGGGCAGGAGTTGCTGGCCCTCAGGGGTCAGGGATAAGGGGAGGGTGGTCCGGTCCAAGAGGGAGACCTGCCATTCCTTCTCCAGGTCGGCAATCATCCGGCTAATGCCGGATTGGGAGTAATTTAAGGCATCTGCTGCCCGGGTAAAGCTCCCGGTGTCTACGGTCTTCAGCAGGGCCATGTATTTCGATAAGTTTTTATCCATTACCAGCACCTCATGATAAAAATGCATAGTAGCAATGCTAAACATTCGTTTTCTTAATGCACCCATTTATGATAAAGTAAATACAGCAAGAAGACAAGGGGAAAGGAGCATGCGGTATGCTTGTCAGCAATCCTGTCACCACCCCACCCGCCGGCCCTTTAACGCTGGTTCAAAAGCGGATTTACGCCCTCTTAGAGGAGCTGGAGATGCCCTACCAGCGGGTGGCCTGTGAAGCGGCCATTCGGATGGAGGACTGCACTGTCATTGAAGACCGCCTGGCCACGAAGGTCGTCAAGACCCTCCTCCTGGCCAACCGGCAAGAGACGGCCTACTACCTTTACGTGCTGCCGGGTGAGGCCCCCTACAAGGCTTCGGCCTTTAGCCAGGCCCTGGGTGTATCCCGGGCCCAGTTTGCCAAGGCCAGTGCCCTCCAGGCCCTCCTGGGGACGGAAATTGGCGGGACCACCATTTTAAGTGCGGTCTGGCCCGCTGCCAGGGAAGTCCAGCTGGTCATTGACCAAGCCTGCCTGGCTGCCCCCAGCTTGGGCTGTACAGATGGAACTCCGACCGGCTATTTGAAAATAGCCAGCCAGGACCTGCTCAACTTATACTTACCGGCCTGCGGACGGCAAGTGACCCTTATCTAAGACCGCAGATGAAGATACCCCCTCTCGTGAATTGGTGCATGGGAGCACTTGAGGGTTCAAGTGAGCACTGAGTCACGTTCTGCCTTATTGCCTGCTGGCGGTAAGGCTTTTTTTATGCCCAGACTGGCCGTTGCAGGGGCTTTTGTCATTTGATATGATGGGGGCAGAGAGGAGTGGTCCTGTGAAAAGAACCCTTGAATCATACTACACCACCATTGAAGATTTCCCGGCGGAAGGCATCTTATTCCGTGATATTACCTCTGTTTTAGGGGATGCTGACGGCTTTAAGCTGGCCATTGATGAAATGCTCAAGGCCATTGAAGGCGAAGCCATTGATGTGATTATTGGGATTGAGGCCCGTGGCTTTATGTTTGCCCCAGTCCTGGCCTACGAGTTAGGTAAGCCCTTTGTGCCGGTCCGAAAGGCAGGTAAGTTGCCCCGGGAAACGGTGTCAGCCACCTATACCCTGGAGTATGGAGAAGCAACGATTGAAATGCACGCCGATGCCTTTCCGTCCGGGGCCAAGGTTTTAATTGTAGATGACCTCATCGCAACCGGGGGTACCGCCAAGGCCACGGCCCAGATGGTTGAAGAATTGGGTGGGGTGGTATCCTCTTTTTTATTTGTATCTGAGCTGACCTACCTGAATGGCCGAGACCTTTTAAGGGACTATAAGGTGCGGAGCCTGGTCACTTTTTAAATATTCATTTTATTTTATAATATTGCCATTAGTGAAAGATACTGCTATAATATTGGTAAGTCGAAAGGAAATGTGGTGAAATGGTATCACGCTAGGTTGTGGCACCTAGGGTGCAGGTTCGAATCCTGTCGTTTCCTAACGTCGACGCACTCGCCGTATGGATGTGGGTGCGTTTTTTTGTTGGCAGATTTATAAGGAGGCGCCCGGTGAGGCTGTTATTTATAGGAGATATGGTAGGGCCGGCATCCATCGACCTGGCAGAGATGGCTCTGCGCCGGTTACGGCGAGAGGCCGCCTTTGACCTGGTCATTGCCAATGGGGAGAATGTATCCGTCAGGAACGGTTTGGCGGAATCAGAATACCGGGCCCTGCTAGCCATTGGGGTGGATGTGGTCACCTTGGGCAACCACGCCTGGGACAACCGTGATATTTATAATTATATCGACGATGCCGGCCGCCTGGTCCGCCCCTTCAACTATCCGCCGGGTACACCCGGAAGGGGCTGGTGCCTAGTCGATACAGGCAAGCACCAGGTGGCGGTCCTGGCGGCCATGGGCAATGCCCTCTGCTCAGCCCTGCCTTCTCCTTTTTTAGGCATTGAAGGGGTCCTGGCGGAAATCAAGGCCGAGGGCATCCGCCACATTGTGGTGGATATCCATGCCGAGGCCACGAGCGAAAAGGTGACCCTGGGCTATTTTCTGGACGGTCAGGTGAGTGCCGTCCTAGGTACCCATACCCATGTGCCCACAGCAGATGCCCGGCTCTTGCCGGCCGGCACCGCCTACCAGACAGATGTGGGAATGACCGGCCCCTATGAAAGCGTCATTGGTCTGGATATTGACCTGGCTAAGGCCCGGTTTACCACCCAGCGGCCCAGCCGCTACCGACAGGCCCCGGCTTGGCCCGGGGTCTTTCATGCGACAGAGGTGGGCTTAAATGGGGCCGGTCAGGCGGTAGACATCCAAACCCACCAGTTTATTCTCAATGAGGAAGGAGGCTTATTGTGAACGGTGCAGAAAAGGCATCCTTTGTGAACCAAGTATTCGATACCATTGCCGGTGACTATGACCGGATGAATATGCTCATGACCTGGGGCATGCTACCCATGTGGCAGCGGCGGGTCATGCGTTATACGGACCTGCCCTTAGCTGGCCGCGGCCTGGATGTGTGCTGCGGAACAGGCGAAATGGCCTTCCAAATGGCCAAGCTGGCCGGCCCCTACGGGGAAAGCGTCGGCGTCGACCTCTCCCGGGAAATGCTGGCAGCGGCCAAAGAAAAAAAGGCCCAGCGCCAGGTTGAAAACATCAGCTTTAAAGAAGGGGATGCCCTCAATTTGCCAGTATCCACCGGCTCTTTTGACGCAGCCACCTGCGGCTACGCCCTGCGGAATGTGACGGATATTCCCCGGGCCATCCAGGAAATGGCCCGGGCAGTCCGCCCTGGCGGCAAGGTGGTCTGCATTGAAGTGAGCCGGCCCCTCTTCCCGCCGGCCCGGCTATTTTTTAACTTTTATTATTACAAGGTGGTTCCTTGGTTGGGGGACCGGTTAGTCAGCCGCCGGCTGGTCGGGGACCAGTATAGCCCCTACGCCTGGTTGGCCGAATCCCTCCGGACCTTCCCCAACCGCCGGACCATTTGCCGCTATTACAAGGAAGCCGGCTTGGTGGATGTCCACACCCGGTCCTGCGGCTTTGGAGCCACGACGATTTACGTTGGCCGCAAGCCGACTAAAGAAGAAAGCCTCCAACCGGCGCCGACGGTCATTGACCGGGTCCTAGGGCCCATCGTTCAGTTGAAAAATAAGTGCCTTTCCTGTATAAAACGTTAAAAAAGGTCTGTGTCAGAATAGAGTGACCCCCTAAAGTTGGACTTTGTGGTCCAACTTTAGGGGGTTAGTTCATGTTTCTGAGTCACTCATACTTTTTTCTATGGCTGTTTTGGCATTTAGGTCATAGTTTTGCTTTCCGCCATCTCTAACACTCGTTCTGGGTTGATATAGTACCATTGTCGTACAGTACCTTTAGGAATGCCAAGATGATATGATGTATATTTGAACCTAGATCCTTGTTCAGACAATTTAGGTTGAAAACTTTTGTTTTATGAGGAATGGCTACTTGAAACTAATATGATGCTACCACAGTATTGCAAGCAAAAATAAATGGGTTTGTAAAGATTGGATTTGAGAAATAAATGCTTTATTAGTTAGTCATAGAATAATCAGAGCGTTTTTCTTTAGAGTTCAAATTGTTAAAAAATTTGATTGTGTAATTTGCAAAGTTTTGGGTATCTGAGGATGGTTTCTTTGGTAGTGCGATAACAATTTTGCGTTTTATGGGAGGGATTAATTTTTTGAGATGCACGCCTGCGGGTGGATTATGAAGACTAAGTGCGGGAAGAATCGTTACTCCCTTTCCGGCAGACACCATCTCCAGGATAAAACTATCATCTTCTGAATTGATAATTATTTCATTCTCGTAAGTGGCATTAAAGATATTTCCTTGGTAATTATTATTAAATACAGGGTTAATTGGTGACCGCAATATACAAAATTTGTTTAGTTCTTCTCTTGTGATATATTTTTCTCTTGTCGTTTCAAAAGAATCTGGAATTACGGCAAAAATATTATCTTCTAAAATGGGGGTAGAGTTAAATTCTTCAAAATACAAGGCGTTCCCTATACTCATATCGATAATATTATTTTTAAGATCTGTCCCTAATGATGTGGATCCAATATTAATTTCGAATTTTACATAGGGGTGAATTTCCTGGTAGGAGCTGATTAAATCAAACATAAATGCATGGCTTATACTTGCATGGGTTCCTATTCTGATAACTGGAATACTGTCTGATGAAATTTTATGAGCTTCTTTTAATAAAGCAGAAAGAGCGGAACTTGCTTCTTCAATAAAAGGCATTATCATTTCGCCAGATTTCGTCAGTACTATACCGCGATTCGTTCTTTTTAGTACTTCAAAGCCTAATTCGTTTTCTAAACTGTTCATCATTTGTGTTACAGCGGACTGTGTACAATTAAGTTCTTCGGCTGCTGCACTCATACTTCCATATTTAAGGATAATGAGTAGACTGTGCAATTTCCTATCATCCATATTATCTCCTCCAATCTACCTAATATAGAAAAACAGTATAGGAAAAAATACAGCCAACAAGAGGTGAAAATTAAAAAAAGAGTAATTAAATAAGATTCTAAGAGAATATGGTATGGTGCATCTTTTGTAATATTTTAAGGCCAATAGTCAAGTATAGCAAACCTTTTTTTATATTGTCATCAATATTAGCTTCTCTGATAAGGGTATCAAAAAAACTATCTTCCGAATTTTGAGAATAATCGGTATTATCATACAAAAGAGATTATTAATAATCTGCAAAACCCATATGGAAGTTGGTAAACACTTGGCAAATCACTTAGAGGGAGGTAAATGTTATGAAAATATTGAAAAAAAAGGAAAGAAAAAAACCAAGTTTCAAATACTCACTTCTGACGATGGTTGTAACTTTTGGCTTTATTATGATTCTTGCGCTTGGTTTAGGTGCATCAATTAATGCTTTGTTTTTTATAGCTTGGTTGATTGCTGTAGCTTTTGGACTAGGCACAGGGACATCATATAAGGAACTGCAGAATGGGATTGCTGATAACTGTAAGAAGGCCGTAGTGCCGGCAATGATAATTCTCAGTGTTGGTGCTCTAGTTGGAACATGGAATGCTGCAGGTACAGTACCAATGATTATTAGTTTTGGCGTAAAAACAATTTCGCCAAATATTTTCCCAATATCAGCTTTTACGCTTTGTCTTGTAACTGCACTTGCCACAGGAACCTCTTGGGGAACTTTTGGGACGGCAGGTGTTGCACTTTCGGCAATAGGACTCAGCCTAGGTGTTGATCCGGTTTTAACTGCTGGTGCAGTCTGTTCCGGCGCTTTCTTTGGCGATACAATTTCTCCTGCATCTGATAGCCCAAATTTGGCTGCTGCTGTATCTGGTGTTGACTTGTTTGCAGGTATTGCTTATCAGGCCAGAGTAACAGTTCCTTCAGCGATGATATGCTGTATTATGTACTATTTCTTTGGGCTTCAATATGCTGGAGGAGCAGTAGATAATTCTATGATTAATAAAATTGCAGGTGCTATAGACGGTAACTATAATATGTCGTTTATTCCACTCATACCGGCAATTATAGTCATCACGATGCTCGTTATGAAAATTCCTTCTATTCCGTCATTGTTATGTGGAGCAGTTTCTGGCGGTATTGTAGCTATCGTTTATCAAAAGCAGACTGCATTGGATACAATTACATTTTTTTGGAAAGGATTTTCAATTGATACGGGTGAAGAATTTGTAAATACGTTGCTCAATCGTGGCGGTGTTATGGGGATGGCTTCAACAGCGATTATGTTTTTCCTAGCATTCGGGTTATTTGGAATTTTGAATGCTGCGGGAATTATAGATTCTTTTGTGGAGCCATTTACCAGCAAAATGAACAGCAAGTTTTCTTTGGTTGTATCTAGTATGCTAATGGGCGTGTTTGGGACTGTTGTTGGAGCATCTATGAATTTTTCGTATGCTTTTGCAGGGAGTATTATGCAACCGGTATTCGATAAAAAAGGATTAGATAGAAGAGCTTTGATGAGAGCACTGGGTGTTGGATGTACAGCATTAGCTGTACTTATTCCATGGAGCTTGAGTACTCAAGTCGCTGCTCCATTTTTGGACGTAGAGCCACTTGATCTTATTAAGTATAACTGCTTTTTGTATGTGTCACCCGTAGTCTTAGTCCTTTGGACTAAGTTTGGCAAAGACACTAAGTGGAAAAGTGAATTGGATTCTGAGTTGATAGAAAAAATTTATGCATGAGGAATCTAGCGAAAGGAAGGGAGTATTATGAACACAATCGTCATCAATGAGAAATGGTGTAAGCAATGCGGGATATGTGCAACATTTTGCCCTAAAAAAGTTTACGATCGAGATGAGGATGGGCGACCATTACCGTCTAGAGAAATTGACTGTATCGGATGCTTGATGTGTGAAAAACGTTGTCCTGAGTTTGCAATTAAAGTGAAAAAGGAGGATTAAAAATGGGCGAATACAGATTTATGCAAGGTAATGCTGCTATGACCGAAGGGGCTATAGCAGCTGGCGCTCGTTTTTATGCAGGATATCCGATTACACCTTCTAGTGAAGTGGCAGAAACTTCTTCTGTTAGACTTCCTGAAGTTGGAGGCCTGTATATCCAAATGGAAGATGAAATAGGTAGTATAGCCGCACTAATAGGCGCCTCTCTATCTGGGAAAAAATCCTACACAGCTACCAGTGGCCCAGGTTTATCTTTGATGGCAGAAAACTTAGGCGTTGCAATTATGGCTGAAGTACCATGTGTTTTAATTGATGTTCAACGTTCTGGTCCGAGTACAGGTTTAGCAACTAAGCCTGCTCAGGGTGATGTAATGCAGTCGCGCTGGGGTACTCACGGTGACCACTCTATTATAGTAATTTCCCCATCTTCTGTTCAGGATTGTTTTGACTACATGATTAAAGCATTTAATTATGCTGAAATCTATCGTACTCCGGTAATCTTTTTAGCAGATGAAATAGTGGGTCACTTAAGGGAACAATGCATTATTAGAAGCCCGGAAGAAATTGAAGTAGTTGACCGCCCGACTCCTCTTTGTAGCCCTCAAGACTATAAGCCCTTTGAACATGATGGAAAAACAACGCCTCTTGCCTCCTATGGTAGCGACTATGTATTTAAAGTTAATGGTAGTATGCATGATGAGTATGGCAATGCTTGTGCAGTGCCAGCTAACGCAAATAGGATTATCCGGCACCTTTCAAATAAGATTGAACAACATGTTGATGACATCTCTATTGTACGAAAATACAACATGGAGGATGCGGAAGTAGCTCTCATTGCCTATGGTGGAACTGCAAGATCAGCATTAGGGGCGATGCAAAAAGCAAGAGAAGCGGGAATAAAAGCAGGCGTTCTTCAAATC
This sequence comes from Peptococcus simiae, assembly GCF_046569735.1. Taxonomy (GTDB): domain Bacteria; phylum Bacillota; class Peptococcia; order Peptococcales; family Peptococcaceae; genus Peptococcus; species Peptococcus simiae_A. The sequence goes on along the minus strand of NZ_JBKICG010000003.1, from coordinate 13,889 downwards.
GTTACGATTTGGCCGGTGCCAGAAAAAGAAATTCTGGAAGTTATGAATTCTGTTAAAGCGGTGGTAGTTCCTGAAATGAATCTAGGTCAGTATATAGGTGAAATCAGACAACGTAATCCAAGGAATATACCGGTAGTAGGTGTGAATCGTATAGATGGGCAACCGATAGAACCGGCTCAGATTTTAGCGAAGATGAAGGAGGTTCTAGAATAATGCTTAAAGATTATTTGCTCGTAGAAAAATTCCCACTTTTTTGGTGTTCAGGATGCGGTAATGGTATTGCATTACAAGCCATTGTTAGAAATATGGATAAAAGGAACTGGACGAGGAAAAATACAGTAGTTGCGACTGGTATTGGTTGTTGGGGTAAGGCTGATGACTATCTTAGTACCAACCGTATACATGGGACTCATGGTAGAGCTCTGCCTTTTTCAACTGGGGTTAAATTAGCTAATCCTAAACTAAATGTAATTACAATTATGGGTGATGGGGATGGCATTACTATTGGTGGTAATCATTTGATTCATGCAGCAAGAAGAAATGTTGATGTAACAGCGATTATGGTCAACAACTTAAACTATGGGATGACTGGCGGTCAATATTCAGGCACAACACCAAAGAGTTCTTTAACAAAAACGTCTGTTTATGGACATGTTGAAAACGGTTTTGATGTATGTGGGGTTGTTAAAGCAGCCGGTGGTAGCTTTGTTGCAAGATGTACCGTTTACGATGTGAATCAATTGGAAAAAATTATAGGGCAAGCTATGGATCATAAAGGCTTTTCCTTTGTTGAAATTATTTCTCCTTGTCCTACCCATTTTGGCCGCAACAATAAGCTAGGTGATGCACCTGCAATGATGAAATTGATAAAAGAAAACACTATTTCAATTAAACAAGCAGAAGGACTTGATTTTGAAGAATTAAGGGGCAAATTTGTAACTGGTATTTTTGAGAATCGTGAACAAGAAGACTACTCAACAGCATATCAAAAGATTATTGATGGGCTTCAAATAAAACAAAAGGTTGAAGATAAAGATGAGCCGAAAGAGCAATTTATAGAAAACGATGTGTCTGCAGCCCCTGGCCGTAAAGAAATCACAATTAGCGGTGTTGGTGGCCAGGGGATGATTTTGTGCGGTACCATGATTGCTAATGCTTCCGCTATTAATGACCATAAAAACGCAACACTATCAACAGAATACGGGACAGAAACACGCGGTACTTTTGCCAAGGCGGATGTTATTTCAAGCGATGATGAAATTTTCTTCCCAGATGTTACGGATCCGGATTTGGTTGTATGTCTTCACCAGATTGCCTATGAAAGATACACGGGAAAACTTAGCGAAAAATCAAAGATTATTTATAATTCGGACGAGGTAACGCCAGACCTGGCTCAAAGTCATAAAGAAATAGGGATTCCGATTACTAAAATTGCTAAGGAAATAGGGAATACCGCTGTCGCAAATATCGTAACGCTCGGTATTATAGCGGGGTATACAGGCGTGGTTTCTCATTCTGGTGCTAAAGAACAAATCCAGAGTTTCTTTGGTTCAAAGAGCGATAAGATTTTACAAATGAATTATCAGGCTTTTGACAAAGGTGTAGAAGTGGCCAAATATTTATAAGAATTGGATTAAGGAGGACAACATGAGATTAAGTGATAGGTTAGATAGACTTCCTGTTTCCGGAATCAGAAAAATGTTTTCTCTAGCTGAAAAATATGATGATACAATTAACCTTTGTATAGGCGAACCTGGATTTGATACACCGAGTCATATTATTGAAAAAGGGTGTTGGGCACTACAAAATGGATACACCAAATATGTAGCCAATGCTGGCATTATGCCGCTTAGAGAAGCTCTTGCTGACAAAATGAATTGCGATAATGGCTTTAATGTAAAAGCGGAAAATATCATGGTTAATTTTGGTGCAGGGCAAGCGTTGATGGAAACCATGCAGGTCATTCTTAACCCTGGTGATGATATTCTTGTTCCAAACCCGTGCTTTTCAAATTACTTTGGTTATATAGCTTTGGCGGGTGCTAATGCTATTACTGTCCCAACCTATGAAAAAGACCATTTTCATATTAAGGCTGAGATATTAGAAAAATATATTACGGAAAAAACAAAAGCGATTTTTATCAATACCCCTTGTAATCCTACTGGTGCGGTGACCCCTTTAGAAGATTTAGAAAAAATTGCAGAGTTAGCAAAAAAATATGACCTAATTATTGTTTCTGATGAACCTTATGAAAAGATTATTTTTGACAATAATAAGCATGTAAGTATTGGCTCATTACCGGGAATGTTTGAAAGAACAATTACGGTAAATAGCTTTTCTAAAACTTATGCTATGACTGGCTGGAGATTAGGCTATGCAGTGGCACCGGCAGAAGTAATTAAAGCAATGATTCAAGTTCAGGGTCCTTTAACAGCTAATGTAACTGCTGCTATGCAGTTTGGTGGTATTGCAGCACTAACAGAAAGCCAAAGCTGTGTTAACGAAATGGTTCAAGAGTATTTGAAACGACGCAATATTTTAGTTAAGGGACTTAATGAAATTAAAGGGATTTCTTGCCTAATGCCAGAAGGAGCCTTTTATGCATTTGCTAATATTCAAGACGTGGGGATGTCTGCTAAGGATGTAGCCATTAAGCTTTTAGATGAGGTTCAAGTAGTAACAACACCAGGAGATGCCTTTGGTCCTGCCGGTGAAGGTTTCCTAAGATTTTCTTTTGCAGCGTCAGAAGATAATATTGTAGCAGCTCTTGAACGAATGAAAAACTGTCTAGGAGAAAAATGATGGTTACTAAGGTAATGACAGAAAGAGAAGCAATTTCTAAATTTGTTAACGATGGGGATGTTTTGACGCTCGGCGGTTTTTCTACAAACCGCCGAGCTTATGGATTGGTACATGAAGTAATACGGCAAAAAAAATGCCATTTAATTCTAGAAAGTGGACCATCAGGCGGGGATAGCGACATGCTGATTGGTTCAGGTAATGTGGATATTTTTATTAACTCATATATAGCCAATGCAGGATATACAAATGTAAGTCGTCGATTTAGAGAAGCTGTTGAAACCGGAAAAATCATGTTCGAGGATTATTCTTTAGATGTGCAGACGATTGCATATCATGGAGCTGCTCTTGGATTACCGTATGTTCCTGTGAAAAATATGCTGGGGTCTGATTTAGAAAAATATTGGGGGATACCAGAAAACGAACGGAAAAAAGTAAAGAAAATATCTGATAAAAAATTTATAGTTCAAGAAAACCCCTTTAAAGCTGGGGATATACTTTGTTTGGTACCAACACCAAAGATTGATGTAGCCTTGATTCATGCTCAAAAAGCTAGTCCTGACGGTACGGTGAAAATTGAGGGACCTTCATTTCAAGATATAGATATAGCTATAGCGGCGAAGCACACTATTATTTCGTGTGAGGAGCTCGTTTCGAATGAGGAAATGCACAACAATCCACAAGAAAATTCACTTCCAGGATTATGCGTTGATGCAGTTGTATTGATGCCTTATGGAGCTCATCCCTCACAATGTTTTGGATACTATGATTATGATAGCAAGTTTTTTTGGGAATATGATATGGCGAGTAGATCTCAGAAAGATTTTGATAAGTTCATGATAGAAAATATTCTTTCACTAACTGACCATAAGGAGTATGCAGATAAAATAGGAGATAAGCAATTAAAAAAATTGCATGTTGATAAACAGTTTGGATATGTTCCGGATGTAGATAGAAGTAAAAATGCAGTTTTAGGGAAGAAGTGAAGTAAATGGAATGGACATCGAAGGAAATGATGGCGGTTGCTCTTGCCAGATGTATTGAAAATGGTAAAACCTATATTGTAGGTACAGGACTTCCATTAATTGGAGGAGCATTAGCAAAAAATACACATGCACCTCACGCACGTTTACTTTTTGAGTCCGGAATTATTGAAGGGGACCCATTAGAAGTTCCAACAAGCGTTTCGGACCTGAGAATTTGCCATGGTGCTTCAGTTTTATGGCCTCAGTTTAGATATTTTGGTTTAGAGACCATAGAAACCAATCGAGGTAGTATCGCAGGAGGGTTTCTTGGTGGGGCAGAAATAGACCCTTATGGAAACTTGAATTCTACGAGTATAGGGGATTACTGGAAGCCTACGACTAGATTTTCCGGATCGGGTGGGGCTAATGGGATTTCAACCTATTGTGATACATTTATTGTAATGAAACATCAGAAGAGACGCTTTTCTGAACATGTGGATTATATTACAAGTCCAGGATGGATAGATGGACCGGAAGGAAGACGTAAAAATGGATTAAACCCAGACAAAGGACCTCGTGCTGTAGTTACAGAGTTAGGTATTATGCGATTTAATGAGAATAAAAGGATGTATCTCTCTGAATATTTTGAAGGTGTGACACCAGAACAAGTACAAGATAATACCGGCTTTGATATTGACATATCAAAAGCTCATTTGGCAAAGCCACCTTCGCAAGAGGAATTAAGTATACTTAGGGAAAAAGTTGATCCGAAAGGTCTTATGACTAGATAGGTGGTTAAAAGTAAGATAGAGGTTCTCATATGAATATAATAACAATGTTAGGGATTGTTGTAGCTGTTGTATTAATCGCTGGTTTAGCGATTCATACAGGAGCTAAGACTATCAATGATGAGACAAATGATAATAATGCTGCGGTGATAGCTGGTGTTATTATGGGCACACTAGTAGGCGGTAGTTCAACCGTAGGGACTGCCCAGTTGGCGTATGATTATGGATTTTCGGCATGGTGGTTTACTTTGGGAGGAGGCATAGCATGTTTTATACTAGGTCTTCTATATGTTAAGCCCTTGCGGCGGGGAAATAATGCAACCTTAGTAGGTATGATTCGAGATGAATATGGTCCAACAGCAGGTATATCTGCAACTCTTCTAAACTCTTTAGGTACATTTATAAATATCATATCACAGCTATTGGCTGCATCAGCAGTTGTTCTTATTGTATTTCCTGAGGCTAGAACTGTAGTAACTGTTTTAATTGCAGCATTCTTTATGGTTTTATATGTAGTTTTTGGTGGCACGAAAGGGGCGGGTATAGTAGGAATTCTTAAACTTGCTCTGCTTTACATTTCAATGGTTGCATGTGGCTTAACTGTGTTGAAAGAAGTGGGGGGCATAACCCCATTCATAGATATGGTTGGATTGCTTAAAGAAAAAACAAATGTCAATTACTTTAGCGTTTTTTGTAGAGGGTTCAGATTCGATTTTGGATCATGCATGTCTTTAGTGTTTGGTGTACTAACTACACAAACGTATGCTCAAGGCGTATTATCGGGACGTAGCGATCAAGCAGCAAGACTAGGGGCGTTTGTATCTGCTTTAATGATTCCTCCTATTGGTATTTTTGGAATTATGGTCGGTCTATATATGCGTTCGGTAACGGATTCGTCCACTTTTATTGCTAAGACTGCATTGACTCAATTTGTCCTTACGCAAATGCCGGATTTTATAGGTGGTATTGTTCTGGGGACGCTTTTTATTGCTAGTGTTGGAACAGGCGCAGGGCTAGCACTTGGGATTGCAACCGTAATTAGAAGAGATTTAATTCAAAAAATATCTAGTAATTTTCAAAAGCAGGATGCAAATGGGCTTCTGCAAAAAATATTAATAGTAATTATTTTAATATGTGCGAGTGCTTTATCTAGTGGTGCTCTTGGGGATACCATACTTAATTTTGCATTTATGTCTATGGGGTTACGTGGTGCGACCGTATTTGCTCCTCTGTGCTTCATATTATGGGGTAAGCGTAAGGTATCTAAAGGATGGGCAACGGTTTCGATAATTGTTGGTCCAGTTGTTGTTCTATTATTCCAAACAGTGCCTATTTTAAATAGCCTATTAAATGGATGGAATTCTTTATTTCCAGGAATCATTTCTGCAGTATTCATTATGGCACTTGGATATATGAAGGCGAGGAAGGATATTACTTATAATAGGTAGCAATTTCACTAAATTAGCTTTCACCGTTATTGTTAACTCACTATAAGTGGAAATTATCGAAAAAGCAAAATATAAGATTGTATGAGTCGTTTTGTGCTCTTTCTATTTCTGGGTTAACAAACAGAAAGAGCCGAACGGCTCATTTTTCATATTAACTTATATTAGACAACTGGAGGGATATAGTTGCATCAATAAAGTTGGTGTAAAAACTACTATAAGCTCTGGATGAGGAATGCCAGTTTTGATGTTGACTAATACAGCTCTGGTTAAGCGATTCGCTGCCCTAGCATTCGGAAAATATGGGCCACTTTCGCCCTCCGCCTGATTTTTTGACTCAATTTTTTACGGAAGGCTTGCGATTCTTTTTGGAAACACGAAGCGTTAAATGTGACCCATATAAATTGTTAATCATGCTCATGCTTGTACCCTCCAAACCTTGATGTAGTCATTCCGTTTGGGGCTCCCTATATTGCTAAATTGTTGTCTTTGGTATATTTAGAGTACATGCTTGGATAGCATTAAAATAAAGATCGGTGATATCTAGCTGTATATCCAGCTGATTTTGGTGGGTTCATTTTCTGCTCTAGCTGATATCCTTAGGTTGAATGATTTGTAATATTTTTAAATCATTAATAAGAGTATCGTACTTTTGGTATCGCATGTACCGCACTCCTTCTACTAACCCATATACGATAATACTTCCTATTACTAGGATCAATAAGATACTTGCAGCTAACTCTACTTGATCAACAGTCGATTTATTGACTATTATGTTATCAAAAACGACTAGCAGGACCGGTATTGCCATAACACCCATGGGTTCGACAAAAAAAGTTTTCAAATCTTTAGAAAGCTGATATTTTTTCTCCTTGATGTCTTCAATAATAACCTGGATTTTTTCTGTATCATCGACACATATCTTTTCTCTTATCAACAATCTTTTCAGATACTTCACTCTTAGTAAGTCATTCTTTGTAATAATTTTTTCGGCATTTGCTATTTTTTCCTTCATAAAATGATGAATAAAGGATAGATAAAGCCACCAACTTGAGAAAATAAAAAGTAATATGATTAAACTGCATTTAATATCATATGTAATATAGCTAAACAATGTAAAGCATATTGCACCTATCCCCAAGATAAAGGTTAAAGTGTTAATATCTTTTGCCCATTTAGGAGCGGGCTGTTTTGCCATATTTTTAATTTTTTCATATTCATACATGAGCTTAGGAATATTCATAATAACCTCTTTCCATAACTGAATTAATTTTTCTAAGTATTCCCTATAAAAATGGGGCTGTTGCAAAATAGCCCCTCTAACAAACAAAGTCCCAGCTCAAAAAAATGAGGAGGGACTTTGTTTATGGATATATCCATGTAAGCTTATAATATATAGCTAAGGAGAATTTTATAAATCAATTAGGGCTAAGTTTGTCTGCAATCCAGGAGCTGTGTCGAATGATTTTACTCATTCTGACACACCCCCTTTTGTATTTGTCTTAGGCTTCCAGGGCGACGGCGGTAAAGACGGCGGCGCCGATGGGGAGGGCGTCTTCGTTGAGGATGACTTTGGGGTTATGGAGGATGTTGCAGTCCTGGCTATCGGCGGACCGGGACCCGATCCGGAGGAAGGCGGCGGGGACTTGGGCGGCGACGAGGGCGAAGTCTTCGGAGGCGTTGAGGAGGCCGCCTTCTTCCAGGGTCAGGCGCTGGTCGGTGCCGGCGGCTTCTTCGGCGCTGTTGATGGCCTGGAGGGCGCCTTTTAACTGGCGGATGCGGTCAGGGTCGGTAATGTTGGCGGGGATGCTGTAGTCCCAGGTGACCTGGGCGCTGCCCCGGAAGCTTTCGGCTGTGAGCCGGCTGACGGTTTCCAGTCGGTCTTTTAAGAAGGTCCGGACGTCCGGGTCCATGGCCCGGAGGGTGCCGGTGAGGATGGCCTGGTCGGGGATGATGTTGCCGGTGGTGCCGGCCTGGAAGGTGCCGATGGTCAGGAGGGCTTCGGTTTGGTAGTTGATTTCCCGGGCGATGAGGGTTTGTAGGGCCAGGTGGAGGTGGGCGCCGATATTAATAGGGTCAACCCCTTCCTGGGCCGAGGCTCCGTGGCAGCCCTGGCCTTGGATGGTGATCGTAAAGCCGTCTACCGAGGGCATGAAGGGGCCTTCGGTCAGGGCGACGGTGCCCACCGGGAGGGTGGGCATATTGTGGACGGCAAAGGCGTAGTCCACCTGGTTGTCGGCCAGGATGCCGTCATCAATCATGGATTGGGCACCGGCGAAGATTTCTTCAGCGGGCTGGAACATAAAGACGATTTTTTGTTGGAGGTCCTTTTCATGGGCCTTTAAGAGTTGGGCGGCCCCCAGGAGCATGGTGGTATGGAGGTCGTGGCCACAGCCATGGCTGACGCCGGGCTTTTCCGAGGCAAAGGGCAGGCCGCTTTCTTCTGTTTGCTCCAGGGCATCCATGTCCGCTCGGAGGAGAAGGGTTTTCTCTCCTTGGCCAAGGCTGGCGGTGACCCCATTTTTACCGCAGGGCTTGGGGTCATAGCCCATGGCCTTCAATTGGTCGCTGACATAGGCAGCGGTTTCTTTGGTATCCAGGCCGACTTCCGGGTTGCGGTGGATATGGCGCCGCCACTGGACCATTTGCTCTTTTAGGGCCTGGGCTTCTTTTAAGTAATGCATAAGGACCTCCTTGTATTTATTCGCAAAATGTGTAAGAAACAATAAAAAACCGGAGATTGGAATTCCAACCTCCGGCCCGCACCGGTCTAAAGGCAACTTCCGGCGCTAGAGTTTTTGCTTTTACCAAGGGTAAAAGCCTGGCAAGCTCAAAGCCCCTGAATTTAATCGTCAGGCGTGAATCGTCATTTAGTAAACAATCGTAAAATACCGGGCGTGCGTTATATTGTCACTAGGTAAACCGGATCCGTTCTTTATTGTAATGACGCTTGCCACCAAAGCTTCTTATCTTTTTTTATTTTTCCAGGGTGGCTAAATTGACTTCGACCTCTGTCCGGGCATTGGACTGGTCGATGGCCAAGGAAATCTGGCTGACCTCTTCTCGGAGGTCGGTTACAATCTGGACGACCTGATCATAGCCGGGCAGGCCGTATTCTACCAGGCCAACGCCATTTTCGGCAGTATAATTGGCCCCGGGGGCATTGTGGATGCTGGTCAGGGGCTCTAAAAGGCGGAGCCGGCGGCGTTTGGCGGTCACTTCATTGAGGAGGTGGCCGGTGCCGGTTTCCCGGTTTTTTTGGTCAATGGCATCTTGCAGGGTCAGGTAGTCGTCTTCCAGGGCCTTCATTTTTTTGAGGGCAGCGGCGACGATGGCTTCCTTCTTGCTGGTATCTGCAGGCTTCCCCTGGTTCACAGACAGGGGGTAGTTCTGAAATTGGACAATGGCGTTCTTGGTCCGGTCTATCTCTGTCTTGAGCTGGCTCAATTGAAAGATGGCTGCCTGCATGGTCATGGTTATCTTGGCCATAGGATCACCTCATTCATCATTCTGGTCGGTATGGATGTCTTTCCCTAGGTCTTCTTCGAAGAGGGGGATTAAATCACTGTACCCTTCTCGGGCCATCTCCTTTAGGGGGATAAAGCGGGTGGCGTAGCCGTTGATACAGTAGCGGAGGCCGCCGGCCTCCCGGGGCCCATCCGGGAAGACGTGGCCCAGGTGGGCGTCACCGACCCGGCTCCGGACTTCGGTCCGGACCATGCCCAGGGAGTGGTCGTCATGGTTGGTCACCAGGGCCTCGTCCAGGGGCTTGGTAAAGCTGGGCCAGCCACAGCCGGCGTTGTACTGGTCGAGGCTGGAAAAGAGGGGCTCTCCGGTGGTGATATCCACATAGATACCGGGCTCCTGGGCGCCGGCGTGCAAGGGGTGACTGAAGGGGCCTTCGGTGGCTGCGTCCTGGGTGATCCGGTAGGCGAGGGGGGAGAGCTTGTCTTTCAAATAGCTGCCGCTGGGCTTGTGGTAGCGGCGGGGGTCCAGGGAGCTGGTCACCACTTCCGGTGGACCGGCCTTTACTTCATTATAAAAGGATTGGGGGATGTGGCAATAACCGCCGGGATTTTTTTCCAGGTAATCCTGGTGGTAGTCTTCGGCGGCGTAGTAGTTCTCCAGGGGTAAGACTTCGACCACCAGGGGCTTTTCGTACCGGCCTGCTTGGGCGGCGACAAAGGCCCGGGCCCGGTCTAAGAGGGCTTCATCCCGGCTGTAGATCCCGGTCCGGTATTGGCTGCCGATGTCTGCACCCTGGCGGTTGAGGCTGGTGGGGTCAATGATCCGGAAAAAGCCGGTGAGGACTTGGTCTAGGGAGAGCTTATCCGGGTCATAATCAATCCGGACGGTTTCTGCTGCCCCGGTGCGGCCGCTGCAGACGGCCTCATAGCTGGGCCCTTCGACCCGGCTTTGGGCATAGCCGACATCTGTATCCTGGACGCCGGGCATGAGCTTGAAATAATGTTCAACGCCCCAAAAACAACCACCGGCTAAGTAAATGCGTTCTGTTTTTGCTGGCATGGGGACCACCTTTCTTTACTGGGCCAGGAAGGCCTGGTAGGCGCGCATGGTCATGTAGCAGTCGGCCTTGGCGGCCAGTTCGATGGGGGCGTGCATGGAGAGCATGGGAACACCACAGTCTACCACTTCGGCGCCCCGGTTGGCCAGGATATAGGCGATGGTGCCACCGCCGCCCTGGTCAACCTTGCCCAGCTCACCCATCTGCCAGAGGACGCCGGCGTCATCGAAGATTTTGCGGATGTCTTGTAAAAATTCAGCATTGGCATCATTGGACCCGCTCTTGCCCCGGGCCCCGGTGTATTTATTAATGGAGACACCTCGGCCGATGAAGGCGGTGTTCCGCTTGTCCATGACTTCCGGGAAGCTGGGGTCCAGGGCGGCGGTTACATCGCCGGAGAGGACCCGGCTCTGGCTCAGGGTCCGGCGGAGGTCCAGCTCCCTGCCCCCGGTTAGGTTGAGGAGCTCGGCCAGGGCATTCTCGAAGAAGATGGCGCCCATGCTGGTATTGCCGACAGAGCCAATTTCTTCCTTGTCAACCAGGAGGGCGGCTGCCCAGCGGCTGGGGGTATCCTTCATGTTTAAGAGGCCATCGACGGCGGCAAAGGAACAGGACCGGTCATCGTGGCCATGGGCCGCAATCATGGACCGGTCCAGGCCCACTTCCCGGGCCCGGCCGGCCGGGACGAGTTCTAATTCGGCTAAGAGGAGGTCTTTTTCCACCAGGCCATAGCGGTCGTGGAGAAGGCTTAGGAGCCGGGCCTTAACCGGGTCTTTGACCTCTTCACCCGCCTCGTCGATGAGGGGTTCCAGGCCAAAGACGGCGTTTAGCTGCTCGCCGGTGACCCCTTCGGCCAGGGTCTTGGCATTCTGGTCCTTGCCCAGGTGGGGGAGGAGGTCGGTGATATAGAAGACCGGGTCATCGGGGTCATCGCCGATATTAATGGTGACTTCTGTTCCGTCTTCCCGGTAGGCAATCCCGTGGAGGGCCAGGGGCAGGCAGGTCCACTGGTACTTTTTAATGCCCCCGTAGTAGTGGGTCTTGAGGAGACCCAGGCCCCCGTCTTCATAGAGGGGGTGGCTCTTTAAGTCCAGGCGGGGGGCGTCAATGTGGCTGCCCACAATGTCCAGGCCGGCGGTTAAAGGCTCAGTGCCGGGCATAAAGAGGACGACAGCCTTGTTCTTGTGGTTTAAGTAAAAGCCTTGGCCGGCCTTGGGGGCCTCGCCGGCCTTGATGATATCGTCAAAGGACCGGTAGCCGGCCTCTTGGGCCAGGCGGATAATGGTCTTGGCCGCTTCCCGTTCGGTTTTGGCCGCATCTAAAAACTGCATATACCGGTCGGCATATTGGTTCATGTCTTCTTTTTCTTGGGCGTTAATATGGTCCCAAACGGAATTAATCTTATATTCATGTTCCATAAAAGAACCCTCCATTCTACCTGTCTTTATACCCAAGTCTTTCTAAAATTATTTGCCAACTAGGGGGGACTTCAGTATCATTGTAAGTAGATACAGACGAGTGCTAAGAAAGGACGTGTAAGCATGCTGGTAGAGACCCACTGCCATTCGGCAGCCTTTTCGCCGGATGCCCGGCAGACCCTGGAGGAATTGATCGCTGCCGCCCAGACCCGAGGCTTTGAGGCCCTGGTCTTGACCGACCACTATGACAAGAACTATTTTTCGGATGGGTCCACAGACCAGGTGACCCCCCTGGGCCAGCCGCCGGAGGCCGGGGAATGGATTTTTGACCTGGCCCTTTATGCCGACACCGTCCGCCGGGCCCGGGCCGACTTCCCCGGCCTCCTTTTGGGGATTGAGATTGGCTACCGGCCGGAATTGGCCGAGACCCTGACCCCCTTCCTGGCCCCCTATGGCTTTGACCAGGTCCTGGGCTCTATCCATGCCGTTATGGGCCAGGACCTGGGCGCCCGCCGGGACCACCCCCTCTATGACCTGCCCAAGCAGGCGGCCTATGAAAGGGTCCTGGAGGCCCATCTTGACATGGTGACCTCGGCCTTCCACTTCCAGGTCATGACCCACTTTGACTACCTGACCCGGTATGCCCCCTACCCGGACCCTTCCATCACTTACGCCCCCTTTGCCGACCACTTCGACACCCTGTTCAAGGCCCTGATTGAGCGAGACATCGCCCTAGAAGTCAACCTGCGGACCCGGTACAAGCACTTTGACCAAACCGGCCAGGACCCGGGCCTCTGTGACCCGGCCATCCTGCGCCGCTACCGGGACCTGGGCGGGGATCTCATTACCCTGGCCGGCGATGCCCACCAGCCGGCAGACCTGGGCCGGTTTATGCCGGAGGCCAAGGCCGAACTCAAGGCCCTGGGCTTTCAATCCGGCTACTACTTTAAAGCCGGTCAGCCCATCCGCTACGCCTTATAGGCCCTTATGAGAGGAGAAAAAACCATGGATTTATTTATTACAGCTGAAGCCCTAAGGGATCACTTCGATGAAGTAACGGTCTTTGACCTGCGCTTCCTCCTGGAAGACCTCTCCTACCACCGGGTGGTCTATGAAGAAGGACATATCCCCGGGGCCTTTTACCTGGACTTTGAAGATGACCTGTCCGACCCCAGGGGAGACTTCGGCGGAGACCACCCCTTCCTCCTACCGGACGACTTTGCCCGCCTCTTAGAAGGCTTTGGCCTCAAAGACGACAGCACCGTCGTCCTCTATGATGAGGAATCCCTGATGAGTGCCGCCCGCTTTATCTACCAGAGCCGGTTTGCCGGCCTGTCTATTAAGATCCATATCCTCAAGGGGGGCTATGGGGCTTGGCTGGCCGCCGGCGGCGAAGAAGAAACCGCCATCCCCAAGGCGCCGGGTGGGGGCCACTTATCTATCCAGCCCCGGCCGGACCTTATCTGCAAGCAGGATACCGTCAAAGAAAAAATGGATGACCCGACCAGCCTCTTAATCGATAGCCGGGCCCCCCAGCGCTACCTGGGCCAGGTGGAACCCCGCTACCGGATTGCCGGCCACATCCCCGGGGCCGTCAATTACTTCTTTAAAGACGTCATCGCTGAGGATGGCGGGCTAAAAGACCGGGCCTACCTGGAAGACCACTTTGCCGGCCTGGATAAGTATGATGACATCATCCTGTCCTGCGGCAGCGGCGGTAGTGCCTGCGTCAACAGCCTGGCCCTCCAGGCCCTGGGCATCCCCCACCGGCTCTATAACGGCAGCTACAGCGAATGGGTCGCTAATCCGGATAACCCCGTTAACACCGGGGAAGAGGGGAAGTAAGGCATCCAAATAAATAAAAAAATCTCTCCGAACTAATGAACTGACCCCCTAAAGTTGGACCAAAAAATCCGACTTTAGGGGGTCTTTGCATGGCAAAATATAGC
>NZ_JBKICG010000002.1:0-148423 GCF_046569735.1 Peptococcus simiae | reverse complement strand
AATAAAGGGTCTGCTTTTTCTGTAATGACCAGCGGTACAAAAAAGGGGACTCTTGTCTTAGAGGATTGTATTATTCAAAATTGTCAAAACGACAATCCAAATACCTTTTATCACCCTGCCATTACTGCAATTGATGGAGCTCTTACACTCACTAACACAACTTTTTCAAATAATATGAACGCAACAGCCTATGATAAAAGTAAATATAACGGCGTCCAATCCCTAGCTGGGGCCATTTATATGCAGGGGACGGCAAGCCTGGCCATGACCGGCGGTTCTTTTGAGGGCAACCGCTGTCAAAAATACGGTGGGGCGATTTATTCGAGCTCTGACTGCCAAGTGACGCTTACAGGGGTATCCTTTAAGAATAACTCAGCCAAGGAAATCGGCGGGGCTATCTTTGCCTATGGCCCGGTTACCATGGAGGCCTGTACCTTTGAAGGGAACCAGGCCAGAAGCGGCGGTGCCCTTGGTGGTATGGCAGAGAAGGTAGAGGCTAAGCAGTCAACCTTTACCGGTAATCAGGCAAAATACGGCGGGGCCCTGATTAAATATGGTGGCGAGCTCGCCCTTGATACCTGCCAATTCAACGCTAACGTATCTAAGCAAGGGGCTAGCATTTACGCACAAGGTGGTACGGCCGGGACCCTCCAGGCTTGCAACTTTGATGGCAACCTGGCTTTCGAAAAAGGCAGTGGGATTTATCTAAAAGAGGGTACCTTTACCATCGCCAATTCTACTTTTTCAAATAATGGCGAAATGACAGAGGGCGATCAAACCTACACTTGCCAGCAGGGCGGGGCCATTTATTATGACGAGGGCAAGGTTACGCTTACAGAAACTGATTTCAAGGATAATGTTGTTGCTAAAAGCGGTGGTGCCATCTTCTCTAATGGTAACGAGGCAGAAACAAGCATAGAGGGCGGGTCTTTTATTGGAAATGCTGCCAAGGGCGAGGAGAGTTCCAGCGGGGCTATTTGTATTTATAACCAACCTGTCTCTATAAAAAATGTCAACTTTGCGAACAATAGGGCTGATTACGGAGGGGCAGGGTGTATTGGCTTTACCGAAGCCCTTACCCTTGAAAACTCTACCTTTACAAAAAATGCCGCCTCAAGGGATGCTGGTGCCCTGGAGTTAAGCTGGGCGAAAGGCGCCCTTTCAAATACCGATTTTGAAGATAACTTTGCTCTTTCTAAGGGGGCCGGCCTCTTTATTGATGCCTGTGACCTAACCCTTACCAACACGCATTTTATAGGTAATGGGAAAGAAGGGAACCAAATCGCTCAAAAAGGCGGTGCTGTTTACAGCACTTTTCTTCCTAAGGTGATGCGCTTATCTCTACCGCCTGCGAATGAGGACAGCGAAGACGAAGATGGTGAAGCCTTTGACTATGGGGCTGCCGATTTTTCCAACCATCTTACCTTTAAGCAGTGCAGCTTTAAGCAAAATATTGCTCATGAGGGTGGTGGGCTCTTCCTCCATGATGCAGATGCAACCCTTGTTGAGGCGATTATAGACGATAATATGGCTATGACTTCTGGTGGCGGCATCTACTTATCAGAAGCCAAGGCAGCCATTCAAAAGTCGATCCTGACAAATAATGGTCAGTTAAAATTAGCCGATGGCGTCAAGCGAACAGCCTTTGGTGGGGCCATTTTTACTGACGACTTCGACTACCATAACCCGGCGAGTAAGGAAAAATACCAGAATCTAAAGATTGACAATAAAACGATATTTAAGAATAATAGGGCCGTCTTCTTATGGGAACCGCCGGAAAATTACGCGGATTTTGCTCATCTCACTTTTAAGTCGACTTCGCTAACAGGCCAGAAGAACCCCCATGACAAGACGCAACCCATCTTGAAAAACGACGCCCTGCTGAACAACTATGACGTCAACTATAAGCATCCGGATGACAATTCTTATTACCTGGTCAACTACCGGTTTCTAGCTAAGGAAGAGGGGCAGGCCCTGCCTGAAGCGGTTAGCCGGCTGCTCCCCGAGCCGACGGAAGACATGATCGGTGCCCTTATTATTCCGCCGGTCCTAGACCGGACCAGTGTCCAAACCAGTGATGGAACCTGGACCTTTACCGGTTGGGAACCCATTAAGGGAACCGTTCAGAAAGATACAGGCCTGACCTTTACGGGGACCTGGACCTTGAAAAAAGACCGCCGGCCAGGCGGCGGGGCCACGGTGACTACGCCGCCTAAACTCAATACTGAAGACCACCATGCCTATATGGTGGGCTACCCGGACCAGACCTTTGGGCCCAACCGGTCCATGAGCCGGGCAGAAGTGGCCACCATGTTTACCCGGCTCCTAAAAGACCGACCGGATAAGACCAAGACCTATCCATCTGACTTGACGGATATTGACACCACCGCCTGGTATGCCAACCCAGTCGGTTATGCGGCCCGGGAAGCCATTATCAAGGGCTACCCGGATGGGACCTTCCGACCGGATGCCCCCATTAGTCGGGCAGAGTTTGCTGCTATTGCTAGCCGCTTTGCCGGCTTAAAAGATGGCCCGGCCCCGGCCTTTACCGACTTGTCCCCTGATCACTGGGCCTATGAGAGCATCCGCCTGGCGGCCGGTCATGGTTGGATTGCCGGCTATCCGGATAATACCTTCCGGCCTGACCAGCCGATCAGCCGGGCAGAAGTTATTACTATAACCAACCGGGTCTTAAACCGGCAGGGCGACCAGGACTGGCTCAACCGCCACCAGGACGCCTTTACCCCCTTTAGCGACATGACCCAAGAGGACTGGTACTACACCACCATCATGGAAGCCGTCCTCGGTCATGACTATAAGCGGCTGGAAGATGGCAAGGGTGAACGCTGGCTCAAGCTCAATGACAAGACCTTTATTTAAGCAGACCATTGCTCTAGACAGATATATTTGGCGCTACGCAGGAATGAGCGTGGCGCCTTTTATTTTTGCTGGCATATATCTTTCCACAGCGGTCTGGTTTCTTTCCTTGATGATTTCCCCAAAAAAACCTTGACAAGTCTTTTCCTTGTCGGTAGAATAAGTTTAAATTAAGCATCAAAGCAAACCGATGATCAAGAAGAGTAGCCGATCAACCGAGCTTTCAGAGAGTTGCCGATGGTGGGATGGCAGCAGTGACGGGGTTGTGTGAATGGGCTTGAGAGGGTGGTGGCAAAAATAAGAGTAGCCGCTGACGGAGTGTCCACCGTTATCAGGGACAGGCATATGATGGTATGCTGATTGAGTGGGTCTTTTGACCAAGCCGGGTGGTACCGCAGAAGCGTTCGCTTTTGTCCCAGTGGGGGACAGGGGCGTATTTTTTTTGCCTTGAATAGGCTGTGGGTGAAAGGATGAAGAAGATGCACGAGCAAGTTACTTTTTCAAATTACAGTATCGGCGAGGCGGTGTATGAAGATGTCGTCAACCTTTGCCGACCGGTTGGCCAGCGGATTGCCCTTATTGTTGGCGATCATGGCTTTCCGGCTTTAAAAGATAAACTTATGCCGGTTTTAGATGAGGCCGGCTTTATAACAGGAGACCCCATTCACTATGGTGGCATGGCCTCCCATGAGGCAGTTGACCGCTTAGCCGGCCTGGAAGCGGTCCGGCAAGCGGATATGATCTTCGGCATTGGTGGGGGTCATGTTCTGGATACGGCCAAGTGCCTGGCCGACCGCCTGGCCAAGCCGGTCTTCACCTTTCCGACCATTGCCTCTAACTGCGCAGCGGCTACGGCGGTATCCATTATGTACCACCCGGATGGGCGGGTCGCTGGGCCGGCCTTTCTCAAAGAGGCTCCCAGGCACGTCTTTATCGATGAGGAGGTCCTTTTACAGGCTCCGCGGATTTACATCTACGCCGGCATTGGCGATACCTATGCCAAGTACTACGAAGTGACCATTAATTGCCGGCAGGAGGCCCTGAACTTCCCCCTTAGCCTGGGAGAGCACATCAGCGGGGCCTGTGCTTCAGCCATGCAGGCCCATGCCGTAGGGGCCATGCAGGCAGTCGATGAAGGCCGGCTGAACGATGACTTTAGACAAACGGCCCTGACCATCCTGATTACGACAGCGATGGTCTCGATCCTGGTGACCCTGGACCACAGCCCGGATTATAACTCCGGCCTGGCCCATGCCATCTACTACGCCCTGACCGGGGTCAAGGACTTTGACCATGAGGCCCATCCCCATGGGGAAGTGGTCGGCTTCGGGGTGACCGTCCTCCTCCTGGTAGACCGATGGCGGGAGGCCTACCAGGACGTGATGGCCTTGAACAAGGCCCTGGGCTACCCGGTGGTACCGGAGGACCTGGGCCTGACCATGGCAGATATCCGGGCCATTTATCCGGCTATCCTCCAAGCCTCGGATATCCGCCACAATCCCTACCCGATAACTGAAGACATGCTGGATGCGGCCTTTGCCGCCTTATACGATGAAAAGAGAGAGGAAAAATAACCATGAAAACCTTTAAAAAATTAACAGCTGCCCTGTCCCTCTTAGCCCTAACCCTTAGCCTGACTGCCTGTGGTGGCGGTGGCGGAGATAGCTCTTCTGCTGCAGCTCCGGCCGGAGACCAGGGTGATAAGCACTACAAGGTTGGGATTATCCAGTTGGTGGAAAATGGGGCCTTTGACGATATGAAAAAGGGCTTCAAGGCTGAAATGGAAAAAGAATACGGGGCCGGCAACGTTGAATTCGTTGAAAAATCCGCCCAGGGGGATGCCTCCAACATGAACACCATTGCCCAGGAAATGGCCGACGGCTCTTACGACCTGGTCGCCACCATTGCAACCCCGGCCAGCCAGGCCTATGTCAACCAAAAGTCTGACACCCCCCAGGTCTTTATCGCTGTCTCTCAGCCGGTCAAGGCCGGGCTCTTAGCCAGCATGGAAAAACCGGATAAGAACGCCACCGGGACCCAAAACCCCATTCCTGTTGAGGGAATCTTCAACCTGGCCAAAGAATTAAAACCGGAAATTGAAACCGTCGGTATTTTATACAGCGCCAATGAAGTCAACTCCAATGCCACCGCTAAAGACGCCAAGGCCCAGCTGGAAAAAATGGGCTTAAAGGCTGTTGAACGGACCGTTTCTAACTCGAGTGAAGTAAAGCAAACCGCTGATTCCATGGCTGCCGAAGTGGATGCCATCTTCGTGCCCAACGATAGCCTCATCCAAGATGCCATTGCTCTCGTCGTCGATGCCACCACTGCCCATAAGATTCCTATCTTAGGGAGTTCCAAGGTCATGGTCGATGCCGGCGCCCTCTTGTCTGTTGCCATTGATGACGTCGACACCGGGGCCCAAAGCGCCCGCCTGGCTATTGAAATCTTAAATGGTAAAGCCGTTGCCGATGTCCCGGCCATTGCCATTGCCGGTGACATGGTTGACATCAACATGGCCACTGCAGAAAAATTAGGCATCACTGTACCGCAGGATGTCCAGGATAAAGCCCATTCCTTAGTGAAGTAGGAGGAATTCATGTCATTACTTGTCGGTTCCATTGAGTTGGGCATTATCTATGCCCTACTCGTTTTGGGGATCTATATCAGCTTCCGCATTTTAGATGTACCGGATTTAACGGCGGATGGCAGCTTTACCTTCGGGATGGCTGTCATGGCCATGAGCGTAACCGCCGGCCACCCCTACCTGGGGGTCTTCATCTCCTTGGGGGCCGGGGCCCTGGCCGGTCTGGTGACCGCCCTCTTGCAAACCCAAATGAAAATCCAGCCGATCCTGGCCGGGATTTTAACCATGACGGGCCTGTATTCCATTAACCTCATGGTCATGAAGGGGACCAGTAACGTAGCCCTCCTGGATACACCGACCCTCTTTTCCGCCTTTAGCCAGGTCATTAGCCATGAAGTCACCCGGAAGGTCCTTTACTCCGCCCTGATTGTCCTGGTGGTCATCATCCTTCTGGATATTTTCTTCAAGACTAACTTTGGCCTATGCATACGGGCCATTGGGGACAATGAAAAGATGGCCCGGGCCTCTTCCATGAATGTGAATATGTACAAGATCACCGCCTTCATGATTTCCAACGCCCTCATCGGCCTGTCCGGCGGGCTCATCGCCTGTGACCAGGGCTTTGCCGATATGAACAGCGGGGTTGGGATGCTGGTTGTCGGCCTGGCGGCGGTCATTATCGGGGAAGCGGTCGTCCGCAAAAGAGGCGTCTTCTTCGGCCTGGTCAGCTGCCTGGTCGGGAGTATTGCCTACCGGATTATCCTGGCCATTGCCATAAAAAGCGACTTCTTCCCGGCCTATGCCATGAAGCTCATCTCCGCCGTCGTGGTGGTTCTGGCCCTGGCCCTGCCGGCTTGGCAGAACTACCGGGCCAATCAGAAGTTACGGAAAGGAGACCCCCATGCTGGTATTGAATGATATATACAAGTCCTTTCCGAAGGCAGACGGCAACCCCGTCCAGGTCTTACGGGGCCTGGACCTGACCGTCGAAACCGGTGAGTTTGTTACCGTCCTGGGGAATAACGGGGCCGGGAAGTCGACCCTCTTCAATATCATCGGTGGCGCCCTCTGGCCCAACCGGGGGAAGATTACCCTCAATGACCGGGATATCACCTTCCTGCCCGAACATAAGCGGTCCCACTTCATTGGCCGGGTCTTTCAAAACCCCCAGATGGGGACTGCCCCCAACCTGACGGTGGCAGAAAACCTGGCCCTGGCCTATGGCCGGCAAAACCGGAAACTCTTTAACCGGGCCATTACCAAGGACCTCCGGCGGATTTTTGCCGAAAAGCTCAGTGAGGCCGGTATGGGCCTGGAAGATAAGCTGGATAACCGGATGAATGAATTATCCGGCGGTCAGAGCCAGGTGGTGGCCCTCATTATGAGTACCCTCCGCCCGCCCCAGCTCCTGCTCCTGGACGAGCACACCGCCGCCCTGGACCCCCAAATTGCCAAAGACGTCCTGGACTTTACCTGCCGGCTAGCTGAGCGGGACAAACTGACGGTCATTATGATCACCCATAACCTCCAGGATGCTATTGATATCGGCGACCGGCTCATTATGCTGGACAAGGGGAAGATCGCCCATATCTTCGCTGCTGAAGAAAAGAAGACCCTGGTCCCCGATGACCTCCGCAAGCTCTACCATATCCCTTAAACAGCAAAGCGCCTCCCAAAAGGAAGGCGCTTTTTTTATAACCGGGCGAAGCCGGAAGGTTTGTGGTCAAACTAATTCAAAAGGTTGCCCCTGGCCTGCTCAGCGGCCAGGCGGAGGGCCTGGCGCAACTGGCCGGTTAGGTCTTCAGCCAGGTGTCGGGCCGGTTCTGCTTGAGAGGCGGTGGCATAGACCTGGGCCTGGAGCCGGCGGCCGCCGGGGTCAGCGGCCAGGCTGATGTGGCTGCCCCCGGGAAAAACATACTGGAGCAAGGGGGTTGGAGCCAGCCAGAAGGTCCCTCGGCGGTAGTCCAGGACCAGGCGGACGGGCCGGCCGAAAACCTCCTGGGCCGGCATATCGGCCAGGGCGGCTAGGGTCCGGTCGCTCAGGTCCCTGGGGAGGGCCATGGCCGGTTCATAGTCGAAGTGGCGGTCTGTCCAGTAGCCATAGTGGGCGTAGAGGAGGTCCAGCTGGTCCACCAGGGTTCGTCCGAAGGCCTTTAGCCGCCGGGCAACCAGGGCCAGGGCAACTGCTGCAAAGACAGCATCCCCTTCCCGGTTTAAGTTGCCGCCGACCAGGGCCCCATCGTCATAGGCCAGGAAGAGCTTGCCGCCATCGGCGACGATTTCCCTGCAGCCCCGGCCTACTTCGGCCAGGCCCCGGGGGAGGTCCCGGACCTGGAAGCGCCGGCTGAGGGCCAGCCGTTTAGGAAAGGGGGACCCTTTCAGGGGGGCTAAGATAACGCCGTTGGTCGGCTGGGGGAGGATCTGGGGCAGTTGGTCAATGAGGAGGGCGGCGATTTGCGCTGGGGTCAGGAGGACATAGTCGCCCTTGTGGCGGACGGCGCAGCCAATCCGACGGGCCGGCGGATCGCTGGCCAAGATCAGGTCTGTGCCCATGACATAGCCCAACCGACAGGCCTCTTCCAGGGCCTGGGCATCGCTGGGGTTGGGCCGGGTCAGGTCGGGAAAGGACCCATCCGGCGGGGCCTGACCTTCCACTTCCCGGAAGTCGTTAAAGCCGCATTCGGCCAGGGCGTCGGGAATAAAGTTGCCCCCGGCCCCGTGTAGGGCTGTATAAATAATCGAGAGGGGGCCGTCGTCCTTTTGCCGGTCCTTGAGGAGTCCTTCACCATAGAGAAGGTCGGCCAGGTAGAGGTCCCCCATGTGGGGGTCGACGACCTGCATTTGACCGGCCCGGTCGGTGGGGGTCAAGTCGGCCATGGGCTTGGGGTCCTGGCCATTTAGGAAGGTTTGGTAGCGGTTGGCCAGGTCTTCATCGTCCTGGGCACTCAAGGGGGCCCCCTGGGCGGTGTAGCAGGTGACCCCGTTCCAGTCGGCCGGGGCCGCGTCAGCACCGATGTAAATCCCGGCATCGGCCCGGGCATAGCGGATGGCCCAGGATAAGACCGAGGCCGGGATGGGGTCCTGCCAAATAGCCACATGGTGGCCATAGGCGCAGAGCTGGCGGGCAATGGTTTCTATGAAGGCATCGGTGTGGAGCCGGACCTCCCCACCTAAAATAAGGAGCCCCTTGTCGATGCCCTTGTCTATTAGCTGGCTGGCCATGGTGGCGGCCAGCCAGCGGGCGGTCCGGTCATTCATGTGGGCCGGGCCGTCTCCCAGCTGGCCAATCAACCGGCCGCCCTTTAAGGTCAGGGGTTCCCCAAAGGCCCGTAAAAAGGCTTCTTTGTTATCGGCCAGCCGGTAGAGCCGGCGTCTCTCCTGCATGGAGAGGGAGTCATCAGACAACCAGCGTTGGAAACGATCATCGGCGCGCATCAAATCATCCTTTCTCTTTGGGGTAGAGGGCCTGGCTGAGCTGGGCAAATTCGTTGACGGATAGGGTTTCGGCCCGGCGGGTCGGGTCGATGGCGCAGGCCTCCAGGGCCCGGTCCAGCCGGTCGGCGGCCAGGCCGGTGGCCTTGAGGCTATTGCGGAGGGTCTTCCGCCGCTGGGAAAAGGCGGCCCGGACCGTTTGACGAAAGGCGGTGGGGTCGGTGGGGATGTCAGGGACCCGCCGCTTGAGCCGGACCACCGTAGAATCCACTTCCGGCGCCGGGGTAAAGGCCTTCCGGCCGACCTGGAGGGCCAGGTCAACCTGACAGCGGTACTGGACCGCCACCGTCACGGCCCCGTAGCTTTTGTTGCCCGGCCGGGCGGCCAGGCGGTCAGCGACCTCCTTTTGGACCATAAAAATCATATCTTCAGCCCCCCGGTTCTCTTCGACAGCCTGCATGAGGAGGGGGGTGGTTATGTAATAGGGTAAGTTGGCCACAATGGCGTATTGGGGGGCGCCCAGGTCGGCCATGTAGGCGTCAAAATGGATTTTGCCGGCATCGGCAAAGGCCAGGTGGACATTGTCACAGCCGGCCAGGTTGGCTTCCAAGAGGGGGGCCAGGTCCCGGTCAATTTCCAGGGCAGCGACCAGGGGAAAGCGCTTGGCCAGGGCCCGGGTCAGGGCCCCGGCGCCGGCGCCGATTTCTAGGACGGCCGGGCCCGGCGGGCAGAGGCGGGCGATTTTATCCAATAAGGCCGGATCAGTGAGGAAGTTTTGGCCGAACTTTTTCTTATGGCGGAAAGAGCGTTGCATCAAGGCTGCCTCCTTAGTCTTTAGGGTGTAAATAGCTGAGGGCCTGGGCCGGGGTCAGGTCCAAGGCGTTTAAGTAGGACGCCAGCCGGGGGGCCGGTGCCTGGGGCAGGCCCAGGGCTGTGGTGAGGGCCCGGCGGTTCTGGGCCCCGGCCGGGCCACCGCCAAAGCCGGCCTGGATGAGCTGGCTTAGGGTATCGGCCGGCGGGGCCTGACGCTGCCGGCAGCCGGCTGCCAATAGGGCCTCCCGGATGGCGGCCGGGTCGGCAAACTGGATGCCCAGCCGGCCCCGGGGTCCCCGGCAGGCCTTGGTCGGTAACTGGGCTTGGAGGGCCGTGGGATAGACGGCGGTGATCCTGGCCCGGAGCCGGTCACCGGGGCTATCTGGGTCCGTTAAAATGACCAGGCCCCCGTGGGCAGCAAAGGGGGCCCAGGCAGCCAGGTCAGCCCGGAGCCCGTTCAAGCCCCGGGTTTTAAAAACAAGGGCAGAGACAGCCCGCAAAACAGCCTGCTGGTCCCGGTCTCCTTCAACAATGATGCTTTCTCTTATGTATAGCATAGGCCCTCCCCTCTCCAGTATAGCTATTGGGGGCTTTCTCTTCAACGGCAGGGACAAAAAAAGACCCGCAAGGGTCTTTATGGCAGTAGGCAGTATCTGTCGGCATAGTAGATGGATGACAGCGGTTCTTGCCATACTGCTAGTTTATAGCATAGCTAATAATTGGCGAAAAAGAAAGGGTAAAAGTGCAAATGGTCTATTGAATTCATCAATAGGTCTTATCTTTTTCGCCGGCCCCTGTCCACTAGGTCCTTTTATTGGCCTGGCGGTCATGCTACAATAGGTTATAGTCTATATATTCGAACAAAAGGAGGCAGGACAATGCGTTATGATGTCGTCATTATCGGTGGCGGCCCGGGCGGGTACGATTGTGCCCTGGACCTGGCAGCCGGCGGAAAAAAAGTAGCCCTTGTTGAAAAAAGTGGTTTAGGGGGCACTTGCCTGCAGCGGGGCTGCGTACCGACCAAAACCTTGCTCCATGAAGCGGCCAAGGGCATTAAAGATGCCGCTGCCTTAAATAGTCGCAAATCAGCTGTGACAGCCCAGCAGGAAAAGGGCATTGCCGGTCTTTTAAAAAGGGCCAAGGTCGATGTCTTTGAGGACCGGGCCCGCCTCCTGGCTGGCCCCCAAGTGGCCCTGGAAAATGGCGAAAGCCTGGATGCCGAAAGGGTCATCCTGGCTGTGGGGGCCAAGCCCCGCCGTCTGCCCATTCCCGGCGCCGACCTGCCCGGGGTGGTGACCTCTGATGAAATGTTGGTCGTCGATGACCAAATTCCCGCCCGACTGGTCATTATCGGCGGTGGGGTCATCGGGGTGGAAATGGCTGCCCTCTACCGGACCCTGGGAACGGAAGTCACCGTCCTGGAAGCCCTGCCCCAGTTACTCAACAATATGGATAAGGAAATCGGCCGGAGCCTGGCCGCTCAATTTAAACAAATGGGGATTAAGGCCGTTACCGGGGCCGGGGTCCAGGCCATTGAAGCCGCTGACGGGGCCCTGGCGGTGACCTACGAAGCCAAGGGAAAGAGCGAAACCATACCGGCTGATAAGGTCCTGATGGCAGCCGGTCGTCAGCCGGCTACCGATGACCTCTTTGCCGAAGACTACCGGCCGGATATGGACCGGGGCTTTGTCCTGGTTGATGAAGGCTACGCCTCCAGCCTGGCCAATGTCTACGCCATCGGCGATGTCATCGGCGGGATCCAGCTGGCCCACAAGGCCAGCGCAGATGGCCGCGCCCTGGCTGCCCGCCTCCTCGGTGAAGAAGCCCGGCCGGTGGACCACATTCCTGCCTGTGTCTATACCCAGCCTGAAATTGCTACTCTTGGTTTGGATGAAGGCCAGGCCAAGGAAGCCGGCTATAGCCCGGTGGTCGGCAAGGCGGTCATGGGGGGCAATGCCAAGACCGTCATTGACGAACTCCCCCGGAGCTTCATTAAGCTGGTCTTCAACAAGGAGGACGGCGTCCTGCTCGGGGCCCAGCTCTATTGCGGCCGGGCCAGTGACCTGGTCACCGCCTGCGCCTTTGCCCTCCGGGCGGGGCTGACAGCCAAGGATATTGCAACGACTGTCCTACCCCATCCCAGCTACGGGGAAGCCTTTATTGATGCCGCCCGGGCCGCCTTGGCCAATATGAAAGGACGATGAAGAGATTGGCAATTGCGTGTCAAGAACCCTTTCCCCTACCGGCTGACCAGTGGCGGGCAGATGAGCCCATGGCCAAGCACACCACCTTTCAAATCGGCGGTCCGGCAGACCTCATGGCCTGGCCTGAGAGCCCGGCAGACCTGGCCCTGGCCTTAACCTGGGCGGATAAAGAGGATTTACCGGTCTTTATCCTGGGCCTGGGGTCTAACCTCCTGGTCAGCGACCGGGGCATGGATGGCCTGGTCATTAATATGGCCCGGTTCAACCAGGTCAGCTGGCCGGAGCCAAGCCTCTGCCTGGCCGCCGCAGGGGTCCCTTTAGCGGAAGTGAGCCAGGCGGCCCAAGCCAAGGGGATGACCGGCCTGGAATTTGCCTGTGGCATTCCCGGCAGCCTGGGGGGTGCCGTCTTTATGAATGCCGGCGCCTATGACGGGGAAATGCGGGATGTCATTGAATGGGTTGAGGTCATGGATGGCCAGGGGCAGGTTCGCCGCCTGACCAATGCAGAAATGGCCTTTGCCTACCGGCACAGCCGGCTCAAGGAAGAGCCCCTGTATTGCCTGGCCGCCGCCCTCCGACTCCAGCCCGGAGACCCGGCGGATATTGCCCTCAGGATGGCCGAGCTCACCCACAAGAGGGAGAGTCGCCAGCCCCTGGATATGCCCTCTGCCGGCAGCGTCTTTAAGCGGCCCCCCGGCCACTTCGCCGGCCCTCTTATTATCGAAAGCGGCCTCCAGGGCTACACCCTCGGCGGGGCCCAGGTGTCCATGAAACACGCCGGCTTTATCGTCAATGTCGGCGGGGCCACTGCCCAGGACGTTTTGGACCTCATTGGCCATATCCAGCAGGTGGTCGCTGAAAAAACCGGCATTGCCCTGGAAACAGAGGTCCGGCCGGTCGGTCGTCCCATGGATGGAGAACCATCAACAAAAAAATAAAAAATCTCCCCTTAGCCCTTTACAGGGGTAAGCATATCTGATATAATCCGTGTCAATCTCGAATGAGATCATTTATCAAGAGTGGTGGAGGGAACGGCCCTGTGAAACCCGGCAACAGCCTTCGGGCAATGTGCTAAATCCGACAGACGAACCGTCTGGGAGATAAGTGGAGAGAAAAAAGACAAGCCATTTCACCTCCCTAGGTGAAGTGGCTTTTTTTCTACCGACATCCGGCTCCCGGTATAAAGGAGGAACCCTTATGACAAATGATGAATTACGCCAGCTCGCCTCTGAAACCCAATGCGTGCAGGCAGGCTATATCCCCGGTAACCATGACGCCCGGATTATGCCGATTGTCCAATCAACGACCTACAAGTTTGATACAGCAGAAGACCTGGGGGATACCTTTGACCTAAAGGTGGACACCCCCATGTACACCCGCCTGGGCAATCCCAGCCTATCCTGGGTAGAGGAAAAGGTCGCCGTTTTAGAGGGCGGGGTTGCGGCCCTGTCCACCTCCAGCGGCCAAGCGGCCAATTTTTTTGCTGTGGCCAATATAGCCAAGGCCGGCGACCATGTCCTGGCCATGAGTAACCTCTACGGGGGGACCCATACCCTTTTCGGGTCCCAGCTGAAAAAGTTCGGCATTGAAGTGGAATTTGTAGAACCCGGCCTCTCCTTAGAGGAATTGAAAGGTCACCTGCGGCCTGAAACCCGCTGTATTTTTTCGGAAATGATCGGCAACCCGGCCCTGGATGTCCTGGACCTGGAAAAGGTTGCAGCCCTGGCTGAAGCCGGTGATGTCCCCCTCATTGTGGACAACACCTTCCCGTCCCCGGTCCTCTGCAACCCCTTGAACTGGGGGGCCCACATTGTGACCCACAGTGCCACCAAGTACTTAGACGGCCATGCCACCTCAGTTGGCGGCTTTGTCGTTGACGGCGGCAATTTCAACTGGAAGAATGGCAAGTACCCTGAACTCACCGAACCGGACCAAGACTACCACGGTATTGTCTATACCGACCAGTTTGGCCCGGCCGCCTATATCGCCAAGATGCGGGCCGGCCTCCTCCGGGACTTCGGGTCCACCATGAGCCCCTTTAATGCCTTCTTAATTAATGTGGGGATTGAAACCCTCCACCTGAGAATGCAGCGGCACAGTGAAAATGCCCTGGCCATTGCAGAGCACTTGGCTAACCACCCGGATGTGGCCTGGGTCAACTACCCCGGCTTAAAGGACAACCCCAACTATGCCCTGGCCCAAAAATACCTGCCCAAGGGCCAGTCCGGTGTCGTTTCCTTTGGGCCCAAGGGCGGCGTCGAACGGGCCCGCCAGGTCATCAACCAGGCCAAACTCATTACCCTGGTCACCCATGTAGGTGACCTCCACAGCCATATGATTCACCCGGCTTCCACCACCCACCGCCAGCTCAACGAAGCAGACCTGAAAAAAGCCGGTGTAGCCCCGGACCTCATCCGCTTAAATGTGGGGATTGAGGCCGTGGAAGATATTATTGCCGATATTGACCAAGCCCTAGCCGCCAGTCGCTAAGGGCCCGATAGACTAGAAGGAGATGGAGCTGTGCCGGTTATCATACCCAAGTCGCTTCCCGCAGCGGAAGCCCTGGCTGAAGAATACATTCAAGTTATGCATGAGTCCCGGGCCCTGCGCCAGGATATCCGGCCCCTGCGGATTGCCCTCTTAAACCTCATGCCCCTTAAAATTGTAACCGAAACCCAGTTCCTGCGTCTGATTGGGAATACCCCTCTCCAGGTGGATGTTGACCTCCTGATGGTTTCCCACCATAAGAGTAAAAACACCCCGGAAAAGCACCTGTTTAAGTTTTACAAACGCTTTGAAGAAGTTCGCGACAAGCGCTACGACGGCCTCATCATCACCGGGGCCCCGGTGGAAATGATGCCCTTTGAATCCGTCAGCTACTGGCAGGAACTGACCGAGATCTTCGACTGGGCCAATAGCAATGTCTATTCCACCGTCTTTATTTGCTGGGCGGCCCAGGCGGCCCTCTACCATTATTATGGTATCCCCAAGGTCCTCCTGCCGGAAAAACTCTTTGGCGTCTACCGCCACCGGCTCATCCGCAACCGGGATATCACCCGGGGCTTTGATGATGAATTTGAGGCCCCCCATTCCCGGCACACCACCAACCGGCCGGCAGATATTGTCGGCGAGAAGGACCTCAAGGTCCTGGCCCAGTCCGACGAGGCAGGCGTCCTGCTTTCCTCGACATTGGACCAAAGGCACTACTTCATTGCCGGCCACCTGGAGTATGACCCCCTGACCCTCAAGGGTGAATACGACCGGGACCTGGCCAAGGGCCTGGCCAATGTCCCCCTGCCAAAAAATTATTTTCCCGGGGATGACCCCGGTCTGGCCCCGGTGGTCACCTGGCGGAGCCATGCCAACCTGCTCTTTTCCAACTGGCTCAACCATATTGTTTACGCCCATACCCCCTATGATTTATCCCGTTTGCGGCCCCGTCACGGTCTTGAGCGGGAAAAGGAGTGATTTGATTGGCAGCTTCTGATTCGGACGCGCTTATCCGCCTATATGATTTATCCAAGTCCTTTCGCCTGAAAGGAACCACCATTACCGCCCTGGAAAACATCAACCTTACCATCCATGAGGGGGAAATCTTCGGCATTATCGGCATGAGCGGGGCTGGCAAGTCGACTCTGGTCCGGTGTATTAACTTCTTAGAGCGGCCCAGCGCCGGCGGCGTTATCTTTGACGGGCAAGACCTGGGGACCCTGTCCCCATCGGCCCTCCGCCAGGTCCGCCGGCAGATGGGGATGATTTTTCAGCAGTTCAACCTGCTCATGCAGCGGACTGCCCTGCAAAATGTTTGCTTTCCCCTGGAAATTGCCGGCATTACCGGCCAGGAAGCTAAAAAAAGAGGGCTGGAACTTTTAGAAATTGTCGGTCTCAGTGAAAGGGCCAACGCCTACCCGGCCCAGCTTTCCGGGGGGCAAAAGCAGCGGGTGGCCATCGCCCGGGCCCTGGCCTCTGACCCCAAGGTCCTCCTCTGCGATGAAGCCACCTCCGCCCTGGACCCGGAAACCACTGATGCCATCCTGAACCTCTTGAAGGACTTATCCAAGCGGATGGGCCTGACGGTCATTGTTATCACCCATGAGATGCGGGTGGTCGAAGAAATCTGCTCCCGGGTGGCCGTCATTGCCGACCACCAGATCGCAGAAGTAGGGACGGTGAAAGAGGTCTTTACCCAGCCCAAGACAGAGGCGGCCCGCCGCCTGGTCTACCGGGTAGAGGGCGACCCTATCAACTTCAAAAAAACCGAAGGCACCCAGCTCCGGATTACCTTTGAAGGGGGAGACGCCTTCGAGCCGATTTTAGCAGAACTCATCCTGGAAACCCGGGAGCCGGTCAATATTCTCCACGCCGATACCCGGACCATTGACGATTGTATTTACGGGCAAATGGTCATCCAGCTGCCACCCCGGTCAGATGTCTACCGGGTCAGTGAGTACCTCCGGGGCCAAGGGGTAGCTGTAGAGGAGGTGGCCGCCCATGTTTGATGCTCAATACATTCAAATGCTCTGGGACAACACCCTGATCACCATCGGGGTCACCCTGGCCACCACCCTCATTTCCTACCTGATCGGTATCCCCCTGGGCGTATTCCTGATCACCAGTGCCAGAGATGGGATCCACCCCCTGCCGGCCCTCAATTGGCTGGTCGGCGGCCTGGTGAATGTCCTCCGGTCAGTCCCCTTCCTGATTCTCTTTATCGCCATCACCCCCCTGACTCGGGCCGTGGTCCAAACCACCATAGGCCCCAAGGCCATGACCTTCGGCCTGGTCGTCAGCGCCGCCCCCTTTGTGGCCCGGCTCGTTGAACAGAGCCTCCTGGAAGTGGATGCCGGCGTCATTGAAGCGGCCCAGTCCATGGGGGCCTCCAATGGCCAGATTGTCCGCAAGGTCCTCCTGGTGGAGGCTGTGCCCTCCTTGATTACCGGGTCCCTGGTGGCGGCCACGACCATCTTAGGCTACTCTGCCATGGCCGGCTTTGTCGGCGGCGGCGGTTTGGGGGATGTGGCCATCAAGTACGGTTACTACCGCTATGAAAATGTCACCATGATCATTACTGTGGTCATCCTGGTCCTCCTGGTCCAGGCCATCCAAAGCATTGGCATGCGGATTGTTAAGAAGAGCGACAAAAGGAGTAAGGAGTCTGCTTAATCCCGGCCCAACCGGGGTATCAGATATAAAAAGTTGTTGTGCAAAATACTTGTGCAAAAATAAGGAGGAAAAAAAACATGTCTTTTAAGAAAACCCTAACCAGTCTTTTAGTTGCGGCTCTGGCCGTAGGTAGCCTCGCCGCCTGCGGCGCCCAAGACCCGGCCACCAGTGAAGCCGGCTCTGCCCCGGCTGCCTCTAGCGATGATAAGGTCATCACCATCGGTGCGACCCCGGCGCCTCACAAGGAAATCTTAGATGCCCTGGCACCGGAATTTGAAAAAGAAGGCTACACCCTGAAAATCCAGGAATTCACCGACTATGTCCTGCCTAACAAGGCCTTAAGCGACGGTGAAATTGACGCCAACTTCTTCCAACATAAGCCCTTCCTGGATGACTTCAACAAGGAAAACAAAACCGATCTTAAAGATGTCGTTTTCGTTCACTACGAACCCATGGCCATCTTCCCCGGTAAAGTCACTACCCTGGATGCCTTAAAAGAAGGCGACAAGATTGCCGTCCCCAACGACACCTCCAACGAAGCCCGGGCCCTTCTCCTGCTTCAGGAAAATGGTTTAATCACCCTGAAAGAAGGGGCCGGCCTGACCGCTACCGTGCGCGATATCCAAGACAACCCCAAGAAACTGGAAATTGTCGAAATGGAAGCCGCCCAAATCCCCCGGGCCCTGCCGGACGTGGCCCTGGCTGTCATCAATGGGAACTTCGCCATCGCTTCCGACATTGACTTCGCCGGCAACCTGGCTGTAGAAGACCCCAACTCCATCGCCGCCAAGGCCTATGCCAATGTCGTAGCCGTCCGGGCTGCAGATGCTGACAGCGACAAGACCAAGGTCCTGGTCAAGGTCTTAAGCTCCGATGCCGCTAAGAAACTCATCAACGACAAGTACCAAGGCACCGTCATCCCGGTCAACACCGCCGATGTCCAAGCCTACTTTGATGAAGCTAAATAAGTGGTCTATTAAAGAAAACCGCCCCCATCCGGTCCTCCTCGAGGACCGGATGGGGGCTTTTTTGTTGGCCCGGCAGCAGGGGGAAGGCCTGGAAGAGGGGGCCGGGCAGGGGGTTTCCCGCTAGCGAAAAAAGGTAAAATAAAGGGGCAAAAATCCCTTGCATATATATATATATATATATATATAATTGTTCTAGGCTTATTTTCAGAATCATGCAAAAGGGGGGGATAAGCGTCCGGTAAGGACAGCAGGCAGCTATTTTGTGCAAAGAATAAAAAAAGGAGGCATATCTATGCAAGTTAAAGGGAAGAAGGTTCTCTCCCTCCTCTTGGCCCTGGCCCTCTTGGTCAGTGTCATCCCGGTCCGGGCCCAGGCCGCCCCGACCGGTGGCGAGGAAGACGGAACCTATACGACCAGCTACACATCCAAGGATGGCCACGTCAAGGTGGCCTCCAGCCTGACCCCGGTGGCAGGGGAGCTTAATAAGTTCCATGTCAAGCGGGTCATCACCGGCCAAGGCTACCCCAAAAAACGGGAAGTGGTCTTTGCCATTGATACATCCAACCCCATGTTTGAAGACGCCCCGGGCTATGAGGGCATCGGCTATGTCAACGCCTACCTGACCTATGTCAAGGACGCCATCGGCCAGGCCCTGGACTTTGACAACCGGGCCAAGGACGGCGCCTACTTTAAGGACCTGGATGTCTTTGTTATGACCTATAACAACCAGGCTAATGTCTTTACAGCAAGGATTTCCGGTAAGACCAAAAAACAGACAACCGCTGAGCTGAAGACGGCCTTTGACCTGGTGGAAAATGAGGCTGCGGATAAAAAGGCAAAAATTCCGGAAAAACATATTGCCTATCCGACCAGCTTGAACATGCATAACAACATCTCCCATGCCATCCAGAAGGGCCGGAAAATTTTAACGGACCCCGGCCTTTCTTCGGTCCTGGCCGATAAGCACCTGGTCCTGGTGACCGCCAGCGTATCTGACCAGGGGGTCCACCCCAGTGGTGGCGAGAGCCTGTTGAAGAACCTGGAAAAAGCAGGGGTCCAGCTGGATGATGTGGTTGAAACAAACCCTGTCACCAGCGAGCCGGAAATCAAGGTCGTGGATAAAGCCAAGCCCATGGATATCTACACCTTTGCTGATAGAGAGTATACGCTCAAGTCGGGGATAACCGATACCCGCTTTCTAAATATTTCCATGTATTTCGCTGGGGAAGAACTGAAGGCCAAATACCCCAATGGCATCAACCTCAATATGGCCAAGGTCATCCAATCAGAAGCCAATATTGCAGCGGCCAAGGGGATTACCATCCACGCCATTGGCCTGGAGACAGCTGCCAATCAGAATAACGCAGAATATCAAAACTACCTGGCCCAGGCCAACAGCAATACCCCGGCCAAGCCGACCAGCATTACAGACTATAGCGACATCGCCGGCTTAAGAGACCAGATCAAGGCCATCTTAGACGCTGACGCCACCGGGGTCACCAACCCCCTCAAGGACGGGCAACTCACTGAAAAAATCAGACCGGGCTTCCAGGTCGTGCCGGGATCTGTCAAGGTCACCGGGGGTACAGCCGGTACAGACTACACCCTGACCACCGACCTGACCAAGTATGACGGTAAGCGGCAGACCAACATTGACCTCAACTTTGGCAAACTGCCCCAGGCAGGGGAGACCTACCAGTTGACCCTGGAATATGACCTGGTGGCCGATGACAACCTGGTCAAGGGCAGCGTCATCAAAGATAAAAAGGGCTACTCCATCTCCAACTATGCCCTGAAATACACCAACCCCTCCACCAACCTGGAGGAGAAAGACCAAAATGAAAAACCCCTTTACGCCAACCCGACCATTTTGGAACTGACCAAAAAACTGGTCGACCAGGCCAATAGCGAGGTTACGCAAAATCCGGATGGCCATGACTATGTCTTCCAGGTCACATCCGGCGACTTTAGTAAGACCTATAAGGTCGATGCTGGCCAAACCGTCAAAACCACCCTCCGGGACCCTGAAATCCTCACAGAAGTTACGACTGTGCCGGCCGGGGACTATACAATTTCTGAAAACCTGGTCACCAAGGCAGGCCAACCCTTAACCTACCAGACCGGGGACAAGAAGGGCCAGCCCATCAAGGCAGAATCCCTCTATGAAATCACCTATACCCACCCCTACCAGGATGACGATGGGGTGCCTCAGGTCCAAAAACTGAACGGCGGGGCCTTTGCCCTCACGCCCACCACAGGGGTCTACCCCATTACCGGCCAGAACAAGTACGCCAATATCGGCCGGTTAACCATTGACCTCTCCATGCTGGACCTCCAGGGCCAGGAGATTGGCCAGTCCACCAAGACCTTCCAGGTCAAAGTGGAAGGGAAAAATAAGGACCGGACCGTCTACCCCTACATCAAATCGGGGGCAGCTGAGCCCGAACCCTCAACCTTTGACCTGTCCCTCAACAAACCGGTGACCCTGGACAAGCTCCCCTTAGGGACCTATACCATCACCCTGATTGATCCGGCTACCGGTCAAGGCTTTGACTTAACCAACCCGGCCCCGGTTACCTTTACGCTTAGTAATTTTGAACAAACAGCCACAGCTCAAGCCAAGGTGGCCAGCCGGACCTATGAAGTAACCAAGCTCTGGGGCCAGGATGCCAAACCGGCAACCTTCCCGACCATCAACCTTCAGGTTTATGGGCAAGTCAGTGAGGGTGACAAGGCCCTCCTAGCCCAGGCAGACGGCACGACGGAAGTTGCCTTTGCAGCCACCGGCCATGGAGACCAGACCGGTAAGGCCATCTTCACCGGGCCCAAGGTAGACAATAATGGGGCTTTCTACACCTACAGCTTCAAGGAAGTCGGCGAAACAAATGGCCAGGTCAGCCTGGCCGGCAAGACCTATACCGTTAGCTACGATACGGCTAAGCAAACCATCACCAATAGCCGGGTCCCTGAGACCTATAGCCTGGCCATTGATGCTAAGGGCGGGAAAGTCGAAGGCTTAACCCCAGCCAATGCCGCAGATGGCAAGTACAAGGAAAAAACGAAAATCTCCTTTACCGTCGCCCCGCCGGCAAGTAAGGCCGTTGCCACCGTTAAGGCCAATGATACGTCCTTGACGCCTTCAAACGGGACCTATACCTTTACCATCACAAAAGATACCACCATTGCCATTGACTACAAAGACGCCCCGGCTCAAGAAAATCATACGGTAACCCTTCCCGCTGACGGGAACCTTACCATTGAAAATCCCCCAGCTGATGGCAAGTACCCGGACGGCAAGGAGATCTCCTTTAAGGTGAACCCGCCGGAAGGGAAGGAAGTCGATACAGTCAAGGCAAATGACCGGGTTCTTACCCCGGATAATGATGGGACCTACCATGTCACCATTACTGAAGATACAAAAATCACCGTGACCTATAAGGATAAGGAAAGCAATCCGCCGGCCCAAGATAAATTTAAGGTAACGGTTAAACCTGAAAAAGCAGTGACCATCGAAGGGGCCACAGCTGACAACACCTATGCCAAAGACAGCCAGATTACCTTTACTCTGAATAAGGCACCGGCAGGGAAAGAAGTGGACAAGGTTCAAGTCAATGGCACAGATGTAAGTGGTCAAGACGATAAGTACAGCTTTAAGCTGGTCAAGAATTCCACCATCACCGTGACCTACAAGGATAAGGAAAGCAATCCGCCGGCCCAAGATAAATTTAAGGTAACGGTTAAACCTGAAAAAGCAGTGACCATCGAAGGGGCCACAGCTGACAACACCTATGCCAAAGACAGCCAGATTACCTTTACCCTGAATAAGGCACCGGAAGGGAAAGAAGTGGACAAGGTTCAAGTCAATGGCAAGGACTCAAAAGCTCAAAACGGTAAGTACAGCTTTAAGCTGGTCAAGAATTCCACCATCACCGTGACCTATAAGGATAAGGGAAGCAACCCGCTGGCCCAAGATAAATTTAAGGTAACGGTTAAACCTGAAAAAGCAGTGACCATCGAAGGGGCCACAGCTGACAACACCTATGCCAAAGACAGCCAGATCACCTTTACCCTGAATAAGGCACCGGAAGGCAAGGAAGTGGACAAGGTTCAAGTCAATGGCACAGAGGTAAGTGGTCAAGACGGTAAGTACAGCTTTAAGCTGGTCAAGGACTCCACCATCACGGTCACCTACAAGGATAAGGATACCGGATCTTCAACCGGGTCTACCGGCTCTACCGGCGGAGTAACGATTACAACCGATAAGCCTAAAGATGACTCCGACAAGGATAAGCCGGGTAAGGGCGATTCGTCTGCCGGCAAGGGAGAAAAACCGAATGACGGGACCAAGGTCACGGACGCAATTTACACCTTAAAGATTGGGTCCAAGGACTACACCCTGTCGAGCCAAGGTAAGACCTCCCAGGGCCGGATGGATGTGGCCCCGATTATTTCCAATGGTCGGACCATGCTGCCTGTCCGCTTTGTCGGTGAAGTACTGGGGGCAGATGTGACCTGGGATAATGCCAGCCGGACAGCCAGCTTTACCAAGGATGGCATCACCGCTGTGGTGCCTGCTGACGGGACCCAGATTGTCATCTCCGGCGGCACAGTTGTGGATATGGATGCCAAGCCGCTGAATATTGACGGCCGGCTCCTCCTGCCCTTGACCAATATTTCTAAAATATTTGACCTGAAACAAGGGGATATCAAGGACGGTATTGCCCAAGACATTGAATGGGATGGAGAAAATCAGCTGGTTGTCATTAGAAGCAAACAGGCCTATAAAGAGCCTGCCCCTGCCCCGACGGTCGAAAAGACCAGCTATACCCTGACCATCGGGTCCAAGACCTATGCCCTGTTGGCCAACGGCGAAGCCTCTCAAAAGCAGATGGATGTGGCGCCGGTCATCTCCAATGGCCGGACCATGCTGCCGGTCCGCTTTGTGGCTGAAGTCCTGGGGGCAGATGTGACCTGGGATGAGGCCAGCCGGACGGCCAGCTTCAGTAAGGACGGGTTAACAGCCGTTGTACCCGCTGACGGGACCCAGATTGTTCTCTCCAATGGCAAGCTTGTGGATATGGACGCTAAGCCGCTGAATATTGACGGCCGTATCCTCCTGCCCCTGACCAATATCTCCCAAATTTTCAACCTCCAGCAGGGGGATATCAACGATGGGATTGACCAGGACATTGAATGGGATGGTCAAAATAAGGTTGTTGTGATCAATTGTTTTAAAAAATAGGCAGGCTGTTTCGCTTGCCGCCAGCAGCTGGTAACCCTAGCCGCCTAAAAAAGAATAGAGCCGTGAAAACAGCTCTCTACGAGCAAGGCCCCTCCTCTTTTTTGAGGAGGGGCCTTGCTCGTCTGGGCATAGGCGGACATGTCTGCAATATCGCTAGGGGTGGTTCTGGCGAAAGTAGGGTAGGGCTAGGTTTATAAAAGAGCCTTTCCTTAGGAGGCTTTTACTTATGTTGACCGGGCCCTGTTTTTGGCCGGGCCGGCTTGGAAGGCCGGTGGGGCTCAGCCCGGGCGCTGGTCAACCAGGGCGGCGCTTTCCTGGACGATCCGCCGGGCTTCAGGGAGGAGCTGGAGGGCGGCTTGGGTCCGGAGGTAGCTTGTATCCAGGGCAGCTTCGCCAAAGCGGAGCCGGTCCAGGGCATCGGCGTCTTTTAGGAGCCGCCAGACGGTGCGCTGGTTTTCGGCATCCGGGGCATGCTGGAAGGCCTTGAGGGCCAGGGCATCGTCCCGGTCATGAAAGGCGATGGCGGCGTAAACCGGCCGGCTAAAGGGGCGGCGGTGGGCATTGGTATACTGGCGGTAGTAGTGGGCAGCCCGGAGGCCGTGGCCGACGTCAAAGCCATCATCCAGCCGGCGGCTATCGTGAAAAACGGCGGCCAGGGCGGCGTCATGGACCTGGTCTTCGGCCAGGCCCTCCAGCCGCCCAATCATCAGGGTGAAGAGGAGGACCCGAGCACAGTGGTGGTAGGTATGGTCCCGGCTGCCGGTCCAGCCGAACTGGACCTCTTCCCGTAAAAAACGGTAAAAAGCCCTAAATGAAGGGGCATAAGCCCTGGGGCTTTGAGCCGTAAGGTAGTGGTCAAAGGCAGTGACAGGCGTTTGTAGTAGGATACTCATAGGTCCTCCTTCTGGTCATATGGTCTCGTCTCTCTTTAGGATAACCTAAGGCCGGGCCGGACAAAAGGGCCTTGGACCCTTCCACCAAACTTTTACAAGGGCCATATCTCTTATAAACCTAACACCGGGTGTATTTCACGCCGGGGCCAGGTGTGTTACAATATGGGAGATATGATCACATGTAAAGAGAGGTTACAAATCATGCGGAAAAATTGGCTGGTATGGGCTGAAAGAGGGGCTATAGCCCTGGTGGTCCTGGCCCTGGTCCTGTCCTCACTGGTGGCGGTCAAGCGCCTAGCGGTAGAGGCAGGGGACAAGGCTGTCAATATCATTGTGAATGAAACGGATGTCCGAGCCCTGGCCAGTGGGAATAAAAAAGACCTGGCGACCATGCTGGGGATTTTAAAAGACCACGGGGTCAGCCAGGTCCTCTTTAAGGAGGAATCCCTCCGGGGCCTGGCCGATGAGGGGAAGGTGGGCATTTACCAGGGGCAGAATGTCCGGGATGCCCGGGACCCCGGCCGCCTGCCGGCCTTCACCCCCAATGATGCCATGCGGTATATTGTCATTTATGATGAGGCCTGGCGGGGCCAGGTTAAGGCAGAGGTCCTGGCCAAGGTCCGGGGGGCCATCTTCATTGCCGGGGGGGCAGAGGGCTACGATGTTATCGCTGTACCCTCTATGATCACCCAGAACAAGCAGGAAGAAGACATGGCGGCCGATGCAGTTGACAGCATCGGTGTGGGCTATGACCAGGCTGTGATGCAGGCTGTTGCGGACCAGGCCATGGGGGTCGTGGTTCAAATCCGGACCTGGCGGGGCAATGATGACCCGGCCTACCGGCAACTGCAGGAGGACCTGGCATCGGTGCCCAACCTGGTCCTGGTCTTGATGAATGATAAGGTGGTCCCCGGTTATCCAAATGCTTTAGATAAACTCCATGCGGTGCTGACCGATGACCGAGGTCTGCCTAAGGTCCCCCTGGGGATTGTTGAATTTTCCAAGCAGGCGGGCCTGGAAAAGTTGGGCGTCCTCCTGGACAAGGAGGTGGTTCGGGTCCATACCATTTCCAATGCAGAGATGAGCGAATTTCAAGGGGAAACCGAAGCAGAAAGGCTCCAAGGGGAGCAGCAGGCCCTGGACCGGTGGAGCCTGGCTGTTCGGGAACGGAATATGCGGGGACTCCTGGTCCGGTTTTTTGATATTGCAGAACCGGGCTATGCCCTGGATATGAACCTCAATTACCTGGATGCTCTGGGTAAGTCCCTGGAAGAAGACGGCTTTAAGCTGGGCCAAGACTATGCCGGTCTCCAGCCTATTGAAACGCCGGATTGGCAGCAGGGGCTCATCGGCCTGGGGATTGTGGCCGGGGTCTTTCTCTTCTTGCGCCGGCTCGGCCTGGAAAAGATGGCTGTCCTGGCAGCCCTGGTCCTGGCCGCCGGGTGGATTGCGGGCCTAGTGGTTGCACCGGTCCTGGCCCTTAAGGGGATGGCCTTTATCAGTGTGGTAACCTTTCCCAGCCTATCGGCCCTCCTCTTTCTCAATTATGGAACAGACCGCTTTAGCCGGGCGGTGGGCCGACTGCTCCTGATGTGCGCCCTGACCTTTGTTGGGGCGGTTCTCATGGTGGGGCTTCTGTCCTCCCAGCTCTTTATGCTCAAGCTTAGCCAGTTTGCCGGGGTTAAGCTGGCCCATGTGATTCCTCTCCTGGTAGTGCCGGCGGTCCTCTTTATCTGGGACCAGCCCGACCCCTGGGGCCGGGTCAAGGCCCTGGGCCAGAAACTGGTCGACTACCGCTACCTGGTCCTCTTCGGGATTTTAGCGGTGGCCCTGGTCATTTATGTGAGCCGGACCGGGAACAGCTCGGCGGCCATCAGTGATACGGAAATGGGCTTCCGCCAGTGGCTGACGGATATCTTGTCTGTCCGGCCCCGGTCTAAGGAATTCCTGATCGGTTACCCCTTTACCCTGGCCTGGTTCCTCCTGGCCCGCAAGCGGGTAGGCTGGTGGCTCATGACAATTCCAGCCCTTATAGGCCAGGTATCGCTGGTGAATACTTACGCCCATATCCACACGCCTCTGGCTGTGAGCCTCTGGCGGAGTGGGAACGGGCTCCTGGTGGGGATTTTATTGTCAGCCCTTTTATGGGGGCTCTTCCGCCTCGGTCAGTGGGGCTGGAGAAGTAACCGGGCGAAACAAGCGACCTTAAAAGGAGGCGGCAAATGATGCGGATTACCTTAAGCGGTTACTACGGCTTTAATAATGCCGGTGACGATGCCGTCTGTGAATCGATTATCGCAGCCCTGGCCAAAGAAATGCCGGCGGCTGACCTAACCCTCCTCTCCAATGCGCCGGCTGACAGCCGGGCCCGGTTTGGGGTCGATGCGGTCAACCGCTGGCAGGTCCGGGGCGTTGTAGGGGCCCTTTTGAAAAGTGACCTCCTCATTTCCGGTGGGGGGAGCCTCCTCCAGGATGTGACCAGTAAGCGGGGCTTTATCTACTATCTGGCAGTCATCGTCCTGGCCCGGCTTTGCCGGGTCCCGGTCCTGGTATATGGTCAGGGGGTTGGCCCTTTAAATGATGGCCTCAACCGCCGGCTGACCGCTGCGGTCTTAAACCGGACCCAGGCCATTACTGTTCGGGACCGGGATAGCCGGCACCTGCTCAAGGAGATGGGGGTCCGGGTTCCGGTCCTTATTGCAGCAGACCCGGTCCTGGCCTATGAGGGGACCGGCGGCCGGCCGGTCCGGACCCTCCTGGCCCAGGCGGGTATTTACGAGGCAGACAAGCTGGTCATCTGTGCCCCCCGCCCCTGGCAGGGGGTGGACCGGGTCAAGGCCTTTTCGGAAGGCTTAGACGTCCTGGCCCGGCAGGGTTATAAGGTGGCCCTCCTGCCCATGCAGCCGGAGGCGGACATGGCCCTGTGCCAGGCCATTGCCGGGCATATGACCGAGCGGGCCTATGTCCTGGAGGGGGACTATCCCTTAAATGAACTCTTTAGCCTCATGAAAGCCGCTGACCTGGTGATTGCCATGCGGCTCCATGCCTTGATTATCGGGGCGGTTTGTAACTGCGCCCTCCTGGGCCTCCCCTATGACCCCAAGGTGACCGCCTTTATGCAGCGGGTCGGCGGCGGGGAAATCCTGGCCCTGGAAGACATGACCCCGGCCAGCCTGGCAGACGGGGCCCAGGCGGCCCTGGCCAAGGGCCCCTGTGCCCCCAAACGGGTGGCCACCCTCAAGGGGCTGGCCCAGCTGCCGGCGGCCCTGGCAAAAAAGATGGTAAAAGGCCGGCAATAGCTTGAAATAGCCTTAAAATACCTTTACAATGCCTATATGGAGATTATACTAATGGAAGTGTTGCAATGATATCAGACAACCTTTTGATTAATATTTTATGGGTGGCGGCCGGGGCCTTTTTATTGACAGCCTTTCTCGTCCCCCTGGTCAAACTCCTGGCCCTACGGATTGGGGCAGTCGACAAGCCCAACCAGCGGAAGGTCCACACCAAGATCATGCCGCGGATGGGGGGCCTGGCCATTTATGCCGCCTATTGGGTGACCACCTTTATTGCTCTGCCGACCGACCGGTCCCTGGTGGTGGTCTTCCTGGGTGCAACCCTGCTGGTCTTTGTAGGCATTGTCGATGATATGACCGATATGCCGGCCAAGCTCAAGCTCCTAGGCCAAGTGATTGCAGCCGGGATTGCCTGCGCCGGTGGGGTCCGGATCCAGTTTGTGACCGGCTTTATTGGGGCAGAGGTCTTTAACCTGGCCTGGCTGTCTGTGCCGGTATCCATCATCTGGATTGTGGCTATTGTCAACGCCATCAACCTCATTGACGGCCTGGATGGCCTAGCCGGTGGGGTTGCAGGCATTGCCGCCCTGAGCATGACCATTGTGGCCCTGCAAAATGGCGACCTGTCGACTGCCCTGATGGCCATTGGCCTAGCCGGTGCCTCCCTAGGCTTCTTACTCTATAACTTTCACCCGGCCTCTATCTTTATGGGGGATACCGGGAGTATGTTCCTGGGCTACATGCTTGCCATTATCTCTATCCACAGCGCCTCGAAGGGGCTGACGGTGGTTTCGGTCTTTATTCCGATTCTTATTTTAGGGGTGCCTATTTTTGATACCCTCTTCGCCATTGTCCGGCGGTCGCTGGCCGGCCAGCCGATTTTTGAAGCAGACAAGGCCCATCTCCACCACTGCCTCTTGCGGATGGGCTTATCCCACCGGAATACGGTGCTCTTAATCTATGCCATTAGTGCCGGCTTATCCGGGGCGGCCTTGATTGTCAATTCTTTAACAACGGCCAAAGGCTTTTTGGTCTTTGTGCTGGTTCTTCTTGGGGTCCTCTACGGCGCTCACCGTCTGGGCATCCTAGGGAAAGCATATCAAATCAACCAAAAGGAGCAGAAAAAATGAAATTAAAAAACGTTCTTATTGCTTTAGCCATTGCCGTTGTCGTCGGCCTGGCCCTAGGGAGCATTATTGCTTATACCAGCGGGGCCCTCTTTGGTCCCAAGGACCCCCTCGTCACCGCCTCCTCTTCAGATGTAGAAACCTCCCTGGTCAATGCCTCTGACCTGGAAAACCAACAAAAGAAAGAAGACCGGGCTAAGGCAGAGAAGGCCCTGTCTGACGCTGAAAAGGAAAGTAAAAAAGCCGACCAGTCTACTTCTGAAAAGAAGACCAAGACCCAAAAAACTGAAAGCACCACCAGTCAAAGTCAACCCCAGCAAGCAGCCAACACCCAGGCAGCTGCCCCCCAGCAGCAACAAGCTCAGGCAGGTGGCGGGAGCGCAACCATTAATGTCCAAGGGGCTGACCTGAACATGCGGGCCGCTGCAGATCCATCTGCAACCATCGTCGGTAGTGTATCCAACGGGACCCAGGTTACCGTCTTAGACCGGGCCAACGGCATGGTTCACATCCAAACCGGTGACGGTCGCCAAGCTTGGGTTGCCCAAGACTATGTTAATGGCTGATTAGATTCTGATACGATTTCATCATAACAAAACGCCTTACCCGACCGGGTAAGGCGTTTTTAGGTCCGGGCCGCTTAGGCCGGCAAGAGGGCCAGGAGGTCCCGGCTGCTTAGGCTGTCTTCAGCGAGCAGTTGGTACTCGATGCCGGCGTCCTGCCAGATGACCGTGGCCATGGATGATTCGGATATGTCATCGCCGCCGTAGGCGATGTTTAGCCGGCCGGTCCTTTCTAAAGCCAGGTCTTCTTCGGTTTTCTCGTAGTTTCCGGGGACCAGCCGCTGGGTGTAGTCGACCAGTTGGTACTGGATGCCCTTTTGGGTTACGACGGTGTCAGCGGGATCTAGTTCTAAGGGGTTTAGAGCCGGACTGGCGAAAAGATTGAGCCGGGTCCCGGCCTTGTCTTGATAACTGGCGATGAGGTCTTTGGCGGTAACTTCCTTATTGCCGGCCTTATCCTGGTAGGTGCTCTCGCCAATACTGGCCTCGCGAAAGGTAAAGGGGCCCAGGGCTTCCGGTAGTTGGGGGATAAAGCCCAGGTCGGCCTTTAGGGTGTCGGCGTCGGGCAGGCTGTGGTAATCGGCGAAGATGCTGCTATGGCTGATGATGCCGCCCTCGCCGAAGACGCCGGTGGCGTACAGGGTCCCGACAGAGAGGCAGAAGACAGCCGCCGCTGCCATGCCGGTAACCAGCCGGCGTCGGCCCTTACGGGCTTTTTGCTTTCTCTCTTGGGCCGGCAGTCTACCGGTCAAGCGGTCGGCAAAGTCAGCCGGGAGGGTTTGTTTTTCAGCGGTCTCTTGAAATAGGTTGGTGAGCTCTTGGTCCTTATAGGTGTTCATGATGTGCCTCCTTAGTCACTTGCATTGCCTGGCTTGTGGCCGGCCGGTCTGGGCCATCGCTTAAGAGCAGGGCCCGTAACTTCTTCCGGGCATGGAAGAGGCGGGATTTGACGGTGGCCTGGGGGACCTGGGTCATGGCGGCGATTTCTTTAACGCTAAAACCGGCGTAGTAGTAGAGGGTGCAGGTATCCCGTTGGGGATCAGGCAATTGGCCAAGGGCTGCCTGGAGACGGTCGCTGTCAGTCGTTGCCTGGTTGGGCCTTGAGCTGGTAAAGAGGGGGTCCATATTATCCTGGGGGACCTCTGCTTGCCT
Organism: Peptococcus simiae; assembly: GCF_046569735.1. GTDB lineage: Bacteria > Bacillota > Peptococcia > Peptococcales > Peptococcaceae > Peptococcus > Peptococcus simiae_A. Next base: position 118,106 of record NZ_JBKICG010000002.1, on the reverse strand, counting down.
TCTTTTGATGTAGTCAAGGGCGGTTCGACGGAGGATTTGGTAAAACCAGCTGCGGAAGGCCCCGGCCTGGCGCAACTGGGGTAATTTCTGCCAACAGGTGAGGAAGGCCTCCTGCAAAATATCCTCGGCCCCATCACCGGCCCAGAGCCAGGCGGCCCGGTAGCCCTCAGCCTGGAAGTGGCGAACCAGCTCGGTAAAGGCCGCCTGGTCGCCGGCCTGGGCCTGCTTGACCCAGGCTACCCATTGCTTTGAAGAAATCATATATATGCTCCTTTCCGGAAGGGTCTTCACTTATAAGAGGGCAAAAGGGGGCCAAAGGTTTAAATATCCAGATAAAAAAGCCAGCAACCATGATGTGAGGTTGCTGGCTTTGGTATGCTTAGGCCTTATTCACTTTTTCCTTTGGCCGCTTCAGCGGCTTCAATGACTTTTTCAGCAATGCCGGCCGGTACTTCTTCATAGCGGATAAAGGTCATGGTAAAGGTGCCCCGGCCCCGGGTCATGGCCCGGAGGTCAATGAGGTAGTCGAACATTTCTGCTTGGGGGGCTTCAGCAATGAGGAGCTGGGTGCCGTCGGCCTCCTGGTCCATGCCCAGGATCCGGCCCCGGCGCTTGCTCATATCGCCCATAACGTCCCCGAGGTTTTCTTCCGGAATGGAGACTTCTACCTTGCAGATGGGCTCCAGGAGGACCGGCTGGGCTTCAGCGGTCCCCTTGCGGAAGGCCAGCTGGGCGGCCAGTTTAAAGGCCATTTCGTTGGAGTCGACATCATGGTAGGATCCATCATAGAGGGTGGCCTTGACCCCGGTCATGGGGTAGCCGGCCAAGGGGCCGTGGACCATGGCGTCCTTGAGCCCCTTTTCAACGGCCGGGAAGAAGTTCCGGGGGACAGCGCCGCCAAAAATTTCTTCGGCAAAGACAAAGTCCTCATCGCAGGGTTCGAACCGGACCCAAACATCCCCGTACTGGCCGGCGCCGCCGGATTGTTTCTTGTGCTTGCCCTGGACTTCGGCCTTGGTGCGGATGGTTTCCTTGTAAGGGATGATAAAGGGGACCCGGTTGACCTTGACCCCAAAGGAGTCTTCCAACCGTTCGATGACCACGTCCAGCTGGGTATCGCCTAGGCCGCCAATGGTGAGCTGGTGGGTTTCCCCGTCCCGACGGACGATAAAGCTGGGAAATTCTTCCGAGAGCCGCTGGAGGCCCTGGGCCAGCTTGTCTTCATCGTTTTTAGCAGCGGCTTCAATGGCATAGTAGATAACCGGGCTGGGGAATTCGACCCGTTTATAGACCACCGGGTGGGCCTTATCGCAGAGGGTATCCCCGGTTTCGGTGTGCTGGAGCTTGGTGACACAGCCAATATCCCCGGCCTGGAGTTCAGCGACTTCCAGCTGGTTCTTGCCCCGTAAGGCCGATACGGTGCCGAATTTTTCGGCCGTGTCCTTAGAGGCGTTATAAATATCCGAATTCTTACTGACCCTACCGGATAAGACCTTGAAGATGGAGATCTTGCCCAGGAAGGGGTCAATGATGGTCTTGAAAACCACTGCGGAGAAGGGCTCTGTCGGGTCGACTCTGCGTTCTTCGCCGCTTTCATAGCGGAAGCCGATATTGGCCCGGTCATCATTGGGGGCCGGCATGTAGTTGACAATCATATTTAAGAGGATGTCAATGCCGATGCCCTTTTCGGCAGACCCAACCAGGAGGGGGACCGCATCCCCTTCCAGGAGGGCCGAGGTCACCCCGCGCAGGAGGTCCTCCCGAGTGAATTTTTCCCCGGCGAAGTATTTTTCCATGAGGACTTCGTCACTTTCCGCAACGACTTCGGCGATTTCTTCATACATCCGCTCGGTGGCCTTGACCTGGTCATGGGTCAGGTCTGTTTCCAGGGGCATGCCGTCGGTGTACTTAAAGCCCTTTTGGAAGATGACATCTGTCACCCCGACAAAGGACTCCCCTTCGCCAATGGGGACGGAAAAGGGAATAACCTTTTTACCGAAGGCTTCTTCTAACTCTTCCATAATCTTTCGGAAGCTGACGTTTTCCTCGTCAATCTTATTGACGAAGATTAGTCGGGGCAGGCCGATTTTTTCACAGTACTTCCACATCCGTTCCGTACCGGCCTGGACCCCGCTGGTGGCGTCAATAATCATGAGTGCACTTTCAGCGGCCCGTAGGGCACTGTAGGCTTCACCGATGAAGTCCATATGCCCCGGGGTATCGATGATATTTATTTTCAGGTCTCGCCATTCGACAGGGATGACAGAGACGCCAATGGAAGATCCCCGGGCCATTTCCTGCTTGGAAAAATCCGACAGGGTGTTTTTATCTGCGGTCAGGCCGATTTTTTTGGTGGCGCCGGACTGGAACAACATGGCTTCAGTCAAATTGGTTTTTCCGCTGCCGGAATGGCCAACCAGGGCGAGGTTACGCACTTTCTCTGTGGGATAAACGTTCATGCAAATCTTCCTTTCTATGGGTATGGGACAGCTTGTCCGCACTTACGCCTGCTTAGGCAGGGCTTTGATGCATTCTATTATCTAAATAGTACATTAGTTGTAAAGATTAAGAAAGTCTTTTTTTGCACAAATACGTGAATTTGGCTGATTTTTCAATAAAAGACCTCTTTTCAGCGAAAAGACCCGCCGGTTTGACAGTCGGCCGGGGATTTTTTACAATACAGCTAAAGAAGCTTATAAGGAGGATGACTATGCCAAGCAATATTCCTATGATCGGTGATCCGGCACCGCCCTTTTCTGCGGAGACAACCAAGGGGAGCATCGCCTTTCCGTCAGACTATACCGGTCAGTGGGTGATTTTATTTTCTCACCCCGGTGACTTCACCCCGGTTTGCAGTACAGAACTGATGGCCCTGGCCCGGATTTATGACCAGTTTGAAGCCCTGGACTGTGAGCTCATTGGCCTGTCTGTAGACTCCCTGTCCTCCCATATGGCCTGGCTGCGGACCATGGAGCAGATGCGCTGGCTCAATGGCGAAGAGGGGCAGGCCATCCCCTTTCCGGTGATTGCCGACATCCACCGGGAGGTCGCTGAGGCCTATGGGATGATCCACACCACTAATCCTGAGGTGACCGTTCGGGCTACCTTTGTCATTGACCCGGCCGGGGTCATCCGGGCCATCCAATACTATCCGGAAACCACCGGCCGCAACATGACCGAGCTCCTCCGGCTGGTCAATGCCCTCCAACGGGTAGACCGCCAGGGGGTCAAAACGCCGGCAGACTGGCAGGTCGGTGATGACGTCATCATGGCAGCCCCTGACCACTGTATGCTGGATGAGAAGCCGGAAAAGGGAGACCATAAGCGCCTGGCCTGGTTTTTAAACTTCACCGGCGACCAGGAGGCTTAAGCCTTTAAAATGTGACAGAGCCCTGCAAGGGGCTTTTTCTTTTCGGGACAGCCCTGAATGAATTAGGCTATAATGGGGTATAATGAGCTAAAGTGCCGGGGGAGGGCCCCGGGCTCTTGGCGTACTTGACGAAGAGGGAGGCAGGTTATGTCTGATCATCAATTACCATCCGGCCCCTTTCATATGGGGATGCGGATTTATAAAACCGGTCTGGCGGCCCTGATTTGTCTGCTCTTCAGCCGGGGCCTGGGGGGCTACCCCTTCTTTGCTGTGGTGGCGGCCCTTATCTGTATGAAGCCCACCTTTGAAGACAGCCTGAAGGTCGGGCTCAACCGGGTCCTGGGGACCATTATCGGCGGTTTTGTGGGCATGGGGATCCTGGCCGGGGTCACCGCCCTGGGTCTTGACCAGGGGGACCTTGTTTATGATGTCCTGGTGGCCCTGGGGGTCATGTTTCTCATTAAGCTCATCGCCCTGATCAACCGGGCGCCGGCTGCGGTGATTACCTGTGTTACCTTTTGCTCCATCCTGCTCATGCCGGTGGGCCAGGCCTCTATTGTCCAGTACTCCCTCATGCGGATCCTGGATACCCTTTTGGGGGTCTTTGTGGCCCTGCTCATCAATGAGCTCCTGCCCAAGTACCGGCTCAGTGCCCAAGAGGCCGCTGACCTGGAAACCAAGCTGGAGGCCCAGATTGAGGCCCGGGTCACAGAAACCATGGATGAAACCATGGCCGATGACCTGCGGCGGGCCGAGGCCGGCCAAGAGCGGGATAAACCGGATAAAGACCAATAAAAGAAGAACCGTTTGCCGATCTGAGGCAAACGGTTCTTCTTTTATTGCTTATGGCCTGGGCCCCAGGTCAAAGAGGTCACGCAGGTCTTCAGGGGTCAGGCTGGAGAGGAGGCCCTTGCTTTCGCCGACGATTTGGTCAGACAGGCTGGACTTTTTCTCCTTTAAGGCCATGATTTTTTCTTCAATGGTGTGCTTGCAGATGAGCCGGATCACATGGACGGTCCGCTTCTGGCCGATCCGGTGGGTCCGGTCTGTGGCCTGGTCTTCGACGCTTTGGTTCCACCAGGGGTCAAAGTGGATGACTGTATCGGCGGCTGTCAGGTTGAGGCCGGTGCCCCCAGCCTTGAGGCTGATCAGGAAGACCGGGACGCTGCCGCCTTGGAAGCGGCGGATCAGGGCCATCCGTTCATCGGCCTTGGTCTGGCCGGTGAGGATCAGGTGGTCAATGCCGTGGCGGTCCAGGGCCTCGCTGATCAGGTCAATCATGGAGGTGAACTGGCTAAAGAGGATCATCCGGTGGCCGTGTTGCTGGCGTTCCATGATGGTTTCCACCGCTAACTTGAGCTTGGAGGAGGGCTGGTCAAAGCTGGGCAGGAAGAGCCTGGGCGAGCAGCAGACCTGGCGGAGCCGCATGAGGAGGGCCAGGATTTTAATCCGGTTTTGGGGGAGGCCCTCATTGGCCAGGGCCTGGATGACCGTTTCCTTGGATAGGGCCAGCTGGCTGTCGTAGATCCGCCTTTCCTCGTGGCTGAGCTCGGTGTAGAGGGTGGTTTCAATTTTTTCCGGGAGCTCGGTGAGGACATCGCTCTTGACCCGCCGTAAGAGGAAGGGGGCCATTAAAAGGCGGAGCCGGTAGAGCCGGCTTTCGTCTTCATAGCGGCTGATGGGGATGTCATAGATATGGCGGAACTGCCGCCAGCTCAAGAGGTAGCCGGGCATGCAAAAGTCCATGATGCTCCAGAGGTCGGCCAGGGCATTTTCCATGGGGGTCCCGGTTAAGGCGAAGCGGTGGCGGGCCGACAGGCTTTTGAGGCTCTTGGCATTTTGGGTGTAGCTGTTTTTGATAAACTGGGCCTCGTCGGCAAAGATGGTATCGAAGGTGAAGTGGCTATAGAGGGGGTGGTCCCGCCTGAGGGTGGCATAGCTGGTGACCAGGACCGACCCGACCGGGGCCTCTTGGATGGCCTCCCGGCGTTCATCGGCATTGCCGGTGATAATCCGGTAGGGGAGGCTGGGGGCAAACCGGGCCAGTTCATCCTCCCAGTTATAAATCAGGGAGGTGGGGACCACGATTAAGGCCGTGGCTTCCGGGTCCCGGCGCTTCCGGTAGAGGAGGTAGGCAATGGCCTGGATGGTCTTACCCAGGCCCATGTCATCGGCCAGGATGCCGCCCATGCCCAGCCGGGACAGGCCCACCAGCCAGCGGTAGCCTTGGACTTGGTAGGGCCGGAGGACTGCCTGGAGGCTTTCCGGCGGGGCGATGGGCTCTTCCGTTAGGTGCATGAGCCGGTCGGCTAAGGTCCGGAGGTCATCGGACAGGTGGAGGTTCAGGGGGCTTTCATCGACTAGGGCCTGGAGGCGGACGGCCCGGTAAGTGGGCAGTTCGATGGGGTCCGGCTCCGTTAAGTCTTCCGGGTCCAGGTCCAGGTCATTCAGGAGCTGGTCCAGCTCGGCCACAGCCGGGTTGACCAGGTTGAGGAATTGGCCGTTTTTCAGGCGGATGTAGCGGCGACCGTGCCGGTAGGCCTTCAGGAGGTCGGCCAGGGCCGGAATGTCCACTTCGGTATCGTCAAAGGAAAGCTCAATGGTCCCATGGTTGATGCTGGAACTCATCTGGGGGATGACCGGGTTCTTCGGCCGGATCCGGCGGAGCCTTTCCTCGATATCGACGGTGGCCAGGGCCATGAGCTGGGGCAAGCCCTCTAAAAGGAAGTTGTAGAGGGCCTCTTCGCCGACTAAGAGGACCTCATCTTCATTGACCGAAAACCGGTAGGCCCGGAGGAGGGCAAAGATATCCTCTTCAGCGGCCAGGTCCCGTAGGGCCTCCTTGTCGTCCTGGGCCAGCAGGGGGTTAAAGCTGGTATCTCCATAGCGGAAGGTCAGGAGACCGGACAGGCAGTCCTCAGCCGGGTAGGAAATCAGCATGTGGGCGTGCAGGGGCTTTTGGGCAAAGCGCTGGCGGAGGGCCTGGGAGAGCTCCACCTGGAGGAGGCCGGCCAGGGGGGTCAGGGCATTGGCACAAAAGGCGGCAGCCTCGTCCTCGGTGAGGACCAGGGTCTTAGCCTCGTGGCCATCCAGAAAGTCATAAAGGGGCATGACATAGCGGTTGTAGACCGCCGAGGGCCGGATGATGGTTTCCTTGGTCATGAGGTAGCGGTAGCGGCCGCCGGGCTTTAAGGGGGTGTAGCCGGCCTCCAGGCTCAGCTGGTAGCGGCCATCCAGCCGCTGGCGGAGGGAGAGGGTGTCCTTGGGGTCGGCATAGGTCAGGGTTCGGGTGCTGGTAGCCTTGCCATTGGCCTGGACGTCGACCCTGGGGTCCTCGCTTTGGGCAATGAAGTCAAAGAACCGGTCAAATTGTCCCGGGGTGAGGTATAAATAGCGTTTGACCGGCGGGGTCCCGCCGGCTTCCCGGTAGAGGGCCAGGCTGGTCAGTAAGAGGTCAATATAAAACTGGGCCCCTTCTGAGAAGTAGCGCCGGTCATGGGCCACTTCCAGGTACTTCCCATAGCGGAAGACTTCCTTATGGGTCAACCGGTCCACAAAATCAGATAGGTTTTTTATGATATAATGGCTTTCGTCTCTGGCTATGCGAAAGGTGAGGGCAAAGCGGCCGGTGTACGGGTCAAAGTCAAGGGTAGGCAGTAATTCGAGGGGGCTTTCTCTGACCAGGGACAGGTCGGCCTCGTAGGCGGCCAGGAGCTGGTCGGCATCTAGCTGCCGCTTGTCTTCATCAACGGTTGCCTGGGCCATATTGAGGGCGTCAAAGGTCGCCCGGAGGAGGGCCACCTGGTGGCGGCAGAAACCGGTCGATTCCGCAGCCCGGTAAATCTCGCAGCTACAGTAGGTTTCCGGGGCGGCCCCTTCAATAATGGCCAAGCGGGGGCGTTCACCGTTGACGGTGCCATCGGCAATGATGGCCCTTTCGAGGGTATCCGGGTCAAACCGGTCTTCCCAGTGGAGGTCCTGGACCCCACCGGTCAAGTGGGCGGCAATCCCGGCAGACATTTCATCGGTATTGATGACGTATTCGGTAATCAGGTCCCTTAAACTCATTTCGACTCCTTTCTTCCACATCTTTATCAGATGATTATACCACGTTTGTGGAAAAAATGTCAGCGGGGGCAAACTTTTATATCGCCGACATCTTCTTAACAAAGCCTAGATGGAACCGTAACTTTTCACACACGAAAGGCCCGTCGGAGACGGGTATACTATATACAGGAGGCAAGACATGCACTACATATCCCTGGCGTCGTCCAGTAAGGGCAACGCCGCTTATTTGGCAACAGCCGCCGGTGCCTGGCTCATTGACTGTGGCATATCCATGCGGCGGATAGGGCAACTCTTAGCCGGCCAGGGCCAGTCCCTGGACCGGGTCCGGGGGATTTTTCTCAGCCATGAGCACCGGGACCACATAGCCGGCCTGGGCCCCCTGCTCAGGCGCCACCCGGTTCCCTGCTATGCCACGGAAGGCACCTGGGCCGCCCTCTTGGCCGGCCAGGGTCTGGGGACCTTTGACCGGGGCCTGGTCCATATTTTGCCGGAGGGGGCGCAGACCATTGAGGACCTGTCGGTCAGCCTCCTGGGCCTGTCCCATGACGCCGCCCAGCCCATTGGCTTCAGTTTTGCAGCCGAGGGGGTCAGGCTGACCCAGGTCACCGATACCGGACAGGCCAGCCCGGCCATTGGCCAGGCACTGGCGGCCAGCGATATGGTGGTCCTGGAGGCCAACCATGATGTCGACCTGGTCAAGACCGGCCCCTACCCCTTTTATCTGAAAGAGCGGATCCTGAGCCCCTACGGCCACCTGTCCAATGCGACAGCGGCCCGCCTCCTGGCTGGCCACCTGGGTGACCGGACCCGGCTGGTGGTCTTAGCCCATTTAAGTGAGAAGAACAACCGACCTGAACTAGCAAGGAAGACCCTTGTAGACGCCCTCCCGGACCATGCTGACCGCCTGCCCATCTTGCTGGCGGGCCATGACCCGGTGGACGTCCACATATGAACCATTAAGGAGGCATTTGATGTTTGAGGATAAGAATAACCCCTTTAACCCGTCCAACCGGCCCTCTGACGGCCAGGAAGGACCGGACCAGCCGACCATAGATGTGACCGGCCGGCCGGCAGACCCGGCCCCACAAGCTGACCGGGTCCTCCCCCGGACCCAGGTCCGGGTCAATGACCAGCGGCATAGGGCCCGGGCGGAAAAACCGAAGAAAAATACCGGCCTGACCCGGTTGATTGCCACCGTCCTCATCGCCCTGCTGGCCGGTGGGGTAGGGGGCTGGGCCGGCAACGCCCTCTTTAACCGCCAGGCCCAGACCGGCGGGACCATCCTGTCAGGCCCCAAAGCAACAGCTACCAAGACCGTTAGCAATACAGGGACCCTCAGCGTGGCCGATATTGCTGAAAAGGTGGTTCCGGCGGTGGTAGGGGTCAATAACTTTGGCAAGCAGACCACCATCTTTGGCCAAACCGGGGAAATGAACCAGGCCTCCGGCAGCGGGGTCATCATCCGGGAAGACGGGACCATGGTCACCAACTACCACGTCATCAGCGGGGCCACCCGGTTGACCGTCACCCTGGCCGACGGGAGTACAAAAAATGCCAAGGTCATCGGCTATGACCAGGAAAGTGACCTGGCCGTTCTGGATATTGAAGGGAGCGGGTACCCGACTGTTGACATCGGCGATTCCGATGCCCTGCGGGTCGGCCAACTGGCTGTGGCCGTCGGTAACCCCCTAGGCCAGACCTTCTCCCAAACCGTCACCGATGGGATCATCAGCGGAATCAACCGGGAAATCCAGATGGGCAACCAAACCTACAACCTCCTCCAGACCAACTGCGCCATTAACCAGGGCAACTCCGGTGGCGCCCTCGTCGATGGTCAGGGTAAGCTCATCGGGATCAACAGCGTCAAGGTCCAGGCCGAGGGGGTCGAGGGGCTGGGTTTCGCCATCCCGGTCAATAATGTCATGCGGATTGTCGATAAAATTGAAAAGGGCGAATCCCCATCCGCCCAACCCTTTGTAGGCATTTCCGGCTATAGCCTGACCGCAGAGATGGCCGCCCAGCTCAACATTGACCAGACCAGTGGCCTCCTGGTCGTCCAGACCGTTGAAGGGAGCCCTGCTGATCAGGCCGGGATCCTGCCTGGGGATGTCATCACCGGGGTAGACGGTAAAAGCCTCAAGGGCTACGAGGACTTACAAGCCATCTTAAAAAATCATAAGGCCGGCGACACCCTGACCCTGGACGTCATGCGACGGAACAAGCAGGGCCAGGCAAAGATTACCCTGGGTGAGCAAACCGGCGTACCGGCTTAAAGGTATAGAGAAGGACCCCGCACATGGCGTGCGGGGTTTTTTAGCAGGAGTAATTGAACCTATAGGCAGCCTTCATAGACCAGGGTATGACGGCGGTGTAAAAATAGTATATAATGAGAAAGACGCCATAAAAAGAATACCCCTCAGGGTAATCTGAGGGATAAGCAATCCATTAAGAAAAAGGGTATAATTAATGACCATGGAGGGTATATAATATGATACTTTTATATAAAGCCCCAGCCGGCAAAGACCTGGACCTGGCCCTGGCCTTTTTTGACCGGGTCAAGCTGGCCTACCGGCTCTTGGACGATGAGGCAGCCGGCCACTCGCTCAAGGCCTTAATCGAAGGGGAAGATAGCCCCAGCGGCCAGGAGGCCGACCAGTCAGCTATTATTTTCAGCAAGGACTACAGTGAAGAAGAGGTCCGGCGGATCTTAGACCTGGTCCTGGCCGCCGGCCTCCGCCTGCAAGTCCCCATCCTGGTCACCGAGGCCAATGGCCAGACCAGCCTGGGCGAGGTCCTGGCCGATATGGCTGCCCAGCAGGCCTTTATCGGGACCCTGACCCACCTGCAACAATTGATTGATGCCACCGGGCGGTTGCACGAAGAGGACTATGACCCGGACAAGTGGAGCGAGATGAAAATCGCCATTGCTGATGCCAACGATGTTTTAGCGGACTTAGTGGGGGAAGACGCAGAGGCAGCAGCCCAGGCCCGGGAGACCATTACTGATAAAAGGGATGCCCTGGCAGCCAGCATGGAGCGCTTGCTGTCTTACACCGGGCCCAGCCACTAGAGGAAGATGTATAAGGAGGAAGAGGCTTGTTAAGCTTAACAAAATTACTAACCGGCGATGTCTACTTTGGGGATAGCCTGAGATATACGGAGAAAAGTCGGAACCAAAAGCACGGGGTATCTGAAGGCCGGGGCCCGGTCGTGGCCTGGAACTATACCCGGACCTGCAACTTAAAATGCAAGCACTGCTATGCCCATGCAGAGGCCAAGCAGTATGAAGGGGAACTGACCACTGAAGAAGCCAAGGCCTTTATCGATGACCTGGCTGACTTTAAAGTCCCGGTCATCCTCTTTTCCGGTGGCGAGCCCCTGGTCCGCAAGGACTTCTTTGACCTGGCCGCCTATGCCCGGGAAAAGGGTATCCGGGCCACCCTGTCGACCAATGGGACCCTCATTACCCCGGAAGTGGCCCAAAAGATTAAGGACCACGGCATCGGCTATGTGGGGATTTCTATTGACGGCCTGCGGGAAACCAACGATGCCTTCCGGGGGGTGGAAGGGGCCTTTGACGCAGCCATGGCCGGTATCCGCAACTGCCGGGCTGTTAACCAACGGGTCGGCCTTCGCTTTACCATCAGCCGGTCCACCATGGATGACGTCGACGCCGTCCTGGATATGCTGGAAAATGAAGACATTGACCGGATCTGCTTCTACCACTTGGTTTATTCCGGCCGGGGGGAAACCCTGGTCACCGATGACCTGACCCATGAAGAAACCCGGGCCATTGTCGATAAAATCTGCGACCGGGTTGTCGAATGGGATGAGCGGGGCCTGAAAAAAGAAGTCCTCCTGGTGGACAACCATGCCGATGGCCCCTACATGTACCTGAAATACAAGGACAAGGACCCGGCCCGGGCCGCCAAAATTTGGCAGCTCCTGTCCATGAACGGGGGCAACCGGAGCGGGATTGCCTTCGGCGAAGTGGACCACTTGGGCCATGTCCACCCGGACCAGTTTACCCAGCACCATGACCTGGGCAGCGTTAAAGACCGGCCCTTCAAGGAAATCTGGACCGACATGTCCAACCCGATCTTAGCCGGCCTCAAGGACCGGAAACCCCTCCTGGATGAAAAATGCCAGGCCTGTAACTGGCTGCCCATTTGTAACGGCAACTTCCGGGCCCGGGGTGAAGCGGTGACCGGCGACTTTTGGGGCTTTGACCCGGCTTGCTACCTGACCGATGAAGAACGGGCCATGCCCAACCCCCTCATGGAAGGTGATGCCGAATGAAAATCATGAGTTGGAACACCACCAATGACTGCAACCTCTTTTGTGCCCACTGCTACCGGGAGTCGGGTCAAAAGGATACCGGTGAACTTACGACTGACCAGGGCAAGGCCTTAATTGATGGTGTGGCCCGGGCCGGCTTTCATATTATGATTTTTTCCGGCGGGGAGCCTATGGCCCGTCCGGATATTTATGAACTCATTGCCTATGCCAAAGAACAAGGCCTGCGGCCTGTTCTAGGGTCTAACGGGACCCTGATTGATGAAGAAGCCGCCCGCCGGTTAAAGGAAGCGGGCCTCATGGCAGCCGGCATTTCCCTGGATAGCCTGGATGCCGCCAAGCACGACAAGCTCCGGGCCAAAGAAGGGGCCCATGCCGCGGCCATCCGGGGCATGGAAAACTGCAAAAAAGCCGGCCTCCCCTTCCAAATCCACACCACTGTCATGGATTGGAATGAGGGCGAAGTGACAGACATCATGGACTTCGCCGTCGATATCGGTGCCCGGGCCCACCATATCTTCTTCCTGGTCCCGACCGGCCGGGGGGAAGACATTGTCGACATGGCCCTGGACCGGGAAGCCTATGAAGGGGTCCTGACCCGGATCATGTCCAAGGCCAAGGAAGTCCCCATTGAAGTCAAGCCCACCTGTGCCCCCCAGTTTATCCGGGTGGCCGATAAGGTCGGCCATGACCAGCGGTTTCGCAAAGGCTGCCTAGCCGGGATTACCTATTGCATTGTCAGCCCCAAGGGGGATGTCCAGCCCTGCGCCTATATGAAAATGGCCATCGGCAATGTCAAAGAGAAACCCTTTGATGAAATCTGGGCCGAGAGCCCGGTGTTCAAAACCCTCCGGACCGAAAGCTACAGCGGCCAGTGTGGCCAGTGCAAATACGGCGCCAGCTGCGGCGGCTGTCGGGCCCGGGCGGCCTACTACCACAAAGGGGACTTTATGAGTGCCGACCCCCTGTGTATTTTAAATCAGGAGTGATACAAGCATGGTTCAGATGGATGATTTAGACCGGGCCATTTTAATGATCTTGCAGCGGGGAATCCCCCTGACCCACCGGCCCTATGCCGACATGGCTGAAGAAATCGGCAATACCAGTGAGGAAGAAGTCATTCACCGGATTGCCCGCTTAAAAACCGACAATATTATCCGCCGCATGAGTGGCTTCTTTAACTCCCATGCCCTGGGCTACCGGTCCATGCTGATCGCCGTCCGCCCGGCGGAAGGTCACTTTGATGAAGCGGTCCAGGTGATCAACCGCTACCCGGGCGTGACCCACAACTATGAGCGGAGCCATGACTTTTGCATCTGGTTCACCCTCATAGCCATCAACCAGCCCACCTTGGACCATATTCTGGATACCATTGAAGCAAGCCCCTATGTGGCAGATATGCTCCGCTTTGAAATGAGCAAACGCTATAAAATAGATGTGACCTTTGATGTGACCAAGGCCGATGACAAGGGAAAGGAGGAGGCCTAATGTCCAGCCCTGTAACAGAAAGGGAACGGGCCATCGTCCGGGCCCTGCAAAATGACCTGCCCCTGGTACCCGAACCCTACGCTGCCCTGGCTGAGGAAATGCAGATCAGCGAAGAAGAGCTCATGGCCGGCATCCAATCCTTAATGGACAAGGGCTGTCTCAAGCGGATCTCCATTGCCCTCCGCCATAAAAACGTGGGCTTTACCATCAATGTGATGGTGGTTTGGGATGTGCCGGATGACCAGGTCGATGCCATTGGTAAGAAAGTGGCGGCCCACCCGGCGGTGACCCATTGCTACCGGCGGAACCGGGACCCCCGCTTCCCCTATAACCTTTACACCATGGTCCACGCCCGGACTGATGAAGAATATGACCAAATTATCCAGGAGCTCCTGGCCATTATCGGCCAGGATACCCCCCACGATGTTTCCTTTGATGCCCTCCGGTCCATGCGGGAACTGAAGAAGATCGGGATGAAGTACTTTATCGAAGACCCTGAAGATGTGATTGAAGATGAGGGCTAGGGGACCGGACAGGGGGGATGAGGGTCTTTTCTTTGGCCGGCTCGGCCGTGACCTGGCCATCCTGGGGGCCCTCCTCCTGCCCCTAGGCCTGGGGGCCCTGGCCGGCTTTTTGCTGGCCCTGACGCCCAAGGCCTTTGCCCCGGGGGTCATCTGCCTGGCCCTGGGTGTTTTTAATATGATAGCCCTGGCCCTTTTGGAATTATCCGGCCAGTTGGAGGGGGCCCTGGTTCGGGTTGGCTATCAGCTGGCCTTTATTCTGGCCCTGGTCGGCTATGCCGGCATTTATCTCAAGGCCTTCGGTCTCTTATAAGGGGCTGTGTCAGAATGAGTAAAATCATTCGGCACAGCTCCTTGCTTATAGACAAACTTAGCCCTAATTGATTTACAAAATTCTCCTTAGCTATATATTATAAGCTTATATGGATATATCCATAAACAAAGTCCCTCCTCATTGTTTTGAGCTGGGACTTTGTTTGTTGGAGGGGCTATGTTGCAACAGCCCCTTTTTTATTTGCAAACGTATTAGTTTTTTTTATTTTCATAATGTCCTGCCAGCCTGTACAATAGTCGTTAAAAAACAATGACATGGAGGCGTGGACAATGACTTTAGGAATTGTAGTGGTATACATGGCTGTACTCCTGGGGGTCTCCTGGCTGGCAGCCTTATTCCAGCGGGGCAAGACCTCTGAAGCCTTTCTTTTGGCAGATAAGCAGCTGCCCTGGCCCCTGGTTGGGGTCATGATTGCCGGCCTGGCCATCGGCGGGGCCTCGACGATTGGGGTGGCGGAAAATGCCTATGAGAGTGGGCTTTCGGCCGGCTGGTATAATGTGGCCTGGGCCTTGGGCCCCATCCTGGTCGGCTTCTTTTTAGCGGCCCGGGTCCGGATGACCAACCAGAAGACCGTCAGCCAGATGCTCGGGTCGGTCTTTGGCCCCGCCTTTGAGGGCCTGGCGGCGCTGGTCCAGGTGGTTATCAACACGGTGATCATTGCCCTGCAGATCATCGCCGGTGGGGCCATCTTGAGCGTCATTTTACCCAATGTCTTTACCGAGACCACTGGGATTATTTTTTCGGCAGTGATGTTTGCGGCAGTGGCGGTCATGGGTGGCCTCTTGGCAGCGGGCCTGTCCAATGTGGTCAATATGCTGGTCATCTACCTTGGGGTGGTCTTGGGGGTGGTCTACCTCCTCCAGTCCAATGGGGGCGTGGCCGGTCTCCAGGCCCTGCTGCCGGCCGGCATCAGCGGTGATGGGAGCCACTGGTTTTCCCTGGTCAAGGGGATGCCGGCAGCGGTCATTATTGCCTGGTGTGTGACCATGACCCTCCAGTGCCTGCCCAATACCGGGGTTATGCAGAACTTCATCGCCGCCCGGACGCCGGCAGATGCCCGCCGGGGGGCCTTTTTTGGGGCGGCCATTATGATTCCCTGCGGGTTTTTAAGCGCTATCTTCGGTATTGCCTGCCAGGCCCACTTTCCGGACCTGGCCAATACCGCCGCGGCCCTGCCCACCATGGTCATGACCCTGCCGCCTATCCTATCCGGCCTGCTCCTGGCCGGCCTTTGGGCAGCAGACATATCGACGGCGACCGGCCTCCTGGTCGGGGTGGGGACCATTTGCACGGAGGATATTCTTTTTAAATACCTGGTGACCGGTGAAAACCGCCGGCACCGGATGGTCATCACCCGGCTGGTGATCCTGGCTGTAGTCCTGGTGGCCACCCTGGCGGCCCTGCGCCTGTCCGGCATCTTAAGTACCATCATGGTGGCCCTGGCCCTGTATGCCCCCTACACCGTCCTCCTGACGGCCCTCTACCTCTTTCCGGGGGCGGTTCGCCGGTCCAGCGGCTGGCTGACCTTTCTATTTGGTGCAGCGGCCCTGGTCGTGGTACAATGGGTACAGCCGGCCTGGCGGCTCTTTGACCAGGCCATTTACTCGGTGCTATTATTCTCCCTGCTGGGCTTTTGCCTGGCCCTGCTGGACCGTCGTCCGGTAGCGGCGCAAAACTTATATGTGAACAAAGAAGTAGAGTAGATTTTTATTGGAGGTGGGGGCATGGCCATACTGGTTAACCCGGAACAGCCGCTTAAAGAACGGTTAGATGAAACAATGAATAATGCCTTTACAAGAGAGGCAACAGCCCTGGCACAGGATAATTTCAATACCAGTCGAGACGCTTACACAGAAAAGAAAAAGGACTGGCAGGCCATTAAAGACTATGCCGCAGCCATCCGGGCCCATACCCTGGACCACTTAGATGACTACCTGGCTACCTTTATTGATCACGCCACAGCCAATGGCAGCCAGGTCCACCTGGCTAAGACCGATCAAGAGGCCCGGGATATTGTCCTGGGGATTATTGAGGCCGTTGGCGGCAAAAGCGTGGTCAAGAGCAAGTCCATGATGAGCGAGGAAGTGGGCATTAACCCGGCCCTCCAGGCCGCCGGCATTGAGGTAACGGAAACTGACCTAGGAGAATGGATCCTGGAGCTGGACGACTGGGATACCCCTTCCCATATCCTGGCCCCGGCCATGCACAAGGACCGGTACCGGATCCACGAGCTCTTCACTGAGTACGGTTACACCGGGACGACAGACATCCCGGAAATGACCCGGTTTGCCCGGGAATCCCTGCGGAAAAAATTCCTGGCGGCCGATGTTGGCATGACCGGCTGTAACTTTGCCATTGCCTCTACCGGGTCTACCTGCATTATGACCAATGAAGGGAACGGCCGGATGGTCACCAGCCTGCCCAAGACCCAGATTGTCCTCATGGGCATGGAACGGATTGTTCCTAATATGAGCGACCTGGATGCTATGATGCAGGTCCTGCCCCAGTCCGTCCTGGGCCTGACCACTTCCAGCTACCTGTCCTTTACCCATGGCCCTCGGCGGGCAGATGAAGTCGATGGCCCGGACCAGGTCCACATTATTATTATTGACAATGGCCGGTCTCATATCCTGGGCGGCCCCTTCCATGATATGCTCCGCTGCATCCGGTGTGGGACCTGCCAGAATGTCTGCCCGGTTTACCGGCATATTACCGGCCATGGCTACGGGTCCATTTACGAAGGCCCCATGGGCATTGTCCTGACCCCGCTCCTGGCCGGCAAGGACCAGACCGGCCACCTGCCCTACCTGTCCACCCTCTGTGGCGAATGTACGGCCAACTGCCCGGTGGAAATCCCCCTGCATGAACTAATCTTAAAGCATCGGGAAAGCCTCCATGACCGGGCCCAGCTCAGCCCTGAAGCCGCCATCTTCAAGGGGGCCGGCCTGGCCCTGGGCAGTTCGCTGACCTACAAGGCCATGCTGGCCTTTGGCCGTCCCCTCATGCGGGGCCTGGCCCTGGTCCAAGGCTCCGGTGACCACCTGGACGGCCGGAATGTCCTGCCTATTTTGTCCAACTGGACCAGGGGGCGGGACCTGCCCCTCCTGGCCAAGCCCTTCCACCAAGTAGCGGCCCGTCAGCTGAAAGGAGATGGTTCTCATGACTGAGACCAGTCGTGAAGCCTTTTTAGGGGCCGTAACCGGGGCCCTAAAAAACCATAAGAAAGCAGCCAGGCCCGACCCGGCCACCAGCCCTGCCTACCACCGGCTGGCTGACCTGGGCCCGGAAGCCCTGGTTGACCAGTTCCTAAGCCAGGCCCCCATCCGTCACTTTACCGGGGACCGGGTCCAGACCGCCCAACTGGCTGAGGCCTTAAAGCCGGTCCTGACCCGGCCGGGGATGGATAAGATTGTCATCTGTGATGATGAGATGACCCGGTCCCTGGACCTGGAAGGGGCAGTCAAGGCTGCCGGCAAGACCCCCCTGGTCTACCGGCCTGAGGACCATGACCATGCCAGCCTGGTGGACCTCTTAAAAGACGCCAACCTGGGCCTGACCGTCCCGACCTATGGTCTGGCAGATGTGGGGGCCGTCATCGAGATGGCCTCCCGGGCTATTCCCAAAAGCTTTAGCCTCCTGCCCCCGGTCCATGTCAGCCTCCTGCCCCTGTCCAGACTCTACCCCTCCATGAGCCAAGTGGCCGACCTCCTGGAGGCCCGCTACCAAAAAAAGGGGCTGACCTCCGGTATGAACCAGATTTGCGGTCCTTCTTCCACCGGGGATATTGAAAGTTACCTGGTGACCGGGGCCCATGGGCCGGTTGAGGAATACGTCTTTATTATTATGGATCAATAATCGTTACTTGAGGCGCCGGAAGGCGCCTTTTTTGTGCCCTGGAAAAGGCATGGCGGACAAGGGAGTTAGTTATTGCTAAAAAACCTTGCAGGACAGATGCCCCGGTTGTATACTTATAATAGTTAGTGAATATTGCATTCGGCTGGATGGGCTAAGTCCATGGCGGCAGGCCATCCAGCCGGCTTTTCAGGCAAGAAGGGAGGACCTATGAGCCTTAGCTATCGTCTGCTCGCCGGATTGGTCCGGCTATCGGGGGTCAAGCGGGTCTTTCGTAAGCCGGCGGCCGAGATCCTGGCCTATGCCAAAAGGCAAAATGCGCGAAAGCCCTTCCGGCCGGACCGGCTCCGCCGGCGGGCGGCTCAAAAGGGCTATACCTGTCTCCTGGAGGATATTGCCGGCTACCCCTGTATCCGCTTCCAGCCCTGCCGGCCCCCTCAAGCCGAAGCCATCCTCTACTTGTATGGCGGCGGCATGATCACCGGGCCCGACCGGCTGGACTTCTCCCTGGCCGAGCGGCTCATGGCCCGGACAGGGAAGGATGTCTGGCTGCCCCTTTACCCCCTTTGCCTGGACCAGAGTGTGGCCCGGTCCTATACCGCCAGCCTGGCTGTCTATGAAAGGATGCTGGCGACCTATCCGGCAAGGGGGATCCGGGTCCTGGGCTTTTCCTCCGGGGCTGTCCTGGCTCTGGGTATCTTCCTTTTAAATAATGACCTGGGCCGGCCCCTGCCCATGGCCCAAGAAATCATCGCTGTGTCGCCGGGCGGCCTGCCTGATCCCGACCGGCCGGAAGACCAGGCCCTCCTTGCCGACCTGGCCAGGTATTCGGAGAGGGATGTGCTGATTGATGCGGCCTACTTTCAAACCGCCCGGCAGATTTTAAAGCGGGAGGAGGACCTGCCGGATTTTATGTTGGATGGGCGCAGGGGGGACTTTACAGACTTTCCCCCGACCTATTTCTATTATGGGTCCCATGAATGCCTCTATGCCTATGCCCCTTACTTTAAGGCCGCCTATGACCGTTACCAAAGGCCTTGCCAGGTCATCGTCGGCCCGGGCCTCTGCCATTGCTATCCCCTCATGCGCTTTTTTAAAGAGGGAAGGCAGGCACAAGAAGAAATCATCCGGCGGCTACAATACAGGTTGACCGACTAAGCCAAAGCAAATCAAAGCCCTACCGGGAAATCGAGTGACCCGGTAGGGCTTTGATTTGTTCTTGTTTTCTTTTTATCCAGCCAGGGCAGGCGGTCAAGGGCTTTAAGGGCTGGCGTCATCCCACTTGGACCCCTTTTTATAAATATAAAAGTCACAATAATCGGCCCCGGTTGCCAGGGTGCCGGTTCTTTTAAGGCAGCCCCCAGCCAGGTCAATCATGGCAAAGTCCAGCTGGCACATATAGGGGATGAGGTCTTCGTGCCCCTCTTGCCGGCCCAGGGCACACAGGCCGCATTGATGAAAAATCATGGTGTATTCGTTTTCGTCCCGGCCCAAGCGGACTTCCGCCTGCCAATTAAAGGCGCTGTCAGAGGCGGCATTGGCCCTCAGGGTCTGCCGGTGATTTTTTTCCTGGGCCTGGCGGGAAAAGCGGTTTTGCCGGGATAAGAGGGCCTTTAGCCAGGAAGCTTCCAAGGTGAATTGGATCATTTTGCCAAAGTCTTCCGAAGTCATCTTCCCGGCCATGGCATCAAAAATTGATAACCAGACCATACCGCCGGCTAAGCATAACCTTAGGGGGTTCTCCCGGTAGGGGCCGATGTCCGGTGTGCGGTTGACCATGGCGGTATAGTTGGCCTTGGCCTGTCTTTTGACCTGGCGAAGGGGGATATCCTTCCAGGCCTTTCTAATAAAGGCCAGGCTGGAGGGGGCCAGGGCCAACCAGAGGATTTTTTCGCAGGCTGTTTTTTTCATAGGGTTGCCGTCCTTATCTTTAAAGGTAGTTTATTATATTATTTTAGCCGGTTGCCAGGATAGGTCAAGCCAAAAAAAGCCACCGGCGGGCCGGTGGCTTGAGTATGCACTTCTATCGCTTTAGCTGGTTCTCATCAGGTAGTTGTAGGCCCCCAGGGCAGCGGTGGCGCCGGTCCCCTGGGCAATGACAATCTGCTTGAAGCTGGTGTCCGTACAGTCGCCGGCAGCATAGAGGCCGGGGATATTGGTGGCGCCGACGGCGTCGGTGATGATTTCGCCCCGGCCATTTTTCTCAACCAGACTGATCCAGTCGGTGGTCGGGACCAGGCCCACCTGGATAAAGCAGCCATCGGTGGCTTCTTCAATGCTTTCCCCGCTGACCCGGTCGACATAGCTGATTTTCTCCAGCATCCCTTCGCCGGTGAGGGCCTTGGTCTCGGCATTGGTGACCACCCGGACATTGTCCAGGCTGGCCAGTTTTTCCTGGAGGACGGCGTCAGCCTTGAGTTCGGGCAGGAATTCCAGGACCAGGACTTCCTTGGCCAGGCCGGCCAGGTCAATGGCGGCCTCAATGCCGGAGTTGCCCCCGCCGATGACGGTGACCTTCTTGCCGGTAAAGAGGGGGCCGTCGCAGTGGGTGCAGTAGGCCACCCCCTTGTTGCGGAATTCGATTTCCCCAGGAATACCGATCAACCGCCACTTGGCCCCGGTGGCAATGACCACTGTCCGGGCCGAGAGCTGGCCGGCATCGGTTTTGACCGTCAGGGGGGCCCCTTCGGCGATATCTTCCACGGTGACCTCATCCAGGATGTCCACCTGGTACTTGACCAGCTGGTCCTTGACATCAGCCATGAACTGGGGCCCCTCGGTATAGGCCAGGCCGGTGATGTTTTCGATGGCCAGGGTTTCCTTGACCTGGCCCCCGAAGTCCCTGGCGACCAGGCCGGTGGTAATCCCCTTCCGGGCCCCGTAAATAGCAGCCGTGGCCCCGGCCGGGCCACCGCCAATGACCAGGAGGTCATAGACCGGCTTATCTTCCAGCTGGCGGTCGGCCTTGGTCCCGGTGACCTGGTCCAGGATCTGGTCCAGGCTGATTTTCCCGTTGTAGAAGCTTTCCCCATTGAGGAAGGTGGCCGGGACAGCCAGGACGCCCAGGGCGTTGACGTGGTCCTGGAACATGGACCCGTCAATCATGGTATGGCTGATCTTGGAGTTGAGCACAGCCATGATGTTTAGGGCCTGGACCACTTCCGGGCAATTGTGGCAGCTGAGGCTGGCCACGGTTTCAAAGGCCAGGTCCCGGTCAAGGGCCTGGATTCTATCCTTCTCGGCCGGGTCAATTTTTGGCACCCGGCCACCGACCTGGAGCAGGGCCAGGACGAAGGACTCAAACTCATGGCCCAGGGGGATGCCAGCAAAGCTGACGCCACTGGCCTTGGTGGATGACAGGCTAAAGCTGGGGGTGAACTTGAGGGGCCTTTCCTCCACTTCAAGCTTATCAGACAGGCCCACCAGGTCATCGATAAAGGCCCGCATCTTTTGGGCATTTTCGGATTCATCTAGGCTGAGGCTAATGAGGACATCTTCTTCCAACAGCTGGAGGTAGTCCTTCACCTGGTTCTTTAACTGGGCATCTAACATTAGATTTTACCGACAAGGTCCAGACCCGGGGTCAGGGTTTCGCCGGATTCTTTCCACTTGGCCGGGCAAACTTCACCGGGGTTTTCACGGATGAACTGGGCAGCCCGGATTTTGTCGTAGATTTGGCTGGCGTCCCGGCCAATGCCGTCGGCATTGACTTCCATGGTCTGGATGATGCCGTCCGGGTCGATGACAAAGGTGGCCCGCTGAGCCAGGCCGGCTTCTTCGTCTAAGACGTCGAAGGACCGGCTGATGGACTTGTGGGGGTCAGCCAGCATGGTGTATTCCAGCTTGCTGATGGCCTCTGAATGGTCGTGCCAGGCCTTATGGACAAAGTGGGTATCGGTGGACATGGAGTAGACCTCTACGCCCAGTTCCTGTAACTTGGCATACTGGCCCTGCATGTCTTCCAATTCGGTGGGGCAGACAAAGGTAAAGTCGGCCGGGTAGAACATTAAAACGGTCCATTGGCCTTCAAAGTCCTTGTTGGAGACTTGGACGAATGCTTCTTTTTTCGGGTTATATCCATCAGCAATAAATTCCGGGATTTGTTTCTTGACTTGGGACATAATAAGTTCCTCCTTAAAATTTCTTGCTTAGTAGTTAGTTATAGACAACTACATATAGTATACCCAACTTTGTCACAAATAACAAGTTTGGCAAAAGTAACAAAAAGAACCCGGTCTGAAGTCGGACTTCAGACCGGGTTCCCTACTTATGCAATGCTTATAAAGAGGCTATCTGCCTGGCTGTTTTCTTGGGCATAGGTTTGCAGGTGGAGGCTGCCATCGGCACTGGGCCGGATGGCAGAAATCCGCCTGGTATTGGGCCGGTCTTTACCGGCGTGGATGAGGGGGAGGGCCCCTTCATTTAAGGCCAGGGGGGCCAGGGTGCCGGTTTTTAGGTCGAGGACAGAAAGCCTGGTGAAGGCCTGGTCATCAGCTAGGTCAACAGGGAAGAGAGCCAGGTAGTGGTCGCTGAAGAGGACCTTCTGAATGACAAAGGACTTGGACTGGGGCAGGAGGTCCAGGGTCGGGTCCAGCCGCCAGGTCCAGCGGCCGGCGTCGAGGTCATAGTGCCAGACCTCCTCCGTCCGCCCCTTTAGGGTTCGCATTTCCCGGGAGGCTACGAGCTGGTTGTCCTTGAGGACGGGGTCACGGAAGGCATAGCCTTCGGAAATCATCTTGGCCGCTCCGGGCTTATTTAAGTCACAGAGGACCATGCCCTCAGACAGGCCTCCCTGGCCGATGGTCCAGACGACCCTGTCCCCGTCCAGTTGGACATCCAGGTAGTAGCGGTGGGGGCCCTTAAGGGTATCAAGGACCTGGTAGTCGCCAGTCTTCCGGTTATAGGCCTTGAGCTGGGCGGAAGCACCGGGCTTGTCCTTGAAGCCGGTGGTATAGACAATCCAGTTTTCATTGGCGGCTAGCTTATCGATGTCCGGATAAAGCTGGTCGGCAATGAGCCGGGCCTGGCCGGGATTGGATAGGGGGGCCTCGTAGAGGTTAAAGGGCATGCCACCGGGGTTATCTGTGGAGGCGGTTTCCTGCCAGACCAGCCGGTCGGCTGTGGGAATCAGGGTTGGATTGGTGAGGACCCCCAGCTTGTTCTTGCCCGTTAGGATGACCCGACCCCGGTGGTAGAGCTTGCTGTAGCCGCCGCTGTTGAGCTGGGCATCACCGGTCAGGAGGCTACCGTCCGCCAGTCGGTCGATGACCTTGTCCACCTGGGGGGCCTCGGCTTTCAGGGCCGGGGTTGGCCCGGTGGCGGACAGGGTCTTGTCCGGTTTGAGGACCCTGGCCGGGGTCAGGGCGGTAATGCTGCGACTGTCATCGTTCCAATTCACAGTGCCGGCTGTTTCCACCAAGGCCCGGAGGGGGAGGTAAAAGTAGGGGCCGTCCAAATAGGGGGCGACAGGGGCCACGGCCGGATTTTGGTTAACCATGTAGGCGGTTTGGCCCAGGTGCCACCGACTGATGGTACCGTTTAAGCTGGTGACCGTCACAGAGAGGCCATCATGGGCGGCGGAAAAATGGAGCCGGGGCAGGAGCCAGTCAGCAATCATGGCGCTATTGTCGACCAGGCTGATGCCGGCGGCCTGGTCTTCCGGGCTGAGGGCCTGGCCATTTAAAATAACCTGGCCACCGGTTTCGACCGGCTTGACCGCCTGCTTGGCATAAAAAGACTTGTAAAGGGCCAGGTCTTCAGGGGATACCTGGCCGAGGCGGTCAGCAGCCTGGTCCGGGGCAGGGATTTTGGCCAGGTCTTTTTCAGCCTGGCTAAGGGCTTCAGGGGAGCTGTTGCCCTGGTAGTAGTCCGTGTAAAGGGTGCGGATGGCAGCCGGGCGGCTAGCGCCAGCTCCGACCTGCTTGGCCGGGGCGGCTGTATTTGCCGGCGGGGCCGAAGCCTCCTGGGCCAGGGCCGGCGTCCCGGCAGACAGGCCTAGGAGACAGGCCAGGCCCACAAGGATAAGGCGGGACTTCTTAAACATGGTAGACTCCTTTCTTTTTTCTATTGCTGGCATAGGGCATTCCTTACAAGAAGGGGTAAAACTTAGTTTAAGTATAGCAGGAATAAGCTGGTAAATATATAAAAATTTGCCAAGCAAGGACTTTTGTTTTTCTGTCAACATAAGGAGGCAAGGCAGGATATCCGTAATAAGTAACAATTTATTATTTTGGATGTCAAACTATTTACTTTGATAGTCAAACTATCTATAATAGGAGGCAATTACTTTGATAATCAAAGTAATCAAATGCTGATGACAACCTGAGGAGGTATAAAAAATGATTTTTGACAAAGTAAAGGACGCCATTGTAGATACCCTGAACTGTGATGTTGAAGCGGTCACCATGGAGGCCCGCCTGCGGGAAGACCTGGACGCTGACTCCCTCGACGCAACGGAACTGATCATGAACCTGGAAGAAGCCTTTGGCCTGTCCATTTCCGATGAGGAAAGCCAACAACTAACCACCGTTGGGGACATTGTCAAGTACATCGAAAAAGCGCAGCAGTAATCAAGGGCAGGGCCATGACGATTGATGAGATTGAACGTTTACTGCGGGCCTTTGACCGGAGCGGGGTTGCCCAGTTAACGGTGAAAACCGCTGACGGGACCGTCAAGCTGAACAAGGCCCCCCTGGTGCAGGTAGCCACTCCCGGTCCTCAAGGGGCAAGCCCGGCGCCCGGGGCGGCGTCTGAAGTCCCCTGCCCGGTTGAAGAAGAGCCGGATTTTGCCACTGTGGAAGCCCCTTTAGCAGGGACTTTTTATGCGGCACCGGCTGAAGATGCCGATGCCTTTGTCCGGGTTGGTGACCACATTGAGGTCGGGCAGACCATTGGGATTATTGAAGCCATGAAGGTTATGAATGATATCCCTTCAACGGTTAGTGGCCGGGTGGTTGCCATCTTACCGACTAATGGATCGGTGATTGGCTACCATGATGTCATCTTACAGGTGGAAGCGGATGTTTAAAACAGTATGTATTGCCAACAGAGGCGAGGTAGCCGTCCGGATCATCCGGACCTGCCGGGATATGGGTATTAAAACCGTCCTCCCCTATGCTGAGCCGGATGCAGGCAGCCTGGCTGTAGCCCTGGCGGATACAGCCGTCTGTATTGGCCCGGCGGCCCTCAATGCCTCTTACCTAAATGCAGATGCTATTTTATCCGTAGCCTTGGCCTGTGAGGCCGAAGCGGTTCATCCGGGCTACGGATTTTTATCTGAAAAGGCAGACTTTGCCCGACAGGTTGCTGACCAGGGCCTGGTCTTTATCGGGCCGCCCGCAGAGGTCATAGCCCAGATGGGGGATAAGATCGCAGCCCGGCAGCGGATGCGGGCAGCCGGGGTTCCGGTTATTCCGGGGTCCGATGGCCCGACAGCCAGTCTGGAAGCGGTCCTGGCGGTGGCTGAAGAAGGGGGCTACCCCCTGCTCTTGAAGGCAGCAGCCGGCGGGGGCGGTCGGGGCATGCGGCTGGTGGAAGCGGCAGAAGGCCTGGAAGAGGCCTTTTTGGCTGCCCGGCGAGAGTCGGAAGCAGCCTTTGGCGACGGCCGGCTCTATGCAGAAAAGTACCTGACCGGGGCCAAGCACATCGAGGTGCAGATTGCCTGTGACCAGGCCGGCCGCTGTGTCCACTTGGGTGAGCGGGACTGCTCCCTCCAGCACCGCCACCAAAAGGTCCTGGAAGAGACGCCCTGCCAACGCCTGTCGGCCGGCCTGCGGGAGGCCATTTGCCAGGCGGCGGTCCAGGCCGCCCAGGCAGTGGACTATGTGGGGGTCGGGACCGTTGAATTTTTGGTCACCGCTGAGGGCGACTGGTACTTTATGGAGATGAACACCCGGCTCCAGGTCGAGCACCCCATTACCGAATGGGTGACCGGCATTGACCTGGTTCGGACCCAGCTGCGACTGGCTGAAGGCCTGGCCCTGGAATGGGCCCAGGAGGACATCCGGCTCCAGGGCCATGCCATCGAGTGCCGGATCAATGCCCAGGACCCGATGACCGGCTTCCGGCCTTCTGTGGGCCGGGTCGAATCCCTCCACCTGCCTGAGGGGCCTTTTGTCCGGGTGGACTCGGCCCTGTTGCCGGGGGAGGAGGTCTCTCCCTTTTATGACTCCCTCCTGGCTAAGGTAACCGTCTGGGGGGAAAGTCGGCAAATCGCCATCCGGCGGATGCGGCGGGCCCTGTCTGAGATTATTATTGAGGGCCTTGATACCACGACCGACTTACATTTTATGATCCTACACCACCGGGATGTCATCCGTGGTGCCTATACGAGCCAATTTTTAGATGATCACCTGAAGGAACTGGTGGATTTATTATGATGAAAGATGCTTTTTCCCAGCGGAAGGACCGGCTCAAGGTCTTTCAGGCTGCCCGGGAGCGGCTCCTGCGCCGCCCGGCGCCGGATAGGGATGATTTACGAAATATCAACTGCCCCCTATGTGGCGGGCGGATCCTCATGGCCGACCTCCGGGCGGCCCTTTATATCTGTCCGGCTTGCGGCCAGACCCTACCTATGCCGGCCCATGCCCGGTTGGAAAACCTGCTGGACCCCGGCACCATGAAAGAGCGGCAGGAGGGGCTTAAGACGACTAACCCCCTGGCCTTTCCCGGCTATAGCGACAAGCTGGACCGGGCCCGTCGGCAAAGCGGGCTGAATGACTCGGTGGTGACCGCTACCGGCCGGATTGACGGCCTGGCAGTGGCCATTGCCTGCATGGACAGCCGCTTTATGATGGGCAGCATGGGGGTGGTCTGCGGGGAAAAACTGGTGAGCCTGATTGAACACGCCAGCAAGCGCAAGCTCCCCTTGGTCATCGTCGCCACCAGCGGCGGGGCCCGGATGCAGGAAGGCATTTTATCCCTCATGCAGATGGCCCGCACCAGCCAGGCCCTCAACCACTTCCATGCCGCCGGCCTCTTATACATCGTGGTCCTGACCGATCCCACCACCGGTGGGGTCATGGCCAGTTTTGCCAGCCTGGCGGATATCACCCTGGCCGAGCCCGGTGCCCTCATCGGCTTTGCCGGCCCCCGGGTCATCCAACAAACAGTCGGCGGTGACCTGCCGGAAGGCTTTCAGCGGGCAGCAGCCCAGCTGGAGAACGGCTTTATTGACGCCATTGTGCCCCGGGAAGACCTGCGACGGGAATTACAGTTTTACTTAACCATCCACCGAAAGGAGGGTCGCCTGTGACCGCTTATGAAACCGTCCGCCTGGCCCGGAGCCAGGGCCGGATCAATGGGAGCCGGCTTTTACAGGCCATTATCGATGACTTCCATGAGCTGCATGGCGACCGGTTGACCGGCGATGACCCGGCCATTATCGGGGGGCTAGGCTACTTAAATGGCCAGGCCGTCACCGTTCTGGTCCAGGAACGGGGCCGGACCCTGGAAGAAAATGAACGGGTTCGTTTTGGTATGCCCATGCCGGAAGGCTACCGGAAGGCTATCCGGCTTATGCGGCAGGCGGAAAAATTTGGCCGGCCGGTCATCACCCTGGTGGATACCCCCGGGGCCTACCCGGGCATTGAGGCAGAAAACCGGGGCCAGGCGGCAGCCATTGCTGAGTGCCTAGCCACTATGCTCAGCCTCAGGGTTCCGACCCTGTCTTTGGTTATCGGAGAAGGGGGGTCCGGTGGGGCTCTGGCCCTGGCCGTCGCTGACCGGCTCTACATGATGGAGCACAGCGTTTTCTCGGTCATATCGCCGGAGGCCTGTGCCAGTATTTTATTCAAAGACCCCAGCCGGGCGCCGGAAGCGGCGGAGGCCCTCCACTTGCAGGCGGCAGACCTCCACGATATGGGCATCTGTGACGGGGTCTTTGGCGAAGCCGGCCAGGATATTACCCATCTGGCGGCCAGCATCCGGCAGACCTTCTCTGACAGCCTGAAGCGCTTGCGGAAGGTGAGTGACCGGGACCTGCCGGAAAACCGTTACCGGCGTTATCGAAAGGTGGGGATGAGCCATGTATTCAGTGGATGAAAATCAGGCCAAAGAAACAATGAATCGCTTTTTAGTGGATATTTTTAACCAAATTCTGGGCATTGAAGAAGACTGGCTAAAGGACCGGTTTGACGGCGATATCACCGTCGCTGAGGCCCATATGCTGGTGGCCATTGGCGAGCGGGAGCACGGGGCCATGAGTGATGTGGCCCGGCACGCTGCTTTAACCAATGGGACCGTGACCACAGCCGTTAAAAAATTGGAGAAGAAGGGCTATGTCCTCCGGACCAGGGATGAAAAGGACCGGCGGAAGTTGCGGGTCCGCCTGACGGATTCCGGCCAGGCCGCTGTCCAGGCCCATGGGGCCTTTCATACCGCCCTTTGTGACGGGATCTGGCAAAACTTAGATGACCAGATGCGGACCCCCTTTATCAAGGGCCTGTCTGAAGCCATCGCCGTCCTCAAGGGGATGCGGGAGGACCTGAAATGATGGCCGGCTTACGGATGATAGGCACAGGGGCCCGGGCCGGCAGTCGGCGGGTCAGCAATGCAGGCCTCTGCACCCGGCTGGATTCCAGCGACGAATGGATCCGGACCCGGACCGGTATTTATGCTCGTCATCTGGCCGGCCCCGGGGAAAGGGTCGAGGACCTGGCTGCGGCAGCGGCCCGCCAGGCCCTGGACCGGGCAGCCATTGATCCGGCCACCATCAGCCTGGTCATTGTGGCGACCTTCAGCCCCGCCGGTCGGATGCCGGCTGTGGCCACCGGCCTGGTCGGTGCCCTAGGCCTGGGTGAAGGGGTCCTGGCCTTTGATTTGAACGGGGCCTGCACCGGCTTTGTCCAGGCCCTGGATTGTGCCCGGAGCTTTCTGGCCACCCGGCCGGCGGGCCAACGGGCCCTGGTAGTAGGGGCGGAAATTATCTCCCGCTGGGTCGACTGGGATGACCGAGGGACGGCCGTCCTCTTTGGCGACGGGGCCGGGGCCGTTATCGTGGAACAGGCCTCAACCCTGTATGCGTCCCAGTTCGGCGTCCGAACCCAGCCGGAGGCCCTGGCTGTCCAGCCGGATGCCACCGGCCGGTCTGTGGTCCGAATGGATGGCCAGGCCATCTTCCGCTTTGCCTTGCGGCAGGTCCCGGCCCTAATCCGGGACTTGACTGACCGGGCCGGCTTGGCGCCGGCGGCGGTCAGCCATTTTATCCTGCACCAGGCCAACGGGCGGATTCTGGACAAGGTTGCCCAGCACCTGGACCTGCCGAAGGACCGCTTTTACTTAAATATCGGCGAGCTGGGGAACACCTCAGCCGCCTCCATTCCCTTGGCCTTGGACCAATGGATGACAGAAAAACCGCCCGTGGGCGGAGAAAAAGTTGTATTGGCCGGCTTTGGCGCCGGACTTACTTGGGGAGGAATCATTTTTGAATGGTCATAAATTAACAGAATTGCTAAATGTCCGCTATCCTTTCATTCAGGGCGGGATGGCCCGGATTGCGACCGGGACCTTTGCGGCCCAGGTATCCAATGCCGGGGGCCTCGGGGTTATCGGGTCCGGCAGCATGGAAGTCCAGCACCTGGAGGCCAACATCCGTGACTGTAAGGCCCTCCTGGAACCGGGCCGGACTTGGGCGGTCAACCTCATGATGATGAACCCCCACTGCGATGACCTGGTGGATGTGATTATCCGGGAGAAGGTCCCGGTGGTCACGACCGGGGCCGGGAGCCCGGCTGCCTATGTGAGCCGTCTCCAGGAAGCCGGCTGCCAGGTCTGGCCGGTCATTGCCTCCCCCCTCATGGCCAAACGGATGGCCCGGCTGGGGGTCAATGGCCTGATTGCTGAAGGCTGTGAGGCCGGCGGCCATGTCGGTTCCTTTACGACCATGGCCCTCCTGCCCCAGGTGATTGCCGCTGTAGACCTGCCTGTGGTGGCAGCCGGCGGCATTGTCACCGGCCGTCAGGCTCTGGCGGCCTATGCCCTGGGGGCAGTCGGCTTCCAAATTGGGACGGTCTTACTGGCCGCCGAGGAATGCCCCATCCATGACAATTACCGCCAGCGGATCTTAGGGGCCCGGCTGGAGGATGTAGTCACCATTGGGCGGATTGGGGGCACAGCGACCCAAATGCTCAAAAACCCCATGACCCGGGCCTACTTAAAGATGGAACGGGAGGGGGCTGACTGGGAAACCCTGGAACGGTTCTCCCTGGGTGGCCTGGCCAAGGCTGTTTTACATGGGGACAAGGACCAGGGGGCCATGATGGCCGGCCAGAGTGTCGGCCTGGTCGACCAAGTGCGCCCCCTCAAGGATATTTTCGCAGGCCTCATGGCAGACATGGACCGGGGCCTGCATGACCTGCTTGCAGATTGGGAGGCGGAAGGACCATGGAAATCAACGGACACCATTTAGACCACCCTCTGGCCCAGGGCGGCATGGGGATTGGTATCTCTCTGGATGGCCTGGCCGGGGCAGTGGCCCGGGCCGGCGGTCTGGGGGTCCTGTCCTCTGCCTACGCCGGCCTCCACGAGCCGGGCTTCTGGGCTGACCCCAAGGGGGTCAGCCTCAAGGCCCTGACTCGGCGGATTCGCCAGGCCCGGGACCGGGCCGGCGACCGGGGGCTCATTGGGGTCAATATCATGCGGGCTGTGAGCGATTATAAAGAACAAGTCCATGCAGCCCTGGCCGGCGGTGTCGATGTGATCATCTCCGGCGCCGGCCTGCCCCTGGAATTACCTAAATTGGTCGGCAAGGCCTCGGTCCTCTTGGCGCCGGTCGTTTCTGGCGGCCGGGTGGCCAACCTCATTTGTCGCTACTGGCTCAAGCACGCCGACCGGCTACCGGACCTGGTCCTTGTTGAAGGGCCCTTTGCCGGCGGCCACCTGGGCTTTAAGGACGAAGAATTAGCAGCCGACCAGGAACCGGCCCTGGCTGACCTGGTCAGAGAGGTCCGGAAGGCCCTGGCCCCCTATGAAGAAAAAAAGGGCCGGTCCATTCCCATCATTGCCGCCGGTGGCCTGGTGGACCGGGCCGATGTCCAGGTGGCCCTGGAAGTGGCCGATATTGCCCAGCTGGGCACCCGCTTTATCGCCACCGATGAATGCGATGCCGACCAGGCCTTTAAAGACCGGATCATCCAGGCCCGGGACGAGGACGTCATGGTCATTGACAGCCCGGTTGGGATGCCCGGCCGGGCCCTGAAAAGCCCCTTGACCCTGGCCATTGCCCAGGGGGACCGGCGGCCACCGGCGACCTGCTACAAGTGCCTGGGCCCCTGCAACCCGGCCACGACCCCCTATTGTATATCCCGGGCCCTGGTGGCCTCTGCCCAGGGAGACTGGGAAAATGGCCTCTTCTTTAGCGGGGCCCATGTTGGAAAAATTAACCGGCAGACCCCGGTCGCCGATATCTTTACGGAAGTCCTCGGGGAAGGAGAGACCCTATGATCTGTCTACTTTACGCCGGTCAAGGGAGCCAGGCGGTCGGCATGGGTCTGGACTTTTATGAAGCCGACCCGGCGGCCAAGGCCCTTTATGACCGCTACCCTCAAATCCGGGAGGCCTCTTTTTGGGGCCCCCAGGAAAGCTTAAATGAAACGGCTATGACCCAGCCGGCCATGGGCCTTTTTGCGGCGGTGGTGACCGATTACCTGACCGCCCGCGGCCTTGTCCCGGATATGGCCATGGGCCTGTCCCTGGGCGAATACAGTGCCCTTTATGCTGCCGACAGCTTTTCAGCAGACCAGCTGGTCCAGCTGCTCGAGGTCCGGGGGGCTGCCATGCAGGAAGCGGGTCAGTTGAGGCCCGGCGCCATGGCAGCCATCCTCGGTCTGGACCGGGACCGGGTCGGGGCCATTTGTGCCGACCTGGCAGCTGAGACCGGCCAGGTCATTGCCCTGGCCAATGACAACGCCCCAGCCCAGCAGGTGATCGGTGGCGAAAAGACCGCCCTGGAAGAGGCTGCCCTGCGGCTCAAGGCCGCCGGTGCCCGTCGGGTTGTTCCCCTGCAGGTGAGCGGGGCCTTCCATACCCCCCTTATGGCCCCAGCAGCAGAAACCCTGGCCGAGGCCCTGGCCAAGACCCCGCCCCGGGCCCCCCGGATACCGGTGCTGGCCAATGCCTCGGCCAGCCGGCTGGCTGGCGATGGGGTGGCAGAGAGCCTAATTGCCCAGCTGACCTCCCCGCTCCGTCTGGTGGAAGGCTTTGAAGAGGCCGCCGTCCTGGGGGCCCGGACCTTTATAGAAATCGGCCCGGGCAAGGTTCTGACCGGCCTGGCCCGGAAAACCCTGGGCAAAGATATAAACATTCATTCAGTGGAAACAGTGGCAGGGGCAGAGGACCTGCTGGCCCATTTAGGAGGAAAAGATGACTGAAAAAAAGAAAACAGCATTGGTCACCGGGGCAACCGGTGACATAGGCCAAGCAATTGTCAAAACCTTAACTGAAGCGGGATGGCAGGTCCTGGCCCACTACCATGCCAACCAAAAAGCCGCTGATGACCTGGCCCAGACCTATGGGGCCCTCCCCCTCCAGGCGGACCTGAGCCAGCCCGGGGCAGCCAGCGACCTGGTGGCCGCTGCCCTGGAGGCGGTGGGTCATATCGACGCCCTGGTCAATAATGCTGGCGTCACCAGAGACGGCATGCTGATGAAGATGACCGATGAAGACTACTTCACCGTCATGAATGCCAACCTCTATTCTGCCTTCGCCACCTGCCGGGCCGTCTGCCGGCCCATGATGCGTCAACGCCGAGGCCGGATTGTGAACATGTCATCTGTTGTGGGCCTGATGGGTAATGCCGCCCAAAGCAATTATGCAGCCAGCAAGGCCGGCCTCATCGGTCTGACCAAGAGCCTGGCCCGTGAACTGGCCCCCCGGAACATTACCGTCAATGCCCTGGCACCTGGGTATATTGATACCAAGATGACAGCCATCCTGCCTGATGAAGTCAAGGCAAAAAACCTGTCCCATGTTCCCATGGGACGAGTAGGTACTCCGGCAGATGTTGCCCATGTAGTGGCCTTTCTGCTTGATGATAAAGCCGCCTATATTACCGGGCAAGTCCTGTCCGTAGATGGCGGCATGGCTATGTAGGAGGAAGTATGAAAAGACGAGTCGTCATTACCGGTATCGGTACCATTAACAGCATTGGTAAGGATGCAGCCAGCACCTGGTCGGCCGTGGTAGAAGGCCGGCACGGGGTGGCCCCCATCAGCCATTACGATACAAGTGGCCGGCGGGTGACCCTGGCTGCCGAAGTAAAAGACTACCAGTCGGAAGATTACTTTTCCGGCAAGGAGGCCCGGCACCTGGACCCCTATATCCAGTTTGCCCTCATTGCCGCCCGGGAAGCCCTCGAGGACGCAGGGGACCTGGCTGTTGACCCCTACCGGCTGGGGACCATTATCGCCTCAGGCATCGGGGGTCTCTCTACCATTGAAAAGGAAGACCGCCGGGTGGCCCCGGACAATAAATTTGACCGGGTAACCCCTTACTTTATTCCTATGGTCATTTCCAATATGGGGGCGGCCCATGTGGCCATGCTGGCCGGGGCCAAGGGTCCCTCCATGTCTGTGGCTACGGCTTGCGCTTCCTCTACAACAGCGGTAGGTCGAGGTTTTCGGATGATCCGGGATGGCTACCAGGATGCCATGCTGGTCGGTGGCTGCGAAGCCAGCATTACCCCCCTGGGTATAGGGGGCTTTACCGCCATGCGGGCCCTCCATATGGGGGATGATCCCGACCGGGCCTCCATCCCCTTTGACCAGGACCGGTCCGGCTTTGTTATGGGCGAAGGGGCCGCTGTCCTGGTCCTTGAAGAGGCTGACCATGCCCAGGCCCGGGGGGCCAAGATTTATGCAGAGCTGGTCGGCTACGGCGAAAGCTGTGATGCCCACCATATTACTGCGCCGGCAGAAGACGGCGAGGCCGCTGCCGCAGCCATCCGCCAGGCCGTCGAAGAAAGTGGCCTGACGCCGGCAGATGTAGACTATATTAACGCCCACGGCACCTCGACCCCCTTAAACGATCAAATCGAAAGCCGGGTCTTTAACCGGGTCTTTGCAGGGCAAGTGCCCCTGGTCAGCTCCACCAAGGCCCTGACCGGCCACCTGCTCGGGGCAGTCGGGGCCCTGGAGGGCCTGATTTGCGCTCAAGCCCTGGCCCATAACGCAGCACCCGGCCAATTCGGCACCATCCAGCAGGACCCGGCCTGCGACATCCCCCTGGCTAAGGGGGGCGAACCGGTCAAGGTGGCCCTCACCAATACCCTGGGCTTTGGCGGCCATAATGCCTGCCTGGTCTTGAAAAAATGGGAGGGAAGCCATGCTTGACTTTGAAGCCATCCAGGCCATCCTCCCCCACCGGGCCCCCTTCCTGCTCATAGACCGGGCCCTAGAGGTCAAGCCCGGCCAGTCGGCCAAGGCCCTCCGGGCCGTCAGTGGGAATGAATGGTTTTTCCAGGGCCACTTTCCGGGCAAGGCCGTAATGCCCGGGGTCCTTATTATTGAAGCCCTGGCCCAAACCGGCGCCCTGGCCATTTTACAGGGCCCAGACCAGGGGGGGATCGCCCTCCTGGCAGGGATCAACAAGGCCCGGTTTCATACTCCGGTCCGGCCGGGGGATACCCTGACCCTTTCCGTTGAATTGACCAAGAGACGGGGTCCCATCGGCATGGGCCAGGCCCTGGCCGTCAACCAAAATGAGGAAAAGGTGGCCTCTTGTGAACTGCTCTTTGCCCTTGACCAGGGAAAAAATAAAAACTAGCCTTGCAGCGCCCCCAAAAAGTTGGACCTAGACAATTCGACTTTTGGGGGACTTTTTGCAGTTGGCTAGGGCAAAAGGCTTAAAAATGACTGATACGGGCTGCAAAGAAGTTTAACCCTGGCAGGCCCAGGGCTAAGGAATGAACTGTCTTGACAGGGCCCAGGGCTAAGGGCTACACTTTTTATAGTGCTACTGCGGAGAGAAAGGAGATCCTTATGACGATTGCAGAATTGACGCTCATTCCTATTGGTGGCGAAAGTTCCAGTTGCAGCCAGTATGTGGCTGGAGCCTTAGATGTTTTGGTGGACTTCCCGGACCTGACCTACCGGCTTAACCCCATGGGGACAGTCCTGGAGGGATCAATGGACGATATCCTGGCGGCCATCAAGGCCATGCGGGAGACGGTCTTTGATAAAGGGGTTCCCCGGGTCTATATGGTTATTAAAATTGATGAGCGCCGGGATAAGGACAATAATATGGATGAAAAACTGGCCTCTGTGGCGGCCAAACGGAAAAACGACCACTAACCGGTTCTTTTGGTAGGACTTCTGTGTAGATAGGCGTCTATGAAGCTTGACGCTTTTTTGACGGCGGACATTTTCTGAAGGGCAACCCCTATAGGGTCATAAACTTTGACAAAAAACGCCTTTTGTATTGACCTTAAGCCATAAAAATGATACTATGTATAAGCGTCATGTGACGCCTATTCCTCGATAGCTCAATGGTAGAGCATTCGGCTGTTAACCGAAGGGTTGCTGGTTCGAGCCCAGCTCGGGGAGTTTTATTATCAGAGCTTGCTTTGATAACATGGGGGTATAGTTCAGCTGGTAGAATAACGGTCTCCAAAACCGCAGGTCCAGGGTTCAAATCCTTGTGCCCCCGTAAAGCATAAAAACCGTTGCGATGGTTAAGCCATTCGCAGCGGTTTTTTTATTTTGTGGGGTAGTTTTTGGGGTAGTTTTTTATTTTAGGTGTTCGGTAAAGCGATTTATAGCTGTTTTTTGGGCGGCATCTGTAACGTGGGCGTAGGTGTCCATGGTGATAGAGTAGGTCGAGTGGCCTAGGCGTTCTTGGACTTCTTTTACGCTGGCGCCGGATTCCAGCATGAGGGTGGCGTGCGTGTGCCTTAATCCATGTACTTTAATAGGTCGGATGTCGGCTGACTTGCAGATGCGACGGAGCCAGTATCTAGGGCGGTTCTGGTGGATGGGGTCCGCAGTGGCCCCATGGAAGAGGTATGGGCTATCGGGCAGGGGGTCTGCTGAGATGGTGGCATCCAGGAGGCTAGCAGTCACATCGTCTATAGGTATGGTGCGGATAGAGCTCCTGGTCTTTGGTGTTTGTATGATGGTTTTGTAATTGACATCATAAGACACGGTCCTGGTGATGCTTATGGTTTTTTCTTTGGGGTCGTAGCTATCTTTATGCAGGGCCAGGGCTTCGCCTTTGCGAATCCCTGTGTATGCCAAAAGCCTGAAGAAGGCATAGGCTTGAGAGGTTACCCACCCGGTAGGGTTGAGCTGCCAGGGGTCTGCGTGTGCGGCGTAGACTTCTGCTTCTGCTAAAAAGGCTTTGAGCTCATCGGCGGTCCAGTAGTCGGATTTTTCCACCTGCCGGTTGATGACTTGCTTGCTGGGGATGGATACGAGCTCCCAAGGGTTACTGTCGACATAGTCACGCTGCATGGCGTATTTGTATATGCGTTTTGCAAGCCTGGCGATCTCTCCGTATTTACTATGTTTTTCCTGCCACTGGCCCAGTGTGGCACTACACTCATGATGGGTGAGCTTATCGAGCGGTAGGTCGCCAAAGGCCGGTAAGATGTAGCGGTCAAGGTAGCCAAGCGTTTTGCGCAGGGTTGATTCTTTGACGGTCTTTTTATACTCGATGAGCCACTCGGCGGTGACATCGCTAAAGGTCGGGATGCGGGATATTTTCCGTTGTGTCTGCCGGCTTAACTTCAGTGTCTCACGTGCAGCCCAGTCTTTTGCGTCTTTTTTTAGCTTAAAGCCCCGTTTTTTCTTGCGGATAGGCCCGTCGGGCCCGGTGACGTATATGGCTGCGCTATAGCGGGGCCCTGCTTTTGTTTGGTAGGTTTCGTATGTAGGCATAAAAAATCAGGCCTCCTTTGTGTTTAGGGGGCCTTATATGGTATAATGACCTTGGTTTTGTTGGTCTTTATAAGGCCCCTTTGCCCTCACTGCGTTGGCGCGCGGTGGGGGCTATTTTTTTATTACTATTTATGCATCGTTTGAGTTAAGTTCATTAAGTACCTCACCAGTAGAAGCGTCAAGGTAGCGTACCTGGATGTTCGTATCTTCAAGACCTGCTACTGATCTGTACCAAGCAGTTGCCATCCAAAGTGTTATTGCTGTGATACTGGCTTCAAATTCTTCATAAGCTGTCGCATCTACACTTATGTTATAACGTGTATAGCCGGAGTTTGTCTTAACATCTTGGACAAAAGAATTCGGGTCATCAATCAGTTCCTGATTAGTGTCTTCGATAATTTTCACAGCTTCGTCAACAAATTCTTTGTGCTGCTTTTTCGTCACTTTATAGGTGACTGTATTCTCCCCTATTTTACCCGACACGATATCTCCGTCCGCTACCAGCTGATCAATGCGAGACTGTATATCCGCATCAGAACGTTCCTTAATGATGTCTTTAGGGAAGGTCATGTCGACTGTTGTGATGTTTTTATCAATAGCCATTATTTCGCTTGACGCTAGGTTTTCATCTGACGGAGGTGTAGAACTGGAGGACTGGCTCGTAGATCCGCATCCGGTGACCGTAAGCGCCAATAAAAGGGCTCCTGTAATTATTTTCTTGCGCACAGTATCTCTCCTTATTTATGGCTTAGGATATTCCTCAATCCTACGTTTAGCAGCTTCTATAATCTGTTTTTCAAAGGTGTACAAATTATCTAGGCCGGTAAAATTAAAAATGGGATTATTATCATCCCCCGTATAAATTTGTATCCGGTGGTTTTTGCTTTCTCGGATAAAAAGCCTGCAAATCCAGCGGGTAGATTTATTGTCTGTTTGGATGGCGAAATAGGGCTGGGTATCTTTGTAGGTAAGCCGCTGGGCGTCGATATGGGGGCGCAGGATTGATTTAATAATATAGAAAGATTCAATTTCTTCTTTGGTTGTTATGATCTTTTTCTTTTCCGGCTCGGGTGATTTATTCTCGGCATGAGGCGTTTCTTCTGATGGAACAGCTGAGGTGGTATCTAGGGCGGCATTAATTCGGGTGTTTACGAGTTCTCTAATGTAGTCATCCAGGGCTTTTTTTACAAGCGGTTCATAGTGACTTATTATGGCAGATGTTTTCATGCCATCGTAAACGCCTTGATTAAGTAAGATACGGATAAAGTCCTCCGTAGGTGTAGCGAAAAGGTCTTTCACAACGATTCTAAGAGCGGTCAGGTCTTTAAGGTCGGATGCTCGATCTATGATGTCATTTTCAGAGAAAGACTGCTTGCAGAAACGTTCTAACTCATTGCTGAGAGGCTCTTTTAAGGTTTCAATTTTGAATTCTAAGAAGGGGGTATCATCAAGGATATTAGGCTTATCTAGGTCTGTATAGAAGCGGTACTGGTTGCCGTCAGTTAAGAGGCCAAAACGGGCGACTGAAGCGGCGTAGTAATGTCGCAATTGACTGTCATTTTCGGCGCTTAAATTAGAGCCTAAAGGTTTTGCTTCAACAACACATACGGGCTCGCCGTCTACTTTCAAAACATAATCGACACGGGCGTCTTTCTTTCTGCCGATAGGGACACTTGCCTGGGGCATGACATCATCTAGTGAGAAAGGGTCATAGCCCAAGGCACTGAAAAATGGCAGGATTAGAGAGTTGCAGGTGGCTTCTTCGGTTAAGACTTCTGACTTTAAAGCCTCAACCCGTTCTTTGAGTGATGCAAGCTTATTTGTAAAATCCATGTTGTACCTCCTTTTAAATTAAGCGGAGCAGGAAGCTGTCTTTTAGAACTTCGCCCTCAATTCAACTAACTTGCCTAGAATTACAACGGGTAGGGATCCTTGCTGCTCGGCGGTGTATACTTTAGGCTCGTAATTAGGGTTTGTTGGCTGCAAGACAATAGATCCGTCCGGTATTTTAAGTATCTTTTTTAAGGTCGCATTATAGCCATTAACGTAAACTGCACAGATATCTCCACTTTCGCACATTGGTTGTTTTCTTAATATCGCTATGTCTCCGTCCGCTATCCTAGGCTCCATGCTGTCACCCTGAACTCTCAAAGCTAAATACTCTTTTCCACCATTTAACCATTCTTGAGGTATATCTTCCCAGTCATTATCATCTAGGTTTTCTATAGCTTCAATGGGTATTCCTCCTGCAATCTCGCCAATTATTGGGATACGAACATATTCCGCGACCGCCGACCTTTGCGCTTCAGGCTCCACTAAATCTGCTTTAGATACATTAAAGTAATTGGCTAGCTTTTCAATTTTATCGATGCGTGGGTAAGTTTTTGCGTTTATCCAATCTGATAGCGTTGTATATTTTATGCTAAGCGCTTTACATAAATCGTTTCGGTCTACACCATACGTATCCATATACCTTTTTATATTTTCTGCCATAATTTCTTTATTGCCGAGATTATTTTTCAAAACAGACACCCCCTATCGCACTATAAGTCATATTTTACGGTAAAAAAGAAAAAAAGTAAAGAAAAATAGAAGAATATTACGGTTAAAACGTTGACAACGGTTTAACCGTAATATATAATGCATTTAAGCTACTCAGAAAGGGGGGAACTGTTATGTCTCCGGAGGCAAGAGAACTTAAAATCACTTTAGCAGCAGCCCGTTGTAACAAAGGATTACGTCAAAAAGAGGCTGCGGAAGCACTTGGAGTGACCCCGAAAACGCTTAGCCGTTGGGAAAATAGCCAGTCTTTTCCAGATGTTCAAAACATAAAAAAGATAGAAAGTTTGTATGGAATTGAATATAGGAATCTTATTTTTTTAAAATAGTTTTACGGTTTAACCGTAAAAGTGAGTGAAGTTAAGGTGGATGGTGAGAAATCAGTTTTTTGAGAGGAGGTGAATGATATGAAATCTGAATTTGAAAAGCAAGTCAGAATTCGATTGCTCGAGACAGACGGGACGCTCCCGGGGCTTGCTAAAGCTCTAGGCATAAGCCTTGGATACATCTACGAGCTTTTTGCGAACCCGGGCAGAAGAAGCCCGTACTTTGAAAAGATAGCAAACTATCTCGAGTTTGAACTGCCGAAAGGAGAATGACACATGAACGATTTATTACCAATTATCAACCAAGACGATGGCCGCATTGCCGTCAGCGGGAGAACGCTACATGAATTTTTAGAGGTGAAGACGGCTTATAAAGATTGGTTTCCCAGGATGACAGAATACGGTTTTACCGAGGGTCAGGACTTCTGCTCATTTTTGAGCGAAAGTACAGGAGGCCGCCCAGCGACTGACCACGTGCTCACCCTAGACATGGCCAAGGAGCTCTCCATGATCCAGCGGACGGAGAGGGGTAAGCAGGCCCGGCAGTACTTCATCGCTGTGGAAAAGGAATACAACAGCCCAGAAAAGATTATGGCCCGGGCGCTGCAGTTTGCTAAAGAGGAGCTGGCTACATTAAGAATTCACAGCGACCAGCAGGCTCAAATCATCGGCGAGTTGCAGCCTAAGGCGGACTACACGGACCGGATTTTAAAGTCTAAGAGCCTGGTGACCATCGGGCAGATTGCCAAGGACTACGGTAAGAGTGCTAGGGCCATGAACGCCTTGCTCCATGAGCTTAAAGTCCAGTATAAGCAGTCGGGACAGTGGTTCTTATACGCTTGCTACCACGACAAGGGTTACACCCACTCTGAAACAATTGAGATCCCACATAAGAGCGACCCGGCAAAGACCTTTGTCAGGATGAATACGAAGTGGACGCAAAAGGGCCGGCTGTTTTTATACAAGCTTTTGAAAGATGCCGGCTACCTGCCCCTGATTGAACAAGTCGATGAGGCGATGTAGATGGAACTAAAAAACTACACAACTGAGGCTCTGCTTAAAGAATTAGTAGAGCGAGGCGCCAAGCTTTACCCGTGCGGTTCTTACAAGGGCTGGGAAGTGCAAATAAAAAAGAAGTATGACAAGGGTAGAGAGCCTTTCAAGGTGATTATAGCAGAAACACAAACAAGCGGCGGGGGTGAAACTGATGACCATGTTGGAAGCTTTTAAGTTAATGGGCGCCGAAGATTTTGAGCATTATGGGAGAGCGTTTTTTGCTTGTAGAGATAAAAAAGAGGCTTTGAGAGACTTAAAAAGCGACCTTCCCAAGAAAGTGGAAAAGTCGCTACGGGCTGTTTTGGAGAAATCTTAAAAAGAAAGGAGCGAAAGTCATGAGCACTGAGTCAACTTTAATCACGTCACTTGTCAAGTTGCTTACGCCTGTACTGCTGGAAGAGCTGGAGCCGCAAATTGACGCCTACCTGGAGAGTAAGTCGGAAGAGCTGAGGCGTCAGGCGATGCCGGAAATTATCCGCCGGAAGGATTTCCCGGAGTATACCGGGTACAGTTGTAACACCTTTGACCGGTGGGCCGCTGAAGGGATGCCGGTTATTAAGAGCCGGGGGAAAACCGGTGCGGTAGGCGTCCGACGAGAGGCTTTGATGGACTGGGTTAAGGGGATGGAAATTTGAAAGGAGGTGAAGCACCGTGCGAGAAGATTTAATGCATTATACAAAACAGTTCCAAGATACTATGGAAGACCTAGATATGGATATAAAAAAAGGCTTAGTTAACGCAAAGGCAATCATCCTAATGGGCATCCTGATGGACCAGATTGCTAATGCCATTCGCAAAATAATGATGGATGCACTAGCAGACCAGGAAAGGGAGAGAAGAGCTAATGAAGACATTACCGATTAGAGTACTGGGCCGGCTACTTATGATTACTGCCTACATCATGTTTTTGGCAGCGCTTATCAGAGCTGACCTGGAGCTGCTAACCCACACCCAGGCGGGTATCCGGGTGACTGTCTGGCTGACGCTGACGGTCATCAGTGCAGGGGTCTCAGATGCCATCGAGACACAAAAAAAGCCCCGGCAGGAGCGGCAACTCCCCCAGGGGCAAAGGAAAAAATACACACGTTAAGCATATCATAAGGAGGATATCATGGCAAAACTAATTTTAACTGTAGAGATGGACAGCCCGGCAGAGCTGACACACGTCAGCCAGCTGCTGGTCGGTAAAGCGCCGGAAGTAAGGACAACCGCAACCCCAGAGCCGACAGCAGCACCAGAGCCGGAACCGACACCGGCGCCGACACCGGCGCCCGCAGCGCCTACCGAGACCCCTGTCCCGGGGGCGGAAAAAATCAGCCTGGAGGACCTGCAGCGGGCTTTTAGGCAGAAGAGAACTAAGGAAAACGCCCAGCTGCTTAAAGAGATTGTCCAGGCCCATGGCGGCGCCCGGCTATCGGAAGTACCGGAAGATCGCCGACCGGCCCTTATGGCCGAGCTGGATGCCCTGGTGGTGGGCTAAGATGGCTCACGCACTACTATCAGCATCCAGCGCCGACCGCTGGCTCCACTGTCCGGCTTCAGTGCGGCTTACCGAGGGCATGGCGGATAAGGGCAGCAGCTACGCCGCCGAGGGCACCCTGGCCCATGCCATGGCGGAGGAGGACCTCCGGGCCTTTATGGAGGCCAGAGACCCGGATTTTAGCCGGCACTGCCAGCAGCCCTACTTTTATCGGGGCATGGAAGAGGACATCAAGCTATATACCGACTATGTCAAAGAGACCTTTTTAGCCGGGGCGGAGGAGCTGGCCATCGAACAACGACTGGACTTCTCCGAGTACGTGCCTGGCGGTTTTGGTACCGGGGACGCGGTTATCCTAAGTCAGGGGGCGGTCGAGATCATCGATCTCAAGTTTGGCAAGGGCGTCCCCGTGTCGCCCATCAAAAACCCCCAGCTCATGCTGTACGGCCTCGGCGCCTACCTGGCCAATGACTGGCTGTTTGATATCGATACCGTCCGCATGACCATCGTCCAGCCCCGGCTCGATTTTTTAGACACCTATGAGGTCAGCGCCGGCATGCTCACCGAGTGGGCCCGGGAGACCGTGACCCCTCAAGCCAAACTGGCCTACGCTGGCAAGGGTGACCTCCAGGCCGGCAGCTGGTGCCGCTGGTGCAAGATAAAAAACACCTGCAGGGCCCGGGCCAGCCAGCACCTGGAATTTTATCAAAGCAAAAGCGCCGGACCGGAGCTCAACACCGCAGAGATTGCCGACGTCCTGGCCCAGGTGGATGCCATCAAGGCATGGCTGGCGGATATCGAGACCGGCGCCACTGAGACCCTCACCGCCGGCGGAGAAATCCCCGGCTGGAAGTTGGTCGAGGGGCGGAGTAACCGGAAGATTACAGACCCGGA
Source organism: Peptococcus simiae (assembly GCF_046569735.1). Taxonomy (GTDB): domain Bacteria; phylum Bacillota; class Peptococcia; order Peptococcales; family Peptococcaceae; genus Peptococcus; species Peptococcus simiae_A. Next base: position 74,993 of record NZ_JBKICG010000002.1, on the reverse strand, counting down.
GGCTATGGCCGAGGCACTCAAAAAAGTATATGCGGCGGAAGAGATTTACAAGCCACAGGAGCTCAAGACCCTAACCGCGCTGGAGAAGCTGGTCGGCAAAAAGGCCTTTGCCAGCGACTACGGCCAGTACGTCACCAAGCCACCGGGCAAGCCGACCCTGGCACCGGAAAGCGATAAACGCCCGGCCCTAAATTCACCAGAAAACGAATTTACGTTCGAATAATGAAAGGATAGATAATTATGTCAAACGCTACTAAAAACCCAGTAAAAGTATGCATCACCGGCCGGCTCTCCTACGCCGCCATCTTCGAGCCCACCAGCTTTGAGGGCCAGGAGCCGCGGTACAGCACCGCCATCCTCATTCCCAAAGACGACAAAAAGACCCTGGACATCATTAACGCCGCCGTCAAGGCGGCCACCGAAGAGGGCAAGACCAAGTACTGGAAAGGCAAGGTACCGGTCATGCGCTACCCGGTCCTGCGGGACGGCGACGCAGAAAAGCCGGATGATGAAAACTACGCCGGCCACTACTGGGTCAATGCCAAGAGTAAAAACCCGCCCCAGGTCGTCCTCCGCTACCGGGACCCGGAAACCGGCAAGGGCGCCAAGGCCACCGAGATGGACGTCTACTCCGGCTGCTGGGCAAACGTCATGGTGACCTTCTACCCCTACGACACCGCTGGCAACCGGGGCATCGGGGCCAACCTGGGCAACATCCAGAAGGTCAAGGACGGCGAGCGCCTAGGCGGCGGCAGCACTGCAGAAGATGACTTCAACTTTGAAGAAGAGGTGCTGGACGATGACGACTTCTTATCATAAGACACTAGCCATAGACATCGAGACCTTCTCAGATGCCGATATTAAAGCGGGCGTTTACAAGTATGTAGACGCCCCGCTTTTTAAGATACTACTGGTCGCCTACGCCTACGACGATGAGCTAGTCCAGATTATAGACCTGGCCCGAGGGGAGGAGATCCCGGAGACGCTGGTCCAGGACCTAACTGATGATACCATCCTAAAGACAGCCTTTAACGCCCAATTTGAACGGGTGGCCTTGGACAAGCACCTAGGCGCCAAGACGGGCCCCTGGGAATGCACCATGATACATGCCTGGGAGACCGGCATCATGGGCGGCCTGGACACGGTGGGTAAGCGGCTAGGCCTGGAGGAGGACCAGCAGAAGATGGACGTCGGTAAGAGTCTCATACAGCTGTTTTGTAAGCCCAGGAGGCCCACTAAGCACGACGACCGGACCCGGGTCATGCCGGAAGACGAGCCCGAAAAGTGGCAGACATTTAAGCGCTACTGCCTCAGAGACGTCGAGGCCGAGAGGGCCATCCGGGATAAGCTGGCGGTCTTCCCCCTGCCGGAGGCAGAAAAGAGACTGTGGGCGCTAGACCAGAAAATCAACGACCGCGGCGTCCGCATAGACACCGACCTGGCCCGGGCGGCCATTAAAATCAATGACGACCGGGAGGCGAGAGCTCTTACCCGGTTTACCGAGATTACCGGCCTAGCTAAACTCAAGAGTTTAACGGCCATTAAAGGTTGGATTAAAGACCAGACCGGCGAGGAAGTGAAGACCCTCGCCAAAGATGCGATGCCAGAGCTCCGAGACCGGTTTAAGGACTACCCGGGGGTCCTGGAGGTGCTCGACATCCGGGAGGCGACCGGTAAGACGTCGGTGGCTAAGTACACCAAGATGCTAGATACCCTGTGTAGTGACGGCCGGAGCCGGGGCAATATCCAATTTTTTGGGGCCAGGACAGGCCGCTGGGCCGGCCGAGGCATCCAGCTCCACAACCTACCGCAAAACCACTTAAGAGACCTGGAGACCGCCCACGACGTCGTCAAAACCGGCGATGCCGAATTCCTAGAGCTCCTATACGATGACCCCGGGGACATCCTAAGGCAGTGCATCCGGACGGCCATCATCCCGGCAGAGGGCAAGCGGTTTGTGGTCGCAGACTTTTCCGCCATTGAGGCCAGGGTCATATCCTGGCTGGCGGGCGAAGACTGGCGGCTGGAGGTGTTCCGGACCCACGGCAAGATATACGAGGCCTCGGCCAGCCAGATGTTTGGGGTACCGGTGGACCAGATCCACAAGGGGGACCCCCTCCGGCAAAAGGGTAAGGTGGCCGAGCTGGCCCTGGGCTACCAGGGTGGCCCGCCTGCCCTCAGGCAAATGGGGGCCCTTAAGATGGGCCTCCAGGAGGCCGAGCTCCCGGACCTGGTCCGCCAATGGCGGCAGGCCAATCCTAAGATAGCCGACTTCTGGGCCAATACCGAGGCGGCCTGCTTCCAGGCCTTAAGGACCGGCAAGGCAGTCAAGATAAATGACTACCTGACTGTTTTTAAGGACCGCGGGATCCTTTTTATCCAGCTGCCATCGGGCCGTAAAATCGCCTATACCAAGGCCCGGATAGCCCCGCATAAAAAGAGACCCGGCACAAAGCAGATTGTTTTTGAGGACGTCGTCGGCAAGAAGGTCATGACCGCTGAGACCTACGGCGGCAAATTGGTCGAGAATATCGTCCAGGCCACCGCCCGGGACTGCCTGGCCCATGCCATGCTGGCCCTGGACGCTAAGGGCTACGACATCATCTTCCACGTCCACGACGAGGTCATCATCGAGATAGCCGCCGATCGGGCCGAGGCCGCCCTGGGTGACGTCTGCACCACCATGGGCGAGCCCCTGGCCTGGGCGCCGGGGTTACCGCTAAGGGCTGACGGGTACACATGTGACTTTTATCAAAAAGACTAGGAGGTGGGACAGTGTCCACAGCAGACAGTAAGCCGCAAGCACAAAGAGACATCAGCATCGCTGTGGCGCCCTCAAGGTTTGAGAGCCGCTGGCAAAATAAGTCCATCTCCTATGGTGATTTTATCGCCCGGATTAAGAGCCCCGTCCAGGTTGCCTGCACCATGAGAGAGTACGCCCGGATGAGTAAGGCCGCCCAGGTCCGCTATAAGGACCAGGGGGGCTTTGTAGGGGCCTCGCTTAAAGAGGGTCGGCGGCGCAAGGGCGCGGTGGCTTTTAGGAGCCTCCTGACCCTGGATATCGACTACGCCAACGACGATGTAGACGCCCTGTGGGTCAAAATCCAGGCCGCTTATAGGGTGGCAGGGGTTTTATACCCGACCTGCAGCAACAGCCCGACTAAGCCCAGATTTAGGCTAATTATGCCCCTGGATGAGCCGGTGACGGCCGACCAGTACGAGGCCATCGCCCGCCGGGTGGCCGGGGATATCGGCATCAACCTTTTTGACGACACGACCTATGAGCCGGAACGGATGATGTTCTGGCCGGCCATCCCTAAAGACGCCCCCTTTAAGACCCTGGTCCGGGAGGCAGACGGCCCCTGGCTGGACCCAACCAAGGTCCTAGCCTCCTACGATGACTGGCAAGACGCGTCCTTCTGGCCGACGTCGGACCGGGAGAGCGCCAGGGTCCGGTCGACCATAGACCGCCAGCAAGACCCGACAGAAAAGAGAGGCGTCATCGGGGCCTTCTGCCGGACCTATACCATCCAGGAGGCCATCAGTAAATTTTTAGCCGATGTCTATAAGCCCGCCAGCCATGGCCGGTATACCTACATCCCCGGGTCGGCAGAGGCCGGCCTGGTGGTATATGACGACCTCTGGGCCTACAGTCACCACGGGACCGACCCGACAGGGGGCGAGCTATGCAACGCTTTTGACCTGGTCCGCCTCCATAAGTTTGCCGACCTAGACAAGGACGCCAAGGCCGGGACCCCGACGGTCAAGATGCCCAGCTACCAGGCCATGCAGGACCTGGCCAGGGAAGACGAGGCGGTCAAGAGGACCCTGGGGGCAGAAATACAGGCGGAACTGGACGAGGAATTTGCCTACACCGATGCGCCCGAAGACGGGGCCGCGGATGCGGACGACGAGGACTGGTTCGCCAAGTACATCGAGCTGGACCGCAAAAATAAACCGGTGGCCACGATAGACAACGTGGTTGTCATCTTAAAGCACGACAAGCTCCTCCGGGGCCGGCTCAAGTACGACCTTTTTAGCAGCCGGCAGACCATCATAGGCCCGGTGCCCTGGCGGCCGGACAGCAAGGAGGTCCGCGACTGGGCCGACAGCGACGACGACGGGCTCATGTGGTACCTGGAGACCTACTACAAGATAAGCAACGCGGCAGTCGTCCGCCGGGGGCTAGGTAAGGCCTACATTGACCTGGCCTACCACCCCGTCCGAGAGTACTTCGAGGGCTTACCTGAGTGGGACGGCGTGGGCCGCATTGAGCCCCTGCTCCCGGACTATCTAGGGGCCGACGATACACTATACACCAGGACGGTCACTAAGACCCACCTGGTCGCCGCCATCGCCCGGATTTTTAAGCCGGGGATTAAGTACGATACCATGATTACCCTATCCGGGGCCCAGGGGCTAGGCAAGAGTACCCTCATCAAGATTTTAGGCGGCGCCTGGTACAGCAACTCGCTGGATACCATGCACGGCAAGGACGCCTACGAGGCCCTCCAGGGGGCCTGGCTCATCGAGATAGACGAGCTATCGGCCTTTAAAAAGGCGGAGAAAGAACGGATTAAGGGCTTCCTATCCAAGACGGAAGACATTTTTAGGCCCGCCTACGGCCACTACTCGGTCCGCTTTCCTCGGCAGTGTATTTTCTGGGGGACGACCAATGATAAGTTTTTCCTCCGGGACCAGACCGGGGACCGGCGGACTTGGCCTGTGGCCTGCGGTGAGCTCATGCCGATTAAATCGGTATTTACCGAGCTAGAGGCCGACCGGGACCAGATATGGGCCGAGGCCTACGCCGCCTATAAGGAGGGCTGGCCCCTGACCCTGCCCTATGATGTCGAGGTCCTGGCCAAGGCCCGGCAGGCCGCCTTTAGCGAGGAGGACCCCGAGCTGGATATAATTGCCAAGTTTTTAGACCGGCAGATACCCGAAAACTGGAGAGACCTGTCAATGGGCGACCGGCTCAGCTGGCTGGACGGCAACACCGACTTCGTTGCCGGCGCCAGCGACACCCTGGTCCGCAGGAACCGCGTGACCGCCCTGGAAGTATGGTGTGAGTGTTTCCAGAGGAGGGAAACCGACTTCAGAAGGCCAGATGCGGCCAGGATAAATGAGGTTTTGGCCCGTATGCCTGGATGGGCGTGGAGTGAAAACAAGCAGGGGCTCAGCGAGGTATACGGTAAGAGTAGGCGCCGCGGATATATACGCATTTAAGTAAATCGAATTGGCATTTTGAAAATGACCTTTTTAGGGCGTTTGACCCTAGGCTAAAAAGCAAGTGACCTTTCTAAAAACAGAAAGGTCACTAGAGAGGTCATTAGTTTTTCCCATGGTTGAGCGTATTTAGATGGTAATTGACCTTTGACCTATACTTTTTATAACATTTATAGAATTATAGAATATTAGGTATATGAGTTATAAAATATAACCAATATGATATTGAAATTCTATAATTCATAATAGTATATGGAAAAAGCAGGATCAGAAAGACCAATATTCCTATAAGTATAAACATTTTACCTGAAAGGAGAATTATCATGGAAAGAGACATAGAACAGTACCTGGCCCTATGCGCTAAAAAAATAGGCGGAAAGTCTTTCAAATGGACCTCCCCAGGTGTCACAGGGGTGCCTGACCGGATTGTTTTCCTGCCCGACGGGCAGGTGGTCTTTGTCGAGGTAAAAGACCACACGGGCAAGCTGACCCCCCGACAGGCAGAAGTGCATAAGCAGTTGAGCCGCCTGGGCCACCCGCCCTATACGGTGTACGGCGTAGACGGTGTGAAGCGGTTTTTTGGACGGTATGGCTATGAAGTTTAAGCCCCACCCCTACCAGCTGGCGGCCATCGACTGGATCCATAGCCATCCGGCCTGTGGTCTCTTCCTGGACATGGGCCTGGGCAAAACAGTGACGACTCTCACCGTCCTAAAGGACCTCATCTACGACCTGGCCGTCAGCAAGGCCCTGGTCATCGCCCCTAAGCGGGTGGCGGAAGAGACCTGGCCGGCAGAGCTAGGCAAGTGGGACCACTTACAGGACCTTACCTATAGCCTCGTCGCCGGGAGCCGCAAGGACCGCCTGGCGGCTCTGGACACAGGAGCGGATATAGACATTATCGGCAGGGATAACCTTACCTGGTTGGTCGACCACTACGGCAAGGACTGGCCATATGAGGCCATCGTCATAGATGAGCTATCCAGCTTTAAAAACCACCAGAGTAAGCGCTTTAAGGCCCTACGCAAGGTCAGGCCCCTATCCAGCCGGGTCATTGGCCTCACCGGGACTCCCGCGCCTAACTCCTATATCGACCTATGGGCCCAGCTATACCTCCTAGACCGGGGCAAGCGGCTAGGCAAGACCATAAGTATTTTTAGGGATACCTTCTGTATCGGTCGCCGGTGGCCGTCCATGCCGGTGACCCTGTACGAGATAAGGCCCGGGGCCGAGCCGGAGATTGACCAGCAGATATCCGATATTTGTATATCCATGGCCGCATCCGACTACCTAGACCTGCCTGACCGGGCCTATATAGACCTACCGGTCACCCTGCCGGACCAGGCCATGCGGCATTATAAGGCTATGGCCAAGGACGCCGTCATGGCCCTGGGCGGGGAGACCATCACCGCCACCAACGCCGCCGTCCTATCCGGTAAGCTACTCCAACTGGCCAATGGTTTTGCTTATACAGAGGCGGACGCAGGCCAGCAAATCCTACACGACGAGAAAATCAAAGCCCTGGAGGAGCTTATCGAGGCGGCCCAGGGGGAGCCGGTCCTGGTTTTTTACCAGTTTAAGAGCGACCTGGACCGGATACAGCACCGGTTTGAGGAGGCCAAGACCATAGATGACGATAACATCATGGCCAGGTGGAACGCCGGCCAGGTGCCGCTTTTACTCCTCCACCCACAGAGCGCGGGGCATGGGCTAAACCTCCAGCAGGGCGGCCGGATTATCGTCTGGTTTGGCCTACCCTGGAGCCTGGAGTACTACCAGCAGGCCAACGCCCGCCTGTACCGCCAGGGCCAGGAAAAGCCGGTGCGGATATACCATATCATCGCTAAAGACACCATAGACGAGAGGGTCCTGGCTGCCTTGACCGGCAAGGACGAGCGGCAACAGGCCCTATTGGATGCCGTCAAAGCCGAGGTTAAAGCGCTAAAAAGCGCAGAAGATTAATAACACATAGATTATATATAGACCTAGAAAGGAGCCAAACACATGCAGACAGTAGCTAAAAATGACACCGGCAAGCCTAGGCTGGCCCTGGTGAGCCCCTACCTCATCGAGGCCGTCGGGGCCGTGCGGACCTATGGGACAGACAAGTACGGGAGCCCGGATAACTGGCGACAGGTCAGTGCGGACAGATACAAGGATGCCCTTATGCGGCACCTGTGCGCCTACCTTAAGGACCCGGACGGGGTAGACGCCGAGAGCGGCCTGCCGCACCTGTGGCATCTTGCCTGCAATGTGAATTTTTTAATTGAGATGCAATCGTGCGATAATCGTGCGGAAAAATCTGCAAAGGGCCTGGTTGACGCCATTAATCGTGCGAAGTAACGGGGAGTAGAGGTGACATGCCAATGAGCTATCAAACAGCTGATATACCTTTAGTGTGCGATGTATGCGCCGACCAGCTAGATGGCCCGGCGGAGAAGTGCGGCGAAAGCTATTTTTTAATTAATGGCCGCTATGTATGCGATATGTGTAGTTCGGCCGAAGAAGGTGATACAGGTGGCCAAGAAAAAACGCAGGGTCAACCCCAGACGCAAGCCAGCCAGTCAAGCTGATGTAGCACGAGCTAAGAAGCAAGCCGAGCGGAATGCGGTTATTGGGACCATCGCTATCCCGCTGATGGCCGCTCATGATGCCTATGGCTTTGGACCGGAGAGGCTCAGCCGACTCTTAGACCGCATGCTAGCCTTATACGCCGACTATGAAGCTGACCGCTTTGACATGGACGAGGCCCTGGATTGGTTAAGGGATTACACAGGCATTGATATGCAGGAGGTGATACTTTGAACTGGAAAAAAGAAGCTGCAAACGATCTCAAGGAATACAAGTATTTACAAAACTATGTGGAAAACTACGAGGACCTACTGGAGGAGCTAGATGCCCGGATGACTAGGCTACACGGCGGCAAAGATGAGCAGACCCCTGTCAGCGGTGGCGGCGGCACACGGATTGAGGACGAATGGCTGTCCTGTATCGTCAAAAAAGATCGGCTGAAGAGCCAGCACCTTGAGCGCTGGACTAGGCTCCAGCGTCTGAAAGGGGCCCTATCTATTTTGCCGCCTGAGGAAAGGCTGGTCTTGGAGTATTTTTATATAGACCGGCCTAAAAATCACGTAGACCGCTTGTGTGACCGGCTAGGCTATGAGAAGTCCCAGGTCTACCGGCTAAAGGACGAGGCTTTAAAGAATTTTACCATTGCTTTATATGGCATCATCGCCGGCTAGGCAAAGATGGGAAAAAAAGGGGAACTTTTCGTGCGGAAACCATGGTATTATGTAAGTGTGAAAAGTTGGTCAGTTAGCATAGTTGTCTTACCTCCTTTCCTCCTTTTAGCGCCCGAGAGGGCGCCTTTTTATTGCAAAAAACGCTAAAATGAAGATTTATAGCCCACCTCGGCGGGTGTAAATTGCAATTTTGGCGTTTTTTAACGTTTAGGGAGCGGATACATAGATGAAAATCATTACAAAGCCCATTAGCGAGGTTATACCCTACGATAATAACCCGCGGAACAACGACGCCGCGGTCCCTGCCGTCGCTAATAGCATTAGAGAATTTGGTTTTAAGCAGCCTATTGTTATTGACGCCCAGGGTGTCATCATAGCCGGCCATACCAGGCTCAGGGCCGCAGAGTCGCTAGGCATGACCGAGGTACCCTGCGTGCTGGCGGACGATTTGACCCCGGAGCAGGTCAAGGCCTACCGGCTAGCCGACAACAGGGTGGCGGAGTTGGCCACCTGGGAGGAAGACCTCCTCCGTGACGAGCTCATGGACCTAGCGGCTATGTCCGATATAGACATGTCGGCATTTGCCTTTAGTGATGAGGAGCTAGACCTCATGCCTGTTGAAGATGACGGTCTGGACCCGGAGGAGGCCGAGCAGGCTGCCAGGGAGACCAGCGTCAAGCGGGGCGACATTTACGCCCTAGGCAGCCACCGGCTCATGTGCGGAGACGCCACCGACCCCGAAGACGTTCAGAAAATTATAGGGGGGGTGCATATGGACCTTTGTGTTACCGACCCACCCTACGGTATAGCTTATGAGGGTAAGACCGCTGAGGCACTTACCATCGATAACGACGACCATACAAGCGCATCTTTTATAGCGTTTTTATCCGCGGCTTTTGCCAACATTGAGTCCGCCTTAAAGCCCGGCGGCGTTTTTTATATATGGCACGCAGATACGAAACGGTTTGAGTTCTTAGAGGCCTGCCGGAGCGTAGATCTAGTCATCCGCGAAGTCCTGGTCTGGGTAAAAAACGTCGCAACACTGGGCCGTCAAGACTACCACTGGCGGCACGAACCCTGCCTATATGGCTGGAAATCCGGGGCAGGGCATTACTTTATTGAGGACCGGACGCAGACGACCGTCGAGGATACCACACCAGACCCTGACCGGATGACGTTAGAAGACGCGCAGAAGTATATAAAAAAGCTGCACAGGGCTTTAAACAAGTACGCTACTGTGATTGAGGAAAAGAAGCCCGCCGCCAGCCGAGAGCATCCGACCATGAAGCCTATACCCCTCATCGCCCGGCAAATCAAAAACAGCAGCCGCCGAGGTGAGTCAGTGTTTGACCCCTTCGCCGGGTCGGGTACGACCCTCATCGCTTGTGAGCAGTGCGGCCGACAGGCCTATGTGATGGAGCTGGACCCGGTATACGCCCAGGTCATCATCAACCGGTGGGAAGACTTAACCGGCAAAAAAGCCATCAAGATAAATTAAGAGAGGAGGTGGCCCCATGGCCGTAAAGCTAACCCCTCGGATGGAAGCCTTCGCCCAGGGGCTCGCCGCGGGTAAAACCCAGTACCAGTCCTATATTGATGCCGGCTATAAGGTAGCCGGGCACAAGCGGTCCTATATTGATAACCAGGCCAGCCAGATGGCCAAGCACCCTAAAATCATTACCCGGGTGGCAGAGCTGAACGAAGCCATCAACCGGGAGCGCATCAAGGCCCTAGCCTGGGACCGGGACCGGGCGGCCCACGAGCTTATTTTAATGATCAATGCCGGCAAGGCCGACATTGCCAAGCGCGGCTACAGGGCGTCGACGTCTAACGCTGTCGTCAATGCGGTCCGAGAGCTCAACGAGCTGGACGGCGTCAAAGCTGCAAACCGCGTTGAGTTTACCGGCGGTGTCCCCGTGCAGATCATTGATGACATAAAGCCGGCAGACGATGGTTAAGCTAACCGACCTCATCGCCCCGGCCTTTTATGGCGTCCACCAGGCTGTCAAGGAAGACCTCTACACCCACTACTGGCTCAAGGGCGGCCGGGGCAGTACTAAGTCCTCCTTTGTAGCAGTAGAAATCATCCTGGGCATGATGCAGAATCCGGATGCCAGTGCGGTGGCCATCCGTAAGGTAGGCCTCTACCTCCGGGATAGCGTGTTTGAGCAGCTCTTGTGGGCCATCGAGAAGCTAGGCGTCGCCCACTTGTGGCGGGCCAAGGTCAGCCCCATGGAGCTCATATATGAGCCAACCGGCCAACGGGTCCTTTTCCGAGGGGCCGATAAGCCTAAAAAGCTCAAGTCCACCAAGGTATCCCATGGCTATATCCGCTACATCTGGTATGAGGAAGTCGATGAATTTCAAGGGCAGGAGGAAATAGACGTGATTAACCAGACCCTCCTCCGGGGCGGGCCAACCTTTACCGTTTTTTACTCCTTTAACCCGCCCAAGTCGGTCCAGAGCTGGACCAATGCCATCACTACCCGTCCGGATACGCTTATCCACCACTCAACCTATTTGACTGTTCCGGCCGAGTGGCTGGGTGACCCCTTCCTGGTTGAGGCAGAGCACCTCATGCAGGCCAAGCCTGACCGCTACCGGCATGAATTTTTAGGTGAGGTCACCGGGACCGGTGGCGAGGTATTCGCCAACCTATCCCTGGTCGAGATCCCGGACGCAACCATCAAGAGCTTTGACCGCTTGAACCGGGGCGTTGACTGGGGCTACGCTACAGACCCCTTTGTCTATACGGTCAATTATTATGACGCTAAACACCGGTCCCTGTACATATTCCATGAGTACTACAAGGTCGGGGCCAAGTTTGACGAGATATACCAGGCCATCGCCGCTGAAAACCAAGACAATCGGCGGATAACCGCCGACAACGAGCCCCGGAGCAATGCAGAGCTCCGGGACCGGGGCCTCCGGGTCAGCCGGGCGAAAAAAGGCCCGGACAGCCGGGACCACGGCTTCTTGTGGCTACAAAATTTAGAGCATATTTATATCGACCCTGTCCGCTGCCCCAATACCGCCCGGGAGTTTGCCGAGTATGAGTATGAAAAAGACGCCAACGGCAACTGGCGGGCAGACTACCCGGGCAAAAACGACCATTGTCTAGCCGGAGATACTATAGTGCATACGGATAAAGGCGACTATAAAATATCTGATTTGGTAGGGACAGAAGGGCTTGTGTGCTGCGTAAATGAAAATAATAGGCCTCAGTGGGGGCGTTTTTTTGATGTTCGGAAAACAAGGGAATCCACACCTATATTTGAGATTGAACTAGAGGACGGCGGTAAGGTTTGTGCCACAGGTGACCATCCGGTGTTAACTCAGCATGGATGGAAGCTGGTGCGTGACTTAACAGACCAAGATTGCCTTGTGAAAATAAAGGGGCTGCGATATGAAGCAAGTCATACTTAACGGATATAAGTTTACTAAAGACGCGTCCACAGGCTATTATTTGTCATCCTGCAAGATTGGTGGGGAGCGGAAAAGACTTCACAGGTATGTGTGGGAGCTGGAAAAAGGAAAAATCCCCAAGGGCTACCATATCCATCATATTGACGGCGATAAAAATAATAACCGAATTGATAATTTGCAGTTGTTGAAGGGCGAGGAGCACGCCAGTCTACACGGTGTAGCTAAAACCCAAGAGGAATATCAGGCACAAGTTAAAAGAGTGAACCACGCACGTGTATACGCCGGCATATGGCATAGCAGCGATGAAGGCGTTGAGTGGCACAAAAAACACTATGAACGAACCAAGGAAAAGCTGCATCAAAAAGATGATTTTGTGTGCCTGCAGTGCGGCAAATCATACCGAGCTGAAGCAACAGGGATGAATAGATTTTGCTCAAACGCCTGTAAATCAGCTTTTCGCCGCCAGTCGGGCGTAGACGATATTCAGAAGGAGTGTGCTTTTTGTGGGAAACTTTTTAAGGCCAACCGATATCAGCAGCAAGAAACCTGCGGAAGAGCTTGTGCAAATAGACTACGTGCCCGTAAAAAGCGTGACCTTTGTCGGCCGTGATGACGTGTATAATCTCGAGGTTCAAGAACACCATAATTTTGCAGTGAACGGAGGTTATATTGTTCATAATTGCATCGACGCCACTAGGTATAGCCTGGAGCGGCACATCCGCGGGGCTAATTTTAAGCTAAAAAGTAAGAGGTGAGACCCATAGACGTACGTGATTTAACCGGCAAGGCCCTCAAGGGCTACCTGGTCCACAAGCTAAAGGAGTGGGAGGGGTCCGAAGCTAAAAAAATGGCCTTTGCCGGCGTGGACTACTACAAGGGCCGGCAGAAGATAGACGAGAAGCAGCGCCTGGGCGTCGACGACGCAGGCCGGCTTGTGACCCTCCGCGGCCTACCGAATACGATCATCAAGGACAACAAGTATGCCCTCCTGGTAGATCAGAAGGTCAACTACATCCTAAGCGAGCAGCCAGCCATCACCTGTGACGATAACGACCAATACGCAACCGCCTTGAGCGACTTTGTCGACCGGCGGTTTTTGCGTACTTGGATAAAAATCGCCAAGGATGCCATGAATTGTGCCATTGGCTGGTTATACCTCTACATCGAAGACGGCCGGCTCCGTTACCGGAAAATTGACGCCCGATACATCATCCCCGTTTGGGAAGATGTGGAGCACGAGAGCCTGCAGGCCCTTATCCGCATCCGGGACGACCAGGACTGGAACGCCGACCGGGAGGATATGACCTACACCAGGTACGTGGAATTTTATACCGATAATGGCGTACAGATTTTTAAATACGAAGACGCCGACATGCAGTTTATCGAGGCTCAAGCCTATATGTATACCGGTGAGTTAAAGCCGGCAGACGACGAGGCAGAAGCCCAGGGCTTTAACTGGGGCAAAATCCCCTTTATCTACTTTAGGTACAACGCAGAGGAAATCAGCCTCCTATCCCGGGTCAAGACCCTCCAGGACAACATCAACCTGATTTTATCCACCTTTGGGGACCAGATGCAGGAGGACAGCCGGAACACCATCCTGGTCATCCGGGGCTATGACGGCGAGGACCCGAGGGAGGTCCGGGGCGAAATGAACCGGACCGGTGTCCTCCAGCTGTCCGAGGATGGCAGCGTCGACCCCTTGAATATTGAAGTCAATGCGGCCAATTTCCAGGTATACCTCCAACTCCTAAAGGAAAAGCTCATCGAAAACGGCCGGGGCTTGGACATGCGCCAGGAGCGGTCCGGCAATGCGCCTAATGAGATGAACATCAAGAGCATGTACGCCGACATCGAGCTGGACGCCGCCGGCATGGAGCTGGAGTGGCAGGCCTCATTTGAGCACCTGCAGTACTTCTTTAAGCTAGCCACCTATGGAACTAGCCGGCCGGACCTCCTAGCTGACATTGCCTTCAAGCGGAACATGATGGTTAACGAAGAGTCGGCCATCCGGATGCTGACTGCCTCCAGCGGCCTCCTAAGCCGACGGACCCAACTGGAGCACCATCCGCTAGTGGATGACGTCGACCAAGAGGAGGAGCGGCTGGACAAGGAGCAGGCCCAAGAGGTCGCCGACTACCTGTCCGCCTTCCCCCTGGCCCCAAAGGCGGTGAACCCAACAGATGACCCAAGCCTACTGGCGCCGACGCGCCGAGCAGCTGGAGCAAGCCCGGAACAAGGAGAATAAGGGCCTAGTCCAGGCCATCGCCAGGACCTACAACCAGGCCCTCCGGCAGATAGATACTGAAATGTACAGCCACCTGTCCAAGATGGCCGATAAAAACCACTTGTCTCCGCAAAAAGCCGCCGAAGCCCTAAGCCGGGGCGAGCTTGCCGGTTACCGGATGGACCTGGAAACCTTTGCCCGGCGGGCCCGGCAGGCCGGCACCCTAACCAGCCAGATGGAGCGGGAGCTGGACAACGCTTCTAGACGGGTCCGGATATCCCGGCTCCAGGCCGCCAAGGATACCATCCGACGAGAAATGCAGCTATTTTACAGCAGCTATGACAAAGACCTGGCCGACCACCTAAAAAAGCAGTATAGCGACACCTACCAGGCCACCCTAACCGGCTTAAAGGATACCGCCTTTATCGCCATGCCCCATATAGACATGACCCTCTCCCGGCTAGACGCCGCCATCCGGAAGCCATGGGCAGTAGATGGCCTCACCTTCTCCCAGCGCCTGTGGAAAGACCAGGCCACCCTGGTCAATACCCTCCACCAAACCCTCAGCAGGCAAGTGGCCCTAAGCCTACCACCGGACGAGACTGTCAAGGCCCTGGTTACCGCCTTCCCGGAAAAGACCATGAGAAGCGCCATAGGCCGCCTGGTTATGACCGAATCCAACGCCATCGCCACCGCCGGCACCCAAGAAGCCTACAAGGCCACCGGCGTCAAGCAATACGAAATCGTCGCCACCCTGGACAGCAAGACCTCAACCATCTGCCAGGAAATGGACGGTAAACGGTTCCCCACCAGCAAGATGGAAATAGGCGCCACCGCCCCACCCTTCCACCCCTGGTGCCGGACCACCACCGCCCCCTACGACCCCGACTTTGACGACCTCCTACCCGACGGCCCCCGAGCCGCTAGAGATGCAGACGGCAAGACCTACCTGACTAATGCTAGGACCTATAAGGAATGGGTGGATACTTCTGTTGATAAGCGGTATAATAAAGACAAGCAACTAGCCATGAATTTGCAGTTGTTTGGCTACCACATACCGGATAGTAAGCTGGTCAAATATGCTTTAGACCCTGCAAAAGCGCCCGATAAAGCAAGGGCCTTTGAATTGGCATTAGGTTATACGATAGAGAACTGGACAGACTTAAGAGACCAGATATATGAAGAAGTAAAAACGGCTAAACTTATCAAAAAAGGTGATAGTGGCTATGGTATGAGGTATGAGAGCTTACTTGAAATAAGAGGCGCCAACGGAAAAATAGCTAAAGTTTTAGCGGCCTGGATTGAGGACGGAGAAAACAAAAGACTAACATCTGTTTATGTCGTTGACAGAAGGAGAAAGGAGAAGAAATAAGAAAATGAAAATAAAACAATACGATAAAGTTTTATTGAGAGATGGCCGTACCGCTCAAATTGTAGAAGTCTTTAATGTTGACGGTAAGATTTTTTTCTTGGGCGATATAGATATTCCTTTGTCAGATGGCAGTCTGGAATGGGAAACAGATGATATTCCTGCGGAGGAAATAGTTAAGGTAATCAAATAACGAGCCACCCAACCCGGGTGGCTTTTGTGTTGGAAGGAGGCAAGCCATGGCTAAAGACGACTACCACGTTATCGTCTACTACTTACTTAGCTACTTGTACGACTGTCTGAAAAAGGGCAGGCCGGTAGATAAAAGCATTATCCGCCTGGAGGCCTATCCGGAGGAAATAGACCCGGACTATTATAGGTACATCCTTGAACACCTGCTGAAGGATGGATTCATCGAGGGGCTATATACCTACGAGGCGCCTATCCTAGGTAGTAAAAAAGTGGTTCAATTCCGGGGCGTAGAAGATACACGCATTACCCCCGCAGGCATTTCCTACCTGCAGGAAAATAGCTTCATGAAAAAGGCCTATGAGACCTTAAAGACCTTGAAAGACATCATGCCCTTTATCTAGCCAAGGAGAAACCCATGGACAAGAAAGAAGTAAGCGGATGGCTTATGGACTTAGCCCTACAGGTAGCCGAAATCATAGCGGAAAAACGCCCCGGGGCCGCTATCATCATTGACGCCAGTGGGGTACGCTTTGTAGAGACCGCCAAGCACATCCCTGCGACTGAACGTAAAAAGACCTGAGGTGATCCACTATCTCCCGTGCAGGGTTAAGCACAATATGTTTGATAACCTTTCAAAATGTGGTATAATCTAAGTAAGACAGAGCCTTTGCCGCCTGTCAAGCGAAGTTAAGGCGTTATATACGCAATAAAAAACCACCGGGGGCTGACCGGTGGTTTTTTATTAGGCTGGTTGTCATTTGTTTTCCCCTCTATCCAACCATTTGCAAATATAGTGACTGGCTATACTTGCCATGATAGCGAGGATTAGCGAAGTTAAGGCTTCTAGCATATAACGCACCTCCCTTCCGTTGCCGGAATGGGTAATGACAACGCCAATAGTATACCATAATCGACCTGGACAAGTCGTAAAAAGGTCTATTTTCTATACCTAAAAATTGGTTGCCCGACCTAAAACGGGAACGCCCGGTCACGGCGACGACCTAAAAAGCCTAGGCGAGAGAGGAGACCCCATGAACACAGACACCCTGAAAAAGTTAGGCCTAACCCAAGAGCAAATAGACGCAGTCATGGCAGAAAACGGAAAAGACATCAAGGCCGAGCAGGGCAAGACGGAGGGCCTGAAAAAGGAAAGAGACACCCTCCAGGCCCAGCTGGTCGACGCCAACGAGACCATCAAGGGCTACAAGGACATGGACATTGACGCTATTCAGAAGTCCGCCAACGACTGGGAGGAAAAATACAAGGCCAGCGTCCAGGAACTGGAAGACCTTCGCTTTGATAGCCTCCTAGACAAGGGGCTAACCGGTAGCGGCGCCTATGACGCCGACATCGTGAAAAAGCTCCTGGACCGGGAAGCCCTCCTGGTCAAAGACGGCAAGCTAGAGGGCCTAGACAAGCAACTGGCCCACATGCAGGAACACCGGCCCTACTTATTTGCACCCCAGGAAAACCCCGACGAGGGGCAAGAAACCAAGCCAGAGGGCAGCGGCTTCAAGCCCTTTGTCCCTCCGGCCGGCGGCGACGGCGCCGGAGGTAAAACCTCCATGGCCCAGGAAATCGCCGCTATTTTTAACCCAAGCCAAGCGGCAGATATGAAAGGATGAATAATAAATGGCAATTAATACCCTAGAATTTACGACTCTAATGCAGACCAACCTGGACCAGCACATCGTGGCCGGGGCTGTTACCGGCTTTATGGAAGCCAATGCCGGCCAGGTCCAGTACAATGGCGGCCGAACCATCAAGCTGCCGACCATCTCCACCACCGGCCTGGCCGACTACGACCGGGACAAGGGCTTTAATAACGTCGGTTCCGTCACCCTGGAATTTACCCCCTACACCATGACCCAAGACCGTGGCGCCAGCTTCCAACTAGACGCTATGGATGTCAACGAAACCAACTTTATCGCCACTGCGGCCAACGTTATGCGGGACTTCCAGACCAACCACGTCATCCCCGAGATTGACGCCTACCGCCTGTCCACCATCGCCCAAAAGGCCAAAGAGGCCACCAACAATGAGGCCCTGGCCCTGACCGCCGACAACGCCTTCGCAAAGGTCCGGGAGCATGCCAGAGCCGTCCGTGACTATGTCGGTCAGCAGGTACCGCTTGTTTGCGCCATCACCGGTGAGGCCATGGCCTTAATCGAGGACAGCGACAAGTTCCAACGGCTGGTCAACATTGTTGGCACCGGCGCCCAAGATTTGAACCTCGGCATCCGGTCCATCGACGGGATCCAATTTATGATCGTCCCCGGTGGCCGCATGAAAGACAAGTACGAGTACTTAACCGGTGCCGG
The DNA here is from genome assembly GCF_046569735.1 of Peptococcus simiae. Taxonomy (GTDB): domain Bacteria; phylum Bacillota; class Peptococcia; order Peptococcales; family Peptococcaceae; genus Peptococcus; species Peptococcus simiae_A. Next base: position 56,987 of record NZ_JBKICG010000002.1, on the reverse strand, counting down.
TGCAGGCAGTGCTCAAGAGAAGTTTGGCTTCAAGCCGGCCAGCGACGCTAAGGACATCAACTGGCTGCTCTTCCCGAAAAACGTGCCGATTGCCGTATCTAAGACTGATACCGTCCGCCTGTTTACGCCGGAAACCTACCAAAACGCCCACGCCTGGAAAATCGACTACCGGAAATACCACGATTTGTGGGTCAAAAAGAGCATGCTGAAAGCCCTGTTTGCATGCACCAAGGCATAAGGAGTGACAATACATGACCCTATACGTCATGGAGCGGGAGGCGGCCGTCAAGACCATTGACGCCGCCAACACCGCTAAAGTGGAAGAACTGCAGGACCTAGGCTACCGGATCGTGGCTACAAAGGAGACCGCCCATGCAGCTAAAGCTAAAGCAGAAGTACAAGCGGCAAAAAGTCCCGAAGCAAAGCCCAAATCTGGGCTCAGTGATTCGGGGCTGACCGTAGCAGAGATTAAAGCCCGCCTGGAGGCCGCCGGGGTGGGCTATCCCGGCAGCGCCAGAAAAGACATGCTGGTGTCCATCGCCCAGGCAAATGGGGTGGCGCTATGACGGCCGACGTCATCGACGCTTACGCCCGCGATTTAGCCATTAAGCTCCGGCCCTATATCCGCCAGCAGCTGGAAAGCAAGCTCCAGGTCCTCACTTTTTGCGAACCTAGCGATGACGAAATCGAGGCCATCGCCTGGGAGGGCATTGTTGACCTCCTGTACGATTGCAACCGGACCGATATCCCGTCCCACGCAGAGCTCCGGCTGGCCCGCTGGCTGGCCCTAAAGGTGCTGGTCCAGGACGCATCCTTTTCCCGGGCCCGGGCGCTAGCCGAAGAGGCCGAGCGTACAACCGGTACCGTCCAGTCCGTGACGGCCCTGTCGACCAAGGTGGACTACGCAGTCCCAGATAAGAAAAGTCGGCAGCTGGAGAGCCAGCTCCGGGCCTACGAGGCCAAGGCTGACGACATCTACCGGAAGCTGGTCCACAGCCTGCGCCGGTTCCCCCGGTGGCCGAGGCGGTCCTATGATTAATTGGGCCGCCCACCGGGCACAGGTCGAGCAGCTATACGAGGACCGGGCCACCATCATCGTTGCCCGGATGCAGCGGGACCCGAAGACCCACGAAACCGCCGAGGTATGGGTCGATACAGACACTTACCCCTGCCACTTGGACTGGCAGGGGGCCGGCATCGAGGCATCAGACACCGTGTCCCGGCAGAGCCAAAGCGTCCAGGTCATCCTGCCACCGGAGGCAGATATCCCGCCCGGCTGCCGGATGCGCATCCAGCTGGCGGCAGGTAAAAGCATTTTGTTCAAGGCCTGCTCGCCGATCGCCATTAAGCCCTCCCACCAACTGGTGGGCCTAGAGCTCCCGGAGGCGGTGGTCTGATGGCGGGGCGGGTCGATTTTAGCGAGTTTACCGGCTGGCTGGAAAATATGGACCGGATAAGCGACCCCAAGGCCACAGAGGCCTTTATGCTATCCTGCGTGGACCGCCTGGGGAGCCAGGTCTTGAGGCGGGCCATTGACCGGACCCAGGTCGGCAAAGACAGGCGGGTTAGGGGCGTGCCAATAGAAGGCGGCACGCTAAAGGGGAACTGGCAGCAAAAGCCGGCTAGGCACACCGGTACAGTCTACAAGAGCGTGATTTTTAACAACACGCCTTATGCCATTTTTGTAGAAAAGGGGCATAGGATTGTCCGGGGCGGTCGGACCATCGGCTGGGTGCCCGGGCAGTTTATGCTGGAGTCGTCGCTGAAAGAGGTCGAGGCCACCATCCCGACCTACCTGGACCGGCGGCTCCAACGGTTTATTGAAGAGGGGTGGATGTGATGCTGGAAAAGCTCATCATAGCGGTACAGGAGAGCCTGGAGGAGGCCTTCGGGCTACCCATACACGGTAAGGCCGTCGAGGAGGGCCTCAAGCTACCGGCCCTATTTGTGTCCTTGCTGCCTATCACGACAACACCCTTTTTAGACAAGAAAGGGATGCACCGGCTGACCATAGCCGTCGACTATGTAGACGACGATATGACGGCCCGGGAGATGGCAGGGGTCCACGCTAAGCTGTTCAAGGCCCTACGCTACGTCCAGGATGCCGACGGACACCTCCACCGGGGCTGGGATATCCGGCAGACGACCACCGAGGAGAACGTGCCACAGATGGTCGTCAGCTACTCAGTCGTGTTTGACCAAGACAAAGACATTGAGTATGTCGAGCGGCTCCTGCAGAGCCAATACATGAAGAAAGAGCAGACAGATATGTGAAAGGAGCAATTATATGAGCGGATGGGGCGGCGGTTTATATACCGTCCAAAACAAAGAAATTCCCGGCGCATATTTTAAATTTGAAAGCGAGCCCTCCACACCTAACGTGTTCTCGGACCGGGGCGTGGTGGCCGTCGCCGCAGAGCTGGACTGGGGCGCCGAGGGTAAGGTCGTTACGATTGACCGGGAGACCTTCCTCCGTCAATCGGACCAACTCTTGGGCTATGCCTTTACGGATAGTGAGCTAAGGCCCTGGCGGGAGTTATTCGTCGGAGCTAATAAGGTCCTGGTATATCGCCTGGGTAAAGGGGTAAAAGCCAGCAATAAATTAGCCGAGGCTGTCTACCCGGGCACAGTAGGCAACCTCCTAGCGGTGGCCATTGAGGCCACAGGCGACAAATTCGACGTGGTGACCTACCTACGGGGCCAGGAGGTCGACCGACAAACAGTCAAGGCGGCAGCAGACCTTAAGGCAAATGCCTGGGTTACCTTTAAAAGCGGCGACCTGGCCAAGGCGGAGGCCCTACCCCTCACTGGCGGCACCAGCGGCACGGCGACCGGCACCGACCACCAGAAGGCCCTGACGGCCTTTGAGGGTTACCGGTTTGACGTCCTCCTGTGTGCCTCTGACGATAAGACCACCAAAAAGCTGTACGTGGAGTGGACCAAGCAGGCGGTCCGGGAAGCGGGCCTTTACCACCAGCTGGTGGCCCATAATCTGGAAAAGGCCGATGACGAATATATCATTAACCTGTATAACACCGTCACGGACCCGGGGGCGCCTAAACACGCCCTGGCCTGGTACCTGGCCGGAATTGAGGCTGGGTGCGCTGTCAATAAGGACCTGACGGCCCATGCCTACCTAGGCGAGTACGCCATCGACACAGAAGGCCTAGGGGCCAGCAGGCAGAAAGAATTAAAGGCCCAAGGCCGGCTGGTGTTCATCAACGTGGACGATACGCCGACCGTCTTTATGGACATCAACAGCCTACACACCTTCAGTCCGGAGCACGGCGAGGACTTCCGCTATAACCAGTGCATGCGGGTCCTGAACCAGCGGGCCAACGACGTGCAAAAAATCTTTACCCGCTTTTACCTGGGCAAGGCCGGCACAGATGCCGACAGCCGGACTATGTTTAAAAACGATATTGTCAATAACATGACCAATGGCATGATCGCTGTCGGCGCGGTTAAAAACTACCTGCCTGAGGACACCATCGTTGATTTGGGTCAAGACCCCCGGAGCTACCATGTCCGGGAGCGGATTATCCCCAACATGGCCGTCCTCTACCTCTACCAAGACATCTACATCGCACGGGAAGGGAGTGCTAATTAATGGCGATTCCGTCTTTTTTAAATAACGACGTCATCAATGTTGAGAACCTTGTTGGCGGTACAGAGGCCCGGTGTTTTGCCGTCTTCCCGGATGGCCGACGCTTTAACATGGGCAACTTTATCAACCTAGAGGCCAAGCAGGACTTTAAGAAGTCCAAGGCCCCGATTTTAGGGAATCCCGGTGGCGGCAACCGCAAGGGGGCCCCGACCAATAAAATTACCGGGAAGGTCCACTACAACAATAGCTTGTTCCGCCGCTTTGCCCAGGAGTACCAGCGGATGCGGAAGGACCTTTACTTTGACATGGTCATTGTAAATAGTGATCCAACGTCTACGGTCGGGGAGCAGCGGGTCATCCTCCACGGGGTCAACATGGACAGTACCGTTATCGCCAAGTTTGACGCCGAATCTGAATTCCTGACCGAAGACTTCTCCGCTACCTTTGAGAGCTGGGAGCTGGATACTGAATTTAACAATACAGGCGTTCGTGAAGCCTAATTGAAAGGAGCCTATCCATATGGAAACAACCCTGTCTGAGTTTTTAGAGTGTGTGCCGGAGTTACCGGAAAATGTAAAGTACATCGCCTCCGAGCGCTTCAAGAGCCCCGTAACCGGGGAACCCCTGGAATGGGAAATCCGCCCCTTGTCTAATGCCGAGTCGGAACGCATCAAGGTCCAGTGCCAAAAGGAAGCGACCAAAAAGGGCCGGCTGAACCAGGCCCGGTTTACCAAGCTATACAATGACACCGTCATGGTCGAGTGCACTGTCTTCCCGGACCTCCGCAATGGCCAGCTGCAGGACAAGTTTGGCGTAAAATCCGCCGACCCGGTAGAGCTTTTAGGCAAAATGCTCTGCCTGCCCGGTGAATACAATGGCTACTTGGAAAAGGTCACCGAGGTGAATGGCTTTGTCGTCAACCAGTACGAAGAGGCTGCAGAAGAAGCAAAAAACGACTAAAGGGCAACGACTTATTTTTTAGCGTTGCCTATTTTTGTGCGGTTAAGATGGGCCGGTTTCCCCATGAGTACGCCGAGCTCCCTGCCCGGGAACGGGCCCTGGTAGACGCCATAGCGCTGGAGTGGGCAGAAAATGAGCGGAAAGCGGCTGAGGCCGCCCAGTAAGCAGAAAGGAGGTTAGCGATGGGATCAGTAAGAGGCGCCATGATTTTAGACGACCGGATGACCAGCGTACTCAAGGCCACCACCCAGGCCCTGCACATGGTCGTGGACGGCATGGCCAGCATGAATGATGAAATGGGCAGGACCCCGGACATGTCCCAGCTGGCCGCAGCTAAGCGGCAGCTACAGGGCATAGACCGGGACTTTGCCAGCATTGAGCGGGAAGTTGGGGCAGCTAATGCTAAGCAGAAGCAGTTTAACACCAGCCTCAATAATGGTGCCAAGCACGCAGGGCTGCTGGAAAGCAAGATGAAGGGCGTCCTAGCGGCGGTCGTCAGCGTGGCCGGTGCCGCCAGCGGGCTCAAGGCCTTTGCCAACTACGCCGACGACATGGCCCGGATAGACGGCCGGATAAGCATCATCAATGACGGCCTCCAGACCAATGACGCCATCCAAGAGCGGATTTTACAAAAGTCCTATGAGTCCGGGGCCAATTTTAAGTCCATGGCCGATATGGTCAGCCGGATAGGCACATCGGCCTCCGGAGCCTTTAAAAATACCAATGAGATCGTGGACTTCGCCGGAGAACTGAATAAAATGTTCGTCATCGCCGGCACCTCGGCCCAGGGGATAGATGCCGCCATGCTCCAGATGACCCAGGCCCTGGCCAAGGGTAAGCTGCAGGGGCAGGAATTTAACTCCATCATGGAGCAGGCCCCGGGCGTCATCAACGCCATAGCCAAGCACCTGGGCGTATCGACAGGCCAGCTGAAGCAGATGGCGGCAGAGGGGCAGATTACATCCCAGGTTATCAAGGACTCGGTCCTTGGCGCCGCAGCAGAGACGGCAGAAGCCTTTAACCAGATCCCCTGGACCCTGACCGGCGGCATCGCCAACCGGCTCAAAACCGCTGTCACCATGGCCCTGAAGCCTGCCGCCGGGCAGTTTACCGCCCTGGTCAACAGCGAGGAATTCCACAAGGCCTTTGAGGGGCTGGTCCAGGCCATATACGCCTTTGGGCGTGCCCTTCTGGTCGTGGTCAATATATCCGCAGCGGTGTTCAAGTTTATGGTCAACCACTGGGACGGCTTGAAATTTATCATTCTGCCCTTGGTATCAGTTATTGGCGTTTTGATGGTAGCTGCTCTAGTCAAGATGGCCGCAGTAGCTGTCATGGCCGGGGTCTCTATGTTTGCGTCCATGATGCCGGTGCTGGGGCCCTTAATGCTCATAGCCGCCGGGATTACCTGGATTACTTTGGGCCTGCAAGGTATGGGCATTAGCTGGCAAGACGCTGGCCGAGCCGCCGTCGGCGTGGGCTATGCCATTATGGCCATGCTCCGCAACCTGGACCGGAAGGTCTATAACGCGGCGGAGCGCCTCCGGACCTGCTTCCGCAATGCCTGGGAAAAGGTTAAAGAGAGTGCTGCCAGCGCACTGAACTTTATAGCTACAGAAGCCAATAAGCTTTTCGCCAAATTTAACAGTTCAAAACTAGCCAAAAAGGCTGGGGTCCACTTTGACATGCTGGGCGAGGTGCACTACACAGCCGATTATGCCGAGCCTAAGACGGTGGCCTATGAAAGTATCGGCGATGCCTATAAAAAAGGCCACGATGAAGGCTTTAATTCAATCGGCGACAAGGTCGGCGGCGCTCTGGACCGGCTCAGCCAGGTCCAAAAGAACCTGTCCAAGGGTATCGGCCAGGCGGCCTACGACCAAGCCGCCCCCGCCACTGATGACGGTGCAGGCGGTAAAACCGCCGGGGACCGGGTCCGGGCAGGCAAGCTGGATAAGATTGCCGGCAACACCGATAAGATTAAAGAAAGCCTAAAAATCGCCAACGAGGACCTATCCTACATGCGGAAATGGGAAGAGGGGCGTCGGGCCGCCCAGTACAACATCGAGAACAAAATTAAGGTGGAGACGACCATCGACCGGCCCGATGCTACCTTTGACATCGATGGCTATACCCGTGATCTCGGCGTTGGCCTCCTGACCCAGCTAGACATTACGAAAGGGGGGCTCAGTCCTGAATAAAGACTACCAACCCCGGGTGGACTATAAGTACATGACCGAGCGGCCACCCGACTACCATAAAAAGGACCTGGCCATCCAAGCCTACATCGATAATCAAATCGCCGAAAACCGAAAAGAGCGGGACCGGCTTAAGGCCCGGAAAAAAGAAGAGTATGCCCGAAACTACGCCAAGTTTGACCTATTCCAGGGCGGCACGACCTACGACCCCTACGCCGCCACCAAGGCCGAGCGAAAGGTCGAGGCCCTCCGGCTGAAGATGGATGCCCAGCAGCTCAAGGAGATGGCGGAAGACGCACGGGCTGAAGCGGAAAAAGCCAAGGCCAACATCGTCAAGCAGCCGACCGACAAAGAATACGACATTCTGACGCAAAAAGAGATTGACAAGCGGATAGCCGAATCTAAGGCCTATGCCGCCCAGAAAGCGGCCAAGGCGGCCGACCTGGAGGCCAAGTATCTCCAGGTCCTGGCCCAGGCCAATAGGACTGACCGGTACGCCTACTATGACCTGGCCGCCAGCCAGTATGAGGTCTACTTTGGAAAGGAACTCATGCCCATAGCACCGGCAGAGATTAAGACGTCTATTGAAAGTAATGACGAGACCTTCCAGCTGGTCACCGGCCAGGGCTTTATTATCCCGGAAATGCCTAAGCTGACTAAGATGACCTTTACCCTCTGGCTCCCGGCCCACCCCTACCCCTGGGCTCAGTACCGGGGCGGTTTTAAAAAGCCGGTCTATTACCTCAACCTGTTCGAAAAGCTAAAGGTCGCCTGTAAGCCCTTTGACTTTGCCGTCATCCGCAACCACGATAAGAGCACCAACTCCGACACCTACATGAAGATGGTCATCAGCGATTATGTCATCAATGAGGATGCGGACGGCCTGGTGGACGACATCGAGGTGGACATCAGCCTCCTGCAGTTTAATGATTTAGTATCTACATCAGTTAAGCTGGCGACCAAGGACGGCAAACCGGTGGCGACCACAGATAAGACCCGGCCAGGTGGGCCTGACCGGCCTAAGACCTATACGGTCAAATATGGGGACACCCTGTGCGAGCTGGCCAAAAAGTACCTGGGGGACAGTGGCAAGTGGAAAGATATATACGATCTGAACAAGTCAAAAATCCAAGACTACAACCGAGTGCCGGCAGGGACGGTGTTGCGATTTGAGTGAGAATACTGGATACACGCCCCACAAATGGCGGGTGGAAATAACCAACCCCCGACTGGGGAAGACCTTCCGGCCGGTCCTAAAAGAGCCAATAAAAGTCACCTGGAAGCGGGAAGGGGAGCCAGGCAAGCTGGAATTTACCACTGCCAAAAACGGAGACCTATCCTACCAGAATGGGAACATGGCCATCCTTTTTTGTGACGAGGACCCTGTGTTTGTAGGCTGGATCTTTACCAAGTCCCGAGGCGACCTAAAGACCATTGACTGTGTGGCCTACGACCAAATCCGCTACTTAAAGTACAAGGACACCATCCAGTATGATAGCAAGTCTTACGGAGACTTGGTCAAGATGGTCGCCGGAGACCACAACCTGCAAGTCGGGGAGGTGGCCGAAACCGGTGTCAAAATGTCCCGGACAGAGGAGGATGTGGAGCTATATGATATCTTTGATAAGGCCTACCAAAACACCCTCATCGAGGGCGGGGAGGCTTTTGTTCTCTATGACAATGTGGGCAAGTTGACGCTCAAAAACATCAAGGATATGGTCTACAGGGGTAAGGTCTTTGACGCTAAGGCCATGCAGGCCTGGGAGTATACAAATACCATCGACGAGGGCACCTATAACCGGGTCAAGATTACCGTCAAGGATGACGCTGCCGGCCAGGCGGAGACCTTGGTGGCGGAAAACCCGGAGCACATCAAGGACTGGGGCGTCTTGCAGTTCCATGCAGTATCTAATGAGCCCAAGGAGCTCATCAAGATGAAGGCAGACGACGTGCTGAAAAAGGTCGACCGACCGGTCCGGAAGCTGGCCCTCAAGGGCGTCCTGGGCGACATAGCCATTCGGGGTGGGTCGGTTATTTATGTCAACCTACCCCTGGGTGATATGCAGGCCAGTGCGGCCTTTTGGGTGGAGAGTGTGACCCACACCATCCGGGGCAACAGCCACTTGATGGACATGGAAATCCAGAATGAAGACTTTTTACCGGCCATTGATGTGTCCGGCGTCTTTAAGAACGAGCAAAAACAAGCGGCAGATGGGACCCCTGGTGATGGGACCTTCCACGCCCTGCCGGGGAATACCAATGCAGAACGGATATGGAACGCTTTCCGAAAGATGGGCTATAGCGCCGCAGCTACCGCCGGCATCATGGGCAATATGTGGCGGGAGAGCGGCTTTAACCCAACGATTGCTGAGACTGGCAACACTGGACACGGCCGCGGGTTGTGTCAGTGGGACGTCCGCAACCGCTGGCAGAACCTCATCCAATGGGCCAGCGCTAAGGGCCTGGATTACCGTAGTATCGAGGCCCAGTGCGGCTTTGTGGACTATGAGCTCAAAAGTGGCGGCCTAGCCTACTGGCTCAACAAACATGGGTCGCTGGAGCAATTCAAGCAGGCAAGAGACCCAGCCTGGGCAGTTGCCTGGTTTTATGATGTCTTTGAGCGAGGGTTGAGGCGCGATAGCGATATCGCTAAGTCTACACCGGTGGCCCAGCGCTATTTTAACCAGTGGAAAAACTATGGGATGACCGTCGGCGGAGGCAGTGCACCGGCCAAACTTATGGCGGCCATCAATAGCACCCCCTGGCCGGGGGCCAGTTTGTGCGCCACCTGGGTAAGCCGGGTCTTTAACCAGGTGACAGGCCAGTACCCGGATGGCAACGGGAATGACATGACCCGAAACTGGTGCCATAGTAGCAACCTCAAGGACCTCCGGCCGGGTATGGTCATCGGTTGTGTGGTTAGCCCGTATGGCCTGGGGAGGACCTACGGCCACATAGCCATATACGCCGGGGGAGACACGGTTTATAGCAGTGAGGGTAGCGGGATTGTCAAATATACTGTCAAAAAATTCATAGCAACCTATGGCCCGGCAAGCGGTGGCTCTCAAGTCCGCTGGGGCTGGATGCTGAATACGCCGCTGAGTTAGGAGGAATAGCAGTGGATACAAGATCCCTACTAGACGCCATTAAGCAGATTGCCGGGACGGTGTACGAATCCCGCAAGCCTGCCCGGGTGACCTATGCCAAGCTGACCTCCATCAGTCCGGTCGCCTTCCAGAAGAATATCAAAGTCAAATTATCCAAAGAACTGAAGAACTTGGTCCTGCCTTACGGAGTAACATTTTTACCAGAAGATGTAGGGTCTACCCATGTTTTCTTGCAGGACGAGGGTGGCCAGGTCTTTTACTACTTATACATGAAGGAGTGATGGCATGATCCCAGAAATGCCGGATACCTGGCGGGAGGCCGCCGGCGGCTATACCGAGGTCCTCAAGCCCTCCCTTACCTGGTGGATGGACGCTGAGGCCCTCCGCATCCGGGGGTACGCCGCCGAGGTGCAGGCCGTCGAGCAGGCGGTCTATACAACCCTACGGACCGAGCGATACAAGCATGTCATTTATAGCGATAGTCACGGCCTGGAGATAGCCGACCTCATCGGCCAGCCTAGACGGCTCATCTATGCCGCCCTGTGCCGACGGATACCGGAGGCCCTCCTCATGGACGACCGGATTACTGCGGTAGACGGCTTTTACCTAGACGAGCAGGCCTGTCAGGGCCACGACCTGGCCATAGGCTTTACAGTACACACAAAATACGGATCCTTAGACGGAAGGGAAGTGATAAGCGGTGTGGGAGGATAAAACCTACGAGAATTTACTGGCGGATAAGCTAAACCGTGTCCCGGACCAGTACGACACCCGGGAGTCGTCCTTGCTTTTTAACGCCTTGGCCCCGGCCGCCATGGAAACCATGAAGCTCTACCTAGACATGGCCTGGGCCTATGACCAGATGTTCCCGGAGACGGCCAACCGGGAAAACCTCATCCGCCATGCCCGCCTTTTGGGTGTCTTCCCTAAAGACGCCCAGCCCATGCGGCTCAAGGCCGCGTTTGATGCCCCCATCCAGGCCGGGGACCGATTTAACCTGGACAGGTACAATTTTTATGCGGCTGAGATGGTGGATACAAAAGGCGGCGTTTTTACCTGGATTTTAGTCGCCGAGGAGGTCGGCGCCCTGGACCTGTACCCGGTAGGTATGTCGCTAACCCCAATAAAGGAAATCAAGGACCTAAGCCGGGCCGAGGTAACCGGCCTCATTGAGCCGGGCCGGAACGAGGAAGAGACAGAGCTCTTCAGAGAGCGGTTTTTTATCGAAATCCAACGCCAGGCCTATGGGGGCAATATCGCAGACTACGAGCGGATGCTCTCCACCGTCAACGGTGTGGGGGCCTGCAAGGTCCTCCCCCACCACAAAGGGCCGGGGACCGTCGGCGTGATCATCGTTAATGACAGCTTTGACGTGCCATCGACGGAGCTGGTGCAAAGGGTCCAGGAGGCCATTGACCCGCCGGGCTACACCGGCGAGGGCAAGGGGCTGGCCCCCATCGACCACCAGGTGACCATCATGGCCGCCAAGGCCGACAAGGTGAATGTCAAGCTCACCTTGTCCTATGCCCCAGGGTCCTCCTGGGCAAGTCTAAAAAGTCGAGTTATCGAGACTCTCCGGGCCTACTTTGACGAGGTGCGCCGGGGCTGGACCAGCAGTGCGACACTAAGGCTGTATACATCACAGGTCGAGATGCGGCTCTTAAAAATACCGGGCATAGTAGACGCCCAGTACACTAGATTTAACGGCGTAGATGATAATCACACCGTGCCCGACGGCGCCATCCCGGTCCTAGGTGAGGTGACGGCATGAACTGGTACTTTATACGAGATATAGGCCTACTCCGCTACCTGCCGCCGGTCCTCCGAGATTATGAGGAGCTGGCTGTGCTGGCTGATGTCGAGGAAAAGACCCTCATCCAAGCCCTGCACGATGTTAACCGTCTATATGCCGGTATTTTTATCGATACAGCAGACGGCGAGGCCCTGGCCATCTTAGAGCGGCAGTGGGGAATCGCCCCGCCGGAAGACGCCACCCTGGGAGACCGACGACTAGCTGTAAGGGCTCGAATGGTTAGTATGGCCGCCCTTTATACTAAACGGTCCTTATATGCGGCTCTGTCTGCCCTGTGCGGTAGGGATGGCTTTAGTCTGGATATTAGCCATGGCAAGTACTCTGTATCGGCTCTGATTGAGTTGAAGAGTAAAAACCAGGCAGATGCCGTCCGAGGTATGCTCCATGATATGCTACCGGCTAATATGGTCTACCAAGTAGACATCCGCTACAACCAGCACGCCACCCTGGGCAAGCTGACCCATGGTGAGATGGCGGCATACACCCACGACCAGCTCCGGACCAGCTTCAAGGTGCGTGAATTAAGCCTAGCGAAAGGATGATAAAAAGGTGAGAACTTCGGATAGACTTGGGCTTAAGCTGCCCTTTCCCGACGATTTTTATAACATACAGGACTTTAATGATAATTTTGAAACCTTGGAAAAAGACATTGAAGAAGTAGAAGGCCGGGTCAAGCAAAGCGCTACTGAAGCTATTGCAACCTTTGACTGGCTTGCAGGCCAGCCGGGGGTGACGTATGAGGTCGTGCCGCAAGACAACGGCAGCTATGACAAGTGGCTGGAGATCTTGACCAAGGATAACTCTCAAATCGCCCGGCGGACCAGCACAGAGAACCGAGAGGGCTGGACGGTCGAGGTAGAGCTTACGCTACCGGGCAAGGCAAAGGTCAGCCAGATGACAATCTGGACCGAGACCGGCGATGTTTGGAAAGGAGTGACAGCATAATGGACGTTATAAGCTTATCGGCCATCAAGAAGGCCAAGGAGGTCCTGGAAGGGAAGATTAATGCCATCCAAAGAGGCCAAAAAGATGACAGCAACACACTCAGTCGGATAGAAGACGGAGTAGGCAATCTACCCGGCTATGTTAATAGCGCCCAGGCAAGCATTGTGGATGAGTGCCAAACAATCAAGTCAAAGTTGGCAGATGGGATATCCACCATAACCGGCAAGCTGACTGACCGGCTGGATGTGAATGTATCCAGCCGAGCCAGCGCCGCCGACTGGACCGCCGACCGGGCGAGGAAGGTGGATAAGTTGGATGTGAATGTATCCAGCCGGGTAAGTCGGACGGACTTTAACCTTTGGAAGGACGAGCAAAACATCCTCCGCCAGACGACAGATGAGGTGCTGAACCGGATGGATGGGCGGATAGATAGACCGCTGAGTGATCTGGCCAGGAAAAGTACCCAGGATGAGATAAATGCTCGAACGAAGACTTTTTTACCACCGGCACAAAAAGTGGTGTTTACATCACCCGGGATCCACAAATGGCAATGCCCTAAAGGTGTAGAAAAAATCATTGTTGAGATAGGCGGTGCTAGTGGTGGTGGAGGCGGATCAGGTGGTGGCGCTAACTACAAAGGCATTAGTAGTAAAGCCTCCTGGCACAGTGTGCCAGGAGCAGCTGGTGGTAGAGGGGGGTATGCACGCATAACGCTGCGGAGCACACCCGGCCAATCGTACGATATACAGGTTGGCGGGAAAGGTACTGGCGGAAGTGCTGGCCCAAAAGGAACAGGAGAAGACATTTACGACAATGGCTGCTATTACTGTCAAGGCCAACCTGGAGGGGACGGAACAGCAGGAGGGTATAGTTCATTCGGGGACTATATTGCTTATGGAGGTGGCGGCGGAAAGGGCGGAGAAGGCTCTATAGCGTATGATAAGCCAATTGACAAATGGGAAGCTAAAGCTCTGGGTGGATCCTCGGGAAACGTTTCCGGTAATTTCCTAACCTTTGCAGATAAAATCATTATCGAGCCGGAAACGGGGAAGGATAGCACGCCTAAAAAATATGTATTATCAGATGGTAGCAAAACGGACATTAACGGCGTTAAAGGTGCATCTACACCCTTGTTAATTTGGGGGCACACCATGCAAGGTGGGGCCGGTGGAAATGCGGCCTTTGCGAATAATTACCCTTACGCATATGATGGTCAAAAAGGAGAAGATGGAACTGACGGAGTTATTATCATCCACTACGCATGAAGAAATGAGGGATTGAATGCACTATGCTCAAATAAATCCAAATGACAAGGTTGATTTACTTAATCCCGATACGGCCTATTCCGGTGCATGGGATAAAGCTAAATTAGTTTTAGAAGACCAGGGCTATCTTTTTATCGAGCTAGACAGCCCTGAGCTGCCCGGGACACACTACGATCGGAGCACAGAGCAATTTTACACACCCGCCCCACCTCAGCCAGAACCGCTACCGATGGAAAAAGACCTGCTAGCCATCATGGATGGCGTCGCCGCTACATACGAGCGGCAAGAAAAAGGCAACCTAGACATCATGGAGGGCATTGCAGGCCTCTACGAAGCCACGATGACAGGAGGTAATCCAAAATGATCTATATCTATGCAACTCTAGTCAAAGCCGGCAGACGGACCCTAGACCAGGTGCCAGCCCACCTGCGGGAGGAAGTCAAAAAGCTGCTGGAAGAAGAAAATGACAAAGCTGAGTAAAGCACTGCTCGTCAGTGCTATTTTTATACTCATTTTTAAGCTAGGGAAAGGAGGTGAGACCATGGTAGCTATCTATGTAGCCCTCATCATCTACGGTCGTCGGACCATCGATACCGTGCCTCGGCACCTGCGTGATGCCGTACTGGCAGACCTTAAGGCCCTAGGCCTGGATGGGTACGGCAAGGCTTTGCCGGCAGAAGAAAAGCCGGCAGAGTAACGGCAAGCTTGCAAGAGGCATAAGCAGGTGGTATACTACAAGTAGGCAAGAAAAGAGAATGCCGCATATAAACACAAAAATACCCCTCGACCGCCATCGAGGGGTATTTTGTTGGGCTAGTTGTCATCATGCTTGCCATCTAGCCACTTGCAGATATAATGGCAAATTATACCTGCCGTGATGGAAAGCAGAAAAGAGAATGCAGCGACCATATAAACACCTCCCATCTGTTGTCAGATTGGAGGATGACAACGACAATAGTATACCATACCGCCTACCTGGGCGGTATTTTTTATGGAAAGAAGGTGCGTAGTATCGCCCATATCATACAGCAAATACTAGACTGGTCCGTCATCACGGCCTTGACATCGCTTTTTTCCGCCGGCGGCGTCGGCGGCCTCCTATGGCGGCAGCTGACGCATAACCGCCGGCAGGACAAGGCCCTCTTGGCTCTCCTACACTTTAGGCTTTATGCCAATGCAGAGGACGCCATTAAGCGTGGCTATACCACCGTGGCCGACATAGAGGACCTTGAGAACCTCTACGCCGCCTACAAGAGCCTCGGTGGCAATGGCACCGGAGAAAAACTCTACAAGGACAGCATGTCCCTACCCGTCAGAAAGGAGCACAAAGCATGATTAACTGGAAGCTAAGACTAAAAAATAAGCCGACCCTCGTGGCCCTGGTGGCCTTAGTGGTCGGCTTTATCTATCAGGTGTGCGGGGTTTTTGACATCGTCCCGGCAATCAGCCAGGAGGCCATCGTCCAGGGGCTAGGCATCGTCATTAACCTTTTAGTGGCCCTAGGGGTCATCGTCGACCCGACGACCGCAGGGGTCAAGGACAGCCAGGCGGCCCAGTCCTACCTAAAGCCCCGTAAGGACGCTGACCACATCGCCCCGGAGGTGGAATAATGGTAAAAATAGGCATTGACCCCGGCCATGGCGGCGCCGACGCAGGCGCTTGTGGCATGGGATACCGGGAAAAAGACATCGCACTAGACGTGGCCCTAAAGCTCCGGGACCGGCTCGCTGCCGCCGGGGTAGAGGTGGTCATGAGCCGAGACGGCGACTGGAAGTACTACCTAGACCAGGGGGCCGACCTAACCCGCCGGGCCCAGGTTTTTAATGAGGCGGGGTGCGATGCGGTCATATCCCTACACCTCAACTCCGCCATGCAGCCCGCCTGGGGCGTCGAGACCTACACCTGGGACGGCAACAGCGTGGCTAATGCCTTTGGCGATGCGGTCCATAGTGCGGTAAAGCACCTGGGCTCGGTAGACCGGGGTCGCAAGTGGGCCAATTTCGCCATCGTCCGGGAGACCGACGCAGTGGCCTGCCTGGTCGAGATGTCCTTTATCAATTCTGACGATGTCTACAACGTCGCCGGTAAAGAGGACACCTGGGCCGATGCGCTGTGTAAAGGCATTTGTGGGTACTTTGGCCTAGCCGCCAAGCCCGCACCGGCACCCCAGCCCCAGCAGCCGTCTAGCGATACCATCATCGCCCCCGCATCGGCCACCGTCGACCAGGGCCGGGCCTGGGCCAAGGTCAAAGGGGCAGCTGCGTGGTTCATCGACCAGGCACAGACCTACTGGGACGTGGCTACCAAGGCGGGAGTTAACCCTGCGGGCGTATACGCCCAGTCTGCCATTGAGACCGGCTTTGGCAAATTTGGCGGCGCCATCGACGAGACCTACAAAAACCCCTGCGGCCTTAAGCGCACTGAGGGCGGCGGGAACTACGACCCCGGTGCCCATATGCGGTTTACCGACTGGCAGGAGGGCATCACCGCCCAGGTCCACCACCTACTGCTATACGCCGGCCAGCCACAAAATCCCACGCCGGACCCGCGGCACTTCGCCTGGCTAAGCGGCAAGGCTAAAACCTGGCAAGCCCTAGGCGGCAACTGGGCGCCAAGCCCAGCATACGGCGATAAGATCGTCGCCCTTATGCGAGAGATCGAGAGCATGCCAGCCGCTAAGCCGGCAAAAGTAAAAGTTCCTGAGTGGGCCCTGGACGACTATAAAAAAATCATGCAGAATGGTTTTTTAGATGGCACTAGATTGTTTGACGCACCTACACGCTTAGAAGCCGGAATTATAGGTCAGCGAGTATATGATAAAATGATTGCAAAGGTTGAAGAAATGTTGAAAGAATATCATAAGCGCTAACAAGAAGAGCCCGGCCGGCATGGTCGGGCTTTTTTTATTGGGTTTGAAATGGTGTAGTTTTGGGGGAGTTTATGGTGTAACGTAGCCACTGCAGGGTAAGTGTTTAAAGCAATAAACCCCTTGGTTAAGCGATTTTCAAGCTATCGGAAGACGCAGAAATGTATCACCTCAAATCCTTGTGTATTTGTTTAAAGCATGGTGTTGCGGAGTTCGCCGATTCCTTCAATCCGAGAGATGACTTCATCGCCGGGCTGGAGGAACTTGGGCGGGTCAAAGCCGGCGCCGACGCCGGCCGGGGTTCCGGTGAGGATGATGTCACCGGGCAGGAGGGTGGTCCCCCGGGAAAAGTCGGCCAGGATGCTGGGGATGTCGAAGATTAGTTCATCGGTCCGGCCATGCTGGCGGCGGTCGCCATTGACAAAGCTTTCAATGGCCAGGGCCGGCGGGGTGGGCAGGTCGTCCCGGCTGACGATGACCGGGCCCAGGGCACAAAAGCCATCCAGGCTCTTGCCGTGGAACCACTGGCGGTGGGCTGTTTGCAGGTCCCGGGCAGAGTAGTCATTGCCGACGGTGTAGCCGAAGATGTGGTCCCAGGCAGTTTCCGGGGCAATGTCCTTGCCCTCCTTGCCGATGATGAGAGCCAATTCTACCTCGTAGTCGGCTTCAGCGGTGGTCCCACCGGAAATATGGACCGGGTCCTGGGGGCCGGTAAAGCGGGAGACCATCTTGGAGAAGTAGATGGGGTAGTCGGGCTTGTCCATGGGCATGTCGATGAGGCTCTTGATTTCGTTGACGTGTTCCTTGTAGTTCTTGCCCAGGCAGATGACATTGCGGAGGGCCCGGGGAAAGGGGGCTTGGAGGCTGACGGCGGTCAGGTCAAAGGTCTCACCGGCGGCCTGCCAGTCTTCAATCGGCAGGTCCGGGAAGTGGCGGACCAGGTCTAGGAGGTCCCGGATGCCCTGGGCGGCAGCGGGGCCGGTGAGGTCACAGACCCGGTCAGCGGTGAGGGGGCCGAAACCGGTTTGGCCATCAGGCCGGGTAAAGGTTGCCCATTTCATCATTATTCCTTCTTTCGGAGAGGGTGCAGTTAGATATAAAGGGTGGCCTGGCGGTCAGACCGGTTGAGGTAGTCGGTTAAGTCGACCGGCTGGGCCGGGTCGATGAGGTCTCCGTCGGTCAGACGGAAGGCCTCCATGCTGGTCCGGCAGGCCAGGATGTTGACGCCAGCGGTCCGGGCCCGGTCGAGGGCGGCTTGCAGGTCGGGCTGGCTGGGCTTATTGAGGCTGCGGCGGAGGCAGCCGGCCAGGCGGTCGGTCGGGTCCATATGGAAGCGGGCCAGGAAGTCAGCGGCCCTGGTCAGACCGGTGGTCAGGTCGTCAGTTCCGGCAAAGGGGCCGGCATCAGGGGACTTGGCCAGGGACCGGATGGCCCAGTAGGCAAAGACGGTATCCACCGGGACGCCCTGGGCCCGGGCGCTGGTGGCCAGGGTCAGGGCAGTGGTGATTTTCTTGGGGTCGGCGGTGTAGAGGACGAAGGCCAGGCCCCGGGGGGCTTGGCCAGTCCGGCCGGCGGGGGTAACGGTCAGGGTGGTGGTGCCATTGGCCCGGCTTTCTTCGATAGAGGCGCCTTGGGCGGTGCAGTAGCGGCGGACTTCTTCAACCTGGCTGTCCGGGAGGACCAGGCGGAGGGGCTGGCCGGCCGGGGCGGCAGCCAGGTGACGGGCCGCCTCCAGGATGGGTTCGGGGCAGCGGAGGCCGGTCAGGTCCAGGCTGGCCGGGGCCGCCTGGTCGGCCGGCCCGGGGGCCGGTGCAGCCGGCAGGGGCCGGGCCTTGAGCTGGTTTTTTAGGCCGCTGTAAAGGCGGAAGCCACCGCCTAGGTTGACTACGTCAAAGCCCTTCTGGGTCAGGAGCCGGGCGGCATAGTAGCCCCGGAGGCCGATGGCACAATGGATGTAGATGGGCCGGTCCTTGGGCAGGTCATCGAGCCGGCCTCGGAGGTCATCCAGGGGGATGAGGGTGGCTTCCTTGATGTGGCCGGCCTTGTATTCGGCCGGGGTCCGGACATCCAGGATATAGGCCCCGTCAGCGGCCAGGTCATCCAGGCAGGTGGCCGGTTGGATGGCCAGGCCATCGCGGACATTTTGGGCCACATAGCCGGCAAAATTGACCGGTGCCTTGGCGGTGGAGTAGGGCGGGGCATAGCAGAGTTCCAAGTCGGCCAGGTCATAGACCGAGAGGCCCCCGTAAATGGCGGTGGCAATGATATCGATGGTCTTGTGGACCTCCGAGTGGCCCAGGCACTGGGCCCCGTAGAGGGCCCCGTCTGAAGGCCGGTAGAGGACCTTGAGGAGGAGGAAATTGGCGCCGGGGTAGTAGCCGGCGTGGTCGGAAGGGTAGAGGTGGAGGGCCTGGTAGGGGAGGTCCATCTTCTTGAGGGTCTTTTCATTATTGCCACAGGAGGCGGCGGTAAGCCGGAAACATTTTAAGACCGAGGACCCCAGGGTGCCCTGGTAGGTCACCTCCCGGCCGCAGATGTGGTCGGCGACCAGCTTGCCCTGGCGGTTGGCCGGGCCGGCCAGGGGGACCAGGGTGTCATAGCCCAGGACAAAGTCCTTGACCTGGATGGCATCGCCGACAGCATAGATGGCCGGGTCAGAGGTCTGCAGCTGGTCATTGACCAGGATGGCCCCCCGGTCGCTCAGGTCCAGGCCGGCGGCCTTGGCCAGGTCCGATTCCGGCCGGACCCCGATGGCCAGGACGGTGAAATCGGTTTGTAGGCTGGACCCGTCATTTAAGTGGACAGTCCGGCCCTCATCGGCAAAGCCGGTGACCTGGGTCTCCAGGCGGAGGTCAATGCCCTGGCTTAAGAGCTCCGTGTGGAGGGGGGCCGCCACTTCCGGGTCCAGGGGCCCCAGAACCTGGGGCGACCCCTCAAGGAGGGCCACGTCCAGGCCCCGGTTGCGGAGGTTTTCGGCCACTTCCAGGCCGATAAAGCCGCCGCCAATGACGGTGGCGTGCCGGGCTTGAGGGATTTCTGCCAGGATCCCGTCCATGTCGGCCAGGTGCCGGAGCCGGTGGACATGGCTGGCGCCGGCCAGGCCCTCTATGGGCGGGGTGACCGGTTCGGCCCCGGGCGAGAGGACCAGGACATCGTAGGCCTCGGTATAGGTCCGGTTGCCGGCGGTGTCCTGGACGGTCAGGGTCTTGGCTGCCCGGTCAATGGCCGTTACCGTGGCATGGAGGCGGACATCTAGGTTAAAGCGGCTGTGGAGCGATTCGGGGCTTTGCAGGATTAGGGCCTCACGCTTGGCAATGGCCCCACTGAGGTGGTAGGGGAGGCCGCAATTGGCAAAGGAAACGGCATCGCCCCGTTCCAGGATGACAATCTCGGCCTCTTCATCCAGGCGGCGGAGGCGGGCAGCACAAGACGCGCCCCCGGCAACGCCACCGACAATGATCACTTTTTTGGACATGATTCCTCCTTGTGGTTGGGCAAGATGGGTGTAGGATTTTGAAAAAATAGGCCTTTATTTCGGCTGAATTGTCTGTATTATAGCACAGTAAGGAAAGGCTGGACAAGCCGGGAGAAAAGGGATATAATATTAACCATAAGAAATACTTATCAAATAAATAGCGAAAGTGTCCGTCGTTTGCCAAAGAATAGGCTATACTTAGTATAAGAAAAACCTATTCATTTGGATGGTGCCGGTCCTTTCGGCAAATGCCTTTACATTGGAGCGGGAACCCGTCCTGCTTATGAGACCATTCTTCCAAAACGAATAAACGAGGTGGAAAAGATGTCTGAAGAAAAATTCGATGTTATCGTTATTGGCGGTGGTCTAGCCGGTTTGTCAGCAGCTTATCGACTAGCCAAAGCGGAAAAAGAAGTGCTGGTAATTGAAAAGGGGCCCCATTGCGGGTCGAAAAACGTATCCGGTGGCCGGCTTTACACCTATGCCCTGGATGCCCTCATGGGGGACGAGTGGAAGGGTAAGGCCCCTCTGGAACGGGAAATCACCCGGGAAATGCTCATGCTCATGACCGATGATGAAGCCATGACCATTGATACCTCCGTCCATGCCCAGCATGGCCAGTCTTACAGTGTATTGCGTAACCATTTTGACCGCTGGCTGGCTGACCAGTGTGAAGAGCTCGGGGCCATGGTCATTGGCGACTCGACCGTGACGGATTTGATCCGGCGGGACGGGAAGGTCTGCGGGGTCGTGGTCGGTGAAGAAGAACTGGAAGCCGACCTCATCATTGACGCCGAAGGGGTCAACCCCCTGGTGGCCGAACGGTCCGGGGTCATTGCCCCCATTAAGCTGGAAAACATCGCTGTCGCGGCCAAGTATGTCATCCGCCTGGATGAAAAGGTCATCCGGGACCGGTTTGGCCTGGAAGGGGATGAAGGGGCCGCCATGCTCGGCATGGGGAGTGCCAACAAGGGCATTTTCGGGGGTCTCTTCCTATATACCAATAAGGACAGTATTTCCATCGGCCTGGTCCAGGATTCTAAGACCTGGAAGGACCATGGCGAACACCTGCCGACGGCCATTGAAGACTTGAAAGAACACCCGGTCATCGGCAAGTACCTGGATGGCGGTGAAGTGGTGGAATACACCGCCCACCTGATTCCTGAAGGGGGCTTTGACAGCTTCTCCGAATTCTGTGGCGACGGCATCCTGGTGGCCGGAGACGCCGCTGGCCTCTGTATGAACCGGGGCTTTACCGTCCGCGGCATGGACTATGCCATTATGAGCGGGATTGCCGCTGCAGAAACAGCCATCAGCGCCCTGGAAGAAGGCATCTTTACCAAGGACTTTTTAAAGAGCTATGAAAGCCGGCTGCAAAAGACTGTCCTGGAAGACTTCAAGACCCTCCGCAAGGGCCATGGCTACATGGCCGGGTCCAATAAGCTCTTCACCACCTATCCAAAAATGGCCATTGATGTCATGCATTCCCTCTATAATGTAGACGGGGCACCGGCAGAACCGGTCATGACCCTGCTCCGCCGGAACCTGAAAGGCCTCAACCTGACCGGGATTGCCAAAGACTTACTGAAGGGGGTTCGTTCCTTATGATGAAACGGATGAGTATGGATGACCGCCTGGCGGCCACCCGGTTTGACAGTGATGACGCCAATGCCCATATCGTCATTGACAAGGAAGCCTGCCGGACCTGCAGCCACAAGGCCTGCACCTACAGTTGCCCGGCCGAACGGTATAAATGGGACGCGGAAAACGATGTCATGACCTTTGACCATGTGGGCTGCTTAGAATGTGGGAACTGCCGGCTGGTTTGCGAACGGCTCAATGAACGCCGTCCCGGCTATGACTGGAACTACCCCATCCATGGTAAGGGCTTCATCGCCAAAGAAGGGTAAGAAGACGCCATACGGATAAGTTTACAATAACGTCGGGATTTTCCCGGCGTTATTTTTTCAGCCTAACCGGGGAAGGCTGAAAAAAGCGGCTAGGATATGGTAGAATAAAGTCAATGATGGTTACAGGGGTTCAATCCGAGGAGGCGACCGGATGATTTCTAAAGTAGTGAGAGAACTGGGCAAGCAAGGGCTTAAACTGGCTGTGGGCCACCTGCCGGAGGTTAAGCAAGTGGCCAATGAGGCCCAGCACCAGGTCAAGACCAGGTTGGCGCAAACCGTTAAGGTGCCGGACCTGGTCCGGAAGGGGTTTCCCCTGACCATTGACCAGGCGGAAACCCTGGTCAGCCATGTGGGCCTGGAAATCCTCCCGGTCCCCCTGAAGGTATCGGAGGCGGACCCGGCCTATGCCGGCCATTCACCCGATCAAGTGTTGGCAGTTAACCCTAAGCCGGGCAAACGGGTAGCCAAGGGGAGTATTATCGTAGTCCGGTATATTCCGGAAGAGGTCCTTGTGGCCAGTCAGCGACTCAGCCAGGAAAGGGATCGAGAGAAGGCTGACAAAAAAGAGGCTCGAGACCGTCGGATTAGCCAGCGAAAAGACCGGGCGACAGATTTTATGGTTGATACGAAGAATAAGGCTGACCGGGTAAGAGGCAAGGCTAAGGAAGGGCTGGGGCAAGTCTTTGGCAAAAAGCAAGAGGATCAAGAAGAATAAGAAGGTGCCTTTGGGCATCTTTTTTTTGCCCATTTTATTCTATTTGGCCTTATTTGGGTTAGGTTAAAGGACGGATGAGTAACCCTGGTTAATGGCATAAAGCTATGGCTAGGGTATTTTTTTATTGCTATACTAAACGTGATCGAATTAGTTAGCTATACCTAATAAAACCAGACCGGAAAGGAGAAGTTATGCGGTACCTCTATTTTTTACTGGGTAGCTTGGCACTCATTTGTGGGACCATAGGTATTATTCTGCCTATTTTACCGACGGTCCCCTTCTATCTCTTAGCGGCGGCTTGTTTCACTAAGAGTTCTGACCGCTTCCATCGTTACTTTATCCAGACCAAGTTTTACCAAAACTATTGTGCCGCCTACCTGGAAAAGGGCGGGATGACCCGGCGGCAAAAAGTAAAGGTTTTACTGGTAGCGACGACCTTGTTGACAGCTGCTATTATCCTGACCCCTTATACGCTGGTGCGGATAGGGCTTATCATCTTGGTGGCGGTTAAGTACTATATTTTTACCATCCATATAAAAACACTGAAAGAGGAAAATGCATGAATACGAAGCGGTTGATTAAGGCAGTGGCCGGAACCCGGCGGTATATCGCCCTGGCGGTTGGGATGCAGGTCCTGGCCCTCTTGGTGAATATTGGGATGATCTTTGTTTTAGCGGACTTTGTCCAGGCCCTCCTGGCCGGCCAGGTCCGGCTTGGGCCGGTGGTCCTGGCAGTGGCCGGGGCCTTCCTGGTCCGGGCCTTGAGTCAGTATGTCCAAACCTGGGCCAGCTACCGGTCTTCGATGGCCGTCAAGCAGCGGCTCCGTCTGGCCCTTTTTGACAAGGCCTACGGCTATGGGGTGGCCTACAGTGGCTATATTTCCCCGGGCGAATTGGTCCAGATTGGGGTAGAGGGGGTAGAGCAGCTGGATAACTACTACGGCCGCTTCTTGCCCCAGCTCATCTACTCCCTCCTGGCACCGGTGATTTTATTTGTGGCCCTGGTCCAACTCAATGCCCAGGTGGCCCTGGTTTTCGTGGCCTTTATCCCTATCATTCCCCTG
Source organism: Peptococcus simiae (assembly GCF_046569735.1). Classification (GTDB taxonomy): domain Bacteria; phylum Bacillota; class Peptococcia; order Peptococcales; family Peptococcaceae; genus Peptococcus; species Peptococcus simiae_A. The sequence goes on along the minus strand of NZ_JBKICG010000002.1, from coordinate 33,063 downwards.
GCCATCTTCCTGGTACAAAAATTAGCCCAGCGGGTGATGACCAACTACTGGGGGTCCTTTATCGGTCTGGCTGACCGCTTCCTGGATAATGTCCAGGGCCTGGTTACCCTGAAACTCTACGGGGCAGACGAGTCCCGGAATGAAGCCATGAATAAGGAGGCTGAGGCCTTCCGCCTGGCTACCATGCGGGTTTTGCGGATGCAATTGTCCAATATCGGGGTCATGGACCTGGTTGCTTATGGGGGCGCGGCCCTGGGGACCTTTATGGCTATTTTTGCCCTTTCCCAGGGGGCCCTGTCGGTGGCCGGCTGCCTGGCCTTTATCCTCCTGGGGGCGGACTTTTTCCTACCCCTGCGGCAGCTGGGGGCCTTCTTCCATGTGGCCATGAACGGCCTGGCGGCAGTGGACCGGCTCTTTAAGGTCCTGGACCGGCCGGCTGCTGCAGAAGCCGCCTTGGAACCGGCTCCGGCCGGCCTGGCCCTGGAGGTCGATGGTGTGGACTATGGCTATACGGCCGATGTCCCGGTCCTGAAGGATATTCACTTAAAGGTACGCCCCCACGAACTGGTGGCCCTGGTTGGGCCCTCCGGTTGTGGCAAGTCGACCCTGGCCGGCCTCCTTTGTGGCGAATACGAGCCCAACCGGGGGACCATCCGCTATGGATTTGGCGCCGGTGAAAACCGGGCAGCGGTCCTGGCCAAGCGGATTGGCCGGATTGATGCTCAACCCTGGCTCTTTAATGAAAGCGTCCGGGCCAATTTACAGATGGCTGACCCGACGGTCACTGAGGCCAAGATGTGGCAGGTCCTTGAAAAGGTCCGCCTGGCCGACCGGCTCCGGGCGGCCGAAGGCCTGGATACCGTCATTTGCGAGGGCGGGGCTAATTTCTCCGGCGGCCAACGCCAACGGCTGGCCATTGCCCGGCTCTTATTAAAGGAAGCGGACCTCTATATATTTGACGAGGCAACGAGTAATGTAGATGCAGCCAGCGAAGCGGTGATTATGGAGGTCATCAAGGACCTCTGCCGACAGGCAACGGTGGTCATGATCACCCACCGGCTGCAATTGACCCTGGAAGCGGACCAGGTGGTCTTTATGACCAAGGGCCGGATTGAAGAACAGGGGACGGCGGAAGCCCTCTTAGCCCAAGAGGGGGCCTTTGCCAAGATGTATACAGAACAAAGACAGCTGGAGACCTACGGCAGTGGCCGGGCCCAGACCCGGGAACGGGTCGGAGCGCCAATCCCCCCGGTAACGCCTCAGTTGGCTGATGAAGCCGACAGTCCGGCTGAAGCATGGGCCTATTACGGCCAGTTGCAAAGACAAGGAGTGATGTAATGGCAAGGCAGCAATTATCCTGGCCCACCATGGCCCGGCGGCTTTTAGGCATGACCCGGCCCCTAGTGAAAACCATGGGGGTGGCCATCACAGCCGGGAGCTTGGGCCACCTGGCGGCAATTGCCATTCCGACCCTGGGGGCCTGGGCCCTGGTGGCGGTGGTTCAAGGCCAGGGCCCCTCCCTGGTGGCGCTGGCAGCCGGCTTTATCGCCTTGGGCCTCCTACGGGCGCTCCTCCACTATATTGAACAGTTGGCCAACCATGATATGGCCTTTCGTATCCTGGCGGTCATCCGGGACCGGGTCTTTAAGGCCCTGCGCCGGCAGGCACCGGCCGGGTTGGACAAGCATGACAGCGGGACCCTGATTTCCGTCATCACCAATGATATCGAACTCTTGGAAGTCTTTTATGCCCACACCATTTCACCGGTGGCCATTGCGGTCATCGTCTGTACGGCCATGACCCTCTTTTTTGCCAGTTTCCACTGGGCCTATGCCCTCCTGGCCTTAGCTATCTACCTCCTCCTGGCCATTGCCATCCCCATTATTACCGCCAAATTGGGCCGGGTGCCCGGCCGCAGGCAGCGGGGGGACTTGAGCCGGTTAAATAATATCCTCCTGGACAGCTTTCGGGGCATCCGGGAATGTGTTCAGTTCGGCCAGCAGGCCAACCGACGGGCTCTCTTGGACCGGGCCAGTGACCGCCTGGCCGGTTCGGTCTGGCAGCTGCAGAAGACGGAATCCTTTAACCGGAGCCTGTCCCTGGGTTTGATTTTATTGAGCTACGCGGCCTTTTGGTCCTTGGCCGGCTATCTTTACCGGGCCGGTCTTGTAGACTGGGGCCAGGTGGTTATCCCGGCGATTGCCTTTATGTCCGGTTTTGGTCCGACCTTGGCCCTGGCCAACTTGGCCAATAACCTCCTCCTGACCTTTGCCTCCGGGGAAAGGGTTCTGGCGGTATTAGATGCCCAACCGGAAACGGAAGATGTTAGTGGGGCTCGTATTTATGCGTTTGACAGGTTAGCTATGGACAATGTATCATTTTCATATGACGGTCAACCTGTTTTACAAGACTGGCAGCTGAGCCTGGCGGCTAATGAAATCGTGGGGCTCACCGGCCCGTCCGGTTGCGGTAAATCGACAGCCCTTAAGCTCCTGATGCGGTTTTACGACCCCAGCCAGGGGCAGGTGGTATTAAATGGTGAAGACCTTCGAGCGGTTGATTCTGACGCCCTGCGGCGGTTGGAAAGCTACATGACCCAGGACACCCACTTATTTAATGACAGCCTAATGGAAAATGTCCGTTTAGCCGACCTGACAGCCAGTGATGAGATGGTCCAAGCGGCCTGCCGGAAGGCGGGCATTCACGATGTCATCATGGGCTTTCCGGATGGATATGCTACCGGAGCAGGCCGGTTAGGCAACCGCTTGTCTGCCGGTGAGCGCCAGCGCATCGGCTTAGCGCGGGCCTTTCTTCATAAGGGGGAAGTGGCCCTATTTGACGAACCGACAGCCAACCTGGATAGCCTGAATGAGGGGATCATTTTAAAGGCCATCCGGGAGGAAGGGGCTAAGCGGGGGGTTATCATCGTCAGTCACCGCCCTTCCACCTTGCGGATTGCTGACAGACTCATTGAGGTTGACAGTTATTAAACTTATTTAGAAAGTCGTGGTTATATGTTTGATATTTCGTTGACCAACAATCAAAAACAATACCTGCTCTACTTGTTGGAGTCGGATCGGGATGAATCCTTGCCGACCATATCTGCTTATTTTAACTGCAGTAAGGTCAACAGTAAGAAAATCATCGACCGGATGGTTAAGATTGGCCTGGTCTATAAGGAGCAGAATATTATTTACCTGTCTGACCTGGGCCGGCATATAGCAGAAGAAAATAAGCTGGAACGGGATGACATGGCTATTGTCCTCCAAGCTGGCCTGGGAATTGAAAAAAAGTCTGCCCGGGAACTGGCTAATTCCATGCTGATGGAGGAATCCAGTAGTATGCGGGCCCGGCTCCTGTCCATGGCCCGCTACTTTGTCCAGGTCGACAACCGGCAGGGGACCAGCCTGTCCTCTGATGAAATGGCCAAGATCCTGGGCCCGGGGGTGAGCCGGATTTACTTTGTGGTCTTCCAGGAAGAAAACCACCCCGACGATGTCTTTGTGCCCCTGTCCATGGCCTTGCGGGGCATTTACCGGGATGTCGAGGTGACGATTTCCCCTGATGACAGCGAAGACCTGATAACTTTCCGGGTCAAGCCTATTGAAGAGGCCTATGAAGGTAACCAGTATTCTTGCAAGCCGAAGCTTCTTGTTTATAGGGATGAGGGAAAGGAAAGGGTCATTCCCATTGGTGAAAAAGTCAGTATCCCTTTCAACCTGATTAAAACCTGGTACTATACTGGCGGGGGCATTCTGCAAGCGGCCCTGGAATTGTGTGTCATTCCGGATATTAATATTGACCATCGGCACTATGCCAAGTTTGTTTTTACCATTAACCTATTTAATTTGGCTTAGGCAATTACCGCCACGCTGTACTGGCGTGGCGGGTATTTTTGAGGCACAAGTTAGCTATCGTTAACCAAAGATAACATATAAACAACCAAATAAAATATTGATTTGTTAGCTTTAGCTAAATAAAATATGAGTCGAAAAGAAAGGGGGATGCCATCGTCGTGGATCGGTTTATCAAATACATCTTATGGGCTTGGCTGGTCGTTTGCTTATTGGCAGGTCCCTTGCAGGCGGCTGACCTACCGGCAGACGGATGCTACCGGGTGCCGGTGACCCTCTTACATGCAGAAAAGGATAAGCCCTCGATGGGAGCCCAGGGTTTGACCCCTGAGGCCCTGGTGGAGGTCCGGCAGGGCACAGCCAGCCTTTACCTGGAGACCCAGGTGATTAGCGTCACCGGCCTGACCACCTCCCTGAGCGCCTGTCACTACCTGGAAGGGGGGGCTTACCGGCCGGCTGAGCCCTTGGATTATACCCTGGAGATACCCGGGGTCAAGGGCCTGCGGCCCCGCTATTTCCGTCTGACCTATAGCCCCCAGCCGGGCCCCTTGCCGGTTTTGGTGAACCCCCAAGTGGTCTTTATGGGTGGCGGCCCCCTGCCGGCCCGGCTACAAGTGGACTGGTCAGGGGCCCGGGCTGTGGACCCGGGTGCGCTGGAGGCCTTGGCCAAGGCCGAGGGGGCGCCGAGCGCGGGGCCAACGACCCTGTCAGCATCAGGCCTTTCCCTGGATGTGCCGGCCGGGCAAAGCCCCCTGCCGGACCTGACCGTCCGCCTCCTGGCCCTAAATGACCTAGAGGCCCAGCAGGCCGCCCTCGGGGTGGCCGAAGCCCGGGGCTGGCAGGTCGACCTCTTTTATCCCTTAGACCGGGTCGCCCCGGGCGATGTGCCCCGGCTTGATCAGGTCCGAACGGCCTACCCTATGAAGGGGGCGGCCCTCTACCTGCCCAAGGTCTACCCCCAGGCGACGGTCTACCGGCTCCAGGGGGAAGACCGGCAGGCCTTGGTCCTGGAAGATGCCGGTGACCAGTGGCTGGTCCATTGCGACTTGCCGGCCCAGTTGGTCATGGTGCCGGGGGCCGGGTCGACAAGGACGCCGGCAGCAGGCAAAACGACGAAAGGGCCCGGTTCAAATAAGGCCAAGCCCGCCGGCCCTGTAGCAGCTGGCAGCGGCCGGCAGGCGGCCAGTAGCCGCCAGGCCGCCGGAGCCGGCCCGGCAAAAACCACCGGCCTGGTCCAGGCCGCCAAGGCCAGCGCCGGACCGACCGCTAAGGCTACCGGGGCGGTGAATCGCCCGGCTGCCCTGGCCGCCGGCGCTGGTGATGACCAGGCCGCTGAGGGCGACCCGGCGGCCGATAGCGAGGACCAGGCAGCCAGTCAGGAAAATGGCCCGGTGATCTTTACCCTACTCTTTATCTTTTTTCTCCTGGTTGCCGGTGCCCTATTGCTGGTCAAGCGGACCTATCCGCTTTTGAAAAATGAACTGGATCGATTGATGTACTTACGAAGCTTTGAAAGGGGGTTGCGCAGGCGTGAAGATAACCATTAAAGGATACTTGTGCGGGATTTTTCTCCTCATGCTGCTGCCGGCCCTGGCCTGGGCAGCCGAAAGTGCCGATGTGGGGATCCAGGCCAGCTATGCCCACCCCCTGACCGGGGTCATTGAAGACAGTGGCAATAACGAAGCCATTGGCCAGGGCATGGTGACCTCCGTCTTATCCCCCGGCGGCTTTTATGAAGTGGACAATGACGGCAACCGCTGGCTGACCCTCCGGCTGAACATGGCCGACCACTTGGGCGATGTATCCTTTTCCGTCCAAAACCGGGGCGCCGGCGGCTTTACCGGGGTAGAGGCCCTGGAAGTGGGTCGGACCGGGACGACTGTTGACTATATGATTGCCGTGCCCGGGCCGGATGCGGTTCTCCGAATTGAGGCCTTTATCCAGGATATGGGCCGGTCGGTTATCTTTTACGGCCTGATGGACGGGAACCTGACCAACCGGCAGACCGATGGCGCCGGCCAGGCCGCCGGGACCAGCAGCGGGACTGGCTCAGCCGGCAAGAGCCAGGCGGCGACCGGCCAGGCCAAGGCCAAAAAGACCGCTGCCGGCACCCCGGCCAAGGCTGGTAGCACTGCCGGCAAGACCGGGAAGATCGCGACCAAATCGCCCGAAGAAGGGGAGGCCCTGGCCGATGATGTGGGCCTGTTGACAGCGGATAGCCCCGAACTCCAAGAAGGGGGGACCGCGACCGGCCCCTGGGGCCTCTTGACCCGGACCCTCTTCATGGCCCTCGTCGTCACCCTGGTCCTGGTCACTGCCGGTGGCCTTTTAGGGGCCCTGGCCCTGGTGGTCGGCGTCCGTTTCCTTCGTCGCTACAATGACGGAAAGGAGGCCATGCTCTATGAGGCAGAAGACCGTTTGGGCTAAGGCACTGGTCAGCCTGCTCATGGTGGTGGTCATGACCGCCGGCGTTTTCTGCGCCTATAGCCGCAGCCACCCGCCGGTGGCCCTGGGCCAGGAAGCCGGATCAGCGACCGGCAAGGAAACCCCTGAACGGATCGTGGTGACCTCTATGGCTACGGCCTATATTATGGAAAAATTGGACCTTCAAGTCGTCGGCGTTCCCGACAGCCAGGTTGACCCCCTACCGGACCGGTACCGGGGTGTGACCTCTGTCGGGGCCCCCATGCAGCCGGACCAGGAAGTCCTTTCGGCCCTTCACCCGGATTGGGTGATTTCCCCGGCCAGCCTCATTGGTGACCTGAAGCCCATTTATGAGAAATTAAACTTAACTTATGGCTTTATCAACTTAAATACAGTGCCCGGGATGTACCAGAGCATCAGTGACCTGGGCCGGCTCTTTAACCGTCAGCAGGAAGCGGCCGCCCTGGTGGCAGACTATGACCGCTTTATGGCGGACTACCGCCAGCGCCACCCGGAGGGGTCCGGCAAAAAGGTCCTCATCCTCATGGGCCTGCCCGGGTCCTATGTGGTGGCCACAGACCAGTCCTATGTGGGCAGCCTGGTCAAGTTGGCCGGCGGGGAGAATGTCTACCCCGATGCCAGCCAGCCCTTCTTAAATGTCAACGTGGAAGACATGTTGAAAAAGGACCCGGACCTAATCTTTTGTACCGCCCACGCCCTGCCTGACGAAGTCATGGCCATGTTTCATGAAGAATTCCAAACCAATCCTAACTGGAAACACTTCCGGGCCGTTAAAGAGGGACGGGTCTATGACCTGAACCATAACCGGTTTGGCATGAGTGCTAAATTTAATTATCCGGAGGCCTTAAGTGATTTGGAGGGATACCTGTATGCGTGAAAAAACAGCCTTAACGCCTGACCAGGTCGGCAAGCGCCGGCGGCTGGGCTTGCGGATCGGGGCCTTTACCGGGACCGCCATCCTCCTGGTGGTTCTGACCCTGGTCTCTACCACCGTGGGCAGCTTGAATGTCAGCCTGGCTGAGCTGGTCCATGGCCTGGCCAGTGGCGGCGATGAAGCAGTCCGGACCGTTATGGATGTCCGCCTGCCGCGAATTATCATCGCCCTCTTTGCCGGGGCCGCCCTGGCGGTCTCCGGGACCCTGCTCCAGGCGGTCATGAAGAACCCCCTGACCGACCCTGGCATTATCGGGATTTCATCAGCCTCGGCCCTGGTCGGGAGTCTGGTGACAGCCATCTTTCCCTCTCTATTTTTCGGTGTCCCCCTCTTATCGATTCTTGGGGGCCTCTTCGCCTACCTGGCCATTTATTCCCTGGCCTGGGATGGCGGCGTCCACCCGACCCGGCTCATCCTCGTCGGGGTGGCCCTGAATATGACCTTCACCGGCATTGGCCAGGCGGTGACAGCCGCCTTTGGCGGTGGGGTCAATATGACCGGGATCCAGTCGATTGTCAGTGGCCACATTGCCCAGAAGACCTGGGATGATGTCCGGCTCCTGGTTATTTACGTCGGCATTACCCTGGTGGTGGCCCTCTTTTCGGCCCGGGTCTGTAACCTCCTGGCCTTGGACGATAAGACTGCCCGGGGCCTGGGGATCGCCGTAGACCGAAACCGCTTTTGGGTGGCCCTGATCGCCATTATTTTGGCTGCAATCACTAGTTCAACGGTAGGAATTGTGGGCTTTTTAGGGCTCCTGGTCCCCCATATTGCCCGCCTTTTGGTGGGAAGCGACCACAAGGTCCTGATTCCTTACGCCATCCTCCTGGGGGCCCTCTTTATGCTGGCCAGTGACACCATCGGCCGGGCTATTTTTTACCCCTATGAGGTGCCGGCGGCTGTCATTATGGCGGTGGTCGGTGGGCCCTTCTTTATCGCCTTACTGAAGATTGGAGGGCAGACCGATGAATATTAGGCACCTATCCTTTGCCTACGGCAACCACCTGATCCTAAAAGACGTGAGTCTCTCCTTTGCGCCGGGGAAAATCACCACCCTGCTGGGGGCCAACGGGTCCGGGAAGTCGACCCTCTTTAATTGTTGCACCCGGCACCTGCGGCCTCAAAAGGGGATTATTGACCTGGATGATGTGAATATCTTCCATTACAAGCAGAAAGACTTTGCCCGGAAGGTGGCCATCGTCCACCAGCAAAACCGGATCACCGGCGATATTACCGTCCGGGACCTGGTCAGCTATGGACGGAGCCCCTACCTCAAGCTCATGGCCCGCTATGGCGAGGACGACGAGCGGGCGGTAGAGGAGGCTCTCAGCCGGACCAACCTCCAGGAAGTGGCCGACCGACAGGTCTTTGCCCTTTCCGGTGGGCAACGCCAGCGGGTCTGGATTGCCATGGCCCTGGCCCAGGAAAGTGAATACTTATTTTTAGACGAACCGACCACCTACTTAGACGTCCGCTACCAGGCTGACCTCCTCCACCTGATTAAGGACTTAAATGCCCGCCTGGGGTTGACAGTGGTCATGATTTTACACGACATCAACCAGGCCGTCGATATTTCAGATGAGCTGATCGGCATGAAAAAGGGCCGGGTCCTTTTCCAGGGCCAGGCCGAGGATGTGATTACCTCTGAAGCCGTTACCCGGCTCTACGACACCCCCCTAGAGGTGGTCAACCACTATGGACGGACCCTGGTCTTATCCCCCCATATCGGACATCAATCAATTTAAAGGAGAGACAAACCCATGAAAGGACTCATTGCTTACTCATCCCTGACCGGGAATACGGCCAAGCTGGCCGACCGTCTGGCTGCCGGCCTGGCGGACCTCGGTGACTGGACCCTGGCAGATATCAAGAAGGGGGCAGATGCCTCCGGCTATGATTGCATCCTAGCCGGCGGCTGGATTGACCGGGCCTGGCCGGATAAGGCGGCCAAGGCTTGGATAGAGGACCTGCCGGCAGACCTGCCCCTGGGCATTTTTGTGACCATGGGGGCCCTACCGGAAAGCCCCCATGGCGACCGGGTCAAGGAAAACCTGGCCAGTCTCCTGGCCGGCCATGGGACAGCCCTAGGGATGGCTGTCCTGCCCGGTGTCGTTGAAGCCAAGCTGCTCGACCGGGTCCGGCAGATGCCGGCCCATGTTTTAGGTGAGAATGGAGAAAGCATCAAGCGACAAATGGTCGAAGCCGGGGAGCAATCCCGGATGCCGACTGAAGAAGAGTACCAGGCAGGTGTACAGGTATTTCGTGAAGCCATCCAAGGGTGGCTCGATCAGAAAGGAGACTTACAGTGAAACGTTTAATAGCAAGCCTACTAACCCTTTGTATACTCTTCAGTGTGATACCCAGCCTACCGGCCCAGGCTGACAAACTGGTCTCTGACCAGAGCCAGCCGACCCAACAAGTGCCTATTCAAGTTTTCAAGGCAGATAAGGATGTGCCTTCTATGGCCTCCGGGGCAGTTGAACCGGCAGCCCAAGTGACCCAAGTCGAGGAGGGCTGGCAGGTGGATATCACCTTTAAGTCTATGACAGTAATGGGCTTAAGCGGCCACTTAGAAGGAGCTTACGTCTATGACAACCTGGCTGATATGAAAGCTAAAAACGCCAAAGACTTACGCAAGGCCGTTACCGTCGTCGATACTTATATGGACGGTGACAAAAACTATCCCAAGACCATCCGGGTGGTGACCAAGGACAAACCGACCACCATCGGCTTAGCTGTCGTTGTGGATATAATGAAGGCCATGGGTGGGGACGGTGAATCCAATATGCGGGTAGTCCTCAACTGGCCCGGCGATGAACCGGCCGTTGATCCGGAAAAAGCCACTGCCAAGGCTGACCTGGACAAGGCCATCGCCCAAGCAGAAGCCAAGTTGAAAGACGGTAAGACCTACACAGACGCCAGCAAGGCAGCCCTTGAAAAAGCCCTGAGCGTAGCCAAGGCCGCCCTGGATAAAGACACCGCAGCTATGAAAGCAGCAACAGAGGCTTTGACAGAAGCCCTTGGACAACTCAAAGAAAGCCAAGCAGCGCAAAAAGTACCTATCAAGGTCTTCAAAGCAGAGGAAGATAAACCCTCTATGGCTTCCGGCGCCGTGAATCCTGAAGCTCTTGTGACCCGGGTTGCTGAAGGCTGGCAAGTAGACGTGACCTTTAAGCCCATGTCCGTTGGGGAAGCGAAAGGGCACCTGGAAGAAGCCTATACCTATGATAGCCTGGCCGATATGAAGGCTAAAAACGCCAAAGACTTGCGGAAAGCAGTTACCGTCGTCAGCACATACACCGATGGTGAAAAAGAATACCCACAAACCATTCGGTTTGTCAGCAAGGAAAAACCGACCAGCATTGGCTTAACAGTCGTTGTGGACATGATGAAGGCTATTGGTGGTGACGGCGAAGCCAATATGCGGATTGTCCTTGACTGGCCCGGCGATGAACCGGCCGTTGATCCGGAAAAAGCCACTGCCAAGGCTGACCTGGACAAGGCCATCGCCCAAGCAGAAGCCAAGTTGAAAGACGGCAAGACCTATACAGACGCCAGCAAGGCCACCCTTGAAAAAGCCCTGAGCGCAGCCAAGGCTGCCCTGGATAAAGACACTGCAGCTATGAAAGCAGCCGCGGAGACCTTAAATAAAGCTATCAAAGGACTGACGACAAAGGCTACCAATACACCGGAAGAAAAGGAATTAACGGTAAAAGCCTTTATCCGCCATGCCAGTAAAGACCAGGCTTCCATGGCCAACCAAGCCTTCTATCCCCAGGTAGATGTAGTTGAAAAAGGTGACGAGGCAACTTATACCCTCTACTTTAAAACACTGCCCATTCAAGGTCAGGAAGGCCACATTATCAGCATCAGTCTTGATGGTCAACCGCTAGAAAGTGTTGCCGGTCGGGATAGCACCTACCAATATGGCTTCCGCTTTACCCGCCCGTCACTGAAAGAAAAAGAATTGAAGCTCACCTTTAGCGTGGACATGATGGCCGGTGTGCCTCAAGATGCCATTCTGGTCCTTAACTGGTCCGGCAAGGCTCAGGTGCCGGCTGGGGGATCCGGTAGTGCGGCGGTTAATCCGGATACAGAAAAGCAAGACTTAAAGGATAAGCACCTTAAAGCCTTGGTGGAAGAGGCCGAGGGATTGCTTAAGGATAAAAAGTATACTGACAAAGACTTATCGGCCTTAAAGGCAGCTGTTCAAGAAGTCAAGGCCGCTAAGTCTGAAAAAGAAGGAGAAAAGGCTAAAAAAGCCTTGATTAAGGCCTTGGCAGATATTAAGAAAGCCAAAGATAAGAAAGAAGAATTGCCCCAAAAGAATCAGCACAAGTTCACCCTGACCCAGCCGAAGGCCGGCTATATCAGCGGCTATCCCAATGGAACCTTCCGACCCGACCAGCTGGTCAGCCGGGCAGAAGCAGCTGCGATGTTGGCCCAATTTGTCCTAGCCAATCAGAAGGCAGACAAGTTACCCAAGGATGTACCGGCTGACAGCTGGTACACCGCCAGCATGCGGACCTTCATCGGTGCCGGCCTCTTATCCGGCTACGAAGACGGGACCATCGGACCGGACAAGGCCATGACCCGGGCAGAAATGACAGCCCTTATTGTCCGGATGAAAGGGCTTGAGCCCTACGCTGGCCAGTATGAGGATGTTTTATCGAGCCACTGGGCCAGCCCAGTCATTGGGGCCGCCCGCCAGGCCGGTATTGTCGCCGGTTACCCAGATGGCAGCTTCAAGCCTGACCAGGCAGTGACTCGGGCTGAAATGGTGGCCATGGTCAACCGGGCCTTTGCCTATACCGGCAGCGGGTCCAGCCGACACTTTACTGATGTCACGTCCGGCCATTGGGCTTATGATGAAATTCAAAAGGCCATTCGTGTGTAATCAGATGTAAAGCCTGGGTGGTCAATGCGACCAAGTTGAAAGTGTATCTGATGGCAGATATATTAGTTATGAGCAGGGCTTTGAAGCTACCCCTTTTAAAAGCTTCCACCCAAGAGGCCCGGCTGGCCCAACCGGTCTTTACCGATGTCCAGCCCGGCCATTGGGCCTATGCCGAGATCATATCTGCCCACGCTTAAGAGAAAGGAAAATGAGAAATGAAGCTTAGCAAACAAATCACTGCCCTTACCCTCAGTCTGGCCCTCCTGGCCGCCCCGGCAGCTGCCTTTGCCGACACCGCCTACCAGGTGCCGGTCCAGCTGCACAAGGCAGACGGGTCCGGCAAGACCTCCATGGCCGCCCCGGCCCTGGACCCGACGGCTGAAGCCACTGTTAAGGACAATGGGACCACGGATTATACCATCTTTCTCCGGCCCATTAACCTCCAGGGCCTGACCGGGCATTTGACCAAGCTCTTCGTTTACAAGGGCAGCGATAAGGTGGAAGCCGTTCGCGCCGCCCATACCGGTGAATACAACACCGCTATGTCCTTCTCCCGGGACACCGCTAAAGAAGGGGAGGTCAAGGTCGCTGTCTGGGTAGATGCCATGGACCAATTGGCCGGTGGCAGCCCCGGCGCCGGTGAACAGGACGCCATCCTCCACTTTGACTGGGCCCAGGCCAAGGCTGTCCAAGAGACAGCTGCCCCTAGGGCCGGCCAGGTCCAACCCATCGGCCAGGACCCCATTCAGGTCTTTGTCAAGGGGCAAAAACTCAACTTTGACAGCCAGCCGGTCATCCAAAACGGCCGGACCCTGGTCCCCCTCCGGGCCATCTTCGAAGCCCTGGGCGCTGATGTCCAATGGGACAATGGGACGCGGACAGTCACTGCCACAAAAGACGGCCATACCATCCAACTGACCATTGACCGGACCGAGGTTACCGTTGACGGGGCCAAGAAGACCCTGGACGTCCCGGCCACCATCCAAAACAGCCGGACCCTGGTCCCCCTCCGCTTTATCGGGGAAGCCTTCGGCAACCAGGTCGACTACAGCAAGACCGGGGACATTGCCCTCATTGCCATCCAATAGACAGGGCTTGGTAGGACGCTTAGTTTCAGAAGGGAGTGATTCCTACTTAAAAATGACTTTAAGATAACCTTGTTGAATATGCTTAACATAAGACGGATGCTGATAGCCTGAGGCGAGATGCCTCAGGCCGGTTCCGTTACCCCTTTTAATTCATCTTGCATTAGAAAGGTAGAATTTTTCATGAAAAAACATTTTCAACGATTGACGGCTTTACTTTTAGCTGCTGGGATGGTTTTAGGCAGTATCCAGCCGGCTCTGGCCCAAGGGGGCGATAGTGACGCTCAAGTGCGGAAACAGCTGATCCAACAGGCTGATGATATTTTGAAAAATAAGCAAGTGCTTGGACATTTATTGGGGACGAACTATCTTCATGATCGTTCGGCTTATTTGGGTAATCCGGGGATCAATCCGGATGAATTGGAAGAGATTAATGGCAAAAAATATTTACGGGACAGTATCCTCGTCCCCAAGGACGTTATAGATACAACGCCCTGGTATCAACTCTATCAAACTGCTGCAGTGGCAAAGATTAAGGCCCCTGGCTTAGAAGGCAATGAACTGGCTCTTCAGATCAATAAGATTCAGGAAATTGAGCAAATTTACGGCCTAGATGCCCAACAAAAATTGACTGAAGATGGTGACTATAGCGGCCCGTGGAAGGCTGTTAAGGTTGTGCAAACCGCTAACGATGGAAACCAGGCTCAGTATCAAGCCACCGGCGAAGACATGCCGGATATCACGGAACTTTTTAAGGAAATGCAACTGGTTAAGTGGGGCAATGATCTAGACCTCCTTTTTGTAGCCAATGATAAAAAGGTGTCAAGTATTAAGTCTATGGTTATCAATAAGGTGGCCGGCAAAGAAATCCGCCCAAGCATTGATGCTTCTGATCCGGCGGAAGAAACGCCTCGGTATAACTTGCTAGGGGTCTTGATTCCGGCAGAGCTGAAAGGCCATGAATTGGTTGTAGAATCTATGACCTATACGACAGCGACCGGGTTGACAAAAAATGTCGGTCCCTTTGGAATCAGCATTAATTATGAGGCCCTGACCAAAACAGCGGATAATACAGATCGGTTTAGTCGGTATACCCAAGCCCGGGCTAAGTATTGGATTTTGCGGGGACAAACCCTTTTGAATGCTTACCTGGAACTGGATCAAAGTCCGGATAAGGAGCGGGCAGAGGCTGTTCAAGCGGCCATCATAAAATTGCAAAAAATTCGCAATCAAGCCAATCCTTCAATGACAGAAGTAATCCAGGCTGCCCAACCAATCTATGAAGTGGAGAATATTTATACCCTTTTAGAAAAAGTTCAGGAAAAAGCTGCTTCAGCGAGAGAAAACCTAGCGGATACAAGTCTTCTGAAAAAATACACCAAAGAATCGGTCAAAGCCTATGAAAAATATTTGGACGATTTGGAAAAACGTCTTGCAAACCTGGATCTGGCCGGTCTGGTCTATGAAGAAAGTATGCTGGATAACGCTTATAGCAATGTCCTCTTAAAATTTAATACTGAGCGCTTGGAAAAACTAATTGTTAAGGCTAAGAAATATGAGGAGAAATATTATACAGAGACCTCTTTTGCCACCCTAAAGTTAGCTATAGCTAAATCTGAGGCTTGGGTGGAGAAAAATAAAAGCATCCATCCGCCTCTGAATCAAACGAGCGATTGGTATAGTGACTTAGAAAAGGCCCTTAAAGCTCTTGAAGCCAAACCGGGTCAAATGCCACCGGTCATTCCAGATGAACCTGAACCGGGGGCTACGCCTCAGGCTGAAACTTATGAAGTCCCTGTAGCCACTGAACATACCGACATCTCTTCCTTCTTGGAAGGTAAGGCCCTATATAGCCCTTCTGAAAACAAGTTCACCCTTTCCTTTAAAGTGAATGGAAAAAATGGGCTGACAGAAGTGAAATACTTTGGGGATAATTACACGCCGGCAAAAGTTGTCGAAAAGAAAGAAGTGGATGGTAAAAGTCTGATTTTAAAAGCAGAAATTCCGGCCAATAGGGTCTTGAGTAATTCTATTTGGTGCCAAGTGACCTATCTATCTCTAGGATATCCCATGACGGCAGAGAATGTTGCTTTTAAGTTCGATTTAGACAAGAAAAAGCTGATTGGCGGTTCCCCGGCCGATAAACCAACTAAGCCCTACCAAGTGACCTATAAGGTGGTCAATGAAGATGCTTATCAAAGTCCGGTGGTCTATGCAGATAAATTGTTAGATAAAAAGGCGGTTTATGATCCCAAGGCTAAAACGGTTACCATTAAGCATTTTCCGGCCTATGAAGGGATAGATATGACCTCCTATATTCAAAGTATTGAATATAATATGGGTAGTGTCGTTGGTCCGGCAGAAAAGATTAATACAACTCAGGATGGACTGGCCGACGCCTTTGTCTTTAAGCATGATATGGACAAGGGCAATGAAATTAAAAGTATTGGTACAACCGTCATCCTGAGAGAAAAGGGGGTTAACGGTCAGTATACTGAGAAAAAGAAATATGATAGTTTGAAATTTGTTTTACAGGACACTCATTCTAAGAGCTCAAAGGAAGAATTGAAGGAGGCCTTGGAGCGATTAGACTATCGGTTTAACCAGCTGAAAGCTGATTTTAATCGAATTAAAGTAATTTTAAGCAATAAAGGGGAGGTGGACCTACCTAACACCATCCCTGAGCTTTTGAAAAAAGCGGAAACAGTAGATAAAACAGACCTTGATGCTGTTAGCAAGTGTGGGGATCTCTTGGAAAATGCCTGCCTGGATATCCAACCCTGGACCCAGCTCTTAGATTGTGTTATTCAAGCAGACCAGGAATTGGCCGATTATGATGCCAACCCTCGGATGGATAAGGCTTCCCTGGGCAAGGCCCAGAAACAATTGGAAGAAATCAAGGCGAAGCTAAAGGCACCGGTATCTGAGGTTGAGGCTTCGGCGCTGTTCAGTCAAGTGAATGACTTACAGAGCCTGCTGCGGTTAGACCCCAAACCCCTTGAAGATAAGATCAAAGAGGCTGAAGAAAAAATAGCTTCCGGCAAATATGAAGATGAGGGCCTGGCCCGTTTAAAGGAAATTCTTTATGCCCAAGATTGGGCCCCTGAGACGGCAGAACGCGATAAGCATACCAAGGGTGCCTTGGGCTTTTTGAACAGCCTTAAGGGGGTTGATGGTGACGGTGTAGCCCTAGATACGGACCAATACAATAGCTGGTTGGCCCAAGTGGATGCTGCCCTGCAAGCCCTTGTAGGAAAAAGTGCAGCTGTAGATACCTCTAAGCTGGATCAATTGATTAAGCTGGCTCAAGAAAAGATGCAAGGTAACAAGAGCAAAGAAGTTTTTGATCGGTTACAGGCTGCGATTAAAGAGGCACAAACCAGCTTGAAAGCAGCTAAAAGTGATAAAGATGTTGATGCAGCTATGGAAAAACTAACGGCTGCTATTGATGAATTTGAGACCAGCCTTGATGAAGGAGAGACTGCAGCAAAAAGAGCTTTAGCTGACCTAGTTGACCAGGTAAAAGGGAAAGAAAAAGGCAAGAAAACCCAGGCGGCCTTTGATACCTTACAGGAAGCCCTAAAGGCGGCGGAAAAAGTTCTGGAAACAGAGACAGGTGAAGAAAAATTGACCGCTGCCACCCAGGCCTTGTCCGGGGCCCTAAAGGCCTTTGAGGATAGTGCTGATGAAATCGTGCCTCCGCGCCAAACGGATGTCGATACCGTCTTGGTCACCATGCTTCAAGCGAAGAAGGACCTTCCCTCTATGGCAGAAGAAATCCTTTGGAATAAGGCCAAACGCTATAAAGAGGGTGGAAAGACCTGGCTTGAGCTGCAATTTGTGCCTATGACCCATATACCGAATATGGGAGGTAATCGCCAGGCAGATGCCCCTGGTGGGCAGCCAACTATTACGGGCCTTTTAACCAAACTCGAACTGTCAGATGGGGCTGGTGGTTGGGCCCTTGCTGAAACTTTGAAATCACAGGATTTTACCTTCCCGGAAAAAAATAAGACGGTGACCGGTTTAAGCCGGGTCCGCTTGGATATCACAGATTTCTCGGAAAAAGATCATGCTATTACGCTACCTATTCGCATCACCTATTACAGCCCGGCCTTAGATAATGGCACTGGTTTTATGCATTCACCGGAAGCCCGCTTGATGCTGAACTTAGACCCGAGCCGGTTGGTAAAAGGCTTTGATGAAAATGAATTTGTTGTAGATAAGGGTGGTTTAACGAAGTTGATTGACTCCACTCTGATGACCTTGAATTATTTGGATAAAAAGAGTGTTAGTCCAACCATTTTGGAAAATTTGAAAATAGCTTTAAAGACGGCACTTGAGGTAGAAAAAGATCCGAAGGCGACTGGCAGTGCGGTGGAGAGAGCTTATACGGGTTTAATGAAGAAGGGTCAGGCCATTGCCTTGGTACAAGAGATTAAGCAGCGTATCATTTCTGAAACAGCCAATCTTGAATCCGACCGACGGAGTGGGGCCTATTCTAAAGCGTCTCTAGATAAAATCGAGGAAGTTATTGGCCAGGTCAATATGAGTCTGAAAGATACATCGGACCCGGATGCTTTAAGGACCCTGCTGGAAAAAATATCTAAAGTAGCTGATTTATTAAGGTACGATATGACTGGTCTTCAAAATAAGATAGCTGAGGGTGAAAAAGTCCTTGAAAAGGCTCCAGCCAGTGATGCGAAAAAGACCTTGGAAACGGCTATCGATAATGCCCGTCAATACATGGCTTCTCATGAGCAGGAGGGCAAACGGACCGGCGATAAAAGAGAAGACCACCTCAAGGCACTTGATAAGGCCATTTTAGCCTTGAAGTCCGAACTGGCCAAAGTTGATAAGGCAGACCTCAGGCAAGCCCTGGAGGCTTACAAAGCAACCAAGGCCCAAGACTACACTGACGAAAGCTTTGCAGCCTATACTGAAGCCTATAATCAGGCTAAGGCTGTTTACGACCAAAAAGACGCTGACCAGGCGGCTGTCAACCAGGCCTTGGCTAAGTTGAATGCCGCCAAAGATAAGCTTCAGAAGAAGCCGGCAGTCCATAAAGAGGCCTTGAAAGAAGCCATGGACCAGTATGAAGCTTTAGATAAGAGCGGCTACACAGAGGCAAGCCTTGCAGCTTATAAGGAAGCCTATGACCAAGCAAAAGCCGTTTACCTACAAAAAGACGCCGACCAACCGGCAGTGGATAGCGTCCTCGAAGGATTAAAGGCTGCCAAGGAAGCCCTGGTGGAAAAAGTCCAAGTCAATAAGGCAGACTTGAAAAAGGCCCTGGACACCTATGAAGCCACCAAGGCCCAAGATTACACATCTGAAAGTTTTGCAGGCTATACCGCAGCCTATAGCCAGGCCAAGGCCGTTTACGACCAAGCAGATGCAGACCAAGCATCTGTCAACCTGGCCCTAGAAGACCTGAATGCAGCCAAAGATGCTCTACAGAAAAAACCAGAAGCCCCGAAGGCTGATAAAGCGGCCCTTAAGGTAGCCTTAACGGCTTATGAAGACTTGGAAAAAGAGGGTTACACTGAAGAGAGCCTTGCTGCTTATACAGAGGCTTATCTTAAAGCTAAAGCAGCGTATGAAGAGGAGGAGGCTGATCAAGTGGCAGTTGATCAGGCTGCAGAAGCTTTAAATGCCGCCCAGGCCGCTTTAGTAAAAAAACCGACCAAGCCGGTGGTTAATAAAGTCGCCTTAAAAGCAGCTTTAGAGGCTTATGAAAAGACGGAAGAAACTTCTTATACGGAGAAAAGTTTTGCTGCCTACACCGAGGCCTATAAACAAGCCAAGGCAGTCTATAATCAGACGGATGCTGATCAGACCAAGGTGAATCAAGTTTTAGACCGGTTAAACGAGGCTAAGGCAGCTTTAGTAAAAAAATCGGCACCGGAGAAAGTGAACAAGGGTGCCTTAACTAAGGCTGTTACAGAAGCGAGAAAGGTACAGACGGATAAGTATACGAATAAGACAAAGGTAACCTTTATCGAGGCCTTAAAAGCAGCAGAAGCTGTTTTGGAAAATCCGAGAGCGACCGCTCAGGAGGTTCAAGAGGCCCTGGCTGCTCTAAATAAGGCCAAAGACGGCTTGGTTCGCAAGTCAACCGGTAGTGGCCATAGCGGTGGTGGCAGTAGTTGGAACCCTGCACCAGTTAAACCTACGCTACCGGTAAAACCGGCACCTGAAAAGCCGAAAAAAGATCCGGATAAGCCGAGTCAACCGGCTAAAAAAACACTGAAACTGGCCGGGTATCCAGATGGCAGCTTCCGACCAGATGTGGCCATGAACCGGGCTGAAGTCGCCGCCTTATTGGCCAGACTTCTCCCTGCCGGTGATAAAGTCACCTTTTCTGATGTTGCGCCGGATGCCTGGTATGCTACAGCGGTGGGTAGCTTGCAAAAGGCCGGTCTTTTAGGGGGCTATCCGGACGGGACCTTCCGAGCTGACAAGACAATTACACGTGCAGAATTTATTTCTCTGTTAGCCAGATGGCAGAAGTTAAGTCCGGCTGGCCTTAGCGGATACACGGATGTGCCCACAGACCACTGGGCAGCTTCGTCCATCGGTGCTGCTGTTAAGGCCGGTTGGGCTAAGGGCACTTCTGGCCATACTTTCTCACCGGAGGCACCGTTGACGAGAGCGCAAGCTGTTGTTATCCTCAACCATGCCTTGAACATTTCTGTTAAGGATGGGGCAAAGAGGGTATCCTCTTTCACGGACCTTCCTTCTAGCCATTGGGCCTATGCTGATATTATGGCCAATCAAGCTTAGATCGGGAAGTGACAGGTAGCTATAAGGATAGGCACATATAAAAAATAAAAATAGATTTTTCCCTTCGCTAAATCGCTTAATATGGCGGTTTAGCGAAGGCTTTTTTATGTTGGATCGGATGAAGGTGGTAAAAACAAGGTGCAAAATGAGCGGCTGGGGTATATAGTTAATATGAGTCGCTAAGGCAGTCTGGTTGGCGGCTTATTTGTATGATACATATTGTGGGAGGGTTACTTTGAATATAACGAAACGAACGGGCCATGTAGAGCCTTATCGCCGGGAGAAGATTTCCCGGGTGATTGAACTGGCCTTTGCCAGTGTGGATAGTCCCCTGACTAATGAAGACCGGGACGCCATGACCCAGGCCATTGAGGAAGAACTCCTCAAGGAAAAAGGGGCCGGCCAGTCCTTACATGTGGAAGATATTCAAGATTTAGTCGAAAAGACTTTAATTGAACGCAATTATTATAAGGAAGTTAAGAGCTTTATCCTCTACCGGGAGGACCGGAAGCAGAAGCGCCGGGTCCGGAACAGGATTGCAGGAGATTTTGTTGAAATCGAAGGCTTTGAACAGGCCTTAAAGGAAATCCAACGGGACTTTCCGGACCCGCCCTATGGCCTGGACTACCTGGATATGAAGTTCCGGTCCTTTTATAAAGAGGGGATGACCCTGGCAGACCGGCTCCACTTCCTCACCAAGGCCGCTGTGGAACTGGCCACCAGTGAGGCCCCCCGCTGGGAGTTTATTGCTGCCCGGATTTACTTCATTGACTTTGACCGCCAGTTGGTCCAGCGGATGAAGGGTTTCGGGGTGGACTCCTTTTATGAAAAGCTGGAGTACCTGACAGACCAGGGCCTTTATGGCAGCTACATCCTCCAGCAGTACAGCCGGGAGGAAATTGAAAAGGCCTACAGCTTTATCGATAATAGCCGGAACAAGTACATCAACTACTCCGGGTTGGACCTGCTCATTAAACGGTATGTCATCCGGACCCATAGCGGGGACCCGGTGGAAAGCGTCCAGGAAATGTTCTTAGGGATTGCCCTCCACTTGGCCATGAATGAAGCGCCGGCCGTCCGCCTGGACTGGGTCCGTCGGTTCTACGATATGCTGTCCCAGCTCCAGGTGACCATGGCCACGCCGACCATGGCCAATGCCCGCAAGCCCCACCACCAGCTGTCCAGCTGCTTTATTGATACGGTGCCGGACTCCCTGGACGGGATCTACCGGTCCATTGACAACTTCGCCAAGGTGTCCAAGTTTGGCGGCGGCATGGGCCTCTACTTCGGTAAGGTTCGGGCCCGGGGGTCTTCCATCCGGGGCTTTGAAGGGGCTGCCGGCGGGGTTATCCGCTGGATCCGCTTAGCCAATGACACCGCTGTGGCTGTGGACCAGCTGGGGGTCCGCCAGGGGGCGGTGGCCGTTTACCTGGACGTTTGGCATAAGGACCTGCCTGAGTTCCTCGGCCTCCGGACCAATAACGGGGACGACCGGCTCAAGGCCCATGATGTCTTTCCGGCGGTCTGCTACCCGGACTACTTCTGGCAGCAGGCCCGGGACAACATCGAAGGGGACTGGTACCTCATGTGCCCCCATGAAATCCAATCGGTCAAGGGCTATGCCCTGGAAGACTGCTATGGGGACGAGTGGCGGGAAAAATACCTGGACTGTGTGGCAGACCACCGGATTTCCAAGCGGGTCCTGCCCATTAAGGAAATCATCCGCCTGATTATCAAGAGCAGTGTCGAAACCGGGACTCCCTTTGCCTTTAACCGGGATACGGTCAACGCCGCCAACCCCAACAAGCATAAGGGAATGATTTACTGTTCCAACCTTTGTACGGAAATCGCCCAGAATATGAGCGCCATCTCCCTCCAGGACCAGCGGATTGAGACCATCGACGGGGAAGACGTGGTGGTGACCGTGACCCGGCCCGGGGAATTTGTCGTCTGTAACCTGGCCAGCCTGTCCCTAGGTCATATCAATGTCGACGATGACGCCGCTCTGCAGACCGTCACCGAAAGCGCCGTCCGGGCCTTAGACAATATTATTGACCTGAACTTCTTCCCCCTGCCCTATGCCAAGCTCAATAACCGGAAGTACCGGCCGGTGGGCCTGGGGGTCAGCGGCTACCACCATATGCTGGCCAAGCACCAGATTGCCTGGGAAAGTGACGCCCACCTGTCCTTCGTGGATGATGTCTTTGAGCGGATCAACTACGCAGCTGTGGCCGCCAGTGCCAAAATTGCCGAAGAAAAAGGGGCCTACAGCTACTTTGAAGGCAGCGACTGGCAGACTGGTGACTATTTTAGCCAGAGGGGCTACACCAGCGACCGCTGGCAGGCCCTGGCGGCCAAGGTCGCCCAAACCGGTATGCGGAATGGTTACCTCATGGCCATTGCGCCTACCTCCAGCACCTCGATTATTGCCGCCACCTCTCCGGGGGTCGACCCGATTATGAACCGGTTCTTCCTGGAAGAGAAAAAAGACGGGCTCATGCCCCGGGTGGCCCCGGAACTTTCGGATGCGACCTTCTGGTTTTACAAGAGTGCCCACCTGCTGGACCAGACCTACAGTGTCAAGGCCTCGGGTATCCGCCAGCGGCACATCGACCAGGCCCAGAGCATGAACCTCTACATCACCAATGACTACACCTTCCGCAAGGTCCTGAACCTCTATATTCTGGCTTGGGAATGCGGGGTTAAAACCATTTACTACATCCGGTCCAAGAGTCTGGAAGTGGAAGAGTGCGAGGCCTGTTCCTCGTAAGCGAGTGTGTATGATTTAAGGAGGCTCTTATGAGAATCGAAAAACGCCCCATCTTTAACCCGGCCGGGGATACCAATGTGGCCAACCGACGGATCATCGGGGGCAGCACCACCAATATCAACGACTTCAACAATATGCGGTATGACTGGGTCAGCGGCTGGTACCGCCAGGCCATGAATAACTTCTGGGTGCCGGAGGAAATCAACCTGGCCCAGGACGTCAAGGACTACCCCCACCTGCCGGCGGCAGAACGGCGGGCCTATGACAAGATCCTGTCCTTCCTGATTTTCCTGGACTCGGTCCAGACCTCCAACCTGCCCAATATCACCGCCTACATCACCGCCAATGAGGTCAACCTCTGCCTGTCTATCCAGATCTTCCAGGAGGCCCTCCACAGCCAGAGCTATTCCTATATGCTGGATACCATCTGTGAGCCCCAGGAAAGAAACGACATCCTCTACCAGTGGAAGGATGACGAACACCTCCTGCGGCGGAATAAGTTTATCGGGGATATCTACAATGACTTCCAGGAAAACCCCAATGACCTCAACTTCATGCGGGCCGTTATGGGCAACTATATCCTGGAAGGGATTTATTTCTACAGCGGCTTTATGTTCTTCTACAACCTGGGCCGGAACAACCGGATGCCCGGGTCTGTCCAGGAAATCCGCTACATCAACCGGGATGAGAACACCCACCTCTGGCTCTTCCGTAATATCATCAAGGCCCTGCGGGAAGAAGAGCCCCAGCTCTTCACCGAAGAGAAGGAGGCCCTCTACCATGATATGCTCAAGGAAGGCTGTGAGCAGGAAATCGCCTGGGGGCAATACGTCATCGGGGACGAAGTGGAAGGCCTGACCGGGGAAATGGTCACCGACTACATCCGTTTCCTGGGCAACCAGCGGGCCGACAACCTGGGCCTGCCCCGGCTCTATGAGGGCTATGACGTCGAGCCGCCTTCCATGAGCTGGGTCAGCCAGTATTCCAATGCCAATCTCATTAAAACGGACTTCTTTGAAGCCCGGTCTACGGCCTATGCCAAGTCTTCTGCCCTGGTAGATGACCTATAAGCCGGCAGCTGCCAAGCCCCCTGTGGGGCTTTTTTTATTTGAGCGATCTTATGGTATAATAAAGTGATGACCACTTGGCTGGTCAGGAAACTTAGTAAGTGAAGAGGGATCATTTGAGTAAGAAAAGAAAAGTATTATTGGGCCTGGGGATTTTAATCACTGCCCTGTCCATGCGGATGCCGATTACGGCCTCCGGAGCCCTGACCGGGATTGTCCGGGCAGACCTAGACCTGACTGGGGCCCAGGCCGGTTTTTTAACTACTCTGGTGGTCCTGGTCTTTGCGGTGGCCTCGCCCTTTATCGGGGGCATTAGCGACCGCTTTGGCATGAACCGGGTCCTCTTAGTGGGCCTGGCCTTTATCGTGACCGGCCAGCTGGTCCGGGTCAGTGGCGCCTGGCAGATGCTCTTTTTGGGCACTGGGATTTTAGCCCTGGGGATTACAGCGGCCAATGTCCTCATGCCGCCCCTGGTCCGCTATGCCTTTCCCCGGGCGGTAGGCCTGTGGACTAGTGCCTATCTGTCCCTGATGAACTTTGCCAATAGTATTGCAGCGGGCCTAACCCTGCCTTTGGCCAACCGGCCGGGTTGGTCCTGGCGGCCGGCTATGCTGGTCTGGGTCTCCTTTGGCCTGGTGGCCCTGGTTATTTGGTTGCTCTTGGCCAAAAAGCCCATGGCTGCCAGACGGCCTTCAACCGACCTGGCGGCAAGCAAGCAGGGCAAGGGGGGAGGCAGCCTGGTGAAAGAGCCCATTGTTTGGGCCATTATGGCCTTTATGGGCTTCCAGTCGATGATTTTTTATTCCTACATCACCTGGATGCCGACCCTGCTCCTGGACCGGGGGCTCAGCTCTGAACAGGTGGGTCTCCTGGTCTTCCTATTCCAATTTTTTAGCATTCCCACCTCTTTTGTGACACCGATGATTGCCGAACGCTTGCCTGACCAGCGTATTTTGGGCATGTTCTCCGGCCTTTTCTATGCCTTTGGCTTTGGGGTCATGTTCCTTTTTTCCCAGGCTCCCATGCCCCTCCTGGTTGCCGTGATGATTTCCATGGGCTTTGGCAGCGGGACCACGATTTCCATCGCTATGCTGCTCTTTAATGTCCGGACGCCGGATGTGTCGACGGCCGCCCGCTTATCGGGCCTGGCCCAGTCGGCCGGCTACCTAATGGCCGGGGTTGGGCCGGTGGCCATTGGCCGGGCCTATGATAGTTTTGGCGATTGGCGTTGGCCCCTGGCCTTCCTGACCTTTGCTGCCCTGGTCGTAGCCCTCACCGGTTACCTGGGTGGTCGGGACCGGCTGGTGGCCTCTGTCCAAGGGACGACCGACAAATGAAATGAGGATGATTTATGAAAAACTTTTCTTTGCCGATTAAAATTCTGCTTTTTATTGCCCTGGTTGGGGTAAGCTGGTATGTTTGGCTGCCGCCCCTCCACCTCCAGTCCACCCAGTTTTGGATTTACCTCTTTGCCTTGGCTGCCATTGGGGCCCTGCTCTTTGTCGGGGGCACCAGGGTGGTGGAAAAAACCGTCCACTATATGGGCTTTGAACGGACCATCAAGTCCCGGGTGCCCTCTAAGCGACTTTTCCAGGTCCTCCTGGTGATTGGTATGGGGGTGGCCCTGGTGGTGGTCCTGGGCTTTGTCAGCTCGACCCAGATCCTCCACGCCGGCAAGTATGCCCATATCCTGGACAAGGAAAATGAAGAATTTACGGAAAAGGTCCAGCAGTTACCGCCGGACCGGCTGCCGACCGTTGACCGGGATACGGCTATCCGCCTGGGCAACCGGAAGATGGGGGAGGTGGTGGAATTGGTCAGCCAGTTTACGGTCAGTGACCAGTACACCCAGATCAACTACCAGGATGACCCGGTCCGGGTCTCCCCCCTGCGCTATGCCAGCCTGGTCAAGTGGCTGATGAATACCGGGGAAGGGATCCCCTACTATATGCGGGTCAATATGATTGACGGGAAAACCGACCTGGTCAAAAGTGAAAAGCCCCTGCGCTATAGCAAGAGTGAGCACTTTAACCGGCACATCACCCGCCACCTCCGTCTCCAATACCCCTTGAAGCTCTTCTATAATTCCAACTTTGAAGTGGATGAGAAGGGGGTCCCCTACTGGATCACCCCGGTCTACCGGATGAGCGTGGGCCTCTTTGGCGGGCCGGACGTGAAGGAAGTCATCGTGACCAATGCCCAGGACGGGAGCTCCAAGCTCTACAAGGTGGAAGATGCCCCTACCTGGATTGACTGTGTCTACGAGGCCCCCCTGATCCTGAACCAAATCAACTGGAATGGGAAGTACCAACGGGGCTTTATCAACTCGATTATCGGTCAAAAGGGGGTCCTCCGGGCCACCGACGGCTACAACTACCTGGCCCTGAAGGATGACGTCTTTTTATACACCGGGATTACCTCGGTCAGTGCCGATGATTCCAACATCGGCTTTGTCCTGGTCAATATGCGGACCAAGGAATGTGTCTTTTACAGTGTGGCCTCGGCAGAAGAATTTTCTGCCATGGGGTCGGCTGAAGGGGCCGTCCAGGAGAAACAGTACAAGGCCACCTTCCCCCTCCTGATCAACATGGGGGACCGGCCGACCTACTTCCTCTCCCTCAAGGACGAGGCCGGGCTCATCAAGATGTACGCCTTTATCGATGCGGAGAACTACCAGCACGTGGTCACCTCCAGTAATGTGGCGGAGGCCTACAAGACCTATGCCAGCCAGCAGAATGTCCAGCTTGATCCCGGCAGTGCCGGCAAGAGCAAGCCGGTGGCCGGCAAGCTGGCAGATATCCAGAGCGTGGTCATTGAAGGCAACAGTGTCTTCTACATGCTCCTGGAAGGGGATGACACCGTCTACATGGCCCAGGCCACCATTTCTGAACAACTGGCCTTTATCCATCCCGGTGATGAAGTCACCTTGAAGGTAGCCGGCGATGGCCAGGCCCTCCGGGTCACCAGCCTGGAAAGGGGCCTTATCCCTGAAGATGAAACAGTTGAAAAGACCGACAAAAAGGTCGATAAAAAGACCGAAGACGATAAATCAAAAGCCGTTAAGGTGGCCTGACGCTCTGATAGCCATCCAAGTCAACGCCCTGTCGCTTTTTAGCGGCAGGGCGTTTAGTGTTGTGGTTGTATTGGGTAAGTGATACAATAGAGGTAGAAAAGTACCTGATCAACGCCATTTGAAGGAGGAAGTACCATGCTTATCTTAACTACCCCCCTACCGGCCGGTCTTGGCCGGGATGTGACAGAAGTCCTCGGCCCCGTCATCGGTGAAGCCGTCGTCGGGATGCACATCGGTAAGGATATTACCGCCGGTATCCGGGATATTTTCGGTGGCCGGTCGGCCAGCTACGAGAAGGAACTCAAGGGTGCCTATGAGGATGTTTTAGCAGAAATCGAAAAACGGGCTGAAGCCCTGGGGGCCGATGCCGTCATCGGCCTGGACTTTTCTCTGACCACCCTGGGCACCGGGAGCATGCTGGCCGTGGCGGCCTGTGGGACGGCCGTAAAACTCAGCTAGGTGATTTAAGGAGGGAGGCTTACCTTATGGTTCAATTCGATCAAGTAACCAAGCGCTACGGGTCCACCGTGGCCCTGGACCGGCTGTCCCTGGATATCCACGATGGGGAAATCTTCGGCCTGATCGGCCACAATGGGGCCGGGAAGTCGACGACCATTAAGTGCCTGACCAGCATTATTGCCCCGGACGAGGGCAAGATTACCGTTGGCGGCCTGGACCTGGCCAGCCACCGCAACGAAGTCAAGCAGATGATCGGCTATGTGCCCGATTCGCCGGATATGTTTTTAAAGTCGACCGCCATGGTCTACTGGGCCTTTATCGCCAAGGTTTTCGGCGTCCCGGATGACCTCAGGGACCGGCGGATTGAGGACCTTTGCCGGCTCTTTGAGCTGGGTGAAGCCCGCTACCAGACCATTGAAGGCTTTTCCCATGGGATGCGGCAGAAGGTCTTTGTCATCGGGGCCCTCCTGCCGGAACCGGCCCTCTGGGTCCTGGACGAGCCCTTAACGGGTCTGGACCCCCAGAGCGCCTACAACTTAAAGGAAATGATGCGCCGGCATACAGCCGAAGGCCATACCGTCCTTTTTTCCACCCACGTCCTGTCGGTGGCTGAAGAGCTCTGCGACCGGATTGGGATCTTACGCCATGGCCGGCTGATTTTTGTCGGCACCATGGATGACCTGCGGGCGGCCCACCCCGGTGACAGCCTGGAGGATATCTACCTCCGCCTGGTGGCCTCGGCAGAAGAAGGGACCGATGCCCCATGACCTTCCGACCGGCCCTCTTCAAAGAACTCCTCCGCTTTAATCTGATCTTTACCAATACCGCGGTGACCGATAAGCTCCGACAAAAACATGCCGCCAAGCTCAAAGAGCGGCCTGAGGCCCTGTCCGACCTGATCTTACGCAAGAACTACCTTTGGCCGGGGATTACGGTTTTCCTGATTTATTCCCTGCTCTTTGCAGCGGTCGACTTTGCCGCCCTGCCCATGTACCTGGACTTCCTGGTTCTTATGATGACCCTGGTCCCGATCATGCAGAGCTTTACGGCCTTTTACAACATCTTCTATGAAAGTGCCGATACCACCGCCTATATGCCCCTGCCGGTCTACCCCCAGGAGCTTTTCCTGGCCCGGTTGGCTGTGGTCGGCCTGGCCGGCTGTGCCTTTATGGCCCCGGTGGTCAGCTTTTTTGCCCTCTTCTTTTGGCGGAATGACTTTGGCTGGCCGACCCTTATCCTGGGGACAATCCTGTGGTCTCTGGTGGTCTTCTTCGTCTACACCTACCTGAATATCCTCATCCTCCAGCTCTTGGCCAAGACCGCGGCCTTCAGCCGGATGAATAGCCAGGTCCTGACGGTGGTCAATATCCTGGGCCAGCTGCTGGCGGTGGTGGTCCTGGTCTTTGCCATTTGGACGGTCCAGGGGGTCATCGACATCGGGGCAAACGGTCTGGTATCCTCCCCCGGCCCCCTGTCCGGCCTCATCCTGTCCCGCTGGCACTGGCCGGTCCTCATTGGCATCTTGCTTGTCTTTGCCGGCCTGGCGGTCCTGGTCTACCGGGGGCTGGCGGTCCACTACTACGATACGGTCTTCACCGTTGAAACTGCCCGGCATGGGAAAAAACAGGCTGTCCGGTCAGACAAGGTCCGGCAGACAGCCGACGGGAGCCTGCGGAAGATCCTCTGGCAATACAACTGGCGCCGGCTGGATGACGTGACCCTCGTCAGCCAAACCCTCCTGTCGCCAATCCTCCTACCGGCCTGTCTGATCCTGCCCCAGGTCTTCCTGGGTAACCAGCTGCCGGCCCCCTTTTATGAGGACCCCCTTATGGGGATTTTAGCCGGCCTCCTCTTTGGCCTTGGCATGGCCCTGGTCACCAATGCCACAGGGGTGCCCTTGGCCGGGAACATCGTTTCCATGGACCGGGAAGACTTTAGCTATATCTGCGCCCTGCCTCTGGATATGGGGGCCTATATCCGGGAAAAGTGGCTCTTCGCCACGGTTGTTTCCGGCCTCTTGGCCTCCCTAGTCATCCTCCTGGGTAGCCTGGCCCTCCGGCTATGGGTGGGTATATTGCCGGCCCTCCTGGTCTACTGGCTCCTCCATGCCATCATATCGGCCAATTGGATCATTTTTGACCTGCGCAACCTCCACCTGACCTGGCAGAGCGCCACAGACCTCCTGAACCGGGTCCCCCGGGCCCTGATGGTCCTCGGTATCTTCCTGGGCATGGGCCTGGTGTCGGCGGTGGTCATTGGTCTGGGGGCCCTGGCCTTCTTTAAGGGGCCCCTCCTGGGCCTGGCCTTGACCCTGACCTTTATCATCCTCCTGGCCCTAGGCCTGGCCCTGATGGCCCGGGTGCGGCGGCAGGCGGTTCGGTTTTAGAAAGGATTATTATGGGACTGACGACCTTGTGTTACCTCAGGCATGAAGGAGATATCCTCATGCTCTACCGGAATAAAAAAGACCATGATGTCAACCGGGGCAAGTGGATTGGGGTAGGGGGGAAGTTCCTTCCCGGCGAAAGCCCCGATGAGTGTGCCCGGCGGGAAATCCGGGAAGAAACCGGCCTGGTGCCGGAGACCCTGGCCTACCGGGGCATCGTCACCTTCTGCTATGATGAGGCCCCGCCCGAGTATATGCACGTCTACCTGGGCATGGTTGACAGCCGGGACTTGACCCCCTGTGATGAGGGGACCCTCCGTTGGGTGCCCGAAGAGGAGGTACCGGACCTGGCCCTCTGGCCCGGCGACCGGCTCTTCCTGCCCCTGGCCCTGGATGAAGAGGGGCCGGCCTTTTCCATGAAACTGGTCTATAAGGATGATATCCTAGTTCAGGCGGCCTTAAATGGCCAGCCCATGAAAATATCGGTTGTTCAAAGCCTCTTTAAGTAAAAGCAAGCCCGGTGGCTGTTGAAAAGTTCAACAGCCACCGGGCTTGCTTTATTTATGGTAGTGCTGGTTACGGCTGGGTGGATAAAGGGCAATATAGCTGATGGGCCCGGCCAGAAAATAGAGGACATGAATGGGGGATAGACGCACTGGCATGTCGATAAAGGAAGATAAGATGACAGTGGTATAGAGGTCTTTTAAGAAGAAAATAGCATAGAGGAGGACCAGGCCGACTAAGAAAAGCCGGCAGGCAGGTACCAGTCTAGGGGCGGCTATTTTTAGGTCAAGCACGATAAGCTGGGCAATGATAGGGGCCATGCAAAGGACCGGTAAGGCACAAAACTTTAAGAAAAAATCGAATATAGGAAGGAGGGGCCAAAAAAGAGGGTTCGTATATAGGTGGCTGATGTAGATATAGGTGTAAGCAAGGGCCAGTAGGGTCCACAGGGGGGTTAAGCGGAAAAAACGGAGCATAAGATATCCTCCTTTGGCGTTCAAACAGCCACTTGTTGAGCATATAATATCATTCTCGAGCATAAATGTCTATAAGAAAGTCAAATAAGCCGGCAAAAGTTGTTTTATCAACACGTGCCGGTTCATTGCCACTTTAATTATCTTTATTTTTTAGGGCTGCGGCCCAAGCGTCGGCGAAGGCATTGGCGCCGATGTCTTTTTCCTTGGCCTGTTTTTTCTGGTAGGCGGCCACGTCCCGGCGGGTGGACTTTTGTCCGCCCTTGTGCTTGTCGTTAAAGCGGTCAAAGCGGTCCCGGAAACCGCAGCTGTTACAGGCGTAGAGCTTGTGGCCATCTTTTTGGATGATAACCAGGGGCTTGCGGCACTGGGGACACCGGGCCCCGGTTTTTTGGCTGACGGTTTCCCGGTAGCCGCAGGCCGGGTCCGGGCAGACCCGGAGCTTACCCCGTTTGCCCTCTACAGCTAAGAGGAGCTTGCCACAGTCCGGACAGGGGGTGGAAGTTTCATTATCGTGCTTGAAGATGGCCTCACTCTTTTTGACGGCCTGGACTAAGTCGCTGGCGAAGTGGCGCATATCGGTGTCAAAGGCGGCCGGGTCTTCCTGGCCCTTGGCGATGGCGGCCAGGCGTTCTTCCCACTGGGCGGTCAGGAGGGGGGACCGGAGGTCGGCCGGGACCAGGTCAATGAGCTGGCGGCCCTTGGCGGTGGGGAGGATGCTCTTGCCCTCTTTCGTGATGTAGAAGTTCTTGAAGAGCTTTTCAATGATGTCTGCCCGGGTGGCCGGGGTCCCGATACCGCCGCTTTCCTTGAGGATTTTATTGGCATGGGCATCGTCGACAAAGGCTTGGGGGTTTTCCATGGCGGCCAGGAGGGTCCCCTCGCTAAAGCGGTGGGGGGGCCGGGTCCGACGTTCGTTCTTGCTGAAGGCCAGGCCCTTTAGGGCCTGGCCCTTGTCCAGCCGGGGAAGGGCTTGGACCGGGGATTCGTCTTCGTCGCTTTCCACGGTGGCCGCTTCGGCCTGGGCCACCGCCCGCCAGCCGGAGTTGAGGGTCACTTCGCCCTTGGCGGTAAAGCGTTCGCCGGCGACCTCTGCTTCAAAGCTGGTGTCCTGGACTTCAGCCGGGCCCAGGAAGGCCCCTAAAAAGCGTTCGACGATGAGCTTGTAGATAAAGTGCTCGTGCTGGTTGAGGTCTGCCGACCCGGGCCGGACTTCTGTAGGCAGGAGGGCGTGGTGGTCGCTGACCTTGGCATTGTTGTAAAAGCCGGCCGGGAGCTGGGCCTTTTGGCTGATAATTTCCTTGACGACAGCCCCGTAGGGGCCGCTCCGTAAGGCGGCCAGGCGGTCGGGCATGCTGGCGGCCAGGTCCTCGGTTAGGTGACGGCTGTCGGTCCGGGGATAGGTGACCAGCTTGTGGACCTCGTAGAGCCGTTGGAGCTGGTGGAGGGTGTCCTTGGGGCTCATGCCCTGGCGGGCATTGGCGTCCCGTTGGAGGGTGGTCAGGTCATAGAGGAGGGGCGGGTTGACCTTCCGCTTTTTCTCCTTTATGCCGGTGATCCGGCCGGTCTGGTCCCGAAGTTTATTGATGAGGGCCTGGGCGGCTTCTTCACTGTAAATCCGATTGCCGTCCTTGCCCTGCCACTCCCAGCGGACGCCGGCGCCGTTGGCGGTAATGACGTAGTAGGGGGTAGCCTTAAAGCGGGCAATGGCCTCCTCCCGGGCCACAATCATGGCCAGGGTGGGGGTTTGGACCCGGCCGGCGGAGAGTTGGGCGTTAAAGCGGGTGGTCAGGGCCCGGGTGATGTTTAAGCCCACCAGCCAGTCGGCTTCGGCCCGGGCCAGGGCAGAGGCGGCGAGGTTGTCGTACTTGGCCGCCGGCTGGAGCTGGGCCATGCCGTCCCGGATGGCCTTGTCCGTTTGGGCGGAAATCCAGAGCCGGTACATGGGCTTTTTAGCCCCGGCCTTGTCAATGATCCAGCGGGCGACCAGTTCCCCTTCCCGGCCGGCATCGGTGGCGATGATGATCTTATCGACATCCTTGCGCAGGAGCTGCTTTTTGACGGCGGAAAACTGTTTGCGGGCCCCGGGGAGGATGACCGTTTTCATTTTTTCGGGCATCATGGGCAGGGTGTTGAGCCGCCATTTGCTGTATTTTTCATCGTACTTTTCCGGGTCAGCCAGGCCGACCAGGTGGCCCAGGGCCCAGGTGATGATGTACTTGTCGCCTTCGATGTAGCCTTCCCGGCGGTTTTTAGCGCCCAGGTGGCGGGCCAGGTCCCGGCCGACAGAGGGCTTTTCAGCGAGTATCAGGGTTTTGGACAAGGGACTT
>NZ_JBKICG010000001.1:0-205106 GCF_046569735.1 Peptococcus simiae | reverse complement strand
TTTGGAAAACAAGGGGATCGCTCGCCAGCAAATTCAAGACCGACTAGAAGAGATGCTGGCCCTCTTTCCCATCCACCATCTCTTAGACCGGGATATCTTCTGCCTGTCTGGTGGGGAAAAGCAGGTCTTGAGTCTTGCAGCGGCCTATATCAGCGGTACACCGATTATTGTTTTGGACGAACCCTCTTCTAACTTAGATGATAGGTATACAGGGGTTCTGGCGAATATGTTGCAGACCCTGAAAGCTAGAGGGGTTACTTTGATCATTGCAGAACATCGGCTCCACTACCTCATGCCGGTGGTAGACCGGGTTTGCCTTATTGAGGATGGGCGGTTGGTTGAGACTTATTCCGCTGAGGCCTTTATCGACCTGTCCGAAGACGACCGTCAAGCCAGGGGCTTGCGGTCACCGGTGGATACTCCGCTTAAACGGCTTGAACCGCCCCAGCTGACAGGAGACCTGACTGTTAAAAAGCTCCAGCGTCAGTTCAAGGGGACCGGAACCGGCTTTGCCATCCAGGGTCTGGGCTTGGACCGGGGATGTGTGTATGGGATTATTGGCCATAATGGGGCCGGCAAATCGACTTTTTTAAGAGCCCTCTTGGGTTTGGAAGGGGGCAGGGGAGACACCGTTTATTTTAAGGGCAAACGGGTCTCCAAGCGTCAGCGGTTGGCCCTAGCCAGCCTGGTGATGCAGGATGTGAACCACCAGCTATTTACAGAAACCGTTGATAAAGAGGTCAGCCTGGGCTTAAAAAATATTGACCGAGTAGCGCAAGGGCGAATTTTAGACCAGCTGGGCCTGGGCCGGTTGGCCGACCGGCACCCTATGAGCCTGTCCGGCGGTGAAAAGCAACGGGTGGCGATTGCCTCAGCCCTTTTAAGTGACCGTCCCATTATTGCCTTTGATGAACCGACCAGTGGTATGGATTGGCACCATATGGTGGACCTTTCGCGCTTAATTAAGGCGCTCGCCCAACAAGGGAAAATTGTGCTGGTTATTTCCCATGATAAAGAATTTCTAAACCGAACAGCAGACCGACTGATTAACATGGAAGACTATGCTATGCCTTATAAAAGGTAAAGAGGTAAAAATATGGAAGAAAGCATTAAAGACCAATTGCTGACGAAAAGACCCCTGGACCTGTTGATTCAACTGTCTGTACCGGCCATTATCGGCATGATGGTGATTGGCCTATACCCCTTTATGGATGGTATTTTTGCCGGCAAAATCATTGGACAAGCAGCTATGGCTGCCTGTGGGGTTGCACTACCGCTAACCTTTGTGAATAGTGGGGTGTCAACGCTGATCGGGATTGGATCGGCCTCAGTCTTGGCGCGGGCTATTGGCGCTGGGAACAAGAAAACCATCGATAAGATTATGGGAAACCTCATCTTTTGGGTTCTTGCTTTTTCGGCAATCATTACGGTGGTCGGCATTCTTTTAGCCCCGCCATTTTTAAGCCTGGTGGGGGCAGAGGGAGAGATCAAAGCCCTTGGCATTCGCTATTTACGGGTGCTATTTCTTGGCTCCTTCTTCGTGAACTTTACCCAGTCTGCAAACATGGTTATGCGGGGCGAAGGGCTAATGAAGGAGGCCATGTTAATCATGGGTGGCGGTGCCCTGATTAATATTGTTTTAGACCCTATTCTAATGCTGGCTATGGGGGCCTATGCCATTGAAGGGGCAGCCCTGGCCACTGTCCTGGCCCAGGTCCTGCAGGCCGGCGTTAGCTATTATTACTTTGCAAAAAGAAGTCAGGTGGTCAAAATCCACCGGATTCAATCGGATGCCGAGATCCGGAAGGCCATGTTTGCTGTTGGGGCATCGGCTATGATGATGCAAATTCTTTTCATGCTTCAACAAAGCCTGCTCTATAAAATGGCCTTTAAGTATGGTGGCGAAACCCACGGCATTTTAATGGCGGCCTCTTTACGGATTTATGCCTTTTCCTTTATCCCCTTATGGGGGATGAGTCAGGGGCTGCAACCGGTGGTAGGCACGAATTTTGGGGCAAAAAAATATGAACGGGTGCGTGCAGCTATGAAGGTCTTTTGCCTCGGTGGTTTAGTATTAGCTGGGATTTTCTGGCTACCGGCCCTGGTCTTTTCAGCAGACTTACTCAGTCTTTTTGGCCTTGCACCGGAGATTATTGCTGAAGGGGTTGGCTTTTTTAGACTCTTTTATTCGATCTTTATTCTCTATGGGGTCATGGTCATGGCGATTACCTTTTTTCAGTCCATCGGTAACGCCAAAAAAGCCGGCCTTATTGTTATGCTGAGACAGCTTCTCCTTTTTGTGCCGGCCATGATTATCCTGCCCATCTTCTTTGGGGTCCCTGCCGTATGGTTTTCTGAACCCTTGGTGGACTTACTTGTTATCATCTATGCTATTGTCCTTATGGTCCGAGAACTGAGGGCCATGGGTCAGTCATAAAAAAGCGGCAGCCATTCTTGCTTGAATGGCTGCCGCTTTATCTTGCTTACATAAAGATAAATTTGGCAACGAAGAGGGCGGCTAGGATGATCATGACCCAGCTGACCGGTTCGCGTTTTTCTTTGGGGGCGAAGATGTTGTAGATGAGGTTGATAAAAACATAGCTCAGGACGCCGAGGGTGAGGCCGTCACCGATGGAGTAGGTGAGGGGCATGGCGGCGATGGTGATGAAGGCGGGCATGCCTTCGGTGATGTTAAAGAGGTCGATCCCTTTGACAGAGGTCAGCATGAGGTAGCCGACATAGATGAGGGCCGGTGCGGTGGCACAGGCGGGGATGGCAATGAAGATGGGGGAGAAGAACATGGCGGCCAGGAAGAGGCAGCCGGTGGTAATGGCGGTGACGCCGGTCCGGCCGCCGGCCAGGACGCCGGTGGAGCTTTCGACGAAGGTGGTAACGGTGGAAACCCCTAAGGCGGCGCCGGCGGTGGTGGCCAGGGCGTCACTCATGAGGGCCCGGCCCACCCGGGGCACCCGGCCCTGGTCATCTAGCATGCCGGCTTTGGTGCTGACGCCTACCAGGGTCCCAACGGTATCGAAAAAGTCAACGAATAAGAAGGTGACAATGATGATAAAGAGGCTCTGGAACATTTCAAAATCCAGGAGGTGGCCCCAGGCCAGTTTCCCGGCAATGGGGCTGATGGATTCAAATTTAAGAATCCCGGTCGGCAGGTAAATGCCCAGGTCGGCCGCTGTTTTAGGGTTCATTAAGGCGTAAATCCAGCCCAAGATAGAGCAGGAGGCGATCCCGATTAAGATAGAGCCGGGGATATTGAGCTTGTCCAGAACGGCAATTAAGAGGACACCCAGGCAGGTAATGATGGTGGTGACATGGAAGGCGCCCATGGAGACCATGGTGGCGTCGTTTTGAACAATCAGGCCGCTGGAACTGAAGCCGACCATGGCGATAAAGAGGCCAATCCCGCCGGTTACCGCCAGTTTCATATTTTGGGGAATGGAGTTAACGACCGCTTCGCGGACCTTGAAAAGGGTTAAAAAGATAAAAATAATACCTTCAATAAAAACGGCGGTCAGGGCAACTTCCCAGGGAATACTTTGCTTGATGACCACGCTGTAGGCGAAGAAGGCGTTTAAGCCCATCCCACTGGCCAGGGCAAAGGGCAAGTCGGCAATAAAGCCCATTAAAAAACAGCCGATGGCAGCGGCCAAGCAGGTGGCGGTGACAAGGGCACCAGCATCCATGCCTGTTTCCCCTAGAATTTGCGGGTTAACGGCAATGATGTAGCTCATGGTTAAAAAGGTAGTGAGGCCGGCTAGGATTTCCCGGCGCCAGGGGATATTTTTATGCCCCAGCAGTGGAAACAGCCGCACTAAAAATGAAGCGGATTTTTCTTGAGATGACATATGACCCTCCTTGTTATTTAATCAAAAAGTCTACCCAGAAAGAGTATCACAAGGGGGACTTTTTGTCCATTAGGCAAAAGGGGCAAAAAAATAAAATGGTCGGTATAAATATAGGCCAATTGGCGGTTTTTGCTCGGGGTCTGATATGGTACACTCAGGCCAATATGTAAGGAGGTTGTAGATATGAAGTTAGACACGAAAAAATTGAGCCTGTATGCGGTCTTTATCGCCCTGACCTGTGTGGGTACCCTGGTGATCCGGATTCCCTTTCCCCTAACCAAGGGCTACCTGAACCTGGGTGATGCGGTTCTTCTGGCGGCGGCCCTCACCATGGGACGGACTGGGGGCCTGCTGGCTGGGGGGCTGGGGTCTTTCTTGGCCGATATCCTGACCGGCTATGTCTATGCCCCGGTGACCCTGGTTGTTAAGGGGCTGGAAGGCTTTGTCTGTGGGGTTATTTTTGAAAAAATTCCAACCACGACTGGACGGGTCATTGCTGTCCTGGTTGGGGCGGTGGTCATGGCCACCGGTTACTTTATTTTTGAAATCATCCTTGTAGGCCTCTACCCGGCAGCCCTCTCCTACCTGGCTAACCTAGGTCAAGGGGCAGCAGGGGCCATCTTAGCCTATCTCCTGTCTCTGGCCCTGGAAAAAGGGCTCCAGCAAATGCACATCTTACCCAGTGAATAAAAGAAAGCCACAGCAGATTCCACTTGCTGTGGCTTTTTATATATTCCGGGTCAGTTAATTGCTTCTTTTTAGGATGGTCATGAGGCTTTCCTGGGTACGGTTAAGTCCAAAGAGGGGTAAAAGAAGGGCGATGGCCAGGAAGAAGGGCAAGACATAAAGGAGGGGGACTAGGGAAGCCTGCCAATCAGCGAACCAAACGGCACCATTGACCGCTCCAGTAATCAGCTGATTACTGGCGATTAAGCCGAAGAAGGCTAAGGCAATGGCTAGGCCGAGGGTAAGGATGTTTTCTGTGACAACCATTTGGTAGACTTGCTTTTTGGTCATCCCGACAGCTTGGAGGAGGGCAAATTCACGCCGCCGGACAAGCAGCCCGGTGAGGACGGTGTTGATATAGTTGGCCAGGGTAATGGTGGCCATGACGGCAACGATTAGGCCGACGAAGAGGCTCAGGGTTTTTTGCAGGCGGATAAAGTCCGCTCGTGCCCCGGCCTTGCTTTCGTAGCCCAGGGCGGTGGTAGCGGTTAAGCGCTTGAGTCCTTCCTCTATATCCGCCTGGTCTTTTTCAGGGGCATCAAAGGCCAGGAGCTGGACTTGGGCTGAGGGGTCTGCCTTTAGGAGGGCGGCGGCATCAAGGACATAGCCTTCGGTAAATTGGTAGCGGGCGGTTAGGCTATAGGGCAGGGCCAGGGTTGCACAGACGGTATAGCTTTCAAATCTAGCTCCGTCTGGCGGGCCAAGGCAGACCTGGACCTGGTCACCGGTACGCAAGCGGTGGCTTTTTTCGATGGGCTGGTCGTAATCATCCAGGCGGATAATAGCTGCAATAGCCTTTTGCTCGGGGTCTGCTAGGGGAGCCAAGTCACCTTCCAAGACCTGGGCCTTCTGCAGGGTAAAGTTGGTCATGCCGTAGAGCTGGATCGGACTGGCGGCCTGGCCGTCTGTACTGACGTCTTTTAAATAGGCTTTTAGGTCTTCATCGGAATAACCGTAATTTTCCTTGTAAAGGCGGCGGAGGTCCTTGGCCGGCAGCCGCTCACTGGCGGAGTGGCTAGGCAGGTAAACCGCCCCCCAGCTTTCTTGAGGCAAGAAGGGCTGGATGGCCTGGATATCTTGGTCGGTCAGGGCCGGGGCTGTATGGCTACTGGCCGGAACAAAGAGCCGGGCATCAGCGATGACGAAGTCTGTGGGAATCTTAGCCAGGTACTTTTCTTCGCTGAAGCTATTGGATAAATTAACTGCATTGGTAAAGAGCCAGAGGGTCAGCGCCAGGCTGAGGGCTGTTAAAATGAGCCGCTTTCGATGGCTCCGGAGTTGGGTCAGGCCTAAGCGACCGGCTGAGAGGGGCTGGGACTGGAAGCGACGCCTGGCAGATAAGTGCAGGTCTTGAAATTTGACGGCTTCAATGGGTGCGGCTTTAGCGGCCAGTCGACCGGGGCCGATGGTGGCCAGGTAGACGGTGGTTAGGGTAAATAGGAAGGCCATGAGGAAGATAAGGGGGTCAGCCACTAGGGTAAAATCGAGGTCTAACTGGATGAGGTAGAGCAGTTTGGGCAAACACAGGCTACCGACCAGCCAACCAACAAATAATCCCGGCAGGACGCCGGCTAAGGCAAGGAAGAGGGCCTTTAGATGGACCAGTCGGCGTAACTGCCGGGGGGTAGTACCGATGGTTTTTAATAAGCCGTAAAAGCGGGTATCATCGCTGACAGAAAAAAGGAAAATGTGATAAATGACCAGGCCACTACAGGCCATGACGGCCAGTAGAATAAAGACCAGACCAAAGGCGACGATGGGGTCATCCATCTGGCTTAACTTACTCTGGGTATAGCCCCAGTTGACCCCATAGTCAATGAAATCCGCCTGGTCCGGCTGGCTGGATTGGTAGCCGGCGGCCTGGATGGCTTCTTGGAGGGTCTTTTCGATATGACGGGCGGAGCTGAGCTTGACGCTTAGCTGGTTTTTACCTAAGCCTAGGGAAGATTCCGGTGACAGGTTGGCCTTTTTCAGAAGCTGGCTGACCTGGTCTTTGGCAATAAGGACCTGGTAGGCCAAGACTTTATCTTCATGGGGAAAGGTGCCGCTTAGGGTAAAGGTTTCCCGGACGGTCTTTTCGCCAAGGCGGATGTCCAGGGGGATGGGGCTGCCTAGGTCGGTCGGTAGGCCTAAGGCTTTCAGGACCTCTTCATCGACAGCGACCTCCTTGGTTTTTGCTCGAGGCAAATGCCCCCTGTCCAGCTTGATAAAGGACCACTGGGCAGCCTGATCGTCCATATAGCTCACTTCTACCTGGACTTTTTCCAGGCCGGGGTTGACGGCTAAGCCTGCAATGACCCGCAGGCCGGTCTCTTCAAAGGCCGGTGAGCTTTGAAGCCGGTTTAATTCTTCATTAGAAAGGTTTTTTAATTCCCCATGGGCTGTACTACCGACTTGGCGGAACTGGTCATTTTCCATGGCCTGGTTGGCGCCGAAAAGAAGGGTAAAGATAGCGGATAGCATGAGGGCCGTTAGGATGATGGCGAAGACAGCTAGGCCGGTCCGGCCTTTTTCAGACCGGATCCGGGCCCAGGCCAACCGGCCTAGGGCTTTTTTGTTCTTTACACTAGACATGGGCAGATGCCTCGACGCGGCCATCCTGAATATACAAAATGCGGTCGGCCAATTGGGCTGCAGCTTCATTATGGGTAATCATTAAGATGGTTTGGCCCAGGTCACGACGGGTACGGGCTAAAAGGGCCAGGACATCCTGGCTGGTCCGGCTATCCAGATTGCCGGTGGGCTCATCGGCTAAGAGGATGGATGGTTTAGCAGCCAGGGCACGAGCGATGGCCACCCGCTGGGCCTGGCCGCCGGAAAGCTCACTGGGCAAGCGGTGCTTTAATTCTTCTAAGCCCAATAGCCGATAGAGCTGGTCCAGATATCCGGTGTCATAAGGGGCTCCGTCCAAGTCCAGGGGAAGGTGAATATTTTCCTGGACGGTGAGCATGGGGAGAAGGTTGTAATTTTGAAAAACAAAACCAATCTCCCGGCGTCTGAAAATAGACCGTTCATCGCTGGATAAGGCATATAAGTCCTGGTTATTTATAAAGACTTGGCCGGCGGTTGGCTGGTCCAGTCCGCCCAGCAAATGAAGCAAGGTGCTTTTTCCGCTGCCGGAACGGCCAACAATAGAGACAAACTCACCTGTTTTGACTTGGATGTTAGCCTTTATGAGGGCGTGGACAGGGTGCTGGCCCTGCTGGTAGCTTTTGGAAAGGTCGAGGGTTTCTAAAATATACATCAATATCACTCCTTGTTACCCTTATCATAGCAGGACAGATAAGCTGGAGGGTGACAGGATAAAAAAAGAATCTGTCAGTTTAGACAGATTCAGCTTGATTAGGCAAATAAAGGGAAAAGCAAGCCCCCGGGACGTTCTTGACAGTTATGTAGCCCTTTTGGGCAGCTAATATTTCACGGGCAAGGTAAAGACCCAGGCCAACGCCGGAGACCTGGTGGACATGGGCTGACCGATAAAAGCGGTTAAAAATATAGGCTTCTTCACCAGGGACGATGCCAGGGCCTTCGTCGGCCACATCAATCCGGGTGTAAAAAGAGAGGGGGGCCACACGGACCTGGATATCACTCTCTGCCGGTGCGTATTTGACCGCATTATCCAGAACATTACCCAGGGCCTCGGCAGTCCATTTTAAGTCATAGCAGGCGAAGGCTTCCGGTGCCTCTACTTTAATCCGAATCCCTTTCTCCCTAGCTGCCGGCTGGGCAGCTGATACAGCTTGGCGGACAAGGGGGAACAGGGCGGCCCTTTCCGGTTTGGTAGTCATCAGGCCGGCTTCCAGGCGAGCCCCCTTTAATAAGGCATCTAAAAGAAAGGTCAACTTTTCTGTTTGTACTAGGAGGGCATCCACTTGGGCTGCTTGCTCTTCGGCTAAGGGGGCCTCAGAGAGGAGGTCACTGTAAAGCTGCAAATTGGCCAAGGGGGTCCTGCACTGGTGGGCAATATCGGCAATTAAGGCGGCCGACCGGTTTCTTTCTTCGGCCAGTTGGGCTTTTTGCCATTCCTGCCTTCGCCAAATAGCCATCAGGCGAGATTCTAAGGCAGAGCTAAGGCTTTCATTATAAGTGACGGAAAAGGGCTGGCCCCTGCTGATGGCATCCACTAAACTCGCCAGCCGGTCTTCTCTTTTTCTGCGTTTAAACATGAGAGCTTGCCTTTCCCCAGCGGTAGCCCCGACCATGAACGGTTTGGATGTACCTAGGCTGGTGGGGGGCAGGTTCAATTTTTTGCCGCAAGCGGGCTGCCAACATGGATAAGGCATTGTCGCCGCCACCAGCTTGGTCTGTAGGCCAGAGGGCCTCCATTAAGGTGGGGCGGCTGACCGCTTGGCCACCGGCGGCCAGCAGGTGGCTGAGAAAACGGATTTCCTGGCTACTTAAGGGCAGATCGCTACCGTCTACAGTAAAAACCAGGCGGTTGAAATCCAACTGGAGGTAGGCGTCTCGGTAATGGCGATTAGGCGTTAACTCGCGGAGCTGGGCCCGGACCCGGGCCCGCAATTCAGCCAGGCTAAAGGGCTTGGTCAAATAATCATGGGCGCCGGCTTCCAAGGCACGGACAATATCCCACTCGGCGTCATTAGCTGTTAGGCAGATGATTCGGTCGGCCTCTAATTGCGCTAGGGGGAGGAGGTCAAAGCCGGACCCATCCGGTAACTGGATATCCAATAAGATAAGGCTGGGCTGATGGTCTTTCAAGGCGGTGACCGCCTCGACATAGTTGGCGGCATGGAATACAGTATCTACTTCTGGCGCCAAGGCTGTGGCTAGCCCCTGGGCCAAGTAGGCGTCGTCTTCAATGATGAGCAGGGCAGTCATGGGAGATCATCCTTTACAAAAAATCCCGCCGAGGCGGGATTGGGTTAAAGCGGCATATGGTGCTGGTCTTTCAAATACTGGACCAGGCTTTCGGTTTGGCTGTCGATGGGCCGGCTGGCGTCTAGACGGAGGATGGGGTCGGCCAGTTGGTCGGCCCAGTAGAGGTAGCGGTCCCGGACTTGCTGCAAGACGTCCCACTTTTCATAGTGGTCCCGGCGCTCGCTCCGGCTGCTGATTCGGGCCAGGGCTTCTTCAACAGGGAGGTCAAAGAGAAAGGTCACATCCGGTCGGACCCGGTTGCGGATGGGCCTGTTGATGCTATGGACCCATTGGCCGTCCAGGTCGGGTGCGTTATAGGCCAGGGAGCTGAGCAGGTGGCGGTCGCAGAGGACGGTCCGTCCGGCGGCCAGTTCTTCTTGGACCCTTAAGGCGTGTTCGCTTCGGTCCGCCGCAAAGAGGAGGGCCAGGGTCAGTTCATCCAGCTGGATCTCTTTACTGAGGGCCCGGCGAAGTAACCGGCCGACCGGCCCATCGGTGGGCTCATGGTGGCAGCTATGGGGGATGCCGACGGCAGTGAGCCGGTCGGACAGGCGGGCCAATTGGGTAGACTTGCCACTGCCGTCAATGCCCTCAAAGACGATGAATAGGGGGCGGGCCTCAGTCTTCATTGGCTAAATGGGGGACCAGGTGCATGGCCTCTTTCATCCGGCGGCTGGTTTCATCGCCAATTTGATTAGCCCGGTCATTGCCGGCGGCAATGATGTCGCGGACTTCATCTAAATGGCTTTCGTAATAGGCCCGCTTTTCTCTAAAGGGGGTTAAGAGGGTGTTGAGGTTATTGAAGAGCTCTTTTTTGCAGGCGACACAGCCAATAGTCCCGGCCTTACACCGGTCGCAGATGTCTTCATACTGGTCCTTGGAGAAGACGCTATGGTAGGTGGCCACCACACAAATATCCGGGTGACCCGGGTCGGTTTTATGGATCCGGGAGGGGTCGGTGACGGCAGTCATGACCTTGCTGCGCAGGTCTTCTTCCGAATCGGACAGGTAGATGGCATTGCCCAGGCTCTTGCCCATCTTGGCATTGCCGTCTAAACCGGGCAGACGGGGGAAGTCCCCAACCAGCATTTTCGGTTCCACCAGGAAGGGGTCATCTTGGGCATAGAGGTCATTGAAGCGGCGGACCAGCTTCCGGCAGAGTTCGATGTGGGGGGCCTGGTCTTCGCCAACAGGGACCAGGTGGGCCCCACAGAAGGTGATGTCTGCCGCCTGGCTAACGGGGTAACCGAAAAAGCCATAGGTCATATCTTCATAGCCGTAGTTGGCGGCTTCGGACTTGACAGTCGGGTTTTGCCGCAGGACATTCATGGTCACGAGCATGGAATAAAAAATAGTCATTTCCGCAATGGAGGGAATTTGTGACTGTAGAAAAATGGTGACCTTATTCGGGTCCAGGCCAACGGAGAGGTTGTCCATGGCCACCTGCATGATGCTTTCGGAAATGAGTTCCGGCCGCTTGAAGTGGGTGGTGAGGGCCTGGATATCGGCAATTTCTATAAAACTATCGTATTCATCCTGGAGACGAACACGGTTTTCTAAGCTGCCGACGTAGTGGCCGATGTGGAGGCGGCCGGTGGGACGGTCCCCGGTCAGCAGGCGTTTTTTAAGGCTGGTCATATCTATCTCCTCGCTTAAATATAGTCATAAAAATAGTATAAAGTTGCCTTGTCCCTTTGTCAAATGGCGGCTATTCGAAGATAGACAGACCTTTTCGATTGTGATATAGTACAGTCAAGTATGGCTATTTCCTAGCCTGTAGGTGGCCATGAGAAATGAATAGCGATAAATGGGAGGACCTATGCAACAAACGAAACATCAACAGGTTATTTCACATATTGAATCCTTACCCGTCGGTGAGAAGGTATCTGTCCGGCAGCTGGCCCGGGAATTAGGCGTCAGCGAAGGGACGGTCTACCGGGCCATTAAGGACGCCGAAAACCAGGGCTATGTGACTTCTATCCCTAAGGTCGGGACCCTCCGGATTGAAAAAAACAAGGAACGGACCATCGACACCCTGACCTACTATGAACTGAGCCTTC
The DNA here is from genome assembly GCF_046569735.1 of Peptococcus simiae. Taxonomy (GTDB): domain Bacteria; phylum Bacillota; class Peptococcia; order Peptococcales; family Peptococcaceae; genus Peptococcus; species Peptococcus simiae_A. Next base: position 193,582 of record NZ_JBKICG010000001.1, on the reverse strand, counting down.
TTCTGGAAGGGAGGATCCTCCATGGGGAGAAGCACCGGGAAGAGGTGCCCAAGTCTTACCTGGTGGCCCTGTCACCGGAGGATTTAGACAATGACCGGCTCCATCCGCAGACGATGATTATTACAGACCTAAAACAGGACCAGGTGGTCAAGGCGGCCATTGACCGCCACTTTCCTCTGCTTTTGGGTAATGACAGCCGGACCGGCGACCAGGTTTTTCCCAAAGTCCATGAGGACCAGGTCATCGTTTCCTGCCCTTATGATATTTTTGAACTGATTTCCTTAATTAACCAGACGATTTTTGAGCGGGTGAAACGGCGGGACTATGTCATGGTGGCAGATATCATGACCGAGCAGCCGGCCTGCTTACGGGTTGATGACCACATCGAGGACTATTTCCAACTCTGTAAGCAAACCCGCCATACCCACTTCCCTGTGGTTGATGACCAGGGGAAACTGGTGGGGATTGTTACCGCCAGCCTGCTGGCCAACCGGGAACCCTACTCCCGGATTGGGGATGCCATGGACCCCAACCCTCTCTTGGCCAAGCCCGATGACCTGATGAGTTATCTGGCCCGGCTCTTTGTCCTAGAGGGGACAGAGATTGTGCCGGTGGTTTCCCTGGATGACAGCCTGGTTGGTGTCGTGACCCGGCAGGATATTATCGTGGCCCTGCAGAGCACCCAAAAACAGCCCCAATTTGGGGATACCATTGATATCGTCCTCCTGAGCGGCTTTGAACTCAGCCAGCGGACCCCGCAAGTGGAAGTGAGCGGCCTGGTGACGGACTTTATGTTAGATGAATACGGAGAGATGAGCATCGGGAGCCTATCCTCTATCTGTGCCCAGACAGCCACCGTGGGCTGCCGGGTGATGTTCAATGCCGTCTGCCAGCCGGAAGTCCAGAGCATCCAGCTCTATGAGCCCATTGTCGAAGGGATGACCATTAGAAATATTGTTGAACTCTATCCCAAGCGGCAGGGGGAATATATTGGCAACATTCGGGTGGTTTCCGAAAACGATGTCGTCTTGGCCCTATCCATGGTTTCCCTGACCAATAGAGAAAAGTAAATGAAAGGCCCTATGTTTGTTCCTGTAAACATAGGGCCTTTCTTGTAGACAAACGTTGCCAAAGACCCTCAAGCTTGATAAGATAAAATAACAGATAATTAAGATATTATAGGGGGCGCTTAGATATGACGGACTTTGGCCAATGGATTGCCCAGGTATACCCATCGCAGGTGGAGGCCTACCAGGAGGCCCAGGGGCCCCTAGGTCCTTGGGCCGAGACCCATTTGCCGGCTGACTGGCCAGCCAGTTTTAGAACCTTTTACGGGGCGTCCTATGTCAGCCTGGCCGATGGAGAGGTCCTGGCCTTAACGGAGCCCTTTCAAGACCACCTGGCCGGTGGCTACCTCCAGGCCCGGATTGGTGGGGTCCGCTACCTGGTCACCTCCGCCAGGACCCAGCCGGCCGGTCGGGCCGGTGATGACCTGTCCCCGGCCTTGACCGATGAGGCTGCCATCCGCGCTGCCTTGTGGCAGCAGCTGGCCCCAAAAAAATCCAGGCCGACGGCCGGAGAGCAGCCGGTCTGGCTGGACCTGGACCAGCCGGTTCCGGGGGCGAATATTGAAAGCCTCATTAGCCAAGTCCTCACCGCAGCCCTGGCAGCAGAGGCCAGCGACATCCACATTGAACCTGGCGACCGGTTGCAGGTCCGGATCCGCTGTCAGCGGGAGATGCAAACCCTTTGCCAGCTGGACCGGGCCTATGCGGAAAGTATGATCAACCGGCTGAAACTGGCCGGTCAGATGGATATCGGAGAGCATATCCTGCCCTTGGATGGGCACTTCAATATCCGCTACCGTCAACAGCTGATTGATGTCCGGCTGGCCTCTTTGGCCACTAAAAACGGTGAAAAACTGGCGCTCAGACTCCTGCCGGCCATTTGGCAGGGGCGGTCCCTGGTCAGCCTGGGCTACAGGCCGGAAAGGGCGGCTCACTTGCGCCAACTGGTCCAGTCGCCCCATGGCCTGGTGATTTTAAGTGGGCCGACCAATAGCGGCAAAACCACGACCCTGTATACCCTCTTGAATGACTTGAAGGAAGAGGGCCTGGTCTGCTATACCATTGAAGACCCGGTTGAAATCGACCTACCGGGGGTCAACCAGATCCAGGTCAACCTGAGCCGGGACCTGGACTTTCCCCGGGCCCTGCGGGGCATCCTGCGGATGGACCCGGATGTTATTTTAGTGGGGGAACTGCGGGATGCGGAAACAGCCCAGATTGCTGTCCGGGCGGCCCTGACAGGGCATCTGGTACTGACCACCCTCCACGCCTACGACGCCCACGCCGTCTTCCACCGGCTCCTGGACCTGGGCGTCTCCCGGGACCTCATCGCCTCGGTCCTTTTGGCCAGCCAAAACCAAAGGCTCCTGCCCAGGAAAAGGACTGGGTCTCCCTTCCCGGAAGGCCCGACAGGAAGGGGAGGGAAGGGGTTGGCCATCGTTGAGGAATGTTGGGTACCGGATGAGGCAGACCGGGCCGGTATGCGGGCCGGCCTATCTGGGGCGGACCTACGCCGGCAGGCCCTTGAGAAGGGCTTCCGGCCTATGGAAGAGGACATTGCCTTCAAGCTGGGGGCCGATATGCTCGAAGACCCGGCAGGCGGCCAGTCCTCAAGCGGGAGGTAGGTCATGAAAATCTTCAAATATAAGGCCATGCGGCTCGATGGCCAGGTCCAGGAGGGGGAGAAGGCGGCTGCCTCGGTAACGGCCTTGGCAGACCTGCTCCAGGCCGAGGGATACTACCTCTTAAGGGAAGAACCCTTGAGCTTGATTGACCGGGCTAAGCGGCGCCTGGTCATCGATGAGGAAGCCTTGATTTTCTTACTGAGGCAGTTGGCCTTTATGCTGAAAAGCGGTATCCCGATGACCCGGGCCCTGACCTACCTGGAAGAGGATGCCCCGAAACGGTACAGTAAGATAATCTGCCAGGACCTCCTCCGGGGCTTGGGCAAGGGCCTGTCTATTCAAGTGGCCTGGCGAAATTCGGCCCTAAACCTACCGCCGGAAGTGGGTGACTGGCTGGAAATCGGCGACTTAACCGGGGACTTAAGCCATGCCCTGGTCGCTGCAGCCGATGAACTGGCCGAAAGACGGCGGTTCAGGAAAAGCCTCCAGCAGCAACTTTTTTATCCGGCCCTGGTCCTCTTACTCCTGGTCCTGTTCTTTAACTTATTGATTTTCCTTATCCTGCCCACCCTGGCCAGGACCTACGACCAATTGGGGGTGGCCCTGCCCCTGGCCTTGAGACCCTTAGCCAGCCTGAGCCATTTCTTTACCAGCCCGGGGCCGGCCTTGGCCCTGGCCCTCCTCCTGCCCCTGGCACTTCTGGCCGGCGGCCTGTGGCTGTGGCACCAGCCTGAAGCCAGAAAACGGGGGCAGGGGCTCTTGCGACAGGTGCCCGGCCTCAACCGCCTCTTAGCCTGGCGCTTGTACATCTCCTTTGCCGGTGGCCTGGGGCGGCTGCTCCAGGCCGGGGTTGGCCTGGAACGGGGGCTCTACTTTTTGAGTAAGCGGGAGCACTTAAGGGTCCTCGAGGAAGGCATCCGCCAGGTGGTCAAGGACCTCTACAGCGGCCAGCCCCTCAGCAGGGCCGTCGGGCAATTGGATTTTGTCCCGGACCTGGCGGGAACCCTGCTCTATGCCGGAGAACAGGCGGGGAATCTGCCGGATGCCCTCCTGCAAACGGCAGACTACTATAGGGACCGGCTGGACATCGAGCAGCGTTTTCTCATGCGGATTATCGAGCCGGTGGCGGTGGTTTTGTTAGGTGCTATGGTGCTGGCGGTGGCCCTGCTCTTTTTCCTGCCCCTGCTCGGCACCTATGACCGTTTTCTTGGATAGGAGGGCTTATGAAACGTGCATTGACTTTGCCGGAAGTCTTGATTGTCTTAGCCATTATGGGGACCCTGGTCCTCCTCCTGGGCCTGCGCCTGGGCGGCCTGGTCCAAACGGAAAGGGACCAGCGGATTGAGGCAGACCGGGCGCTACTGGTCACAGCAATGGAAGTGGCTGCGGCTGATGGCGTCCTGGCATCCGACCAGGCGGCCTTGGTCCAGGGGGGTTACTTAAAGGCGCCTCTGACAAATCCGCGGACCGGCCAGGCCTATGCCTGCTACTGGGATGGGGACCGGCCAGTTGTTTTAGCGAGGGGGACGGAATGATATGAAAACGCAAAGGGCCCTTACGCTCGTTGAGTGTCTCATGGTCCTCTTGATCATGGCCCTTCTGCTGCTGATGGTTATGCCAGCCATGCAGGTTCCCTTGGCGCAAAAGATGATTGACCAGGAAGGGATGAGGCTCTACCAGGACCTGCGGACAGCCCAGTTCCAGGTGGCCCGGGAGGGCGGGTATGCAGAGGTCCGGACCCAGCCCAACGGTTATACCATTCGCTTTGGGGATAATGACCGGCCGGACCAAGTCGTCCAGCTGAAAAGCCGGGTCTACCAGTCCGGTGCCCTGACCTTTCAGCAGGAGGCCCGGGACAGTTCCCGGTCTTTCCCCTCCACCTTTACCCTCGAGTATAACCGTCAGCAAAGGTACATCATTGTAGACGCAGTTGGGCGGATTTACTACCGGCAAATATACCCCGGGAGGTAGTTCTTATGAGAAAAAAAGCGACCACCCTCCTTGAAGTGATTGTGGCCTTATTTATCCTGGCTGTCCTCCTCCTTGGCCTCTTACCGGCCCTGGGCCAGATGAGCCGCTGGGAGGACCGCCTCAGCCAAGCCGACCAAGTGGACCGCGCCCTGATCAGGCTCCTGGCCCAGGGCGAAGAAGGGGAGGGGAGACTCAGGAGTGGGGAGGCCTATCGCCTGGAAGTGAAAGACTTTGCTGAAGTGCCGGGCATGGAAGTGGTATCAGTGACCCTTGACCGGCCGGGAGACCCCCTGGAACTGGTGACCTTACGGCAGGTGGAATCATGAAACGGCGGGCCGGCTTCAGTCTTATAGAGGCCCTGGTGGCCCTGGTCATCAGTGGGATTATCCTTTTGATGGCCAGCCAGTTTTTAGGGCAATTTAACCGGATGAGCAGCCAGATAGAAGAAGAGGTCCTCCTGCGGGACCAGATGACCTATGCCATGACCCGGCTGGCAGTAGACTGCCGGGAGGCAGACGGGGTCCGGCCGGCCAGGCATAATGGGGCCCTAGATGTCAACCGGATCTACCTGTGCAAGCGGCTGGCCAAGCGAATTTCTGCTAATTTTGGTGAGACCCAGCAGTATTATATTGAATACGGCCTGAATGAAAATACCCGACGCACCGCTGAAGACGGTTTAGCCGGGGCCTATGTCATCTACCGGTCCCAGCACAAGGATACCCTGGGCCGGAGCGACCGCCAGCCCTTGAATGCCGGCATGACCGACCAGGGCTTTCGGGTCCGGTACTTAGATGAAGCCGGTCAGGAGACAGGCCAGGCCAAGCTGGTCACCGCTCTTGAGGTGGAGCTGGTCGGACGGACCCCTTCAGGGAAGGGGATCAGTCAAAAACAAGTATTTCAGTTAGGGAGGTGAGGGTATGCCAAGCCAAGCGTCATGGATATATGAACAAGTAGAGGGCCAGTGGAAAAGAGTCCCTTATCCCTCAGCGGGCCAGGACCCGCCCGGGGACGAGGCGGACCAGGCCAAGCAAGGCCTTGGCCCCCTTAGATTCAAGCCGGATAGGGGGCATATCCTTGTCCTGGTACCGGCTGATTTTTGTAACTGGCAATTGGTGACGGTTCCCAGTGCGGCGAGCCCGGAGAGTTGCCAGGATATACTTATAAACCGGGCCAGTCATCTCAAGGCCGGGACCGGTGGCTGGATTTACTACCGGCAATTGGCAACCGGCAGCCATCTATCCCTATACAGTCTCTGCCATATGCGGAACCCCCTGTCCTTTCAAAACCGGTTGAAGATGCGGGGCTGCCGGCTCCTGCCTGAAGACCTTTACTACAGTGCCGGCTGGCCCGATGGCAGCGGCTATTATGAAGGCGGCGGCCTTGGCCGGTGGTTTGCCCAGGTTGAGGGCTTTGGGGCGATTTTCCTCCCCATGGACCAAAGCGACCGGATTAGCCGTGCCAAGGAAACCCTCCAGGCCTTTGCTTTATTGGCGGACGATGGCCTGCGGGCGACCAAGGGGGGAGGGGCCCAGGGGGAAGAGGCTTTGCCCGGCAGCGCTCTACCCTTGACTCCGATGACCCAAAGGCGGTTATGGATCGGGCTGGCGGCCCTTATCCTAGTCGGCAGCCTCAGCCTGGGCCTCCTGCGCTGGCAAGCCAACCACCTGGCTGACCAGCTTGCCCAGCCGCCTATCCATGAGGCCAGCCAAGGGGCCTCGATGGAGGCCCTGGCCCCCTTTGCTGGTGGGCTCAAAGAAATTTATGCGGCAGCCCTGCCGGATATAGTGGTCAACCAGTGGCAGGGGGAAGGTCAGCAGTTGACCCTCACAGGTGAGGGCCCCTCTCAAGACCGGTTGAAGACCTTTTGTGCTAAGGTCGAGAGCCTGGGTAAGGTCGACCAGGTCCGCCTCTTAGCGGCCGGCGAAAAAGACGGTCGCTGGCACTTTCAATTAATAATTACATTCGCCCCATAGGAGGTGGCCCATGCCTGTTCGTAAACCCCTAATAATCGCCCTGATCCTCGTTCTGGGCCTCTTTTTTGCGGTTCAAATAGGGACCCAGGTGAGCCAGATCCAGGCCTATAAAGAACAAATCAGTCGCCAGGAAACGGTAGCGACCGGGGCCAACCGGCCGACCGGGCGCTGGCAGGCTTCGGACCTCCTGGATATGATCCACAAGGCCCAGAAAAAATTTGCCATCGAGGCCCCGGACCTGACCTTTAACCCCCAGACCGGGCATACCAGCCTTAGCCTCAAGGGTAAGACCGACCAGCTCCTGGATTTTTACCAATTCTTCGAAAAAAAGGCCCAGGTTTCTACCATCACGGACATGGAAATAAAGGAGGGGGAAGATGGGTCGACCCTGTCGGTTTCCTTTATCTGGTAGGCAGCGGGCCGGGGCCCTCATCCTGGTTCTCTTTGTCTTTGCGGTGGTGATGGTGATTCTGATGACTGGCCTGGCTTTGATCCGTTTTCAAGTGGCCAGTGGAGAAGCGGCCCGTGAGGACCTGGCTGTGACTAGCCTCCTGGATGGGGCCATTCGCGCAACCCGCCAGGCCCTGCCCGCAGACTTACCGGCGCCGGGGGCAAGCCTTACCTTATTTGATACCGACCTCTCGGCCAACCACCACATAGCGGCCTATTTAAAGCGGGAGGACGCCTACCGGGTGACCGTCCAGGCCCAAGCCCGGCAGGGGACTTTGCCGGTCCGGACCCAGACCAGAAAATATTACGCTGTCCGCAGCCCTCATGCCCTGGACGGTAAAGATATTATGGTTTATGATTTGAATGGTAAGACAGACGGCTTTAGGGTCTGGCTGAGCCGGTATGGCCTGGGCCCCTTGGTGCTCACCCCTCCAGAAAAGGGGCCCAAGGATGACCTCAACCAGCTGGGTCAGTTCAGTGAACCGGCCGGCCTTCATATGACCGGTGACTTGATGGTCCAGGCCTCCCTGCGGGTCAATGGCGACCTGATCGTTAATGGGGACCTCCAGCTCGCAGCCCCGGTTGAGGCCAAAAACATCTACCTGGATGGCCGGGTAACGATAACCGGCGCCGGCCGGCTCAAGGCCGACCGGTTACAGGTCAGAGAAGAGGAAGGGGCCCGGCTGGAGAATGACGAAGCCTTAGGAACAGTGATCGAGGCCAGGATTGTGTCCCATGACCAGGCACCCACTTACCATTACTATGACTTGGGCCTAGCGCCAAAGGAGGTTAAATGGACTATCAACAACGGCGGGCAAGGCTCGTCAAAAAAATGACCGGCCAGGGCCAAGGGGCCCTTATTATAAGCAGTTATGAGAACCGGCGGTATTATAGCGGCTTTAGCGGTAGCTTTGGCTTTTTAGTGATTACGGCTGATCAGACCATCCTATTGACAGATGGCCGCTACCGGGACCAGGCCAAGGAAGAAGCGCCTGATATCGACCTGGCCATTGTCGGCGGGATGACTGCTGCGAGCAAATTAGCCGATGTGTTAGAGGCTGTCGGTCAGGAGCCCATCGGCTTTGACGGCCGCCTGGCCTCCTACCCGACCTACCAGATGCTGGCAGGCCTCTTCGGGAGCGACCGCCTTGTGGACCTTTCCCCCCTAATAGATGGCCAAAGGGCGGTGAAGGATGCCGATGAAATTGCCCTCATTGGCCAAGCGGAAGCCATTGGGGATGCGGCCTTTCAGCTGGCTTGTGAGAAAATAACCGCCGGCATGACAGAAGTGGACGTGGCCCTGATTTTAGAAACGGAAATGCGCCGTCGGGGTGCCCAGGGCACCAGCTTTGATACCATCGTGGCCAGCGGCGCCCGAGCCGCCCTCCCCCATGGCCTGGCCAGCCTCAAAGCCCTGGAAAGGGGGGACCTGGTGGTCATGGACTTTGGCTGCCGCTACCAGGGCTATTGTTCAGATATGACCAGGACCGTGGCCATTGGTGAGCCCGGCGACCAGTTAAAAGACCTCTACCAGCTGGTCCTCAAGGCCCAGCAAGCCTGCCTCAGCCAGGCCCGGGCCGGGGTCATCGGTGCCGATATTCACCAAGTGGCTGTCGATATCTTTAAAGAGGCCGGCATGAACCAATACTTCGGCCATGGTCTGGGCCACTCCCTCGGCCTTGAAATTCATGAGAAACCGGTTTTTTCACCCAGTGAGAAAAAGCCCCTGGCTGAAAACGTAGCCATTACCGTAGAACCCGGCCTTTACCTGCCCGGCCAAGGCGGGGTGCGGATTGAAGATGTCATCGTCTTAACCAAGGATGGCCACCAGAACTTAACCGGGTCACCGAAAGACCTTTTAATCCTGTAATAAAAAGGTGGTAATGTCCGTTCCGGCACGGTATAATATAGCTGATTGACCAAGACTGTGAGGAGGAATTAAACGAATGATCTCATCTAACGACTTTAGACCTGGCGTTACAATTGAATTAAATGGTGATCCCTGTCAGGTTATCGAATTTCAACACGTGAAACCCGGTAAAGGGGCAGCCTTTGTACGTACTAAAATTAAAAACCTGAAAACCGGTTCCACCACTGAAATGACTTTCCGTGGCGGCGAAAAAGTACCCAAGGCCACCCTGGAACGTCATCAAATGCAGTACCTCTATTTTGACGGTGACAGCTATGTCTTCATGGATAATGAGACATTCGACCAAATCAGCCTCTCAGAAAGCGCTCTGGATGGTGGCGAAAAATATTTGAAAGAAAATATGGATTGCCAGGTGACCTCTTATGAAGGTGAGATCCTCGGTGTAGAATTACCGACGACCGTTGAATTAGAGGTAACTGAAACGGAGCCAGGTATTAAAGGCGATACCGCTTCCGGTGGTACGAAACCGGCCACCCTCGAAACTGGCGTGACTGTACAGGTGCCCTTCTTTGTCAATACTGGTGATGTCCTACGCATTGATACCCGGTCCGGCGACTATATCGAACGCGCCTAAGGGGCGCCTTGAAAGGAGATTGACATGGCTATTTCAGAACGCGTCGCATATTTAAAAGGTTTGGCTGATGGTTTAGGTCTTCAGGAAAAAGATAAAACAGGTAAATTTTATACTGAGCTTATCAGTCTGATTGAAGAAATGGCACTGGTTGTCGATTATCTTCAAGACGAAACCGATGAAATGGAAGAATACCTGGATGCACTGGATGAAGACCTTTCTGATGTTGAAGAAGCTGTCTTCGACTTTGATGACGAATATGATGACGATGATTTTGAAGACTATGATTTCAATACCCTAGGCAATTACATGGAATCGGAATGCCCTGGTTGCGGTGAAACCATTGCCTACTTCGATGATACCGAAGATGATCAGGCTGTGGATATCGTTTGCCCAAATTGCGGTGAAGTGGTGACAACCATTGGCGAAGACAATGAAGAAGATGTTATTGATATCGATCAGGATGAAGAGGGGAATAATTAAATAAAGGAGACTGGGCCTGATTAAAGGACTCAGTCTTTTTGTATAAGATTGAACTAAAAGGTACAAGTTGTTTTAAAAAAGAGGGTTGTAGTAGAAAATTGCAAGAAGAACAGAATTAAAAGAAAAAGATGAAGATTCTATAAAAAACCAGCCGTAATATTATGACAAATATAAGTAAGTATGATATAATGCCCTTAAAGCCAGTGTTAAGCATCAAAAATATCTCTTAAAAGCCTAAGGCTTTTAATTTATCGGGTATTTTTGTTGTTCTTAAAAGATCAGAAAAAAGATACCCTCTGGTCTTAATTTTTTTTTGGCAATAAGTTTTGGTAGTAAGTGAATTTTTGCACAAAAATTATTTGTAGGTATGTGTTAAAACTGACGATTAAAGGAGGTATTTGCATGGACTTTCAATTAGATGAAAAGCGGGCCATGGCTCAGCAACTCTTTAAGGAATTTGCAGAAAAAGAGGTCAAGCCTCACGCTCAGGAAGTTGATGAAAGTCACGAGTTCCCTCGGGAAACAGTGGAAAAATTGCAAAAGTACGGATTTATGGGGATCTCTATTCCTGAGGAATACGGCGGTCAAGGTTGTGATACCCTAACCTATGTCCTGGCTGTTGAAGAATTATCCAAGGTTTGCGGGACCACCGGGGTTATCGTATCCGCCCATACGTCTTTATGCGCAGACTGCTTATTAAAAAATGGTACAGAAGAACAAAAACAAAAATACCTAGTGCCCCTGGCCAACGGGTCAAAATTAGGGGCCTTTGCCTTAACCGAACCGGGCGCCGGCACCGACGCCGCCGGCCAACAAACCAAGGCTGTTTTAGATGGCGACGAGTATGTCCTCAACGGGTCCAAAATCTTTATCACCAATGGTAAAGAGGCAGATACCTATATTGTTTTTGCTATGACTGATAAAAGCCTGGGGACGAAAGGGATTACAGCCTTTATCGTTGAAAAAGGCACTCCGGGCTTCAGCTTTGGGACCAAAGAACGTAAAATGGGGATCTGTGGGTCTTCCACCTATGAACTCATCTTTGAAGATTGCCGGATTCCTAGAGAAAACCTGCTGGGTCGGGAAGGCCGCGGCTTTGGTGTGGCTATGACCACCCTAGACGGTGGCCGGATCGGGATTGCAGCCCAAGCCCTGGGCCTGGCTGAGGGTGCCTTAGAAGTCACCCTACAGTATGTCAAAGAACGGAAGCAGTTCGGTAGAGCCATTGGTAAGTTCCAATATATCCAATTTGAACTAGCAAAAATGGCTACCCGGATTGAAGAAGCCAGACACCTGGTTTACAAGGCAGCCCTGGCCAAGGACGATCCGAAAGTTAAGCGCTTCTCCTATGAAGCGGCTATGGCTAAATTATCCGCCTCTGAATGTGCCCGCTTTGTTACTGAACGTGCGGTACAATTGCACGGCGGTTATGGCTATATCGCTGAATACGATGTTGAGCGTATGATGCGGGATGCAAAAATTACAGAAATCTATGAAGGTACTTCTGAAGTGATGCGGATGGTCATTTCAGGGAACCTGATGGCATAAGGGGGGACTTTCAATGAAAATAGTGGTTTGTGTTAAACAAGTACCGGACACCACAGAAGTTAAATTGGATCCGGTTAAAGGGACCTTAATTCGTGAAGGGGTACCCTCAATCATGAATCCGGATGACAAGTCCGGCTTAGAAGCGGCGCTTCGTATTAAAGATGAAACCGGGGCCCATGTAACCGTTCTAACCATGGGGCCGCCTCAGGCAACGGCTGTCCTGCGTGAAGCCATGGCTATGGGCGCAGATGATGGTGTCCTCCTAACAGACCGGGCCTTCGGTGGGGCTGATACCTGGGCCACCAGTTATACGATTTCTCTGGCCCTGAAGAAAATGGACTTTGACCTCATCATCACTGGCCGCCAGGCCATTGACGGGGATACCGCACAGGTTGGCCCGCAAATCGGTGAACACCTGGACATCCCCAATATCAGTTACGCTGAAGACCTTAAGGTTGAAGGCGACCATGTCATCGTCAAACGCCAGTTTGAAGATCGCTACCATATCGTTAAAGCAAAAATGCCCTGCCTGGTTACAGCCCTGGCAGAATTAAATGAACCGCGGTATATGACCCCGGGTGGCATTTTCAAAGCCTTCGACAAGCCAATTACTGAACTGCACTTTGACAACCTCGATGCAAAAGCCGAAGATCTTGGCTTAAAAGGCTCGCCCACGAAAGTCGTTAAATCTTTCCCGAAAGCGGTCAAAGCAGCCGGCACCAAGATTGAAGCCAGTCCGGAAGAATCGGTTGAATACATTGTGGATAAGCTCAAAGAGCGCTTCATGCTATAAGAAAGGGTGAGAACGATATGCCAGATCAAAACGTTTATGAAGGCGTACTTATATTCGCAGAACAATTAGATGGGAAAGTATCTAATGTAGCCTATGAATTAATTGGTAAAGGCCGGGAGTTAGCCGCAGATTTAGACACCAAGGTCACAGCCATTGTCCTGGGGCACAACATTGGTCATTTAGCCGATGACTTGGCAGCCCGCGGGGCCCAAAAAGTCATTGTTGTTGATGACCCCTGTCTGGAACACTATACCACTGAGCCCTACACTTCTGTTGTGTACCATGCAATTGAGACCTTCCATCCGGCCATTGTCCTTTATGGGGCAACAGCTATTGGCCGTGACTTGGCCCCCCGTGTATCCGGTCGTGTCCATACCGGCTTGACTGCAGACTGCACCAAACTGGAAATTGATCCGGATACCAAAGACTTGATGATGACCCGGCCGGCCTTTGGCGGGAACCTGATGGCAACCATCTTATGCCCGAACTTCCGCCCGCAAATGTCCACCGTCCGTCCGGGGGTTATGGTGAAACGCCCGGTCGACCATGACGCTAAGGCAGAAGTCCTCAACTGGAAACCGGACTTAACCCCCAATAATAAGTTTGTTGAAGTCCAGGATGTTATCCGCAAGGTCAGCGAAAAAATGGACATCCAGGAAGCCAAAGTCCTGGTTTCCGGTGGCCGTGGGATTGGTAACGCTGAAGACTTCAGCATTCTAGAAAAATTAGCAGATAGCCTAGGGGGCGTTGTTGCCGGCTCTCGTGCAGCCGTTGATTCAGGCTGGCTGGAAAAAGACCAGCAGGTTGGCCAAACCGGTAAAACCGTCCGTCCGGACCTCTATTTTGCCATCGGTATTTCTGGTGCCATCCAGCACTTGGCTGGGATGGAAGAATCCGGCTATATCATTGCCATTAATAAGGATGCCTCTGCACCTATTTTTGACATTGCAGACGTTGGCCTTGTCGGTGACTGGCACGCCATTGTTCCTGCTTTAACGGAAGCCATCGCTGCTGAACAGGCGGCTAAAGAAGAAAACTAACTTCATTTAGATTACTCCATTAGGTTACTCCATTTTTTTCATTTCACTCCAATACAAAAGGGGCTGTTGCAAAATAGCCCCTCCAACAAACAAAGTCCCAGCTCAAAACAGTGAGGAGGGACTTTGTTTATGGATATATCCATGTAAGCTTATAATATATAGCTAAGGAGAATTTTATAAATCAATTAGGGCTAAGTTTGTCTATAAGCAAGGAGCTGTGCCGAATGATTTTACTCATTCTGACACAGCCCCTTTTGTATTGTCTCGAAGTCGGACTGGCTTGTATCTATGCCCCTGGTTTTTTATAAAAAATTTATGATTTTTCAGCTTTTTAATGAATATTTTGCAATGAAATAATACTAGTAAGGGTATGATTACTTTAGAGACATGTTTATTGCTGAAATATGAAAGGAGACCTTATGAGATATAAAGTTAGCCCGGAAAATGAAAAATTACGTCAAGAGATCCGGGCCTTTGCTGAATCAGAAATTGCCCCCCTTTCCTTCCAATTGGATGAAAGAGGCATTTTCCCGGAAGAAATTGTTAAAAAGATGGGTGAAAAGGGCTGGATGGGCCTGCCCTTTGAGAAAAAATACGGCGGCCAGGAAATGGGCAACGAAGCCTATGCCATCGCTGTCGAAGAATTTTCCCGGATTGATGCCAGTGTGGGGGTTATCTTATCTGCCCACAACTCTCTAGGGACCTGGCCGATTGCTGCTTTCGGGACTGAAGAACAAAAACAAAAATACCTGGTACCCTGTGCTAAAGGTGAAAAACTGGCTGCCTTTGGTTTAACTGAAGAAAATGCCGGGTCTGACGCTGGTGGCACGGAAACCACTGCGGTCTTAGACGGGGACGATTACATCTTAAACGGGACTAAAATCTTCATCACCAACGCCCCGGAAGCCGATGTCTATGTGGTCTTTGCGGCGACCGATAAAGAAAAGGGTACCCACGGTGGGATTACCGCCTTTATTGTTGAAAAAGGGACGGAAGGCTTTAGCTTCGGGACCCGCTACAATAAGATGGGAATTCGGGCTTCAGCGACCGCTGAATTGGTCTTTAAAAACTGCCGGGTGCCGAAGGAGAACCTCTTAGGGGAAGTCGGCCAAGGCTTTAAAATCGCGATGATGACCTTAGATGGCGGCCGGATTGGGATCGCAGCCCAAGCCCTGGGGATTGCCCAAGGGGCCTATGAACAAGCCCTGGAGCGGGCCCAAGACCGGGTTCAGTTTGGTAAACCGATTGCAGCCCAGCAAGGGGTCAGTTTTAAACTCGCTGATATGGCGACCAAGATCCGGGCCGCCCGTTTCCTGGTCTACTCTGCAGCGGAAATGAAGGATGCCCACGAAAACTACGGGATGCAGAGTGCCATGGCCAAGCTCTATGCCTCCGACATTGCCCTGGAAGTGGTTGATGAAGCGGTCCAGATTTTTGGTGGGGCCGGCTTTATCAAGGGCTTGCCGGTGGAACGCTTTTACCGGGATGCTAAAATTACAGCTATCTATGAAGGGACCAATGAAATCCAACGGGTGGTTATCGCCAGCCACCTGATGCCGCGGAAGAAGAAAGATAAGCCGGCTAAGAAGGATAACAAGGCCCCGGCGCCACAGAATGAACGGAAGATGCAGATCTTTGATGAAGGATCCAGCCAGGACCGGGTCGATGCCCTGGTCAAAGCTTTGAAAGAAGAGGGCTTTGACAAGCAAAAGGTTGACGATATCTTTGGCCCTATCGGCCAGGCTGACCGGCTGGTGGCCTTCGGCATGGGCTTAAAGCATGCCAAGGACCGGGAAATCATGGAAAAACTGGCCCAGGCCTTTGGGGCGGTCCTGTCCTGTTCACGTCCCATCTCTGAAGAAAGAGAATGGATGGACCTTACCCGGTATGTAGGCCTGTCCGGGCAAAAATTTGCCGGTCAATTCTACCTAGGTGCCGGCATTAGCGGGCAAAAGCAACATATGTACGGAATTAAAGATACAAGGGTAATCGTGGCCATCAATGATGACCCGCATGCTCCCATCTTTGCCCAATGTGATTATGGGATTGTTGGTGACATGTATGAGATTATCCCCCTCCTTACTGAGGCCCTAGAAGCCTTATAAGATCAACTGGCCGGAGCTGCCCCCTGGGCGGCTCTTTTTTTGTTTTTCGTGCCTATTTGTTGAAGTCAGTCACCTATGCTACAATGATGCCAAGGAGGCCTGCTATGTTAGTGATTCGTTGTGCCAAATGCAAAGAAAAAATTTGGAAGTATGATAAAATCGGTCCGGGTGCAGTCCTGCGCTGCCACAAGGCCCGGATTGCCCAGGTTTACAATGAACCGGTGGTCCAAGCCCATAAAATTTGTTGCCCCAAATGCCTGGTTCCCCTCGGCATTGATAAGGGGGCCTTTTATAAGATGGACCCCCGGGCCTTTATTTACAATGGCACCAAGAGAAATCGGTAGGCAGCAGATGCAAGAGGCAAGGACTTTGCTCAAAAAATACTTTGGCTATGATGATTTTCGCCCAGGCCAGGAAAAGCTCATTGCCGGCATCTTACAGGGGCGGGACATCCTGGGTATTCTACCCACCGGTGGCGGGAAATCTCTCTGCTACCAGATTCCGGCCCTGATGATGGAGGGCCTGACCCTGGTTATTTCGCCCCTCATTTCCCTGATGAAGGACCAGGTGGACACCCTGCGGGAACTGGGCATTGCTGCTGAAAAGATTGATGCCCAGACCGACCTGAACCGCTACCATGAGATCATGGCAGCGGCCCGGTCCGGCCAGCTGAAATTGCTCTATATTGCCCCTGAGCGCCTGGGGCAGGAAGGCTTTCTCCGGGCCCTTAAGCAGCTGGACCTGGGCCTGGTGGCCATTGATGAGGCCCACTGTGTCAGCCAATGGGGGCATGATTTTAGGCCCAGCTACCGGCAGATTGCCGCCAGCCTGGCAGACCTCAAGCCCCGGCCGGTCTTTGCCGCCCTGACCGCCACAGCGACGGCCCAGGTCCAAAAGGATATTGTCAGCGGCCTGAGCCTGGAGGACCCCCTCATCTATATAGCTGACTTTGACCGGCCCAACCTCTACTTTAATGTGCTGGCGCCGGCCAACCGAAAGAAGACCCTCTTATCCCTCCTGGCTGATGGCCAGTGTGCCATTGTCTACTGTGCGACCAGACGGACGGTAGAGGATGTCTGCGACTACCTCAATAACCAGGGGGTGACAGCCCTTCCCTACCATGCCGGGCTTCCGGCCCAGGACCGGGAGGCCAACCAGGAGGCCTTTATTAATGACCGGGTCCAGGTGACGGTGGCCACCAATGCCTTTGGCATGGGGATTGATAAGCCGGATGTCCGCCGGGTCATCCATTACAATATCCCTAAAAACATGGAAAGTTACTACCAGGAGGCGGGCCGGGCCGGCCGGGATGGGGCCCCGGCTGAGGCGGTCCTCTTCTTTCATGCAGCGGATATCATGACCAACCTTTTCCTAATCAGTCAGAGCTATGAGCCGGATGCCCGGCGGAAATTAAATGCCATGCTGGGCTATGTTTATACCGGGACCTGCCTGCGCCAGTACTTACTCCACTACTTCCAACCGGACCGGGAAGAGACCGGGCCCTGTGGTCACTGTGCCATTTGTGATGGCCGGATTCAGACCTCAGATGTCACCCAAAAGGCCCAGATGGTCCTTTCCTGCGTCATCCGGATGGGCCAGCGCTACGGAACCAGCCTGATCATCGACGTCTTGCGGGGGGCCAATACCGACCGCATCCGGACCGAGGGCTTTAACCGCCTATCCACTTATGGCCTCTTGGCCAAGACCAGTAAGGGGGAGGTCCGGGATATCATGACCCTTCTGGCTGCAGAAGGCTACCTGGCCGTCGTCGGAGACGACTACCCGGTCCTGAAGGTGACCGAAAAAAGCCGGGCCCTATTGCAGGGCAAGGTCCAGCTGAGCATGAACCGGCCCTTTAAAGAGCGGACCAGCCAGGTTGAGCTGGCCACAGAGGATGTCAACGGCCAACTCATGCAGGTCTTGCGCCAATTGCGGCGAGATATGGCTGAGAACCTCCACCTGCCGCCCTACATCATCTTTACCGACCGAACCCTCCAGGACCTGGCCCGGCGGATGCCGGTCACAGAAGAAGCCCTGCTTGAGGTCCATGGCATTGGGGCCGTTAAGGCTGCCAAATATGGGGCCCCCTTTTTATCGGTTATCCGGTCCTTTATAGAGCGCTCGGGCGAATAAATAAAAAAGAGCACCTAGTGGTCAGCTGCCGGCCCGTTAGAGGCGGCAGGGACCCTAGGTGCTCTTTTATTTATTTCAAGGCGGTCCGGTCTTGGGTCAGGTTGAGTTTGTCTAAAAGAAAGAGGAGGAGGCCCAGGATGAGGGCGACGACCGTAGCCAGGGCCATGCCCGTCAGCTTAACCGAGCCCAGTTGGACATAGGCACCGGATAAGCCGGTGATAAAGGGAATAGCGGTCAGGGCCTGGTTACGGGGCAGGTTATAGTCCACCTTGGCATCGACCAGCAGGCGGATACCGGATACCCCGATCATCCCATAGAGGAGGAAGCTGACCCCACCCATGACCTCCGGTGGAATGGACTGGATCAGGGCGGAGACCTTGCCGATAAAGCCCAGGAGAATAGAGAGGACGGCTGTCCCGCCGATCACCCAGGTGCTATAGACCCGGGTCATGGCCATGACCCCGATGTTTTCCCCATAGGTGGTGGTGGGAACAGACCCACCGAAGCCGGAAAGCATGGTGGACAAACCGTCTGCAAAGAGGGTCTTGTGGAGGCCGGGCTTACGAATGAGGTTCCGGCCGATGATTTTGCCGGTGACCAGTTGGTGGCCGATATGCTCACTGATGACGACCAGGGTAGCCGGCAGGATAATGGTCATGGCCCCCCAGTTAAAGGTGGGGTGGCTAAAGGCCGGCAGGGCAAACCAGCTGGCTTCCTGGACCGGCGTCAGGTCAACAAGGCCCACGATGGCAGCAGCGATGTAGCCAATGATGATGGCCAAAAGGATGGGAATGAGGGCCAAGAAGCCCCGGAGTACAATGGAACCCAGGACCGCAGCCATCAGGGTAATTAAGAAGACAGCGACCCGGGTCAGGTCCACGCTGGCCCCTTCTTCTAAAACAATCCCGCCCATTTTGGCAGCGGTGCCGGCCAGTTCAAGACCGATTAAGGCAACAACTGCCCCCATAGCCGCCGGTGGTAGTAAGGCATTGATCCAGTTGACCCCGAAAAAGTAAACCAGACCGGCCACCAGCATGAGGACCAGGCCCGAGGCGATAAAGCCCCCCAGGGCGTAGCTATAGCCCATTCCCTGGGCATTAATAATCAGTAGGCTGGGGGCAATAAAGGCAAAGCTTGACCCCAAATAAGCCGGGGAAGACCCCTTGGTGATAAAAATAAAGAGCAGGGTCCCAATCCCATTGAAGAAAAGGACCACCGAAGGATTGACTCCCAGGATGGTTGGGACCAAAATAGAAGCACTGAACATAGCAAATAAGTGCTGGACAGATAAGGGTATACTTTCCCGCCAGGGTGGACGCGATTCTACATCATAAAATTTTTTTGCCATAAAAAGACCCCCTTATACGAGTAGATGTCTAAACCTTTGTTATTCTAGTTGATTGTCTTAGAGAGGTCAAGGGTTTATTGACCCCGGGAGGGCAAATCATCAATTGGGCCCAAGCCCTTTACAAACCAGGGAGCATTCGCTAAAATATAAGTAGCTTATGACCCATTGGTCAAGCGGTTAAGACGCCACCCTCTCACGGTGGAATCAGGGGTTCGATTCCCCTATGGGTTATGACGGCGGTTCCACAGGGAACCGTTTTTTATTTTGTCAAATACGTGTGCTTTGTAAGGAGGCATTATGGATCATCAACAACTGGCCCAGTGGCTCTTCCCGGACGTTGATCTGACCCCGGCAGATTTAGAGGACAAGTATCCGGCTCGGGATCTGGCGGAAGGGGCTTTTGTCACCCGCCTGGGCCCTTCACCCACTGGCTTTATGCATATCGGCAACCTCTACACTGGCCTGATTAACGAACGGTTAGCCCACCAGACTGGGGGCCGCTTTTTCCTGCGGATAGAAGATACCGACCATAAGCGGTATGTCGAAGGGGCCGAGGACGTTATTACCGATGCCTTAGCCTACTTTGGCATCCAGTATGATGAAGGGGTCTTCAAAACAGAAGAAAAGGGCGCCTATGGCCCCTACCACCAAAGTGACCGGGCAGGTATCTACCATGTGATCGCCAAACACCTGGTGGTCCAGGGCTACGCCTACCCCTCCTTTGCCACAGAAGAGGACCTGGCCGCCTTGCGGGCCCAGCAGGAAGCCGAGAAGGCCGATACCGGCTACTATGGCAAGTGGGCCAAGGACCGGACCCTTAGCCTTGAGGATATCAAGGCCAAGCTGGATGCCGGCAGCCCTTGGACCCTTCGCCTGCGGTCTCGGGCCTTGCCCGGTGACGGTTACCGGGTCCCGGACGGGATCCGCGGCCATGTTACTGTCCACCCGAATAAGCAGGATGTGGTCCTTCTAAAGACCAACGGCATCCCCACCTACCATTTTGCCCATGTGGTCGATGACCACTTCATGCGGACCACCCATGTCATCCGGGGAGAAGAATGGCTGGCCACCCTGCCCATCCACCTGGAACTCTTTGAGCTCCTTGCTTGGCAGGCCCCCCTCTATTGCCACACCGCCCATTTGATGAAGATTGATGAGGGCACCCGGCGGAAACTCTCCAAGCGGAAGGACCCCGAAATGGCCCTGTCCTACTATATGGAGAAGGGCTACCACCCGACTTCCGTCCGAGAGTACCTGATGATCCTCATCAATTCCGACTATGAAGAATGGCGGCTGGCCCATCCGGAGGCCCCCCTGGAAGACTTCCAGGTGACCCTGGATAAGATGGCCAGCTCCGGCGCCCTCTACGACATGGTCAAGCTGGATGACGTGGCCAAAGAAAGCCTCCTGCATATTTCAGAAGAAGACCTGGCTGACTTTTTAATCCACTGGGCCCAAGACTATGCCCCAGAGGCAGCCCCTCTTTTACAGGCCCACAGAGCAGACCTGGTCCGCCTCTTGGCCATTGGCCGCGATGGAAAGAAACCGCGGAAAGACCTAGTCTATGCAGAACAAATGCTGGCCCATGTCAGCTATTTCTTTGATGAATGGTTCCAAGTGAAGGATGACCTGCCGGATAATATCCCCCCGGCAGAGGCCCGGACCATTTTAGAGGCCTACCTGGAAAGCTATGACCCGGCCGATGACAACAGCGCCTGGTTTGGCAAAGTCCGCGATATCGCCACCGACCTGGGCTATGCTGCCCGGCCTAAAGACTATAAAAAGGACCCGGATAGCTACAAGGGCCATGTCGGTGATGTCAGTGCCGTTATCCGCCTGGCAGTTACCGGCCAAATGGCTAGCCCTGACCTCTGGAGTGTCCAGCAAATCATGGGCCCGGATAAGGTCAAGAGCCGGATTGAAAGCTATTTGACCCAATTGGCCTAGATGGACATATAAACGGGGCTGTGCCAGAATGTGTAAAATCATTCGGCACAGCCCCGTTTTTTTTATGAGAATATTTTCAGTAGTAAGCTCTTGGTGTGTGTAGACACTGTGGAGATATTACTATATAAATTTATTCGTCTAGGATCATCCAGGATTAATCATAGTTTTCCTTACGAAATCCTTAAACTTATTTCCTATCATGTAACTAGAAATAAGGGGGAATATTCAATGGGTAAACTCATATTAGAAACAAAGAACTTAAATAAGAACTTTGGAAAACAAAAAGTTGTAAATAATGTATCTCTAAAAATTAAAGAAAATTCAATATATGGTTTATTGGGGCCTAATGGAGCCGGAAAGTCTACCACCTTGAAAATAATTGCCGGTATGCTACACAAGTCGTCTGGTGAAATAACATTTGAAGGACATAAATGGAGTCGAGATGATCTATCAGATATAGGTGTTTTAATTGAGACACCTGCTCTTTACGAAAACTTAAGTGCTAGAGAAAATTTGAAAGTTAGAACATTGTTGTTAGGATTACCTGAAGCAAGAATTGATGAAGTTCTAGAAATTGTGGGTTTAGTAAATACTGGTAAAAAGAAAAGCAGTCAATTTTCTTTGGGAATGAAACAAAGATTAGGCATAGCGATTGCTTTATTAAATAAGCCTAAATTATTAATTTTAGATGAGCCAACAAATGGGCTAGATCCACTAGGGATTCAAGAATTGCGTGATTTGATACGAGATTTTCCCCAAAAGGGGATAACGGTGATTTTGTCGAGCCATATTCTAGCAGAAGTAGAACAAACGGCAGATTATATTGGGATTATTCATGACGGAGCGTTAAAATATCAAAATATCATTGATCATAATCAAAATTTGGAAGAATTATTCATAAATGTTGTAAAAAAAGGAAATAGGGTGTAGCATCATGATAACTTATATGCTTGCTGAAAACTTAAAGCACAAACATAGTATTTTAATGAAGCTGCTCTTTATTGCTCCAATTACTGTATTACTTCCTGCTTTTCTATTGATGCCGGTCTATTTTACTGTAAATGCCTACAATTGGTGGTATGTGATATTAATGCCGGCAACTTTTGCTTTGATACCTGCAATGATGCATAGAAAAGAGGATAGAAAACTAAACTATAGAGCTGTTTTTCCTCTGAATGTTGACTTAGAAAAGCTATGGGTGTCAAAAATACTAATGGCTTTACTATATATGAGCATAACTGCAATGATACACATGTTAGGTGTTTACATCTTCCAATTTTTTGTTGGCGAACAAGTAGGTCAAAAATATGAATTTACAACGTTGTTGATAGCCAGCATATTACTAATTATAACGAATATTTGGCAAGCTCCATTTTGCTTTTTTTTGGCTAAAAAATTTGGTTTTATAGCAAGTATTGCAGTAAATGCTGGTTTGGGTCTAGCATTAGGTATTTTATTATCTGATAGCACAATGTGGATCTGTTGTCCATATTCCTGGGGAATTAGAGTGATGGTACTTGTTATGCACATTTTGCCAAATGGTGTGCCAACAGAGGTATCCAATCCAATGGTCTCAAATACATCGTTATTTATACCATGTGTTTTATCGATATGGTTACTTACATTATCTACATTCATTACTGAAAAGTGGTTTTCAAAGCAAGAGGTAAACGGGTGATGAATATATTAAAATCAGAGTTCTATAAGCTTAAGCATACTTGGGTTCCATGGGCCCACTTCATTTTACCAATCTTATATGCCTTATTATTTTATGGGGTGGCAAAAATCACCAGTCTAAAAAACTTTGATGCTATGGATATTATACAAAATTATTTGATGCTTTTAGGAGCTGTGCTTCCCATAATTTGTGGTGCGGTTACCTCTAAAGTAGTAGATATTGAAGCAAGTGCAGGCAGCTTTCAAGTCCTTTTATCAACGACAAGATCTAGAAGCAAAGCTTATAGTGCCAAACTATTAGTACTATTACTATGCTTTTTGTTTTCTACAAGTGTTGCTATTAGTATGTTTGCAATAGTATTTGGACATCAAAGTATTGCGGTTTGCTTTGTGGCATTATGTTTAGTTGTTGTTGGAGGTTTAGCTACCTATATGATCCATTTATGGGTATCGATAAGGTTAGGTAGCGGTGTATCTATCGGGTTAGGTTTTTTTGAATCATTAATTGCCTTGCTGGCAATGACTAGTTTAGGCGATAAGATATGGTACTTTATACCTTGTACCTGGTCATCTAGGCTTGTTGCAACATATATCGTGGGAAGGAAGCTAGCCGATCATTCATATTTATTGAAAGAATTTACTATGTGGATGTATGTAGCCCTACCCATTACTTTAGTTATCTTTATCAGCTCTTTACTATGGTTTTATAGGTGGGATGGTAAATTAGTAAGTGAATAACAAGACACTCGACATGAAAGAAAGAGTGTCTTATAAAATGTGGGGGTGGTACTATGGCAAAAATTCTTGCAATAGATGATGAATTAGATATGCTTCTTCTCATTAAGAATATTTTAAAGAAAGAGAATCATATGGTTGATATTCATCAAACCACTACGGATATCGACGAGAATAGCTTAGGGCAGTATGATTTAATTCTACTTGATATCATGATGCTAAATGTTGATGGAATTAGTTATTGCAAAAAAATTCGTAATAAAGTGGATTGCCCTATACTTTTTTTGACTGCAAAAACAATGGAAGCGGATATAGTCGAAGGGCTTTCAAGTGGTGGAGACGACTATATAACAAAACCCTTTGGCGTGAATGAGCTGGTCGCTAGAGTAAATGCACACCTAAGAAGGGAACATAGGGAAAAACATTCCAGTTTAAATTTTAGAAACATACGTTTTGATTTATCAGCTAAGGAGGTCTTTGTTAGCGAAAATAAAATAAACTTAACGAAGTCGGAGTATCATATTTCTGAACTACTGGCCAAAAGAAAAGGACAAGTTTTTTCTAGAGAACAAATTTATGAAATGATTTTTGGATTTGATGGGATAGGAGATTCATCGGCAATAGCAGAACATATTAAAAATATAAGGGCAAAATTTAAAAAATATGGAGAAAATCCGATAACTACAGTTTGGGGGATTGGTTACAAATGGAGTTAAATAAAAACAATCAGTCCCTAAGATATGTATTAACAAAGTATTTGCTTGCAATATCTTTAGGATTAGTTGGAGCCATTGGATTTTCTTTATTGATTTTAGTATTTGCTTATAAAGCTGAATTAATAGTGCCAGCAAACTACACTGAAAACTTATTAATGCAAGTAAAATCGGACATTGAAGAAATGGATCATTTTGAAGAAGCAATTCTTCCCAAAAATACAAGCTATATCTTGTTATCGGAAAATGGAGAGATTATTAACTCTAATATGGATGAGCCTGAAAAGGTTGGAGCGCTAGCTTTTCATAAAGGGGATGGCATCTCGAGTGCGAACGTATCATTCATGGAAATAAAAAAAGATAAAGAATATGTAATAATCGGATACGCCATTAAACCATATTACAAATTGCCATGGATGCAGCATTATTTGCCATCGATTAATATTTTAATGGTTAGTACTATTATTCTTCTTTGTATGTTCAACACATTTATTATTACGGTTTTATGGGCGAAACGATTAGAAAAACAATTGATGCCTATGTTTAAAGCGTCAGAGGAAATTGCAAAACAAAACTTGAATTTTGAAATAGAGAGATCTACTATAAAAGAGTTTAATTTGGTTTTAAATAGCCTAGAGAAGATGAAAGTTGAGCTAAAGAAATCCCTAGAGAAAAATTGGATGAACGAAGAGAATAAAAGGAATCAAATTTCAGCAATAACGCACGATTTAAAAACACCGCTTACAATCATTCAAGGGAATATGGAATTATTATCCGACACTAATTTAACGCCAGAGCAATATAACTATATAAAGTTTATATTAAGGAATACTGTACGTATCTCGGATTATGTAGATACTCTGAAGCTTGTAAATCATTCAAATGACAGTACTAGTTTAGATTTTCAAAAAATTAGTATATCGACTTTAGTAGAAAGAATGATAGACCTTGCAAAAGAGATGAGAATAGCAAATCGTGTGATGCTACCTGAAAACATTAAAACTGTAGATTCTTTCATACTGGCCGACATAAAACAACTCGAAAGGGTCTTTATCAATATATTCACCAATGCTAAAAAGTATTCACCTAAAGGAGCATCGGTAGAGTTAGTCGTTGCTATAAGAGATCATTTTCTTGAGGTGACTATTTTAGATCAAGGTCAAGGTTTTTCTAATGAAGATTTAGCTCATGCTACAGAGCAATTTTATCAAGGAGATAAAAGTAGGCATTCCTTCTCAGGCCATGGCCTTGGGCTGTATATTACTAAACAGATCATTTTAAAGCATAATGGTATTATTAAACTAGAAAATAGAACAGATAGGAATGGCGCTAAAGTTATTTTACAATTACCTTTAAAAGAAATAAGAAAAAATTAATATATATACTCTTGGGCATAACTGGATGAAAAAACCACTAAATTTATCCATACTGAACAGTCAAGTCAGGTAGGGTTGTAGAGGAGCTGTAATGATTTGATCAAAGTGGTTAATGGATTTCATCCTCTAGCGCTGATATTAGGCTTTAGAGGGGGGAATTATACTGACAAGCCTCTGGACTTAACTTAATAACGACACAATGCCCGTCTCGAAATGAGACGGGCATTGTGTCGTTGCTGAGAGAGCTATTTTGCAACAGCCCTTTTTAGCCGGTGCGGCTCAGTCCGCCTTCAATTGCCGGTCCTTCCAACGGACCCATTTCTTTAAGAAGGGGGACCAGAAGGTGAGCGGGTAGTAGCCGGACAGGTAGCTGGCAGTTAGGATGGAAGGAGACAGGATGGTGCAGGTGAGTTGAGACAAGCCCAGTAACCGGGGCAGCCATTTTTCGCTAATGGCCAGTTGTTCGATGTGGCATTCGTGGAGGAAGTGCCAGCGGCGGTCAAAGGTGCCTTCGACCAGGACAATCTGGTCACCCTGCCATTGGACACCGGGCGTCCGACTGGCCGCTAGGGCATAGAGGGGGAAGAAGAGGACCGGCGGCAGGGCCATCAGCTTCCAGACCCCCGGGATAAAGTAGAGGAGGCAGCCGGTCAAAAGGACCAGGACCACCAGGCTGCTAAAGGTCAGGGGGACCATGCTGCGTTTGGGCTGTTGGACCAGGCTTGGCTTCCAGGTCGTGCCCGGCAGGAGGGTTTCCAGCTGGTTAAAAATCTCGCTCAGGGGGGCAGCCAGGAGGAGCTGGGAAGAGAGGCCCTCATTTTCATCTTCCAGGCCGACATTGACCACGGTCACCGACCCGTAGCCCAGGAGGCGGCCGATAAAGTTTTGCTCAATGGTTACAGCATGGATCCGGTCAATGGGCATGGTAAAGGACTTTCGGGTTAAGAGGCCATGCTCTAAGAGGAGGCGGTCCCCGTCATAGGCTACGCGAAAGTCCCACCAGCGGATCCAGGTCAGGGCCGTTTGCCGGATAAAGGGGAAGATAAAGGCGGTTAAAAGGGGCAGGATGGCCAGGGGGGCTAGCTTACCGATTTCATTGATGGGTAGCCAGGCCAGGCTGCCCCCTAGGACCAGGACGATAAAGGCAGCCAGGCCGGCCCAAATAAGCCCAAGGGCCAGGACAAAAAGGGAGAACCAGGACAGGCTCAGGAGCCAATGCCTGGCCAGCTCCCGGGTGGAATAGTGCTTGGTCCAAGCCGGTCGGTCGCCTTCGGGGGCGAGGTCGCGGTCTTCCCCGGTCTGCTTGGCTAGGGCACCGCCCTTTAAGGCATCCTTGAGGGCCAAGGCCCGGTCCTTGGTCAGGTAGACGGTCATATCCGTCCTGGAGGCCGTCGTCCGGGTATTGGTGTTGATACAAACTTGAGCAATGCCGAGGGCCCGGCAGCCCAGGGGCTCTTTAATTTGGACATTTGAAATATCCGCCAGGCGGATCCGCATCAGGCGTTTGATCAGTTTGGTATCCTTCATTTCAAAGGTGTCGTCAGTGAGGATAAATTCCTGCCGGCGCCATTGTAAAAAGGCAGCCAGGCCGTTAAAGACCAGGATGGCCAATAAAATAACCAGGATGAAGCTATAGCTCATGGCCCCTTTAATATTCCCGGCCAGGAGGGCCTGGAGGATATTTTTCAGGTCATCGAGCTGGCCAAAGGCGATGGCGGCAAAAAGGGTCAGGCCTGCCGATAGCCGGGCCGGAATCATCCGCTTATCATGTTTGAAGGGCCCATTAAACACGGGTTAAAACCTCCCCATCGGCAATCAGTTCATTGACCTTGTTATTCAAGTCTTCAGCCAGGGCTTCGGCTTCATCGGCCGGCAAATAGCGGATAGAGAGGGTGCCACCGGCGGAATAAAGCTCAATATCAGCCAGGCCGCAGAAACGGTTGATGAGCCCGCTTTCCACATGGACTTTTTGTAACCGGCGCATGGGGAGGTACTCTCGAGTAATGGTAAAGACCCCTGAGCGGACGGCAATTAAATCTGAGTGGACAATATACCTGTACCGTTGATATTTAACTGTAATACTGGCAATGAGGTTGACAATTAATGCTATAATGACGAGAGCAGCAATGGCCCGTGCAATGAGGATGATGAGGGCCGGCAGTTGGAAAGCCGTGAGGACGGCATAGATGACGCCGGTAATGACACCGACGATGACGAGGTTGAGTAAGGATTCCAAAACCATGGCCTTCTTGGCTGCGGTTGGCAGTAGGTGGGCATCGGATACTTGCATAAAGACCCCTTTCTTAAGATAAAGAGAGGATTAAACAGGGATAAATTGGGTTTTTAGTATAGCACGGAAAAATGATGATGTACAGAAAGGGTGGTCCCTATGATTGGGAATATCAATAAGCTGACCTTATTAGACTATCCGGGCAAGACGGCCGCGACGGTCTTTTTAAGTGGCTGTAACTTCAGGTGTCCCTTTTGCTATAACGGGGCCTTGGCTGAAGACCGGCTGCCGGTTGAAGACCAGCACAGCCCTGAGTCGGTCCTGGCTTTTCTGGATACCCGCCGGGGCCTTTTAGACGGGGTCTGTATCAGTGGGGGAGAGGCCCTGCTTTGGTCAGGGCTGGCCGACTTTATCCAGGCGGTTAAGGGCCGCGGCTTTGCCGTCAAGTTAGATACCAATGGGAGCCTGCCCGACCGTTTGGCCCCCCTCCTGGCCCAGGGCCTAGTGGATTATGTGGCCATGGACATCAAAAATGACCCCCTCCACTATGCAGAGACCATCGGTCTGCCGCACTTTGACCTGGCCCCGGTCCAGGAGACTATGCAATTGTTAAAGGAAGGGACTACCCCCTTTGAGTTCCGAACGACCCTGGTCAAAGAATTCCACACCCCGGACCGGCTCCTGGCCCTGGCCCGGTGGATTGGGCCCGTTGACCGGTATTTTTTACAGACCTTTAAGGATGAGGGGGACCTTTTACAGGTAGGACTACATAGCCTGTCCCCAAAAGAGACAGAAGCCTGCCTAAAGGCAGTCCGAAGCATTTGCCCGAATGCTGACCTTAGAGGGTAGATACTACATATAGTATCTGAATCCGGGTGCGACAGGAATTAGTAGGCATATTTAGTAATTTGCGTTGACATCCGCCGGGGGTTCTGATAGCATTTAAGTTAGCTAAAGAATTTATAGGAGGGTATTCAATGTATCAAGTACTAAAGCGTGATCGGTCTGTAGCCCCTTTTAATCTTGAAAAAATTACCCAGGCAATGGTGCTTGCCTTTAATGCCTGTGGGCGTCAGTATACGCCGGATATTATTGATTTTATGGCGCTTAAAGTGACGGCAGACTTTGAGCCGAAAATTAAAGATGAACTCGTTTGCGTAGAAGATATCCAGGACTCTGTGGAAAAGGTCCTGTCCCAGGCCGGTTATGCCGATGTGGCCAAGGCCTACATTTTATATCGGAAGCAGCATGAAAAAATGCGGAATGTCTCCAATACCCTGCTGGACTATAAAGATATCGTTAATAGTTACGTGAATGTAGAAGACTGGCGGGTTAAGGAAAACTCCACGGTCACCTATTCGGTCGGTGGCCTTATTTTATCCAATAGCGGTGCCATTACGGCCAATTACTGGCTCTCCGAAATTTACGACCAGGATGTCGCCGAAGCCCATAAGAGTGGGGCCATCCACATCCATGACCTGTCTATGCTCACCGGCTACTGCGCCGGCTGGAGCCTTAAGCAGCTCATTCAGGAGGGCCTGGGTGGCATCCCCGGTAAAATTACCTCCAGTCCCGCCAAGCACCTGGCCACCCTCTGCAACCAAATGGTCAACTTCCTAGGGATTATGCAGAATGAATGGGCCGGGGCCCAGGCCTTTTCTTCCTTCGATACCTACCTGGCCCCCTTTGTCCGTACCGACAACCTGTCTTATGAGGCCACTAAAAAATGTATCGAGAGCTTTATTTACGGCGTCAACACCCCCAGCCGCTGGGGGACCCAAGCGCCCTTCTCCAATATTACCTTAGACTGGACCGTCCCTGCCGACCTGGCGGACCAACCGGCCATTGTTGGTGGCAAGCCCATGGACTTTACCTACGGGGACTGCCAGGCAGAAATGGATATGGTCAACAAGGCCTTTATTGAAGTTATGCTGGAGGGGGATGCCCACGGCCGGGGCTTCCAGTATCCGATTCCGACCTATTCCATCACCAAGGACTTTGACTGGTCCGATAAAGAAAATAACCGTCTGCTCTTTGAAATGACCGCTAAATACGGTACCCCATATTTTTCCAACTATATCAATAGTGATATGGAGCCGAGCGATGTCCGGTCCATGTGCTGCCGGCTCCGCCTGGACCTCCGGGAGCTCCGAAAAAAATCCGGCGGCTTCTTCGGAAGCGGCGAATCAACCGGGAGCATTGGGGTGGTTACCATTAACCTGCCCCGGATTGCCTACCTGGCCAAGGACCAGGCAGACTTCTATGCCCGCCTGGACCGGTTGATGGACCTGGCCGCCCGGTCCCTGAAAACCAAGCGGACGGTGGTATCCAAGCTCTTAGATGCCGGCCTTTACCCCTATACCAAGCACTATCTGGGTAGCTTTGAAAACCACTTCTCCACCATCGGCCTGATTGGGATGAATGAAGTGGGCCTCAATGCCAACTGGCTGCGTCAGGACCTGACCCATGAGGCGACCCAGACCTTCGCCAAGGAAGTCCTCAACCATATGCGGGACCGGCTCTCTGACTACCAGGAAATGTATGGAGACCTATACAACCTGGAGGCTACCCCGGCTGAGTCCACCACCTACCGTTTTGCCAAGCATGATGTCAACCGGTATCCGGAAATCATCACCGCTGCAAAAGAAGGGGACACCCCTTACTACACCAACAGTTCCCACCTGCCAGTTGGCTACACCTCAGATATCTTTTCTGCCCTGGCCATCCAGGATGACCTGCAGACCCTCTACACTTCAGGGACGGTCTTCCATGGCTTCTTAGGGGAAAAATTACCGGATTGGAAGGCCTCAGCCCAATTGGTCAAAAAAATCGCGGAAAACTACAAGTTGCCCTATTACACCATTTCACCAACCTATTCGGTCTGCCAGGAACATGGCTACCTGCCCGGCGAAGAAAAGACCTGCCCCCATTGTGGCAAGCCGGCAGAAGTCTACAGCCGGATTACCGGCTACTACCGGCCGGTTCAAAACTGGAATGACGGTAAGACCCAGGAATATAAGGACCGGTGCTTATACGACCCGGCGAAGATGGGCCTCCGCTGGATGACCACTGGCCAAGGGAAGGTAGAGGCCGGTCAGGCCCCTGCTCAGGAAAAGGCAGCGGTTCAAGATGCGGCCGAGGCCCAGGAAGCCTGGCTTTTCACCACCCCGACCTGCCCCAACTGCCCCATGGCTCAAAAGGTCTTAGACCAGGCCGGCCTTAACTATAAGGTCATCGACTGTGCGGCTAACCCTGATCTGGCCCGGGCCTATGACATCACCAGTGCCCCGACCCTGGTCCTGTCTACCGGTGAAAAATATATGGGCCTAGGGGAAATCATGCCTTATAGCCGCCAGCAAGCTGTCCGATGAGCGCGCGTGTTGACATCCCGGCACTGGCCCGGGGTGTGGCCACCTGTGTGCGGGATATCGGCTGCCAGCTCTGGGAATGGGAAATAGAATCTGTCGATTACAAGGGCAATGACCCCCAGGACCTGGTCAGTAACCTGGACCGTCGGGTCCAGGCGGCGCTGGGCACCCGGCTCCAGGCCTTGTGCCCCGCCGGTTTTTATGCAGAAGAGAAAGACAATAGACCTATAGAGGGGCTCACCTGGATTGTCGACCCCATTGACGGGACGACCAACTTTGTCAGCCGCAAGCGGGACTTCGCCATTTCTGTGGCCCTTTACGATGGGTCAGAGCCCCTGCTTGGAGTGGTCTTTGATGTGGAGCGGGGGGACCTCTACTCAGCTATCAAGGGCGGCGGGGCCTACCTTAATGGCCTGGCCCTGGACCGGCCGGTCGACCGGCCCCTGTCTGCCTGTATTTTGGAAATGAGTATTGGTACCCTGCGCAACCTCATGCGGCGGACAGATGCCGGCCTCCTCAATATCAGCCGGGAGGTCAGGGCCACCCGGGCCATGGGTTGCGGGTCACTGGCCATTTGCCAAATTGCCACCGGCCGGACCCAGCTCTACCTGTCCAGCCGGCTCCGGCCCTGGGACCACGCTGCGGCCAGGGTGATTTTAGAAGAGCTGGGCGGGGTCCTGGTGCCCCTTTTCCCCAGTGCCCAGCCTGGCGTCGACCCCTTTTTGTCAGCTGACCCCCTGCCCCTCTTGTGTGCAGCCAACCAAGCATTAGCAGATGACATCATCCACCGGTATTTTTCACCGGTTAAGGATAATTAAAGGCTGAAGGGGCTGTTGCAAAATAGCCCCCTAAAAAAAGCACAAGCCCCGTCTCATTTTTGTGACGGGGCTTGGCTATTGGTGGTATATATAGATACATGTCTTACAACAATTTTTAAATTTTAGCCTCGGGCGAGAAAAATGACAAGTAAAAATGAGCTTTTAAGGGGTTGGGTTGAATGATTTTACTCGTTCTGACACAGCCCCTTAATTGTTTTTAGGTATAGGGCCTGGGGTACATAGATTTTGTAAAGAAATGAATAGGAGGTAAGCTTATGCCGGTGACAGTGATTCAAGGGGATATTATCCAGTTAGAAGTAGATGCGATTGTGAATGCAGCCAATGAATCCCTGCTTGGGGGTGGTGGCGTCGATGGAGCCATTCACCGGGCAGCGGGACCGGAATTATTAGAAGAAACCAAACAAATGGGGGGCTGTCCAACCGGTCAGGCGAAACTTTCTGCTGCCTACCGGCTCCCCTGCAAGGGGATTATCCACACGGTTGGGCCAGTCTGGGAGGGGGGCGCCTCCGGCGAACCGGCCCTCTTGGGGGCCTGTTATAGAAATAGCCTGGCCCTGGCCAAAGAAGCCGGCTATACCAGTATTGCCTTTCCGGCTATTTCGACAGGGGTGTACGGGTACCCGGTTCCCCAGGCGGCCGTTGTTGCTGTCCGGACCGTCCTGGCGGAGATGCCTGAGGACATGCAGGTCTACCTGGTCTGCTTCCGGGCAGAAGATGCAGCCGTATACCAAGGTGTTTTAACAGCACTTGACCGCTAACGGCGCTTAGGGGAAGGATGTGACCCATGCTCCAGGCTATATTTAATGAAATAGCCCAGAACTTCTCTTTTTTTCTATCCCTGACCATCGACCACCTGGTGATTAGTGGGATTGCAGTTATCATTGCGACTCTGATTGGTCTCCTGCTGGGGATTGCCATCAGTGAAAGGCCGGCCTTTGCCGATCCGGTGATTTCTGTGGTCAACGTGGCCTATACCATTCCCTCGATTGCCCTCCTGGGGATCTTTATTTCCATTACAGGGATTGGGAATACAACAGCCATTATTGCCCTAACGGTTTACGCCCTCCTGCCGGTGGTGCGGAATACCTATACCGGGCTGACGGAAATCGACCCAAGCATCATTGAGGCGGCCCTGGCCATGGGCCATACCCCCGGGCAAATGCTCTGGCGGGTTAAGCTCCCCCTGGCTGCGCCGGTGATTTTTTCCGCGGTCCGGAATATGGTAACCATGACCATTGCCCTGGCAGGGATTGCTTCTTTTGTTGGGGCGGGCGGCCTTGGGGTAGCGATTTTTCGAGGGATTACCACCAATAATAAGGTCCTGCTCTTAAGTGGGAGTATCCTCATTGCCCTCCTGGCCCTCTTTTGTGACTGGCTCCTGGGCCTGGTCGAAAGGCAGATTGGCTATGGCGAGCAGGTCCGGCGCCGGCCCTCTTCAGGTAAGCGCTGGCTGGCCTTTGGCCTTTTGCTTTTACTTGGCCTTGGTGGCGCCCTATGGGCCGGCAGCGGGCAGGGAGAGGGGACCCTGGAAATGGCCTCTAAGCCCACCACCGAAGGCTATATCCTGGCTGAAATCGTGGCCGGGGCCATTGAGGCCAATACAGATTTAAAGGTCAATATTTCCCATGGCATTGCCGGTGGAACAGGGAATATCCACCCGGCCATCCTCAAAGGGGACTTCGACCTCTACCCGGAATACACCGGGACCGCCTGGCAGGTGGTCCTAAAGGACCAGACCCCCTACCAGGAGACCCGCTTTGAAGAATTAAAAGAGCGGTATGAGGAGAATTATGGCTTGACTTGGCGGGCCATGCTGGGCTTTAATAATACCTATACCCTTGCTGTTCGCTCGGACTATGCTACGGCCAATGGCCTGGAAAGCTTCAGTGACCTGGCCCCGCTGGCTGGTGACCTGGTTTTTGGGGCCAATTATGACTTCTTTGAGCGGGAGGATGGGTTCAAGCCCCTAACGGAAATTTACGGCTTGCACTTTAAGGACGCACTTGATATGGACCGGGGACTGGTATATGAAGCTTTGTTTAAGGGAGAAATTGATGTCCTCAGCGTTTTTACTACAGATGGCCAGGCCTCTGATGACCGGATCAAGACCCTGAAGGACGACAAGCAGTTTTACCCCTCCTACCAGGCAGGCTTGGTTGTGCGTCAAGACCGCTTAGAGGAATACCCCCAGCTGGGGAGGGTCTTAGACCGGCTGGCAGGGCAAATCTCTGAAAAGGAAATGGCGCAAATGAATTATGCTGTAGAGGTTGATAAAGAAAGCCCGGAAACCGTTGCCCAGGCCTTCCTAAAGAAAAAAGGGCTTCTTAACTAACCAGTCCAGTTAAAAAAAGCGCTTGGAGCGCTTTTTTTATTGGAGAAAGCGGAGAGGGTATCTTTAAGCAAAAGCATCTCAAAAGGGTGGTGCCCAAGTCTTTGCAGGAGCCCCAAGACTTGGGTCAGACCAATCGTAGAGGAGATCATGATGATGAAAAAGGAGACGCGTTTTCACTATGCCTGGGTCATTTTAGTGGTTGCTTCACTGGTCCTGGGGGTATATGTACCGATCGTCAATTCACTGTCGAACAGCTGGCAACTTGCCGTTACCCAAGATTTGGGTTTTTCTCGAACAGCCTTTTCTTTTACCGGGACCATTACCCAGGCCGTGGGGATTTTTTTGGGGCCGGTGGTATCGTATTTCTTGACCAAGTATAATTTCAAAAGGATTTGGACCTGTGCAGCCATTCTCTTTGCCTTGGCCGTATTCGGCTATTCCATGGCCCAAAACAAGTATCATTTTTATATTTTTGCCTTCATCATCGGTGCGGCTTACATCACAACGGCTCAAATCCCCATGATGATGCTCATTAACAACTGGTTTCAGGAGAAGAAGGGGCTGGCCACCTCGATTGCAGTCTCCGGGATTTCTGCCGGTGGGGCCTTGCTTAGCCCGGTCATCAATGGTTTAATTGGCCACTTTGGCTGGCGGATGTCCTACCGGGTCTATGCGGTGATTATCCTGGCCCTGGCGGTTCTTTTTGGCTTTTTCCTCATTTACTTGCGGCCGGAAGACAAGGGGCTCAAGCCCTATGGCTATACGACGGAAAAGGCCCTGGTCCCTGACCCGGATAAGGATTCCAACCGGTCTTTAGGGGTGGGGCTGACCATCGGGGCCTCGATATCCTGTAGCTTTTTTATTTTCTTGCTTTTAGGGTCTGTGATGAATGGCTTGGCCAATGGGGCCACCCTGCAATTCCCACCGGCCCTCCAGGAGGCCGCCGGCTTCCAAACAGCGGGGACGGTGGTGTCGATTTATCTCCTGCTTGGTGTCTTTGGCAAGCTCCTCCTGGGCCGGATTGCAGATAAGTACGGGATTTATCACGCTTTATTGGTCGGGGCAGGCTCCCTGGCCCTCAGCTTTGTCTGTATGCTCTTTGCCGGTCAACGCTGGGGTCCCTGGCTGGTGGCCCTTGTCTTTGGCCTGGGCCTGGCCCTGGGGTCGGTCTTGCCGCCGCTCATTACCTCATCTATTTATAATCGGGAGATATATGGGGAGGCCTATGGTTTTGTCCAGTCCGGAACCCAGGTCGGGGCTGCCTTCGGTCCCCTTTTCGTATCCTATATTTTTGATGCAACAGGCTCTTACCATTGGGCCTGGTTGATTAATATTGCCTTCGCCCTCCTAACCGGTTTTCTCTGGTTTTTAGCCCATGAACAAGCGAAAAAACATGGCAGGCAAGGCAGTCAGACAGTGGGGGAATAAAAGATGGACAAGTATTTAGCAATTTTGCAACAGCTTATTCAAATAAAGTCGGTCAATGACCATGAAGAAGAGGTGGCCAAGTATATTGCCGACCTTTTCAAGGGTTACGACAATGTCGAAACGGAGTTGATTTCTTCCTTTCCCGGCCGGTCTAATGTTCTGGTCAAGGTCAAGGGGACTGAAAAGGGGAAGATTCTCGCTTTTTCCGGCCACCTGGATGTTGTAGAACCGGGGGAGGGCTGGACTTACCCGCCTTTCGAAGGGACGGTTGTCGGCAATAAGATGTACGGGCTAGGGACCTGTGACATGAAGGCCGGGGTGGCGGCCAGCCTGTATGCCCTTATGGATATCCTGGAAGCCGGAACGCCCTTTGCCGGTGAACTGTGGTTTATCGGGACCGTTGGCGAGGAAATCGGCATGCAGGGGGCCAAGGACCTGGTCGACGGAGGCCACCTGGAGGGGGTTGATGCCATCCTCATTTCCGAGCCGACCAAGCGCAATGGCGAAAACCAGGCCATCTTTGCATCTAAGGGGTCTATTATGTACACCATCCAGGCAGAGGGCCGGGCTGCCCACTCCTCCATGCCGGAATTAGGCATTAACGCCTTGACGACCCTGGCCGACTTTATCCGCAGGGTTCAGGACCAGTTTGACGCGGTAACGGCTGATCCTAAGCTCCAGAACCCCAACCTGGGATCGACTTTAAATGTCTTTTCTGTGATCGAAGGGGGCCGGCAGGTTAATTCGGTTCCTGACAAGGTGGTCTTAAGGGGGAATACCCGGACGGTACCGGAGTTTTCAACAGACCCTTCCATTGGGATATTTGAAGCCGCCATTGCCAAAAATAACCAGGACCCAGACCGGGCCACACTCAGCTTAAACCTGGACCAGGTCCTGGACCCGGCTGAGGCGGCGACAGATAATCTTCTGATTCAGGCCCTTAAAAGGGCCGCCAGCGATAAAAATGTCCGGCTCAGGCCGCTCATTGGGGCCTGTGAACTGGCCCGCTATATCCACCTGTCGGCGGATATCCAGCTGGTGGTGTATGGACCGGGGCTTACGGAAAAGGCCCATACGGTCGATGAGTATATCGAACTGGATGAATACCTGGATACCATCCGGATTTTCAAAGACCTGGCTTTGGACTTTTTAAGCCGGTAGCAAGGACCTACAGACATCAATAGGAAAGCCCCCCGATTAAAAAATCGAGGGGCTTTTTGCTATTGGCCATAGGCAGACGCTGGCTAATCTTCTAACTGGCAGTTCATGACGGAGCTGGTATTGAGCCAATTGGCCTCTGGTGAGGTGACCAGACGGGCATCAATATAGGCCTGCTCCAAGGTCAGGATGGTTTGGCCCTGGTAGTTGCCGGAGGGGGTTAACTCCACAACAAGGACGTTATCCACCAGGGTGGGCTGGCTCAAGTGGAGGGGGAGCATTAAGTTCATGGTGTTGCGGGAAGGGTAGTAGGAGGGGACGGCGGTTTTAAAATTCCAACGGACCTGCCGTTTGGCCAGTTCAACGGCATCATCTAAGCGGTTTTTCAAGCGGTTATACAAAACCGTATGGGACTCGATAACTGTCCGCAACTCTCTGTAGGCCTCATTCCGGGCCTCATAGTCTGAGGTCCGGACGATTTTTTTCAGGAGCCCAGCGGCCTGGGCATTATCGCCACACTCATTCCTCAGGAACTGGACATCAAAGCGGTTCAGGTTTTCTAAAATGATATGGTCAAAGTCAATAACCAGGGTTTTGTCTAGGTCGAAGAGGAGGTCTTCCTTACGGGTAAAGTAGGTCACCGGCTGGGGCAGGGGGTTAAAGCGGTGGACCAGGTCCTTGCCCAAGCCGCGGTGGCCGGCGGTGGTGAATTCCTTAAAGAGCCAGGGTGATGAACCGGCATTATTCGGCTCAAAGCAGGCGTAAATATCGTCATAGTGGACGGTCACCAGGCCGGTATTAAAGGCAGCAAATTGCCGGTCCTGGGAGATGGCCACCTTTTCTTCCAGGCGGAGCCGGTAAAAGGTATACTGGATATACTTTTTGAGGATGTAGTAGTTCTTGTTTCGGCTTTCGCAAAAATCCCACTCCTCAGGGATGGCCAAGTCCGCCAATTCCTGCAAAAAGTCCTCCCAGCGGCCCAGAAAGGCAAAGCTTTCCAGGGCTTTGGCCGGGTTCTGGGCCGCATTGCTGCCGGCCAGGTCGAAGGAGAGGCCACTGTCATCGACATATTGGAAGGTCAGGTGGTGGCCGTTGTTATCCGGGTCCATCCGCTTAAAGGTTAGGAGAAGACTGGGTTCCAGCATATTATAAGAGTCCATAAAAAAGCGTAAGGTGTTGTTTTTGGTATCTAAGCGGTTGGTGGCCTTGGCCTGCTGGTAGGCCGCTTCAATTAAATAGGGTAAGGCGGCGTCAGCCTTGCTCACTTTATCCGACAGGACGGCCATGGTTTTTTCTTCCAACCGGGTCACAGGCAGGAGCCGGTCGGGAATAAGGCTGGGAGCCAGGCTGGGGGCCTGGTCCATGGTCGGCTGGGTCCAATAGGATCCGGGGCCGGACTTGTGACGGTTCCAGCGGAAAAACCGGGCTGTTTCAGTTGGCTTGGTTGGTCGGCCCTCGATAAATTCGGGCAGGTCCCTTAAAAGGGCAGGAAGGTCCGGGTAGCCGAGCTTCTTGTAATCAATACGGTTGTTCTGCAAACAGTCGCTAAGCTCCTGTAGGCTGACCTCCCCATGGCCAAAATGCTTTAAAAATAACTTGTAAATGCGCTGCTTTGTTTCCTGGTTCATGCATAACCCCCCTTATGTTGGTTTAGTCAATAATCCCCCCGCCTAAGACCCGGTCGCCGTCGTATAAGACGACACTTTGCCCCGGGGTAATGGCCCGGACGGGTGCGTCAAAAGTCACTTCTAGGCGGTCGTTGGTCCGTTGCCAGTGGGCCGGGCTGCCTTCGCCCCGAGAGCGGATTTTGGCAATGGCTCGGCCGCTGAAGGCCTGGCCACCGGCCAGCCAGTTGACCTGGCTGGCAACCAGCTGGTCCCGGTAGAGGCCGGACCCGTCGCCAAGGGTGACGGTCCCCTTGGCCGCATCGATGCCTTCGACATAGGCCGGGTAGCCCAGGGCCAGGCCCAGGCCCTTACGCTGGCCAATGGTATACCGCCAGGCCCCCTGGTGCTGGCCCAGGACCTGGCCATCCGGCGTCAAAAATTGTCCCTTGGCCGGCAGGTTGGGGCAATGTTGTTCCAGCCAGGCCGGGTAGTCATCATTGGCAATAAAGCAAATTTCCTGACTATCGCTTTTCGAGGCCACCGGCAAGCCTAATTGGGCAGCCAGGGCCCGGACCTGGTCCTTGGAATAGTCGCCCAGGGGGAAGCGGACCTGGGGCAGGACCTGGCGGTCGATGCCGTAGAGGAAGTAACTCTGGTCCTTCTTGTGGTTGAGCCCCCGGTAGAGGCCAAAGTGCCCATCCCTTTCCAGGATGCGGGCGTAGTGGCCGGTGGCCAGGTGGCTGGCGCCCAGGGCCCGGGCCTCCTGCCAGAGCCGGCCGAACTTAATGGTTTGGTTGCAGCGGACGCAGGGGTTTGGGGTCCGGCCCTGACGGTAGGCCTCGGCAAAGGGCCCGGTCACCAGGGACTTAAAGTCCTCCCGGGCGTCTACCAGGTGGAGGGGGATGCCAAAAAAGTCGGCGACGGCCTGGGCATCCTGGCTGGCCTGGTTATCCCGTCCGGAAGCGTCTAAGAGCTTGAGGTGGAGGCCAATCACTTGCCAACCGGCTTCCTGCAGCAGGTGGACGGCAATGGAACTGTCTACCCCGCCGCTCATTCCTAATGCTATGGTTTTCACTGCCTTGGTCCTTTCTTTTGTGCGACGGTATCGTCCGGGCTGTAGTAGGTGGTGCCCCTTAAATTATCCGGCAGGTAGTCTTGGTCGACATAGTGGCCCGGATAGTCATGGGGGTAGCGGTAGCCCTTACCGTGGCCCAGGTCTTTGGCCCCCTTGTAGTGGGTATCCCGCAGGTGGGGAGGGACGGGGCCGGTCCGCCCCTTGCGCACATCTGCCAGGGCCTTGTCAATGGCCAGGTAGGCGGCATTGGACTTGGGGGCCTCGCAGAGGTAGACGCAGGCCTGGCTGAGGATAATCCGCCCTTCAGGCATCCCGATAAATTGGAGGGCATCCGCTGCACTCTGGGCGATGACCAGGGCTTGTGGGTCAGCCATGCCGACATCCTCACAGGATAAAATAACCAGGCGGCGGGCGATAAAGAGCGGGTCCTCACCGGCATCCAGCATCCGGGCCATATAGTAGATGGCTGCCTGGGCATCGCTGCCGCGGACGCTTTTTATAAAGGCTGAAATAATATCATAATGCTCATCGCCGGTCCCGTCATATACCACCGCTGGGCGCTGGATGCTTTCCTCTGCAACGGCTAGGTCCACATGGCGGATGCCCTGGTCATCTGCGGGGCTGGATAGGACTGCCAGTTCCAGGCCGTTGAGGGCCGTTCGGGCATCCCCTTGGGCATAGTGGGCCAGATGGGCCAGGGCCTCGTCGGACACCTGGGTATCAAAGGTCCCCAAGCCCCGGTCCCGGTCAGCCAAGGCCCTTTTCATGAGCTGGATAATGCTGGTCTCGTCCAGGGCCTCTAGGCCAAAAATCATGGACCGGGAGAGGAGGGCCGGGTTTAAGCTGAAGTAGGGGTTTTGGGTCGTCGCCCCAATGAGGATGACAATTCCCTTTTCGACAGCCGGTAAGAGGCCATCCTGCTGGGCCTTGTTAAAGCGGTGGATTTCATCAATAAAGAGGATGGTCTGCTTGCCATAGGTATTCAAATCGCTTTCAGCGGCATGGATGAGCTTGCGCAAGTCGGCAATGCCATCGGTCACAGCATTTAACTGGGCAAAGGGGCGGTCACTGACCCGGGCGATGACCTGGGCCAGGGTGGTCTTTCCGGTGCCCGGCGGCCCCCAAAAGATCAGAGAGGAGAGGCGGTCGGTTTCGATGGCCCGGCGCAGGAGCTTGCCCGGCCCGAGGATATGGTCCTGGCCGATGATATCCTCTAAGCGACGGGGCCGCATCCGGGCAGCCAGCGGGGCCAGCTTCTTTCTGGTTTCAGCATTCGCTTGGGCGAAAAGGTCAACTTGTTCAGGCATACCGAGCTCCTTTCTAATCCTTTAGAATAGGCAAAAGCACGCAGGCGGTCCTGCGTGCTTTTGCTTTATTCATCCTCGTGGTTTTCCGTAAGGATTCGCACGCGGATATCCTTAATGCGCTTTTCTTCTACGCGTAAAATGTGAAAAATGAGGTTGTCGACTTCAACAACCGGCCGGTCCCCATCTTCAGGAATATAGTCCAGGACATTGATTAAGAAACCGCCGATGGTGTCATAGTCATCGGAGTCCTCGTCGATATTGGCGCCGGTTTCACTGTTGAATTCCTTGATGGAAATGGTGCCATGGACATGGTAGCTGTTATCTCCGGTCGGGTAAATGTCCGGCTCATCGTGGTCGTATTCGTCATCAATGTCACCGACAATTTCTTCAATTAAGTCTTCCATGGTGACCAGGCCTGAAAAACCACCGTATTCATCAATGAGGAGGGCCATGTGCTTTTGACTGTCCTGCATCTCGACGAAGAGGTCATTGATATTTTTCCGCTCAGGGACCAGGAAAGGGGGGCGTAAAATCCCCCGGATATTGACGTCAGCAAAGGACCGTTTTTTATAGGCCTGGCTAAAAAAGTCCTTCAAATAGAGGATACCGATGATGTTATCCGGGTTGTCTTCATAAACAGGAATCCGGGAGTATTTTAAGGACAACATTTCAGAAATAAAATGGCTGAGGGGGTCATCGATATCAATCATGAAGACCTCTGTCCGGGCGGTCATCACTTCCTCGGCCTGCTTGTCATCAAAGGAGATGACGGAATCAATCATTTCCCGCTCATGGGGGTTAATGACACCCTGCTCCTGGCCTACTTCAACAATGGATCGGATTTCTTCCCGGGTGACCCGTTCCTCAACCCGGGTCGCATCAAAGCCCAGGATCCGCAGGCTGGTGTTGGTCGTCAAGGTCATCAGGCGGAATAAGGGCTTAGCTACTATAGATAAGAGGGCCATAAAGCCGTTGGCTGTAAAGGCGAATCGCTCCGGGGCCTGGAGGACAATCCGCTTGGGAATGGATTCCCCAAAGGAAAGCATGAGGAAGCTCATGATAAAGAGCATGAGGATCAGGACCGTTTCATATATATAGGGCAGGCCGGTTTGGGCATAAAGCCAATGGCCTAAGACCGGTGAAAAATGAGCCGTCAGCAGGGCGGCTATCCCCAGGCCGGTCACATTCATTGCCATATGTATCGCTGTAATGAGTCTGGATGGAGCGGCCAGGAGGGTCAGTAACCGTTCGGCCCGGCGGTCGCCTTCCTCGGCCAAGTCTCTCAATTTAGCCTTGTCGCTAGAAACAACCGCCATTTCAGAAGCGGCTAAAAAGCCATGAAGCAAAAATAAAATAATGAGTCCGGCCCAATAAAGAAGCTGCGGACTCCCAGGATCATCGCCCATAAGTGACACTCCTTAATCATAGATAGCTAGTAATATTTTAGAATATTATAGCCCATTTGCAAAGACACTTCAAGAGAAATAGCAGCTGGCGGCTAGCCGGGCCAAGCCTGTCAAGACCGGGTAAAGATGAGGCAAATATTTGTCGAGGCGGTGCAAGACAGGGGCACTTACTCCGGCTCAGACGGCGGTAAGGGAGGAGGGGCTCCAGTATTGAAAGGGCCCTGCCTAGATGATAAAATAAGGGGAGCGAATGTCTGCAAGGAGGGGATAGCAACGAAAAAACTTAAGGATATGCTGGACTTTCATGGGGGGCAGGGGCCTGGTACCCAGCCAGGTGGGCAGCTGGTATACTTATATGACTGGATCAAGCGGTATGCCTGGGCCCTGGGGCGCATTTTTTTTTATGCCTTGATTGCGGCCTT
Organism: Peptococcus simiae; assembly: GCF_046569735.1. GTDB lineage: Bacteria > Bacillota > Peptococcia > Peptococcales > Peptococcaceae > Peptococcus > Peptococcus simiae_A. Next base: position 150,925 of record NZ_JBKICG010000001.1, on the reverse strand, counting down.
TATCGGGGCCATTGTCGGGGCCCTAGATGCCCTGTTTGGCCTGGGGCTCATTGCTCTCAACCATTTTCGTGATGCCCATCCCATCTATCTCCTGCCCTTTTTGGGGCTGGCCGGCTGTCTGATCATGCTGGTCTACCTCCGTTATGGGGGCAAGGCCCAGAAGGGGATGGCCCTGGTCTTTGCGGTCGGTTATCGGGAAGACGAGCGAATCCCCCTGCGGATGATTCCCCTGACCATCGGGGCCACTTGGCTGACCCACCTCTTTGGCGGTAGTGCCGGCCGGGAGGGGGTCGCTGTACAAATCGGGGCAACGGTAGCCAATAGCTTTAGCTACCTCCTGCCGATAAAACTCAATCCCAGGGTCCTTATCCTAGCCGGGATGGCTGCCGGCTTTGGGGGTCTGTTTGGAACACCTATGGCAGGGACTTTTTTTGCCCTGGAGGTCCTGGTCGTTGGGTCAATTTTTTATGATGCCCTGGTGCCGGCCCTGGTGGCTGCCTGGACCGCTGCCTTTACCTCCCGGGCCCTGGGCCTAGACTCCTTCAACCTGGGTCAACTGGAAATGCTGGACATTGACCTCCAGCTCTTGCTCCGACTCATTGCAGTCGGCCTGGCCTTTGGCCTGGTCGGGCGGATGTTTTCCCTGGGCCTCTTTAAGTGCCGGATCCTCTTTGCCAACTGGATCCCCCATCCCGTCCGCCGGATTTTTATCATCGGCACGATTTTGGGTATTATATTTCTAGCCTTGGACTTTGGCCGGTACAGCGGTCTATCGAACAGCCTCTTCTATGGGGCCTTGAATGGTGGAGCAATCTACTGGTGGGACTGGGCCCTCAAGCTCATCCTAACAGTGGTTACCTTGGCTGCCGGCTTCCAGGGCGGTGAACTGGCCCCCTGCCTGGTCATTGGGGCCAGTTTAGGGGTTGTACTGGGCCAGGCCTTGGGGATTTCGCCGGCCCTCATTGCAGCTTGTGGGGCCTGTGCGGTCTTTGGGGCAGCCACCAGGACCTTTCTGGCACCGATTTTTATGGGGGTTGAACTCTTCGGCCCCCAGGTCTTGCCCTACTTTTTTATTGTCTGTATGACGGCCCATGTGGTGGCCGGTCAGGCAAGTATTTATGCATCTCAGAAAGACTTACTTGATATCCTGGTCGGCCCGCGGTCCGACTTAGATAAACGTTTGCTAGGTAAAGAAGAATAGAGAAGGGGAATTATATGTCAACGATCTTAGTTTCAGGCCACCAAAATCCGGATACGGATTCGATTATTTCTGCCATCAGCTATGCCCACCTCTTAAACAGTAGCGGGAAAGAGGCCAAGCCGGTGGCCCTGGGCCAACCCAATGAAGAAACGGCCTTTGCTCTCGACTACTTCGGCTTTGAGGCGCCAGAAGTGATCCGGGAAGCCCAGGAAGGCGACCTCCTGGCCCTGGTCGACCATAATGAGGCCCAACAGAGCGTGCCCGGCCGGGAAAGGGCAACCATTGTCTCGGTTATTGACCACCACCGGATTGCCAACTTTGAAACCGTTGAGCCCCTCCTTTACCGGGCTGAACCGGTGGGTTGCAGCAATACCATCATTTACAAGCTCTATCGAGAAGCCGGAGTGGAAATCCCTAAAAATATTGCAGGGCTCATGCTTTCTGCTATTATTAGCGATACCCTCCTCTTAAAGTCACCGACCTGCACCCCTGAAGACGAAAAGGCCCTAAAGATCCTGGCTGACATCGCCGGCGTAGACGTGCAGACCTATGGCCTGGACCTGTTAAAGGCAGGGACCAACCTGGCCTCTAAATCCAACGAAGACCTGCTCAATATGGATGCGAAAAGTTTCCCTATGGGGGATAAGACGGTCCGCATCGGCCAGGTCAACACCGTCGATACCAATGAAATTTTAGCCCGCAAGGATGACCTCCTGGGCCTTATGGCTGAAACGAATGGCCGGGAAGGCTATGATCTTTTCCTGCTTCTGGCGACAGATATCCTGGAAAATAACTCCCTGGCCTTGGTCGTCGGCGACGGGCTGGAGGCTGTAGAAGCCGCTTTTGGTGAGAGGATTGCTGACCAGGTCGTCCAGCTGCCCGGCGTGGTCTCCCGCAAAAAACAGGTGGTTCCGCCCTTGACGAAAGCCCTTGAAGAGGCATGAGCGCCCTTAAAGTGCTGGATGTAGGACAAATCCGGCAAGCGGTTCAAGACCTTGCCGTCAAGGTGAACAGCCTTTTGCCGGAAGATATGTGCCAGGCGCTAGCCAGCGCCCAAGAAGAGGAAGTTTCCCCCCTGGGCCGGTATGCCCTGGAGCAAATTGGCGATAACGCCCGACTGGCGGCCCAAAAGGAAGTGCCTATGTGTCAGGATACCGGCCTTGTCGTTGTCTTCGCTGACCTAGGCCAGGACCTCCATATCACCGGTGGTGATGCAGAAAGGGTCATCCAGGAAGGGATTGCGGCCGGGTATAAGGCCGCCTACTGCCGGGCCTCGATGGTTGAGGAGCCGGTCTTTGACCGTAAAAACACCGGCAATAACCTGCCGGCAGTGGTCCACTGGCGAATCGTGCCCGGGGACCAGCTGACCATTACCCTCATGCCCAAGGGCGGCGGCGCCGAAAACATGGGGGCCCTGGGCCTTTTGAAGCCAACCCAGGGGGAGGAAGGGGTTTACGACTTTGTCATGAAGACCGTTCAACAGGCCGGCGGCAACCCCTGCCCGCCCATTACGGTCGGCATTGGCCTTGGGGGCAGCATGGAAAAGGCCACCCTCCTGGCCAAAGAGGCCCTTTTGGACCCGGTTGATGCCCACCATTCCGACCCCCGGTATGCCGCCCTGGAAAAGCGGCTCCTGGCGGATATTAATAAGCTGGGCATTGGTCCCCAGGGCTTTGGCGGCAAGACCACAGCCCTAGCAGTCCACATTAAAACCTTTCCGGCCCATATTGCCATGCTCCCGGTAGCGGTCAATATCAACTGTCATGCTGTCCGGCACGCCACTGTTTCTTTAAAGGGGGTGGACTAGGATGACTAATCAGGACCATCTGAAAATCATCACTTGGTCTCCTGACCGGGCCCGGGAAATCCTTGCCCCTCTCCGGGTGGGGGACTGTATCAGCCTGTCCGGCACCATCTATACCGGTCGGGATAAGGCCCACCAGCGCTTGTGTCAGGAATTGGCTGCAGGCCGGCCCCTACCCATTGATCTCAAGGGGCAAATCATCTACTTTGCCGGCCCGACGCCGGCTAAGCCCGGCCAGGTCATCGGGTCAGTTGGGCCCACCACCAGCGGGCGGATGGATGCCTTTAGCCCCATCCTCTTAAGAGAAGCCGGCCTGGCCGGGATGATCGGTAAGGGCCCTAGGAACCAGGCGGTCCTGGCTGCCCTGCAAGAAACCGGGGGCATTTACCTGGCCGCCGTTGGTGGTGCCGGGGCCCTCATTGCTGAATGTATCCGGCAGGTGGAGGTCGTCGCCTATGAAGACCTGGGGACCGAGGCCATCCGCCGTTTAGAGGTGGAGAATATGCCCCTGCTGGTGGCTGCAGATGCCGACGGGGGTGACATCTACCAGGCTGGCCCGGCGGCCTACCGACAGCTATAGCTGTCGACTATGCTCATATTGGTCTTGTATATAATATTTGTTTCAAATAGATATTCGGTCATGGCTATGGTATACTCAGCAGAGCTAGTAGTCATGATTTTTTGTATGTATTTGTATGGAATGAAAGGAGAAAGAGATGTCGCAAGCAACAAAGCAATCGATGATGCCATATATTCATGCGGCGATTGGTATTGGCATTATGGCATTATTTTGGTTTGTCCTCGACCCGGTAATGACCGTTACCCCTATTGGGATGCGGGTGGCCGGTGTTTTCTTAGGCATGGTTTACTTATGGTCTACCGTTGGTTCCATCTGGCCCAGTATCTTAGGTATTATTCTTTTGGGTTTATCCGGGGTTGCAGGTGAAGAGTTTGAAGGCTATGCAGGCGTTAAGGCTGTTTGCATGCAGGCCTTTGGGAGCGATACCGTTGTCCTAATCATGCTGGCTATGGTTCTTTTTGGGGCCATTGAGTATGTTGGGGCCACCAAGTATATTGCCCGCTGGTTCGTTACCCGAAAAATTATTAACGGCAGACCCTATGTTTTTATGTTTATGTTCTACCTGGCCTGTTTTATCCTGTCGGCCATGACTTCCCCGGTTATTTCCTTATTAATTGTGTGGAATATCGGGATGGATATGTTGTCCTCCTTTGGGGTTAAAAAGGGCGATAAGCTGTGGACGACCTTTAACTTTGGGGTTTTCCTCGCCTCTACTTTGGGGCAGCCGATGTTACCCTTTAAAGGGGCCATCCTGGTTGTTTTAGGGGCTTATGAAAAGGCCACTGGGATTACCATTGATATGCTCAGCTGGATTCTTGTCAACTTCAGCATGGGGATGGTCATTGTCCTGATTTACCTGGCCTTTATCCGCTTTGTCATCCGGGTGGATATTTCCAATATTAAAAATATCAATACCGACTACTTTACCCAACACCCTCTACCGGCTATGACCAAGCAACAGAAATACGTCATTATTTCTCTCTTTGTCTTCATCATCCTGGTCTTAATGCCAGGCTTCTTACCCAAGACCTGGCCCGGTATCGGCCTCTTGGCCCGGCTTGGGGTCATTGGTGTCACTGGCTTCGTCATTGTGGCCCTAATGATTTTACGAGTGGACGGCAAGCCGGTCCTGCCTTTCCAACAGGCCGCCAGCAGCCAGTTTAACTGGGGGGTTCTCTTCCTGATTATTTCCGCTGTCTATGCCGGGAATGCCCTGTCTCAGGACAATACCGGGATTAAGCCCTTCCTGGTGACCGTTCTGGAACCGGTTTTAGGGAACCAGTCTGAATTTGGCTTTATGTTCATCATGTTCGCCGTTGCCCTGGTCATCACTAACTTTGCCAACAACGCAGCCATGGCTGTTGTCCTGATGCCGGTTATCCTCGGATTCTCCGAGCAGCTGGGCATCAACAGTGAACCGCTTATGGTTGGGGTCGGGATGTTGGTCTTCGTGGCCATGCTGACACCGGCCGCTTCTCCCCACGCCGGGATGATGCACGGGAACAAAGACTTATTGGCAGCCAAGCAGATTTACACCTATGGCTTTCCCATGTGCTTTGTGGCCCTGTTGGTTTACGCTTTTATTGGCTACCCCTTGGCTAAGTTCTTATTCCTCGGTTAAGTAAACTGTAAATTCAAGTCCTGCCGGTCGCCCGGGAGGACTTTTTCTTTGGCCAAATACCTTGGCTTGCGCTTGGACCAGGCCATGTTTTACAAGTCTTGGACAAATGGTATATAGATAAGAGATGCTCTATTTTCACAGGGCCTAATAAAGGCCTTTACGTGATAAGGTGCCTGGCAGATGTCTGATCGGGCATGGTTCAAAGAAGAAGATTCCAGAAGGAGGAGACTATGAAAGTTGCAGTGACCTATGACCAGGGCGAGATTTTCCAGCATTTCGGCCGAACTGCTTATTTTAAGCTTTTCACCATTGAAGATAAGACCATCCAGTCTTCAGAGGTCGTGGATACGGCGGGCAATGGCCACGGGGCCCTGGCTGACTTTTTAAAGCAGCTCGGTGTTGATACGGTTATTTGTGGAAACATTGGTCCAGGGGCCCAGGAAACCCTGAATAAGGCGGGTATCCGCTTTTTTGGCGGCGTGACTGGCTCTGTTGATCAGGCTGTTGATGACTTTCTAGCCGGTGACTTGAAGTACAATCCGGACGTTTGCTGCCAGGACCATGACCATGTCCATGGGGAGGGGCATTCCTGCGGGAGTGCAGACGGAGGCCATTGCCATGACTGATCAAGACAGCTGTAGCCATGATTGTGGCTCTTGTGGCAGCGCCTGCTCGTCCAACCAGGGTCCCCAGAGCTTCCTGAAGCCTGCCAACAAGCATTCCAAGATTAAAAAGGTCATTGGGGTTATCAGCGGGAAGGGCGGGGTTGGGAAGTCCCTAGTGACTTCTCTTCTGGCCGGTGCTATACAGGAGAGGGGTCGGCAGGCGGCCATCCTGGACGCTGATATAACAGGCCCCTCGATTCCCCATATCTTTGGCATCGAGAAGAATGCAGAGGTCCTACACCAGGAAATCATTCCGGCCCTGACCGATAACAAGATTAAGGTCATCAGTATTAACCTACTCCTGGCCGACCACACCGACCCGGTTGTTTGGCGGGGGCCCATGATTGGCGGGGCCGTCGAGCAGTTTTGGACGGATGTCTGCTGGGGCGATGTGGACTATATGTTTGTGGATATGCCGCCGGGCACCGGGGATGTGGCCCAAACGGTCTTCCAGTCCCTGCCCCTGGATGGGATTATCGTTGTGACTTCTCCTCAGGACCTGGTCGGGATGATTGTGGAAAAGGCCGTCAAGATGGCTGAAATGGTCCAGATTCCAGTCCTGGGTCTGGTCGAAAATATGGCCTACTTCACCTGCCCTTCTTGCGGGGAGGATCACGCCATCTTTGGAGAAAGTCAGGTCAAGGCCCTTAGTGAGGCTTATAAAATCCCCCTGACCGCTCAAATCCCAATGAACCCGGCCCTAGCCCAAGCCTGCGACCAGGGAAAAATAACGGAAATAGAGGGCGATTGGCTGGCCGGCTTGGTTGCAGGTCTCGATAAGTTATAACTAAACCTCAATAAAAAAACCACTCCGGTTAAATTCCAAACTATATTTTTCCATACAAATACCCCCTAAAGTTAGATTTCTTGGTCCAACTTTAGGGGGTCAGTTCATAAGTAAGAGTGGTTTTTTGCTTTTTTAGTGAGCAGGTCCTTAGGCCTGGGACATCCCGGTCCGATCTGCAATGGGCAGGTAGGTCAGGTTGTTGTTGGGGACGTAGACATAGGCAGGCCGCATGATCTTGCTATCCATGACCTGTTCCATCCGGTGGGCGCACCAGCCGACCATCCGGGCGGCAGCAAAGAGGGGGGTGAAGAGGTCTTCATCAATCCCCAGCATGTCATAGATAACGCCGGTATAGAGGTCGACATTGGCACAAATATGGTAGTCGTTCCCTTTACGTTCCCGTAAAATGTCCTGGGTCAGGCGGGCCAGGTCGGTGATGAGCTCGTATTCCGCAACGTGGTTGGTTTTTTCTGCCAGAGCCCGGGCTTTTTCCTTTAGAAGCTCAGCCCGGGGGTCGGTCATGGTGTAAACCGCATGGCCCATCCCATAGACCAGGCCGCTCCGGTCATAGGCCTCGCCGGCAATAATTTTTTCAATATAGGCCCGGAGTTCTTTTTCATTTTTCCAGTCCTTGACGTGGCCTTTGATGTCTTCCATCATATGGTGGACCCGCTGGTTGGCGCCCCCATGTCGGGGCCCCTTTAATGAGCCAATGGCTGCACAGATGGCAGAATAGGTATCCGTACCACTGGAGGAGACCACGTGGGTGGCAAAGGCAGAGTTGTTACCACCACCGTGGTCAGCTTGGACACAGAGGAGGAGGTCGAGAATTTCTGCCTCCTGGCGGGTGAAGTGGGAGTCCGGCCGAATCAGGTGGAGGATGTTTTCGGCGGTGCCGCCTTCTATCAGGGGCTGGTGTAAAATGAGACTCTTATTGTCGAAGTAGTGCCGCTTGGCCTGGTAGGCATAGGCCAGCATGAGGGGGACTTTAGCGATCAGGTCAATGGCCTGGGCCAGGAGCTTGTCTAGGGAAACATCATCCGGGTTGTCATCATAGGTATAGAGGGCCAGGATGATGCTCTGCAGCTTGTTCATGACATTTCGGGAGGGGGTCTTTAGGATGACGTCTTCCTTAAAGGTGGCCGGAAAGTTTCGCCGTTGGCTGAGAAGCTGGTTAAAGTGTAGAAGGGACTTCTCTGTGGGCAAGAGGCCGAAAAGCAAGAGGTAGGCCACTTCTTCATAGCCGTAGCGCTCTTCACTGATGAAGCCGTTGACTAGGTCATCAATCGGTATGCCGCGATATCTGAGCTGCCCCTTGATTGGGATTTTTTTCCCGTCGTCGATGGTATACCCATTGACGTCTGAAATCCGGGTCATACCAACCAGCACCCCGGTGCCATTTTTATTCCGGAGACCCCGTTTGACATTGTATTTTTCGAAGACAGAGGGCTCTATGGCATTGTTTTGACGTACATAATCAATGAGGTATTTTATTTGACTGCGCAACTCATCGTAATGTAAATCGTGGGGCATATCGATCATCCTTTCATCAAAGCATAAAGTCAGTATAGCATGGAAAATGTTTTCTGAAAAGTCTTTTTAAAAGCTATTATAGCGAGGAATTGTTAGCTGATAACACATATGTGACAAAAAACTAAAAAAATAGAAAGCCCTCTGGTAAAATAGATTTGCACACCAAAAATACCAGAAAGAGGCTTCCTATAAAAAAAGTATAACAAAGAAATGAGATTTCGCCAGAAAGTAGTCGAATATGCCATAAAACATAAGCAAATAAATCCAGGCGCCCACATAGCCATCCAAACCAGCACACGGAAAAAGAAATAGAGCTAATACGCAAAAAATACCGCTACCATAAATATGAAGGCCTAGGCCAAGTATACAGGAAATGCCGAGATGCCGGCTATACGCGCAGCTATGAATCCATGTGCAAACAAATAAAGAAGTTAGAAACCGATGAAAAGCCTAAGAAAGTAAGCAATCCAAAGAGTAAATATGAGCCCTTAAAAGGAAACTACCCCGGAGAGTTCGTAGAAATAGACGTCAAATAAGTGCCCCTGGAATGCATCGGTTTCCAGAGCAAGTGCGATCGATATTATCAAATAACAGCAATAGACCTATCCAGCAGAAAAAGAGTGCTAAAGCTGGTAAAAGAAAAGAGCAGCTACGAACCATCCGAGCTGGTAAAAAACCTGGAGAAAGACCTCGGTTTCAAGATAAAGACAGTCCAGACAGATAATGGGAGAGAATTCTGTAACGATCGAGAAGAAAAGAAGTCCATCTTCGAAAAGACCCTAGAAGCTCTAGAGATAGAACATATACGGACAAGACCCTATTCGCCTTGGCAAAATGGACTAGTAGAAAGAAGCCATAAGATGGATAATGACCTGTTTTATAGCAAAAGAAGATTTAGCAGTGAAGAAAAAATGTATAAAGCATTTCAGAGATATAGTAGCAGAACCAATAACATAGCAAGAAGAATCTTGAACTTTAAAACGCCAAATGAAATGGTGCAGACCTATTTTATGAAAGAAGCTTAGACATTTTACCAGATGGCTTGTGTCACAAATGTTTGACAACCCTAGATTCTATCCCGCTTAAAGGCAGATTAAAGCTATACATTCAGTGCTCATTTGTTATATAATGGAAAGTGAAATTCGCTTATAAAGGGGAGATAGACGATTCATGAAGAGGCAATTACCCCTAGCCAGTTGGCACCCGGTCCACCGGGTCGTAGCCATTATTATGGTGGTCCTATTGCTATGGGTTGCAGGGAGCGCCATTTATACAAAAATCAATCATTCATTAATTGAAACCGTCACCATTGAAAGTGAGACGCGGGATATAAAAGTGCCCGGTTATGGTTATGTTTTTGCTGAAACAGGCCTCATCAAGGCTAAGAATGATGGTACCTTTGAGCCCAAGGCAGACCAGGGGGAGCGGGTTGCTAAAAAGCAGCTGATCGCCGACCTCATCTACACCACGGACCAAAGTGATAAAAAATATAAAAAAGAATACCTGGCCCCCCTTGCCGGCATCGTCAACTATGCCATTGATGGCTATGAAGAAATAGAAGACGTGTCGACGATTAAGGGCCTGGATTTAAAAAATATTTACGAAGAAAGTAAGAGCAAGAAGAGTAAAAGTGCCGGTAAGCGTGATGTGACCAAGGACACTGTATGTGCTGCCGTCGTGGATAACCTTAAGCCGGTGACCCTGTACTTTTCTTATTCCGATAAAGATAATAAGGTTATCAAAAAGGCTGATGAGGTCATCCGAATCCGCTTTCCGGATACAGGGGATGATATTCAGGCCTATGTCCTCAAGGTCGAAAAAGATAAAAATGACCATCATTGGGCCACTCTGAACCTGGGTCCCATGAGTGATTCTTTCCTTTTAGAACGGGTTGTCCAGGCAGAGGCCTACAAGAGGGAGCAAGGCATTTTAAAACTTGACCGGTCAGCGGTTGTTGTCAAAACCAGCAAATCCGGCAAGAAGATTCCCGGGGTTTATACCTTGAATAACAGTGTTGTCAAATGGCAAATGATTCAAGTAAAGCAAGAGCAAAAGGATAAAATCATTTGCGAGATTTTACCAAAAGGAACAAAGATTATTACCACACCTGACCGGGTGCGGGAAGGTGAGATTTTAAAGTGAGGGTTGATTCGTGTCGATTAAAGAAAATATTTCTCTTATCCGAGAACGCATAGAAGTGGCCCGGAAAAAAAGTCCTCATCCGGAAAAACCGGTAGATATTATTGCTGTCAGCAAGTTTCATGATGTTTCAGAAATCCGTGAGGCCATGGCCGCTGGGGCCACCGTTTTCGGTGAAAATCGAGTTCAGGAGCTCATTCCGAAGCTGGATGCCTTTGAAGGTGAAGGGGTGCCCTTTCATGTAATCGGTCACCTACAGACCAATAAGGTTAGGCAGATTGTCGGTCGGGTGGCCATGATTCAGTCCTTAGACAGCCTCCGCCTGGCCCAGGAAATTGAGAAACGGGCTGCTGCTAAAGAGGTGATTGTGCCGGTTCTGGTCCAGGTCAATGTGGCCGGTGAAGACCAGAAGTATGGCCTGGCGCCGGAAGAGGTCAAGGACTTTTTAGAGCAGTTTGGAGACTTTCCCCACTTAAAATGTGAGGGGCTTATGTTTATTGCGCCCAACCTGGATAACAAGGATGATTTGCGTCCTTATTTTAGGGACTTGTATAAGATGTTTTTAGCGTATAAAAATTTGGGTATCCCCAATGTATCCATGACCCATTTGTCCATGGGCATGAGTGGGGACTATGAAGTTGCTGTTGAAGAAGGGGCAACGATGGTGCGGATTGGCAGCGCTATTTTTGCAAAAAAATAATTGGGGGTCAGAGCAATGGCTATTGGTAAAAAATTATTAGATTTTGTAGGCTTTGTAGATACTGAAGAGGAAAATGAGGCCTATATGGATGAGGCCTATGACAATGATTATTACAGCTCTTATGATGAGCCGGTCGCCACTGAGGAACGGCGGTTTTCACCGATGAACCGCTTTCGCAGCAGCCTGCCAGTGGCAGCAGAAGAAGTGTCTTACAGTGGTGGTGACGATATGAAAATAGTATTATTACAACCGATGCGGTTTGAAGAAGCCCAGACCATTACCCGTTATTTACTGGATAACCGGGTGGTCGTTTTTGACCTGCACGAGTGCCAAGTTGAAGAGGCTGTCAACATTGTTAACTTTGTCAGTGGGGCCATCTTTGCCCTGAACGGGTCCATCCAGAAAATCAACGACCAGGGGGCCATTTTTGTGGCTGTACCGCCCAGTGTCAGCCTTGAAAATGAGCTGCGCGGGAGCTTAAACGATGGCGACTACGGCCCGACCATTGCAGAGTGGGTGAACCACCAACGGGGCAAAGGGGACTTTTAGGTGAAAAAGATAGGCTTTATTGGTTGTGGCGCCATGGCCCAGGCCATGATGCCGGCCATCAAAACCAGTGGACTGGACTGCACCCTTGCTTTTTCCCAGCGCAACCAGGATCATGGCCGGGCCTTTGCCGACCAGCTGGGCGTCCACTTTGTGCCCGATAATAGTGACCTGTATGGGCAGGTGGATGTGGTCGTCCTCGCTGTAAAACCGCAGCAATTGGCTGACCTAGACCTGGCCTTGGCAGCCGGGCAAGAGGCCCCCTTGGTCCTCTCCCTATTAGCCGGGACGCCTCTCGAGCACTTGCGCCAGGCCCTGGGCCATGACCGGATGATCCGGGTCATGCCCAATGTGGCGGCTTCTGTCGCGGCATCTATGACTGTCATGGCTCCTGGCCCGGGTCTTGCCCAGGAGGATATTGACCTGGCCAAGAGCATTTTAGATACCATTGGCCGGACAGTTATTTTAGATGAAGAAGGTCTAGACAAGGCTGGGGCCTTAAATGGCTGCGGTCCGGCCTTCTTTTTTCAAATTATGGAGGCCTGTGCCGATGCCCTGGTGGCCCTGGGCATCCCCCGGGCCATCAGCTATGAAATAGCTGCCCAGACCATGAAGGGGGCTGCTGACCTGGCCCTGGCCAACCAGACCCATCCCGCTCTGCTGAAAGACAAGGTGACCTCGCCCGGCGGCACCACCATTGCCGGTGTTTGCGCCCTGGAAAAGGCCGGTGTGCGCAGTGGCCTTATTGAGGCAATCTTGGCCAGCTATGGGCGGACCAAAGAAATGTCACAATAGAAAAGCGGTGGAATATGACGATTGGAAGTATTTTGTATGATGCGGTCAACTTGGCCTGCAGGCTCTACCAGTTCCTGATTATTGTTGGCGCCATCATGACCTGGCTGCCGATTGACCCCTATAGCCGGGTGGTGACCTTTGTCAACGACCTGACAGATCCTTTTTTCCGGTTAATCGAACGGTTTATGCCGGCCTTTTTGCTCTCGCCCTTAAACTTTACCCCCATGGTGGCCTATGTGCTGGTGGCCTTGGTCAGACTGGCCTTTAACCAGGTCTTTTTACATCTCCTGTATGGGGTTTCTGCCCTATGAGTGATGACCTGCAAAGGCGGCGCCTGCTGGACCTCATCCACCGGGCGCAAAAAAACTGGCAAGCGGAATGGTCAGACTTTATGCCGCGGGAGGAAGCGGAAGACCTGTTGGCGCTTTTTACCGGGACAGATTTAACGGTCCGCACTTGGGGTGGATGGGAGGGGGCCGAGCGGGTGCGCTTGGCCTTTTCCATGTTAGATGACCTGACAAGCGATGACTTTCACCTGGCCCTGATGAGTCTAGATGGGCCGGCGAAGTTCTTAAAGGCCGACCACAGGGACTACCTGGGGGCCCTGATGTCTCTGGGCTTTACCCGGGATAAGATGGGGGATATTCTCATCCGGGAGGGTGGTTGTGATTTCTTTGTTGACCGGGACCTGGTCGACTACCTGGCTGTTTCAGACTTGCGGGTCCGCCGGGTGCCGGTTCAAATCGCCCAAAGGGACTGGCAATCTTGGACCCCGCCGGAAGTTAAAACAGAAGAGCAGGCCCTTATTGTAGCCAGCCTTCGTCTGGATGCTGTCCTGGCCAAGAGCTTTCAGCTCTCACGCCGGCTGGCAGCTGACCTTATCGACGCCGGCCTGGTTCGGGTCAACCATATGGTAGAGTACCGGAGCCATTACCTCCTGGCCAGCGGAGACCTATTGGCAGTCCGCGGGCATGGTCGGGTCAGGATTGGCTCAACGACGGGCACGACGAAGAAGGGCAATATAAAACTTCTCATTGAACGGTACTTATAAGTGTTGACAAGGGGAAGGCAATTGTCTATTATAGAACAAAGCAAAGATGGGAACAGGAGTCCGAGATAACCGGCTTTAGCGACTCTGCGATGGTGGAAGGCAGAGAGTCGGCCTCAGGGCTTATCCTCCCGGAGCTGCGACCTGAAAAACAGAGTAGGGGAGCCGTCTTATTGGCGTTATACAATAGTCGAGTGCCGTCATCTTTTGACGGTATGAGGGTGGTACCGCGAGTCAATTCGTCCCTTTTGGGGGCGATTTTTTTTTATTTTATGAAGAGGTGTAAATATGGCAAAATCAGAAAAAGAAAAAGCATACGGCAATACCCTTAATTTGCCTAAAACTGATTTCCCCATGCGAGGCAACCTGGCTAAAAAAGAGCCGGAAACCTTACAGTTCTGGGAAGATATTGATATTAACCGCTTAGTCAACGAAAAAAATGCCGGTCATGAGACCTTTATTCTTCATGACGGCCCGCCCTATGCCAATGGCCACCTGCATTTAGGCCATACCATGAACAAGGTCCTCAAGGACATGATCAACAAATCCAAAAGCCTCCAGGGCTACCTGACACCTTATGTCCCCGGCTGGGATACCCACGGGCTGCCGATTGAATTAAAGGCCATTGAAAACGTCGGCCTGGATGCGAAGAACAGCGATCCGGTGGCCTTCCGGGATGCCTGCCGGGACTATGCGCTAAAGTTTCTTGATATTCAGCGGGATGAATTTAAGCGCTTAGGGGTGCGGGCTGACTGGGATAACCCCTATGTGACCCTGGATCCGGCCTTTGAAGCGGAAGAAATTGGCGTTTTCGGTAAAATGGCTGAAAAGGGCTATATTTACAAGGGGAGTAAGCCGGTTCACTGGTGCCCCCATGACCACACCGCCCTAGCTGAAGCGGAAATTGAATACAAGGAACAAAGCTCGCCCTCTATCTATGTGGCCTTTAAAGTCACCGATGCCAAGGGCTTATTCGATACCACCAATGCCTATATTCTCATTTGGACGACCACCCCCTGGACCCTCCCCGGCAACCGGGCTGTCTCTGTCCATCCGGAATTAGACTACCAACTCATTCAAATTGATGACCGCCACTACCTCGTAGGCAAGGACCTCCTGGATAGCCTGGTTGCAGCCCTTGGCTTGGAAAGTAAGCCGGAAGTCTTGGCGACCTTTAAAGGGACCGCATGCGAATACATCAAGTACCAAACCCCCTATGGCGGCGATGAGGGGATTGTGACCCTCGGGACACACGTCACCACAGATGCCGGTACCGGCTGCGTCCATACCGCACCTGGTCATGGGATGGAGGACTTTGGTATTGGCCAGGAATACGGCTTAAAAATCCTCTCCCCGGTCGATGATGAGGGGCGCATGACCGCTGAAGCAGGGCCCTTTGAAGGCATGGATTTAAAAACAGCCAATGGGGCTATTTTAAAAGACCTGGCCGACCGGGGCATCCTCCTCCACCAAGGGACCATCAGCCACCAATACCCGGTCTGCTGGCGCTGCAAAACCCCGACCTTCTTCCGGACCACCCCCCAGTGGTTTGCTTCCATTGACGGCTTCCGCGAAGAGGCCCTCCAGGCCATTGAAAATGATATTAAATTTACCCCGGCCTGGGGCAAGGAGCGGATTTACAATATGATCCGGGACCGTGGCGACTGGTGCATCTCCCGCCAGCGGATTTGGGGCGTGCCCATTCCAGCCTTTTACTGCGAGGACTGCGGGGAAATCATCATCAATGAAGAGACCATCAGCCACCTGCAGGACCTCTTCCGCGACCATGGGGCCAATGTCTGGTTTGAACGGGAAGCCAAGGACCTCCTCCCGGCAGACTACCACTGCCCCGCTTGCCAAAGCCAAAAGTTCAGTAAGGAAACTGATATTATGGACGTTTGGTTTGACTCCGGCAGTACCCACCAGGGTGTCCTGCGTGGCCGGCCGGACCTCTCCTGGCCTGCGGATATGTACCTGGAAGGGAGCGACCAGCACCGCGGCTGGTTCAACTCCTCCCTGTGTACCTCTGTTGCCGTGAATGGTAAGGCCCCCTACCGGCAACTCCTGACCCATGGCTTCCTGGTTGACGAACAGGGTCGGAAGATGAGTAAGTCTCTCGGCAATGGCGTCGACCCCCTGGAAGTCATCAACAAGCAGGGGGCAGATATCCTCCGTCTCTGGGTCGCCTCTGCCGACTACCGTGGAGATGTTTCCGTATCTCAGGGGATTTTACAACAAATCAGTGAAGCCTACCGGAAAATCCGGAATACCTTCCGCTTTATCCTGGGCAGCCTCTCTGACTTTGATCCAGCTAAAGACCGGGTAGCACCCGCTGCCTTGACCGACCTGGATAAGTGGGCCCTCTTACGGCTTAAAGACATCGTTGACAATGCCAAAGAGGCCTACAATGATTATGAATTCCACCAGGTCTACCGGTCTGTCCATAACTTCTGCACCGTTGACTTGTCCGCCTTCTACCTGAACATCATCAAGGATCGGCTTTACGCCAATGAGACAGCCGGCCAGGACCGCCGGGCCGCCCAGACGGTCTTGTACGATACCGCCTTGGCCCTGGATGTCATCCTGTCACCAATCCTCGCCTTTACCTCTGAAGAAGTCTTCCGTTATTTGGACATTCCCAATAAACCCCAAAGCGTTCAGCTCATGGATTGGCCTGAAGTGGAAGTGCCCCAGGTATCCGATAGCTTCTTGAAACGGTGGGACCGCCTGATTGACCTCCGGAATGAAGTCACCAAGGCCCTGGAAGAAGCTCGCCAAGCCAAAGTCATCGGTAACTCCCTGGATGCAAAGGTCATCTTGACCTTGACCGGTGAAGCAGCCGATTATCGGGAAGATATCGCTGACCTCGGTGAGGGCCTGGCCGACTTCCTGCTTGTCAGCCAAGCAGAAGTCGGAGATAAAGCCGCAGCAGACGCCTGGACCAGTGATGTCCTGGAAGGGCTTTCTGTTGTCGTCCAGCCTGCTGAAGGGGAAAAATGCCCCCGGTGCTGGAAATACAGCACCAGCGTTGGCCATAACCACGAAGACCTCTGTGACCGTTGCGCCGAGGTATTGAGCGAAGAATAAAAAATTAATCTCTTTATAGGATAAAGGGTTGGGTCAGAATGAGTAAAATCATTCGGCCCAACCCTTTGCTGATATAGTTTTTGCCACAGACGGCTTGCGTAAGATAGAAAAAAGGACCTGCTTTAATAAGCTGGTCCTTTATTGATGCCGGAGGTGGGACTCGAACCCACACGAGGTTACCCACGGCAGATTTTGAATCTGCTGCGTCTGCCAATTCCGCCACTCCGGCGTGGTGCTGAAGATTTGACATTGCCTATTTTACACTAGGCCAATTTGAATTGTCAAGGGCAGATGTGACTCAGGTAAGGCTTTTATCATTTTTCAGCTATTGGCCAGGATTGCTGAAAATACCGCTTTATTATGCTATAATGTTCGCATAAGTATTAAATGAAGGAGGGACACTTTTGCAGGAAATATCTGGACTTGACTTGGCAGGCCGTCTTCGCAGTGAAATGAAGGCGGAGGTCGAAGTACGGCAGGCAGCAGGCCGTCGGATTGGGCTAGCGGTTATTTTAGTTGGCCAGGATCCGGCATCGGAAATCTATGTGAGAAATAAGCAGAAGGCTTGTAAAGAGGTTGGCATAGCATCTTCTAAAATAAGCTTGCCGGAGGATGTCACAGAAGCAGACCTTTTGGCAACCATTGAGGACCTAAACCAGGATGACAGAGTCCATGGCATCTTGGTGCAGCTGCCCTTGCCCGACCATATTGATAAGGATAAGGTGATTAACGCCATTGCCTCGGAAAAGGATGTAGACGGCTTTACGCCGATTAATATGGGGAGACTTTTAACAGGTGGCCAGGCCTACCTGCCCTGCACCCCCCAGGGATGCCTGGCCCTTTTAGACGAGGCCGGTATCGACTTACCGGGCAAAAAGGCTGTGGTAATCGGTCGGTCGAATATAGTGGGCAAACCGGTGGCCCTCCTGCTCTTGCAAAAAAATGCAACGGTGACCATTTGCCATTCAAAGACCCAAGACTTAGATGCGGAATTGGCTGATGCAGATGTGCTGGTGGTGGCCATGGGAAAGGCTAAGGCCATTAAACCCCAGCAGGTAAAGGATGGGGTGGTCATTATTGATGTAGGGATCAACCGCGACCAGGATGGCCATGTGTGTGGGGATGTGGATGCAGGGGCCTTTAAGGCAGCCGATAAGGCCTGTATCCTGACCCCTGTGCCGGGCGGAGTTGGCCCCATGACCATTACCATGCTTTTAAAAAATACCCTTGCTGCAGAAGCGGCGATATTTGCACTTAAGGAGGGCAAGCAATGACCTATCGTGAATCAGATGTGGAAATCCTGCTCTTGTGTGAAGACCTCATCAACTGTTTGAATGCCCATCCCGGTCTGACCGGGGCCACAGAGGCGGAACGGGAGGCCTCACCGATTGGCCGCCGGCTGGGCTTCCTGCGGAAGCGGATTGAAACCGAGCGCCGGCTCATTGAAGAAATCAGCATGCCCGGGCGGTTACTCCTTGAGCATTTTTCCCTATTTGCCGGCAAAATGGACTATACCATCGGTTTTAGCTACGGTAATATTAAGACAGGCCGGGGGCTCCTTTCCGGGGTCCGGGTTGGTGAATGGGGAACCATCACCCTGGATATCGGCGATGTCAGTGTCAACTGGCGGGATGCGGATGTCGGCTATATGTTTTACCCGGACCGGATTATTGTCCGACCGAAAGACAGTGGGGAAGATGACATTACCCTGTTTTTCAGCTATTCCTTTAAGTATGATGGGGACCTCATCTTGGCCTTTAAGGACGTTAAAGATGATGACCAGACCCTTTATTGGCACGACGATATGCTGGATGAATAAGTGAGGCTAAAATGAAATATGCGGTCATAGACATTGGTTCCAATACGATGCGGGCAGTTATTTATGAGGTCATTAGTGACGACTTTGAAGTGGTTATTAATGAAAAAAACTTTGCTGAATTGATTAGTTACATAGAAGATAACCTCTTAACCGAGGCCGGCATAAGCCGCCTGTGTCGTATTCTCAAAAAAATGCGGGTGCTTTGCGATGAGACCAATACCCAGGATATCCTCTGCTTTGCAACGGCATCCCTGAGATATATTGATAACCAAAAAGAAGTGTTGGAACGGGTCAAGAAAGAAACAGGGATCAGTATCCAGCTCCTAGACGGTTGTGATGAGAGCTACTATGATTTTATCGGCCTGAGGGCAGCCATAGGGGAGCCTGAGGCCATTGGTTTTGACTTAGGGGGCGGCAGTGCCCAGCTCTTTTACTATCGGGATAGCCGCCTGGTTAAAAGTATGAGTGAACCGATTGGGACCCTGGCCATGTACAACCAGTATGTCAAGGGTCTCTTCCCCAACTCAAAGGAACGAAATAAGATCCGCAAGCGGGTGAATAAGTCCCTGGAGAACGCTGGCGACTTTAAAAGCTTCAAACAAAAACGCCTCTACGGCATGGGCGGAACGGCTCGCGCCCTAGCCAAGGTCCACCGCCACCTGGTAGGGAATGACCGGGCTATTGATTATAAGTTAAGCCTAGGGGATATCATGGAAGTCGACCACACCCTGAGTGACTTGGGTTTAAGTGGAATCAAGATCCTCAACCGGATTTTACCGGAGCGGTTGGTTACCTTTTTACCGGGCTTATTGATTATAGAAGAACTCATGAGACATGTTGGCGCAGATGAATTGGTGATTATTGGCTACGGGGTACGTGAAGGATATCTTATTGAGAACGCCATTAATAAGGGGAGAGGTATAGATGAGTTCAGAGATTCCGACATCATTATTTGTCAATAGGGAGCTCAGCTGGCTGGGCTTTAATGAACGTGTCCTAGAGGCCGCTGAAGATGATCGCCTACCGCTATTTGAACGCTTACGGTTTATTTCGATTTATGGGTCCAATTTAGATGAATTTTTTATGGTTCGAGTTGGCGGGCTTACCGATGCCCTCATGCTCGGTGTGGAAGAAATAGACGGTAAAAGCGGGATGAGCATTGAAGAGCAGTTGGCCGCTGTCTACCAGCGCGTTCGCGAATTGCTCCCCCGGGTAGAGACTTGTTACCGGGATATTATTGCCGAATTGGCCAAGTATGATATTCATGAAGTGGACATGGCCAACCTGACGCCCTATGATGAAGACTACCTGACCCGGTTTTTTGATAATAATGTGGCCCCTTTCTTGTCACCGCAGATTATCGATAGCCACCATCCCTTCCCCTACTTTAGCAATAAGGAGCAATTTGTCGGGATTGCCCTGGACACCAATAAAAAGCGCCCTTTTGATTTCGGTGTCATTCCGGTATCTTATCAGAATTACCGCCGCTACCATATTTTTGAAAATGAAAGTAAGACAGGCTATAAGTATGTCCTTATGGCGCCCTTGATCATGCACTTTACCCATAAGCTCTTTAAGCGGGATAAAATTAAGGAACGGTTCGTTTTCCGGATTACCCGGAATGGGGACTTAAAGGTAGAAGAGGCCCTGTATGACCAGGATATCGACTGGCGGCAACAGATGGAGCAGCTTTTAAATAAGCGGAAACGGTCCCAGGCTGTCCGCCTGCAATTATCCCAGGATATTTCTCAAGACCTTCAAGATTACCTGATGCAAAAATTAGACATTGAGCCCCGGGCGGTTATGATTGCCGAGCAGGTACCGGCCTCCCTGAGTCACGTCTACGACCTGACCGGTGAGTTAGCTGAAAAGTACCCGGCCCTGAACTATAAACCCATGCCGCCGATTATGCCGCCGGGCATCAAACCGGGGGATTCCATCATTAAAAAGCTGGATGACCAGGGCGATATTTTCCTCGCCTACCCTTATCATTCCATGAAAAGCTTCCTGGACCTTCTCGATGAGGCAGCTGTGGACCCAGAGGTAACCTCAATCAAGATCACCCTCTACCGGATTGCCAGTGGTAGTAAGGTAGCCCAGGCCCTCATCAAAGCCGCCGAAAACGGCAAGTCGGTCATCGTTTTAGTGGAACTCAAGGCCCGTTTTGACGAGGAACATAACATTGTCTGGTCCAAGCGGCTGGAAGAGGCCGGGTGTTCCGTCTTATACGGGATGGAAAACTACAAGGTCCACTCGAAGATTTGCCTGATTACCCGTCGGACAGGGCGGAAGGTCCAACATATCACCCAGATTGGGACCGGGAACTACAACGAGAAGACGGCTCGGCAGTATACGGACTTCTCCCTCATTACCCAGGACCAAAAAATTGGTGAAGAGGTCAGCCGGGTTTTCCAAACCCTGCAAATGGGGGCCTTTGTCGATTCCAGCCAACACCTCCTGGTGGCACCCCTGCAAATGAAGAGCCGGTTCCTAGACTTTATTGATGAAGAAATTGCGGCCGCTGAAGCCGGTAAGCCGGCTCGGATCATCTTAAAATTAAATGGCCTTTCCCACAAGGATATGATTGAGGCCCTGGTCCGGGCCTCCCAGGCCGGGGTAGACATTACCCTCTATGTCCGGGGGATTTGCTGCCTGCGGGCCGGGGTGGAAGGCTATACGGAGAACATTAAGGTCAAGAGTATGGTTGGCCGTTTCTTAGAACATCCGCGGATTTATATTTTTGGCTATGGTGACCGGGAAAAGATCTTTATCGGGTCAGCCGACTGGATGACCCGGAACCTCCTGTACCGGGTGGAAGTTGCGGTGCAAATTCTCGATCCGAATGTTCGCAATATTATTATGGATATCTTAAGCATCCTAGCGGAAGACAATGTCTTGGCCCGGGTGGCCCTGCCGGATGGCAGCTACAAGCGGCTCTATCCAGGGCAAAACGAACGGCCCATTGACTCCCAGTACGAGCAGTATGCCTATTTCAAACAAAGGACAAACCAATACCAGCCGCCGACCAGCAAAAATACAGCCAGTGGTCATCAGGATACATTTTTAGGCCGGCTTTTGGCCTGGCTTAAAGGCGACCGGTAATTTCTTTATACAGAGGTGCAAGATGGAAGAGCAGATTATCACAAAAAACTTTATTGAACAAATCATAGACGCAGACCTTGAAGCGGGGATGGCCGCCATTGCTACCCGCTTTCCACCGGAGCCCAATGGCTACCTCCATATTGGCCATGCCAAGTCCATCTTCTTAAACTTTGGCCTGGCTAAGAAATATGACGGCACCTGCTTTTTACGCTTTGACGATACCAACCCGATTAAGGAAGAGGATGAGTACGTTGACAGCATCCAGCAGGACGTGGCCTGGCTAGGGGCCGTTTGGGATGGAGAGGTGCGGTTTGCCTCTGACTATTTCGACGCCTTTTATGATATGGCCGAGGCCCTCATTGAAAAGGGCTTGGCCTATGTCGATGACCAAACAGCAGAGGAGATGCACAAGCACCGGGGTACCTTGACCGAGCCCGGGGTTGAAAGCCCTTATAGAGACCGGTCTGTTGAGGAAAACCTTAGCCTTTTCCGGCAAATGCGGGACGGGGCCTTTGCTGATGGGGAAAAGGTCCTCCGGGCCAAGATCGATATGGCCTCTCCCAATATGAATATGCGGGACCCGGCCATTTACCGGATCCTACACGCCAGCCACCATCGGACCGGGGACAAGTGGTGCATTTACCCCATGTATGACTATGCCCACCCCCTGGAAGATGCCATCGAAGGGATTACCCATTCCCTTTGCACGCTGGAATTTGAGGACCACCGGCCCTTATATAACTGGTTTATTGACCACCTGGACGATAGCCCCCACTTGAAGAGCAGACCCCAGCAAATTGAATTTGCCCGTTTGGAAATTGAAAACACCATGACCTCTAAGCGTCGCTTGAAAGCCCTGGTTGACGCCCAGTTGGTTGATGGCTGGGATGACCCCCGGTTGCCGACCATTAGCGGGCTCCGCCGTCGGGGTTATACGCCGGCAGCCCTCAAAGAATTTTGCCAACGGATTGGTGTGGCCAAAACCAACAGCATTGTGGAGCAAAACTACCTGACCTTCTGCCTGCGGGAAGACTTAAACCGGGTGGCTCCACGGGCCATGGCCGTTTTAAATCCCCTGAAACTCACCCTGACCAATTACCCGGAAGATCAAATTGAATGGGTAGAGGGGGTCGTGAACCCTAACGATGAAAGCATGGGCACCTATCAAATCCCCTTCGGTAAGCACCTCTATATTGAACAGGAAGACTTCCGCGAAGAGGCCAACCGCAAGTACCACCGGCTCAAACCGGGTGGAGAAGTGCGGTTGATGTATGGCTATATCATCAAGTGCGAGGACTATGTCAAAGACCCGGAAACCGGCGAAATTACAGAAGTCCTCTGCAGCTATGACCCCATGACCAAGAGCGGGATGCCCGATGCAGACCGGAAGGTCAAGGGGACCCTGCACTGGGTAGAAGCCAGCCATGCCGTTGATGCCGAAGTCCACCTGCTGGATGACCTGATGGACCCCGACCAGGCCGCCGATGCGGATATCCTGGACCGCTTTAACAAGGACTCCCTGGAAGTTCTAAAGGGTTGCAAGTGCGAACCCCGGCTGGCGGAAGCCCCCATCGGGCAGGCCTATCAATTTATGCGCAAGGGCTACTATTGCGCCGACCGGAAGTACCATACGCCGGAGGCCCCCGTCTTTAACCTGACCGTTGGCCTGCGGGATAAGTTTAAGGGTTAAGCGCATGCGGTATCTACGTGCGATTATTGTCTATACCTGGGCCTTGCTGGTGCTGGTCACTCGCTGGCCCTTATTGCGTGCTGTTGAAAAACAAAGAGAGGACCACTTCTCGGAAGCCATGGAGCGGATCCATGGTGTGGCCCAGCCTTTTGCAGGCCAAATTTGCCGCCTGGCCGGTTGTCGGGTAGAGGTAGAGGGCTTGGAGCATATCCCTGACGAGGGGTCGGTGGTCTTAATTGGGAACCACCAAAGCTTTTTTGACATTCCGATTGTCCTGGCCAGTGTCAACCGGCCAGTGGGCTTTCTGGCCAAGCAAGAGCTGGGGGAGGTCCCTATTTTTGGCCGCTGGACGGCCGGCATTGGCTCCATCTTCATCCCCCGGGGCGAATCCCGCAAAAGCCTTGAGGCCATTCTAAATGCGGTAAAAATGCTCAAGAAAGCGGCCCACCTCCTGGTCGTTTTCCCTGAAGGCACCCGGAGCTACCAGGGAAAGGTTGGAGATTTTAAGGCCGGGAGCTTAAAAATTGCTACCAAATCTGGCGCTCCTGTGGTACCATTTGCAATGGACGGCAGCTGGCGCATTATGCCCAGGAATATCAGGACCTTTACCCCGGGCACGGTGCGGCTTACCTTTCTGCCGGCCATTTCAGACGAGCTGATGGCAAGTAAAGACACCAAGCTAATCGCTGATGCCTGTCGACAAGCCATTACAGCTCAACTTGCCGAGGGGGAAGACGATGAAAGTAAGAAGTAGTTTAGCAAAATTAAGTGGACAAGTGACCAAGCAGGTCCTAACCATGGCCGGCCGGGACGGCAGCAGTTTGCCCGGTAAGGTGGCCCAAACGATTGAGCCCAACCTGTTGGCTGACCTGGCCGCCGGTTGCCGGTCCGTCGTGGTGACCGGGACCAATGGGAAAACCATGACCACAGCTCTCTTGGTTAAAGCCTTGGAACAAAAGTATCCTAACGTTTTAACCAATGCCAGTGGAGCCAATATGCTCCAGGGGATTACCTCTACTTTTTTAACCTTGAAAAAGAATGAACAACCGATTGCTGTTTTGGAAGTCGATGAAGCCACCCTGCCCTATGTTACGGAAGCGGTCCAGCCGGAAGTAAGCGTTTTTACCAACATTTTCCGCGACCAGGCTGACCGCTATGGGTCCACTGAAGGGGTCCTCGACCACTTACGCCGGGGGGCCCGGTTGGCACCAACAGCGACCATCATTGCCAATGGGGATTTACCGGCCTTTGCCCAGCTGAAGGTCAATAACCCGGTCCGGTATTATGGGGCGGCCTTGGCCAAAGACCTGCCCCAATCCAGTACGGAAAAAGAAGATAGCAGCTGCCCTTCCTGCGGGGCCAAGCTCAGCTATTCGGAAAGAACCTATGGGAATCTGGGGAATTACCACTGCGAGGCTTGTGCCTTTAGCCGGCCCTACTTGGACTTTACCCTGGAAGACGTGACGTCTGTCACCACCCACCGGGCTGTTGGGGTGGTGAATGGGACGACGGTTGAACTCAATACTGGGGGCTTTTACAACTTGTATAATGCCCTGGCCGCCTTTGCCGCTGCCAGCCATTTAGGGGTCAAGGTCGAAGACATCGTCGCCGGCCTGCGCCAAGTGGTGCCCCTAAGCGGTCGCCAGGAAGTGGCCCATATTGAAGGCAAGGAGGGGACCCTCCACCTGATTAAAAATCCGGTTGGCTTTAACCAGATTGTCCAGCTCCTGGCGCTGGAAAAGGATCCCTTTTCCCTGGCCATCCTGCTCAATGACTTACCGGCAGACGGGGTGGACACCAGCTGGGTTAATGAAGCGGACTTTGAAAGCCTGCTCCAGTTAACCGACCACCGGCCCATCCTCCTTGCTGGCCGCCGGACAGACGTTTTGCAAGACCGGCTCAGCCGGGCAGGTGCTAAGGCTGCAGACCTGCAGGTTTGTGACAGTGATGAAGCCTTGTGCCGGGCCCTCGCCCAATTGCCAACAGAAAAGGTGCACATCCTGCCGACCTTTACGGCTCTGGCTGACCTCCGCCGTGAGTTGGTTGCCAAGGGTTATATCCAATAAACCTATCCTACCGTCACCCTTTAGGGTGGCGGTATTTACGTATCAGCCTAAAATTTTTAGGAAAAATTTATAAAATGAGAGTAAAACCTTGACAGATTGCCCGGAAGTCCATATAATAATACATGCTGATTGGTACGGGCGGTTAGCTCAGTTGGTTAGAGTATCTGCTTGACATGCAGGGGGTCGATGGTTCGAGTCCATTACCGCCCATTCAGTTTGCGGACTTTCGTTGAGACGGAAGTCCGCTTTTCATTTTATCTGTTTTTATCAATGCCTTTTTTCAGGAGGACCTGCTGTCAATAGGCATTTTTTGTTTGCCAAAAGGCTGAAACGGTGATACAGATAGGGACTAAGACACAGAAGAAAAGAGGAGAAGCATGTTAGGTTTCAAGCAAATCGAGCTCTCTGATAAAGATATCCTCGATAATTTTTTTATCCAAACACAAAATCAAATTTCTGATACCACCTTTACCAACTTATACATGTGGCGCCGGTGTTATGCAGTGCGGTGGGCTGTTGTGGAGGGACACCTGGTTGTTCAGCCAAATGCCTGGGAAAGCAGCTGGATTTTGCCCCCTTACGGCTACACGGAAGATGATGCATCCTTTAAGGATGCGGTAGAGACCCTGGCGGAATCCTTCCATGATGATGGTAAAGACTTTGTTATCCGGGGGATTACCGATGCCGAAAAGGAACGGATGGAAGCCCTATGGCCGGACCAGTTTATCTTTGAAGAAGAGCGAGATATTGCCGACTACATATATAATGGTGAAGACCTGCGCCAGCTCAAGGGCCGGAAGTATAGCAAAAAAAGAAACCACCTAAACGCTTTTTTGCGGGAATATCCGGACTATGAATTCGCCGAATTAACCAAGGAAGACGTCCCGGAGGCTCTGGAATTCTTAGAATACTGGTATGGTGAACAAAACCAGAATGGCACCCTGTCTGACAGCTTGCTCTGTGAACGGGAGGCCATTTACGATGCCCTCATGGCCATTGATGAGCTGGCCTATTCAGGGGGCTATATCCGGATCAATGGTAAGATGGTGGCCCTCACCATGGGCGAGCGAGTCAATGAAAATACGGTGGTTATCCATATTGAAAAGGCCTTTGCCGATTACCGGGGCCTTTATGGGGCCATCAATAAAGACTACCTGAACCACTTTTGGTCGGACATAGAATATGTCAACCGGGAAGAGGACATGGGCCTTGAAGGCTTGCGTCATGCGAAAGAATCCTATTACCCGGCCTATCTTTTAATGAAGCATAAGGCTGTGTGGAAAAATGATTAACTGGGGAATTCGCCCGGCAGAAGCCCGGGATGGGGAGCTCTTAAAGGAACTCTGGCGCTATTCTTTTCATCGTGATGGTGAGGTTTTTACAGACTGGTACTTTAAGGAATACCACCGCTTTTCAGAAACCCTGGTGGCCACCTCGCCGGTCGGGCAGGTGGTAGCCTCCCTCCAGTGTATAGACATGACCCTGAAAAAGAAGGCGCAATCATTGAAGACGGCCTATATTGTCGGGGTCAATGCCTTCCCGGAAGTCCGGGGACGGGGGGCGGTAGGGGCCCTCATGCAGGAAGCCCTCAAGCGGTCGCCCTATACAGGCCTCTTACTCATGCCCTTTGAGGGGAATTTTTATGCCCCCTTGGGTTTTCGCTATATGAACTACCATGGGCAAATAAGTGTACCTATGGGGGAATTATATGCCTATAGTCAGAAAACGGACCTGACCTTTAAACGGTTTTCCTTAAAGGCAGCACCAGTCACTGACCTGGACCGGGTTTATAGCACCTGGCAGGGTCGCTACTATGCCTTCTACGTCCAAAGGGATAGCCGGCGCTGGCAGGCCCTCTTAGATGACTTAGCTGCAGAAGGGGGCTATGGGGTCATGGCCTATGCCCAAGGCCAGCTGGTGGGCTATCTCCTCTATAGCCTGCAGGAAAAGACCTTCTATATTCGGGAAATGGCCTATCTGTTAGACCGGGCCAGGGCCGGTCTTTACCACTATGTGACTGGCCACCGGTCCCAGCTGGGCACGGTCACTTGGTCGGCCCCCTTAGATGAGCCGGTCATCGACCAGCCGGCAGGGGCTAAGGATTATATTACTTATGAACCCTTTATGATGTGGCGGTTTTTATCCCCGGCCAGCCTGCCATTTTTTGCCTCAAAGGGGCCGACAACACCCTTGATCTTTGCTTATAGGGATAGCCACTTAAACCGGACCTCCCTTTGGCGCTGGCAGGATGATCGGATCGAGGCCATTGACCAGGCCGAGGCAGCTTTTTCCGTCACGCCGGAAACCTTGTCCGAGGTGGTGTTTGGCCACCGGCGTCGGCTCGATCAGGACTGTGAGATTAAGGATGCAGAGGATTTTGTAGCTTTTTGTGCCCTCTTTCCCAGTCGTCCGCTGGCCTACATCAATGAATATTTTTAGGCAATAACCAGACTGTTGATGGGCGGGGCAGCATAGACAAGGGGTTCTTTTTTATGCTATAGTTTAGTATGATTGTTTACAAGAACGCTGCTCATGAGATGCCTTTCAAGGAGCAGATGATTCAGGAGGCAAATATGTCAAGCAACAAGCCCATCAATGGTGATCAGTTTATAGAAATGATAGCTTCCGCCGCAAACTGGCTGGAACAAAAAAGAGAAAATGTAGACCGGCTCAATGTATTCCCGGTGCCGGATGGTGATACGGGTACCAATATGTCTATGACCATGCGGTCTGCAGATAAATTTGTGAAAGAGCGTGCAGACCAGACCCAAGTGGGGGATGTGGCGGCCCAGATGGCTTATGGGGCCCTCATGGGGGCCCGGGGGAATTCCGGGGTCATCTTGTCGCAGATCCTTTCCGGTATTTCCCAAGGGCTCAAGGGTAAAACTGTAGCCGAGGTCAGTGACCTGGTCCAGGCCTTTGCCCTGGGGGCTGACGCCGCCTACAAGGCGGTGACCAACCCGATGGAAGGGACCGTTTTAACCGTTGTCCGGGAGGCCAGTGAGGCCCTGAACCGATCCTACAAGCCGGATATGGGCGCCGAAGAGGCCCTATCCCTTTTCTTACAGGCCGGCTATGCCAGCCTCAACCGGACCCCGGACCTGTTGCCGGTCCTCAAGCAAGCTGGCGTCGTTGATGCCGGTGGGCAGGGGCTCCTCTTTATCTTCGAAGGCTTCCTGGCAGCCCTCCAGGGCAAACCTGCCGCCTCTCCGGTTATCGTGGAAAAAGAACCGGTAGTAGAAGATGATTTTGAGGATACCTTTGAGCACTTTTTTGCTGACTTGAATGAAATCATCTATCCCTATTGTACTGAGTTTCTCGTCCTGGCAGACGGGAGCCATCCGGAAAGCCCCATTGAGGCCTTAAAGAACTACCTGACCAACTATGGGGACTGCATGCTGGTAGTCGGTACCGATGACCTGGTCAAGGTCCACATCCATACCAATGACCTGGGGGCTGTCTTTTCTTTTGCCTCCCAGTTTGGTGAACTGACCGATATTAAAATCAATAACATGCGGGAGCAGAACCGAGCTCTGCAGGCCAAGGGCAAGGCCCAGGCGCCGGAGACCAGTGAATACGTGGTGATTGCCGTTGCTACCGGTGACGGTCTGGCTGAAGTCTTCAAGAGCCTGGGGGCTAGTTATGTCATCCATGGGGGGCAGACCATGAACCCCAGCACTCAGGACTTCTTGGATGCCATGGAGGCCCATCCGGCAGAGCATACCATCTTGTTGCCTAACAATAAAAATATTATCATGACGGCGGAGCAGGCGGCCAAACTGGTTGATGGCGATGTCCGAGTGATTCCCTCCCGGACCCTGCCCCAGGGCCTGGCAGCCCTCATGCAATTTTTGCCTGAGCAGGATATTGACAACAATGCTTCTGACATGGAAGAGGCCCTGGCCAATGTTTTGAGCGGTGAAATTACAACGGCCGTTCGGGATACGTCGATTGAGGGTGTGGATATCAAAAAGGATGCCTTCTTAGCCATTCTGGAGGGTAAAATCATTGCCGCTGAAAAGCAAATTGGCAGCTCCCTCGAAGCCATCATCCAAAAAATGGCTGACAACCATGTTGAGCTCATTACCCTGTATTATGGGGCAGATATCGCTGAGGACGAAGTTAACGGTTATGTCGAAAAGTTATCCGACCAATATACAGATATAGACTTTGAAGCCTACCGGGGCGGACAAGATGTCTACCCCTATATTATTTCGGCTGAATAGAGAGGAGGGACCGCCTATGACAAAAATAGGTATCGTTACGGATAGTACTGCCGACCTGCCTGATGAGATTACGTCCAAGTACAATATCCGCGTCGTTCCCTTAACTGTTACATTTAATGATAAACAATACCTGGACCGGGTAGACTTAACCAATGAATCTTTTTATGAACAGCTGACCAGCCTTAAGGAACTGCCCAAGACCTCCCTGCCCAAGCCGGAACTCTTTAATGCCGCTTACCAGCAGCTGGCTGATGCCGGTTGCTCAGTGATTTACTCTATCCACCTGGCATCAGAATTAAGTGGAACAGTCAATGCCGCCCGCTTAATCGGCAAGGAATTTTCTAACGCCGATATCCGGGTATGGGATAGCCGGTCAGCGACTATTGGCTTAGGCCTCTTGGTGAAAGAATTGGCGGTGCGGATTGAGGGAGGCGCTTCAGTAGAGGCCTGCGACGCCTTTTTAGAAGAAGCGATTCGCCAACTGAAAATCTATTTTTTAATTGACTCCCTGGATAATCTTGAAAAGGGTGGCCGCATTGGCAAGGCCGGTTACCTGGTTGGGTCTATTTTAAATATTAAGCCCATCCTGATTTTGGCCGATGGGACCATCTCCGTTCATAAAAAAATCCGTGGCAATAAAAAGGACCGGGTCATCAATGAATTAACTGAGGCCATCCTGGCCGAGATAAATGCCGATCACCCGGTAACAATAGCCGCTGGCTACAACAATAATAAAGAGGCAGCAGACGCCTTGATGGACGCTCTCAGTGCCCAGGTGCCTGACTTAGCACCGGACTACTTCCAAATTGGCTCGGTTGTCTCAACCCACATAGGACTTGGCGCCTGTGGGGCAGCCTTCTTACAAACTGAAAGGTAGGGAAATTATGGATCGCTTAGAAGCACAAGTAAAACAAATGAAAAAGTTGCAAAAACGAGGAAAAAAAGAAGCAGCGCGGTTAAATAAAATCGCCCGCAAGCAGATGAAGGACTTAGATATTTCCGCATCACTCGATAAGCTTACTGATGATGTTTTACCTAAGGTCCAGAAACTGCCCTTCATTGCCCGCTGCAAAATGAGCTGTCGCAAACTAGGGCTTTTTGGCCTAGCCTTGGCAGCCCTTGGCGGCCTGGCCTATCTCTGCTACCGCATTCGCCGGTCCAAGCAGGAAAAGGAAAACCTCCCTTATGACAGCCGTTTTGAACTCATCGATGGGGTTGAAGACGAAGTGGCCCATGATTTCGACTTTGGCCAAGCCAGCCTGGAAGAACTAGAAGAGGCCCTGCTCCAAGTGGAAAACCGCCTGTGTGAAGTCAATGAAGGTATAGATGCTGTAGAAAAATAATCAAGAAACCGCTACCTAATAGGTATTCTTGCGCTTGCTTTAGCAAGAGATGCCTTTAGCTAGCGGTTTTTATGTTTGAGCCGTTTCGGTTGAGAGGGGGGGAGGGGCTCACGCTTCTGGTCGACATCATTTTTATTGCAAAACATGTAAAAATAATTGACAATCGGTCAGAGGCGTGGTAAACTATTATAGTATCGTTGATTAAGCGGTTGTGGCGGAATAGGCATACGCGCACGTTTGAGGGGCGTGTGGGGAGACCCGTGCGAGTTCAAGTCTCGCCAACCGCATTGTTAAGCCTATAAAGGCTATGAGAGTATACACGTTTTTCTTGATTTTTTAAGAGAGGCGTGTATTTTTTATGGCTATTTTTAAAGAGAAAAGCCTAGAAAACAAAACTTTTTTGATGAGTATATTCATCATTGCATGATAAGGGGTCTATCTGAGGCAACATTGAACATAAGATAGGGGAATTTAGAAACTTTGCTAAAGTATATGATGTTACCCAACCTTTAGAGGCGTTAAAGCTTGAAGATGCAGAGAACTTTATTATTTATCGATTGAATGAGGACAAGGTTAAACCTATATCAATCAATACTACTTTAAGGACAATAAGCAGTTTCTTGAACTGGTGTGACCGAAGAGGAGATAAGGAGGCTTTTAGGAGTACTATTAGCTGATAATACATATGTGACAAAAAACTAAAAAAATAGAAAGCCCTCTGGTAAAATAGATTTGCACACCAAAAATACCAGAAAGAGGCTTTCTATAAAAAAAAGTATAACAGAAGAAATGAGATTTCGCCAGAAAGTAGTCGAATATGCCATAAAACATAAGCAAATAAATCCAGGCGCCCACATAGCCATCCAAACCAGCACACGGAAAAAGAAATAGAGCTAATACGCAAAAAATACCGCTACCATAAATATGAAGGCCTAGGCCAAGTATACAGGAAATGCCGAGATGCCGGCTATACGCGCAGCTATGAATCCATGTGCAAACAAATAAAGAAGTTAGAAACCGATGAAAAGCCTAAGAAAGTAAGCAATCCAAAGAGTAAATATGAGCCCTTAAAAGGAAACTACCCCGGAGAGTTCGTAGAAATAGACGTCAAATAAGTGCCCCTGGAATGCATCGGTTTCCAGAGCAAGTGCGATCGATATTATCAAATAACAGCAATAGACCTATCCAGCAGAAAAAGAGTGCTAAAGCTGGTAAAAGAAAAGAGCAGCTACGAACCATCCGAGCTGGTAAAAAACCTGGAGAAAGACCTCGGTTTCAAGATAAAGACAGTCCAGACAGATAATGGGAGAGAATTCTGTAACGATCGAGAAGAAAAGAAGTCCATCTTCGAAAAGACCCTAGAAGCTCTAGAGATAGAACATATACGGACAAGACCCTATTCGCCTTGGCAAAATGGACTAGTAGAAAGAAGCCATAAGATGGATAATGACCTGTTTTATAGCAAAAGAAGATTTAGTAGTGAAGAAGAAATGTATAAAGCATTTCAGAGATATAGTGGCAGAACCAATAACATAGCAAGAAGAATCTTGAACTTTAAAACACCAAATGAAATGGTGCAGACCTATTTTATGAAAGAAGCTTAGACATTTTACCAGATGGCTTGTGTCACAAATGTTTGACAACCCTAGATTTTAAAAGCTATTATAGCGAGGAATAACCTTGACAAAGAAAAGTTGAATGGCGTAATCTGTAGGGAAAAGTGAATGTATTGCCTGGAGGGGGAGGACTAATGGTTATTGTACAAGAGGGAATGCCGGCAGAAGCGAGGCAGATCAGGCAGACCGTTTTTATCGCTGAACAAGGATTTGTTGAGGAATTTGATGAAGTCGATGATAAGGCCTTACATGTTGTGACCTATGAGGACCAGACGCCGGTTGGGACAGCCCGCATCTTTGTGGACCCGGATGACCCGGCAACCTACCGGATTGGCCGGGTAGCGGTCTTGAAGACCGCCCGGAAGGCTGGCGCCGGCAAACGGGTGATGGCCCTGGCTGAGGCCCTGATTTATGCTCATGGGGGAAGCCGGGTGGCCTTACATGCCCAGGCCCAGGCCCAGGGCTTTTATGAAAAATGCGGCTACCGGCAGGAGGGGCCAAGCTTTCTGGAAGAAGATTGTCTCCATGTCCTCATGGTTAAAGACTTAAGGTATGGTGATTAGGTATGAAGGTAGCAGGTAAGCGACGGCAATTTTCTAAGGAGCTGGAGCGGATTATCCGGGACCTTAAGGAAAAACGTCCCTCTCTGTATTTGCACTCTTGTTGTGGCCCCTGTTCGTCAGCGATTTTAGACTACCTCGGCCCCTTTTTTGATATCACTGTTTTTTTTGATAACCCCAATATTGTACCGGAGGCAGAGTTCGATAAAAGGCTGGCCTACCAGGAAAAGGTCATCGCCCACTTGTCGAGAGACTACGGGATTAAGTTAGAAGTGGGAACCTACGATGTGGACCGGTTTAACCAGGCGGTGGTCGGCTACACCCACTTAGGCGAGGGCAGTGAGCGGTGCTTTCATTGCTATGCCTTCCGCTTAAGGGCGGCAGCAGAGGCGGCCAAGGCCGCCGGCGCAGACTACTTTGCCTCAACCCTTTCCATCAGCCCCTATAAGAATGCTGAAAAAATCAATGAAATAGGGGAACAGATTGCTGAAGAAGTGGGGATTTCTCATTTACCCAATGACTTTAAGAAGGGCGGGGGCTACCAGAAAAGCATCCAGTTCTGTAAGGCTGAGGATATTTACCGGCAGTCCTACTGCGGCTGCCCCTATTCTTACCGGGAATGGCAGGATCGGCTGGCGGCTAAAGAAGCCCAAGTCGGGTTGGCAGAACAAGCGGAAGAGGATTAGGCTTTACCTGATCTGATAAGTGAGTAGAGGAGAAAAATATATGCTGGGTACTTTTGTGAATGTCCTCGCCATTGTCTTGGGGGCCTTGGCGGGCTTGCTGTTAAAGCGCGGCCTTCCGGTAGAGGTTCGCAACTTGATTATGCAGGTCAATGGCTTGGTCGTTATTATGATTGGCTTGAAAATGGCCCTTAAGTCACCGAATGATGTGGTCCTGGTCGTGGGGCTCTGCCTGGGGGCCTTGATTGGCACCCTGCTCAAGCTCGATGACCGGCTCAATGCCCTGGGTGGCCATATCAAAAAGGCCCTGCGGGTCCAGGACTCCAACTTTGTCGATGGCTTTGTGTCCGCTTCCCTGATCTTTTGTATCGGGGCCATGGCCATTGTCGGGGCCTTTGAGGCCGGGGTCAACCATAATTATGATGTTTTATTCGTCAAGTCGACCCTAGACGGGATTATGTCAATTGTCCTGGCCTCCACCCTGGGAGTGGGTGTGGTCTTTTCCGGTGCAGCCATCCTCATCTACCAAGGGGGGCTAACCCTCCTGGCCGGGGTCTTGGAGCCCATCTTAAATGACCAGGTCATTGCCTACATGTCCTCCTCTGGAGGCCTGCTGATTGTGGCCATTGGCTTTTCTGTGGCGGGCATCAAAGAGTTTAAGACGGCCAACCTCCTGCCGGGGATGTTTGTCTGCGGGATTTTAGGTTACTTCATATAAAAACGGGGCTGTGTCAGAATGCGTAAAATCATTGGACACAGCCCCATAAAAGCTCATTTTTACTTGTGGTTTTCTCGCTCTGGGCTAAAATTTCAAAAATGTTGTAGGGCAGGTATATATTATACCAACAATGGCCAAGGCCCGTCTCAAGAATGAGACGGGCCTTGTGCTTTTTTAGGGGGCTATTTTGCAACAGCCCCTTTAGAGTCAGGTTTTTAAAAATAAGCGGTTAATGTGCTTGCCGGACCAATCAATGGCGGCATTGAGGCCATCCTTAATAAGGAGGGGCCAGTTTTCACTATGGCTTTGCAGGACGTCCTTGATGCGGGCCCAGAATTCGCGGCCTTCATAAAGGTCTCGTCCCTCCCAGGGGTGCTGGTCGGCCGGGACACCATAGGCCTTCAGCCCAATGGTGTCAGCAATGTTCAGAGCCCGATAGAGGTGGTATTGCTGGCTGACGATGATAACTTTTTCAGCATTGAACTTATTTTTGGTCCGGGTCACGGAGTTATAGGTATTGGTCCCATCTGGGTCAATATCCATGACCTCCTCGGGAATGCCTGCTTCCTTGAGGTAGGCATGCATGGCCTTGGTTTCATCATAGTAGTTTTGGTCGGTGTCGCCGGATAGCAATATTGTTTTACCGGCCTTATTACGATATAATTCAGCTGCAGTGTCCAACCGTTCTGCCAGCATGGGGCTGGGCTTGCCCTTTTCATCTAAGCCGGCCCCCAGAACCAGGATAATATCTGCCTGCTTGTTGGCTAAATCCTTGCTTAACCAAAGGTTATCGGTATTCTGGGCCAGGACATAGATATTGGTGCCGACAAAGCCAATAATAATGAGTAGGCTGATAATCAGTAAGCCGGCAACCAGGTGCCAGATTTTAGATAAAAAGCCGATGGCCATCCGGCCGGCGCGACTGTCTTGAGACATAGCTTTCCTCCTTCAATGTTCTGTGTCAGATTATACAATAAATCCCCCGGATTTGAAACACCTGTCATCAAAAGCCGGAAAAGTCCGGAATACCCTGCAAGCGAATAGAAAGGAGTGGTATGTGTGAAATGGCTTTTTCGCTTCCTCCTGGTCCTCCTGCTGGTCGCCACCGGCCTGGCCCTCCGGCCGGCCAGTGTAGAGGTGCCCTATGAAAGCCAGCTGCCGGGCATGCCCAACGGCTGTGAGGCGGTTTCCCTATCTATGGTATCGGCCTACTATATGGCCCCGGTCGGCGGGCCGACCATTATTGACAACTACCTGGACAAGGGGCCCATTGGGACTACAGACCCCCATGATGCCTATGTCGGTGACCCTTATGGCAATGGTTACTATGCCTATCCAGCTGTGATCGCCCGGGCAGCTGAGCGCCATTTTGCCGACCGGCAGATGCCTCTAAAGGTCAAGGCCCCTCTGGTGACAGACCCCTGGCGACTGGCCTTTCACCTGCAGCGGGGTGAGCCGGTTTTGGTTTGGATCACCGTTGATGATAAAATCCCTCGTAAGCAGCCGGGGACGGTTTGGCAGCTCGGCGAAGAGACCTACCAGCCCTATGAAAACTTGCATGTGGCGGTTTTAGACGGGATCAGCTGGGGGACGGTCCACCTATCTGACCCGCAAAATGGTCAAAGGGATATGCCCCTCTGGCTCTTCTTAAGGAACTACCTCCTGATGGGCATGCGGGCGGTCATTATTGCCCAGTAAAAAAACGACTGAAGGCCTTCAGTCGTTTTTTTCTGCGTCAAAAATCATTTGCGAAACGGTGGCCTCGTCTTCACCAGTCAAAAAGAGGAGGATGGAAAAGGCCTTAGCCTTTAATTCTTCCAGGCTTGGGGCCCAGTTGCCGGCGGCAAAATTATACCGGTCCATCTGGTCCATGACATTTTCCTTTTGGATATAGCTGAAGGATTGGAGGTCTTCGGCGATATCCATGGCGTAATAGAGGCTGTGGATAGCGGGCTTATCCATGCTGGCCTCCGAAGTCCAGGGGCTGGTCGAAGAGGGCCTGGTAAGACCGGATATACCGGTCGGCAGTGGCCTCGATGGCTTCTTCATCGCCGATGGCTGCCGGGTCAGCGATAGCGACGGTATAAAACTGGGCCTGGGCAGCTGTCCGCAGGGCCTTGAGGGTGTCCTCAAACACCACACAGGCCTGGGGCGGGAGGCCATAGCGGTCTGCACAATAGAGGAAGATATCCGGCTGGCCCTTGCCCTTGCCAATTTCCGGCACCGTAATGGAAAAATCAATCCACTCGGCCAGGCCAGTCCGGACGAGCATATCTTCATACAGATAGCGGGGGGTGGCAGTGGCGATGCAGCAGGGGATACTGGCCTGCCGCAGGCTGGATAAGTAGGCCAGGGCCTGGTCTTTAGGCTGGATCCTGGTCTGGTAGTCTTCCAGCATCCGGCCCTGGTAAATAGCGATGATTTCAGCCCGGCTGATGCCCGGATGGTTGGGCCTTATAGCCTCTATGAGGAGGTCAAAGGCCCCCTGGCTATTGACAATTAGGTCCATTTCCGGGCCGTAGTCGACTCCGTTTTCAGCTAATAGGTCCCTTAAGTGCTGCCGCCAATAGGGCATCGAATCCACCAGGGTTCCATCCATATCAAATATTGCTGCACGCATAGGCGCCCTCCTCCAAAGGAAAAATACACTTATATACAGTATATCATGACAAGGAGGGCCTGCAAATATACAGATTGCACCGCTCCGGGGCCTGTGCTATTATGCAAGCAGGAGGAATGAGTATGAAAAACAAAAGACTTGTCTTCTTGGCCTTCCTGGCCCTGGCCGGTCTGGGCCTGGGCCGCAAAAAGCTTCAAGAAGGGTCAAAGGAAATGACCCTGACGCTGACCAATGCAACCAAGGAAGCCTTTGATATAAGCCTGGGAACCAATGGCACAGACCAAACCCTTGACCACCTGGGCCTGGCTCCCGGCGAAAAAGCGGACTTCCGATTAACAGACCTACCCCTGGGTCCCCATACTGCTGTGGTTGCTGAATTTAAGCCCCAAGGGCGTGAGGAGGCCTTCCGACGGCATTTGATTTATGACCTGGATGCCACGCCGGGCCCCTATAAGGGCCTGATTGTTGATTATGGTGACCGGATTATTGACGTAAAGATGGTTCGCAAATGATTAGCCTGTCAAATCGTCTTCTGGATAGGGCTGTCGACCGACGGGCCCTCCTGATTACCGGTGGGAACAGCCCGAGCCCGGACCTGATTGCCTTGGGCCAGGCGGCAGCCTCCTTTACCATGTGTGCCGATAGCGGGGCAGCTAGCCTGGTTCGGCTGGGCCTCTGGCCGGATATGATTGTAGGCGACATGGATTCCCTGGCGCCGGAAGTCTTAGCCCAGCTCAAGGAGGGGGACTGCGAATCGATTATTTTACCGGTCGAGAAGGATTTTACCGATACCCAGGCGGCCCTGGAATGGCTTTTCCAGCATGACTACCAGGAGGTCCTGGTCTTAGGCGGGACCGGAAGCCGCTGGGACCACAGTGCAGCCAACTACTTCCTCGTGACCGGCTTTGGCCGGCAGGGGAAGGCTGTCGTTATGTGGGATGAAAAAAATGCCATGCGCTATATTTGTAATAATAGCTATCGGGTGCCAGCTTCAAACCACCAGCTGAGCCTGGTACCAACCTCGAATGAGGGGGTTGAGCTGAGCCTGACCGGGTTATACTATGGCCTTGATTCGGCCCAGGTGCCTTGTGGTCAAAGTCTACTGATCAGTAATGAGTTTGCTGGCCCGGAGGCGACTGTCACCATCGGCCGGGGGGATGCCTGGTTATTTGTGAGTTGCGATTAAGCTTAGGAGGGTGGACAAGTGGATATTATTTTTCATGTTGATGAATTAGGCCGCTTTGGGACCTGCTTGGGAAATGTCTATAATACACTCAAGTATTTCGAGACCCATGGCCTCAGCGGGCAGCTAGAAATCGTTGTTAATGCGCAAGCGGTACAGGGTTTAACCAGTGCAGGGGCCGAGGATCAAGGCTTCGCTGGAGAGCTCCAGGCCTA
This sequence comes from Peptococcus simiae, assembly GCF_046569735.1. GTDB lineage: Bacteria > Bacillota > Peptococcia > Peptococcales > Peptococcaceae > Peptococcus > Peptococcus simiae_A. The sequence continues at coordinate 112,578 of NZ_JBKICG010000001.1, read as the reverse complement.
TATGCAAGAGGGCGTGGCGGTCCTGGCCTGCAAAAATGCCCTGACAGGGCAAAATATTGCCCCTGACCAGTTATTGCCCGGCGTGCAGGTGGTAGAGGCGGCTATTATTGAAATGGCCCAAAAACAGGCTGCCGGTTATGCTTATATTCGCCCTTAAGGAGGACCTATGATCTGGATGTATAATATGGACGCCCTGGCCGATGAGGCCCGGATCAACCTGATGAACTTACTCAATGCCCTGGATGAGCCCTGGCGGCAACTCAGCCCCGGGGACCTGCTGCTGACAGTCCAGGAACTCCTGGACAACGGCCAGGGACAACTGAATAAAGAACCGGAAGATGCCCCGGATGTGGCCTTTATGCTGATGGATATCAGCGACGAAGTCCTGGATAAACTCCTGGATGGCTTACGGGAAAAGACCATTGACCTGCCCTACAAGGCCATGGTTACCGCCAATAACCGGTCCTACCTCTTGGGTGACCTCGTTCGCCATATCCAGGAAGAAGACCGGGAAGTCCGGGCCCTGGTGAAGCTCCAGCGGCTCATGGCCGGCACCACGGCTTTCGAGGAAAAAGACTACAGCCCTGAGGCTTGGCAGGCCTTTCAGGCGGCGCATCAAAAGGGGCAGGAAGCCCTGGAACGAGCTAAAAAAGGCGATATGACGCCAGATGAAGCCGAGGCTGTTTTAAAGGCCTTTAACCTGAGCGTCCTCAGTCTCCTGGGGCATGCTTGAGTATGTTTAAGTACCTGCCATCGCCCTTTGCTGACCAAGCCGATAAAAGGTTGGCCCTAGAGGCCTTGGCCAAGCGGCACCCAGTCACTGAGGGCCAGGTGGTTATTGACCCTTTCGGTCTCTCGCCCTTGACCGCCGTCATTTGCTTTCACACAGACTGGCCCCAGTCCTTTATCGTGCAAGTTAATGAATATAGCTGGGTGACCGAGAAGAGCACCCTCCACCTGGTAGGCCTGTGGGGCCTGGTCGCCGGTGAAGAAAATAAAGTTACCCTTAAGGACCAAGACGGTCTAAGCCATCCCTTTAGCCTTGATCTGCCGGCCCTGGACCTGCCTGCGCTAAATTGTCAGGGCCAGGTGGAGGACCTGCTCTGCCTGGTCTTTGCCGATGGGGAAACCGGCCCTATCGCCTATGATGGCCAGGGCCGGGTCCGCTGGCACTTAAAGGCGCCCTGTAGCCATGTGGTCAAGGTCAACCGGCGGGGCCACCTCTTGACCGGGGCCCCCCTCAATCCGGCGCCGCCCCATGGTGGAACGGCCATCTGGGAGCTGGACCCTTTAGGCTATGTCTATAAGGAATGGCGGTTTGGCGCCGGCTTTGCTGAAGACCTGGTCGAACTGACCGATGGCCGGGTCTTGGCCATTAGCGGGGATCCTCAGGCCGGCACCGTCCGTGACAGCCTCTGGGTCCTGGATGACCACGGGGAGGCCCAGCTTTTCTGGCAGGCCAAGTCCCTCTTAGAAAAAATACCCCATCTGCCCGGCCAACGGGGGACCGACCCCATTCAGCTCTCCGCCCTCCATTATGATCTGGATGAGGGCCTGGTCTGGGTCAGCGCCGCGGCCATCAATATGACCTTTGGCCTGGATCCGGCAACCGCCAAGTGCCGGCAGATCTACTGTGAGGACCGGCTGGTCAAATACCTAGACCAGCCGGCCTTTTGCCAAGTGACACCCCTTGAGGGCTACCGGCAACCGGCCGGGACCCTGGCTGCTGGGGATAGGGCCTGGCATCTTCTGTCCAACCGCTTTCCAGGCGGGAAGGCAGATCCGGCCAGCCCGGCCCAGCTATTGGAGACCCCAACCGGTCAGGCGGAGCTTACCTGGCAAAGCCCCTGGCCGGCCCCGGTCTTAAATAGCCTGGCCCGGTATGGCGACCACCTGCATATTCACCTAGGAGCCACAGCCCGGGACAATACCCCTCCGGCCCTTTACCGGGCCCTTGAGGACGCCCCTGTGGCCAGTGCAGGCTACCTCTTAACCAGCCGGCGGGAGATCCTCTTCAACTACCGGCTGGAGGCAGCCACAGCGGCCGCTGCCTTGATCAGCCCAGGCCGGCTCAAAGCAGGCAATGATCGGGCAGTAGGCATCCTGGGCGGCTGGGGGCCGGTCATGCAGGTGGACATTGACCTGCCGGTCGAGGCAGAAGAAGAAGGTCTGGAAGACTTTCAGGGCGAAATCCTGCAAGGGGGGACTGCCTGTATATTAAAGGCAGCTTTTTCCAAGGGGAGGCCGTGGCCTTTCGCCTCAGTCAAGCCGGGCAGACCGAATGGTACTACTTACAGACCAACCGCTGGCCCTATGGCTGTGAATGGAAGTATTCCTTAAACGAGGGACCAGAACGTCCGGTCATCTGGCGGATTCCCCTGGAGGATAAGCGGGGGACCTGGCAGGCGGCCCTATGGGTGGACAGCACCCTCTACCAGGCCGGTACCATCGCCTTATATGGCGAGAAAAATAAGCAATAAAAAAGGAAGACAGCTGCCTGCCTTCCTTTTTTATATGCGCTTTTATAGGTGGTTGGACCCGTCCATGTCAGCATTGCGTAAGGTGACGTCATGGGCGCCGCCTTCGACAATAGAGGTGGCGCTGACCAGGGTCAGCTTGGCCTTGGCTTGCAGTTCAGCAATCGACAAGGCGCCACAGTTGCACATGGTTGACCGGATTTTGCTTAAAGACAGCTGGACATTGTCCTTAAGGGCCCCGGCGTAGGGGACGTAGGAATCGACCCCTTCTTCAAAGGAGAGCTTGCTATCGCCACCCATGTCATACCGTTGCCAGTTCCGGGCCCGGGCAGACCCTTCGCCCCAGTATTCCTTCATATAGCTGTTACCAATGTGGACCTTGTTGGAGGGGCTTTCGTCAAAGCGGGCAAAGTAGCGGCCCAGCATGACGAAGTCTGCACCCATGGCCAGGGCCAGGGTGATATGGTAGTCGTAGACAATCCCGCCGTCAGAGCAGATGGGGATGTAGATGCCTGTTTCCTCGAAGTATTTTTGCCGGGCCTTGGCCACTTCAATGACAGCCGTTGCCTGGCCTCGACCAATCCCCTTTTGTTCCCGGGTGATGCAGATGGAGCCGCCACCGATACCGACCTTTACAAAGTCGGCGCCGGCTTCAGCGAGAAAGCGGAAGCCTTCTTCATCGACGACATTGCCGGCCCCGATAATGACATCGTCGCCGTAGGTCTCGCGGACCCAGGCCAGGGTCCGGGCCTGCCATTCACTGTAGCCTTCCGAAGAGTCGATGACCAGGGCATCGACCCCAGCTTCAACCAGAGCCGGAACCCGGTCTTCGTAGTCCCGGGTATTGATACCGGCGCCGCAGACATAGCGTTTCCGGTCATCTAAGAGTTCGAGGGGGTTGTCCTTATTGGTGTCATAGTCCTTACGGAAGATTAGGTAGAGGAGGTTGCCATCTCTATCAATGATGGGCAGCTGGTTTAACTTATGCTCCCAGATCAGGTCATTGGCTTCCGGTAGGGTGGTTGTTTCATCACCGACGATCAGGTCCTTGAAGGGGGTCATAAAGTCTTTAACCTGGGCCGTTTTCGGTGTCCGGGACAAGCGGTAGTCCCGGCTGGTGACCAAGCCCAAGAGTTTCCCGTTGGGCCCCCCGTCTTCGGTTACGGCCATGGTGGAGTGGTCGGTCTTGGCCCTTAAGGCCAGGACGTCTGCTAGGGTATCTTCCGGGCGGACGTTGGAATCGCTGGTGACGAAGCCGGCCTTGTGTTTTTTGACCCGGCGGACCATTTCAGCCTGGTTTTCAATGGACTGGGACCCGAAAATAAAAGAAATCCCGCCTTCTTGGGCCAGGGCAATGGCTAGGGTATCGTTGGAAACCGCCTGCATAACGGCCGATGTCATCGGGACATTAATAGAAAGCTGGGAGGTCTCCCCTTTTTTATAACGGGCCAGGGGGGTTTTCAATGACACATTATTGGGGGTATGTTCTGCAGAAGAATAGCCAGGTAACAATAAGTATTCACTAAAGGTATGAGAGGGTTCATCATAAATGAAGGCCATGTAATACGCTCCTTTCAGTCCTTAATCTTCTTGGCCATGGTTGACGGGTAAAATTTCAATCCAGTAGCCATCCGGGTCAGCAATAAAATAGATGCCCATCGCCGGGTTTTCAAATACGATACAGTCCAAGTGTTTGTGGAAGACGTAAGCCCGGGCAAAGTCTTCTACCTCAAAGGCCAGGTGGAATTCATTTTCACCTAGGTCATAGGGCTGAGGATGGTCCCTGAGCCAGGTTAACTCCAGCTGATGGCGACTGACCCCATCTCCTAAATAAACAATGATATAGCTGCCATCTTCTGCCTCAATCCGGCGGACTTCTTTTAAACCAAGGGTTTTTTCATAGAATGCTAGCGAATTTTCTAAATGGGTGACATTAATGTTATTGTGTAAAAAACGGAATTGCATGTAAGCCCTCCTCTAAGTTGATTTCCATTATTGTAGCACAAGCGCTCCGGTTACAACAGACTGCATTCTTCAATCCTTTTAGGACCCCTTAAAAGTCATTAAACCTAAAAGTAGATAGGTATGCTATAATGACTATACTCAAAGGAGGCAGGCATATGAGTGACTGGGCTGATAAAATGCCACCACATAGTGAAGAGGCTGAAAATGCTGTTTTAGCCGCCATGTTTCGTGACCGAGACAGCATTCATGAAGTGGTGCAAATCATAAAAGAAGAAGACTTCTATATCCCCGAAAATGCGATCATGTTCCGGGTCATGGTGGAAATGAACGAAGCCGTTGAGCCGATTGACCTGGTGACTGTAACTGAGCGTTTGCGGAAGATGGACCTCTTGGAAAAAGCCGGGGGCCTCAAGCGGGTGGCCCAGGTGGCCGGGGCCATTGGCTCTGTCTACCATTGCAATGAGTATGCAAAAATCATCCGTGAGAAGAGCGTGCTGCGCAAGTTGATCCATGCCAGCCGGCATATTTCAGACCGGTCCTTTGAGGATTCTGACCCGGTTGAAGAGATTTTAGATGAAGCAGAAAAAATCGTATTGGATATTTCTCAAGACCGGGCCAGGGGTGGCTTGGTGCCCATTGGGGAAATTGTCGATGCCAACTTAGAGCGGCTGGAGAAGTTATCCCAGCAAAAAGATGAATTAACAGGGACCCCGTCCGGCTTTACAGACCTAGACCACATCACCTCCGGTTGGCAAAAGAGTGACTTTATCATCATTGCGGCCAGGCCGGCCATGGGTAAAACGGCCCTCTGTCTGAACATGGCCTCTAATGCAGCCATGGGGGACAAGGGGGTGCCGGTCGCTATTTTCTCCCTGGAAATGAGTAAGGAACAGCTGGTCCAGCGGTTGATTTCAGCGACAGCTCAAGTGGATCAATCCTACTTACGGACCGGGTCCTTACCGGAAGAAGACTGGGGCCCCCTGGTGTCGGTTATCGCCCCTCTGGCCGAGGCGCCTATTTATATAGACGATACCCCAGCCATCAGTATTCGGGAGCTCCGGGCCAAGTCGCGCCGGCTGCAGGCAGAGCACCCGGACCTAGGCCTTATCATTATTGACTACCTGCAGCTTATGGGGGGAAGCGGGAAGACAGAAAACCGCCAGCAAGAGGTGTCAGAAATATCCCGGTCCCTCAAGGCCCTGGCCCGGGAATTGGATGTCCCGGTCATCGCCCTATCTCAGCTTTCCCGGTCCGTTGAAGCGACCCAGGACAAGCGGCCGGCCCTATCCCACTTGCGGGAATCCGGCTCCCTAGAGCAGGATGCCGACCTGGTCCTCTTTATCTACCGGGAGGAGTACTATTTTCCGGAAGAAACGGAACGCCAGGGGATAGCGGATATTATCATTGCCAAACATAGAAATGGGGCGACCGGGTCTGTGGCCCTGTCTTTTCAAAAAGAGTTTACCAAGTTCGGTAATTTAGCTGCTTATGCTGAACCGCCGATGAATATCTAGCAAAAAGCTGGACATTCTCCGTTAATTACCGTAAAGTTAAGCATAGGCGCAATTTTTTAAGCATGACTAGTGAAAAGGTGGTGCAGATGGATCTTTATATTTTTGCGACCAGTGATATTCATGGCTATATTGGGCCGACCGACTACTTAGCCGATCATAAGTCAACCAACCTAGGCTTGGCTAAGGCAGCCGGGGTCATTGAATCAGTCCGTAAACAACATGAAAATGTCATTTATATTGATAATGGTGACCTGATTCAAGGGTCAGCCCTGGCCCAATACCTAGCCCTGTACCATGCGGAAAGGGGGCCGCGGGAGATTATCCGCTGCCTCAACCGGATGGCTTGTGATGTAGCCATTATTGGCAATCATGAGTTTAACTTTGGTCGTGACTTTTTAGAGCAAGGGATCAAAGAAGCCACCTTTCCCTTTGTTTGCGCCAATATCATTGATGAGACCAGTGGCAAACCGGCTTTTCCGCCGTACACGGTCTTAGAGCGTCAGGGGGTGCGGATCGGGGTTTTGGGTCTGGTGACGGAATTTGTGCCACGCTGGGAGAAGAGTGCCCACATTGAAGGCCTTCTCTTCACCGATCCGGTAGAAGTAGCCCAGGAATGGCTGCCGAAGCTTAAAGAAAAAGCAGATATTATCATTGTTGCCTACCACGGTGGGTTTGAACGGGACCCCCAAACCGGCGAATCGATTAGCCTGCAGGCCGGAGAAAACGTTGCCTGCCGCTTAATTGAAGAAGTCGAGGGCATTGATGCCCTCATCACAGGCCACCAGCATCGACAAATGCAGGGGATTTATAGGGATGTACCCTACATTATGCCGGGCTGGCGGGGAGAGGCCCTGGGGCTTATCCACCTCTGTATCGAAGGGGATGGGCCGGGGACCTACCAGGTGGCCTGCCATGATGTCAGCCTCCTCAATAGCGGTCAAGTCAATGCTAATGAAGAGATTATGACAGCAATCGCCCCCCTGGCCCAAGAGGTTGATGAGTGGCTGGACCAACCCATTGGCAAGGTCAAGGGGGATATGACCATTAGTGACCCTATCCTGGCGCGTAGTCGGATGCACCCTTATGTGGACTTTGTGAACCGGCTGCAAATGCAGGTGGCGGGGGTGGACATTTCCTGTACAACTATCTTTAATGGGCAATCAGCCGGTTTGCCGGAAACAGTTACGGTACGCAATATTGTCAATAACTATGTCTATGCCAATACTTTAGCGGTGCTTGAAATATCAGGTGCTGACTTAAAGCAGGCCCTGGAGCGGTGCGCCGCTTTTTACAAGGTCAATGAGGATGGAAGCCTGGGCATTAGCGATGCCTTTGCCAAGCCCTTTATCCAGTATTATAATTATGACATGTACTCGGGGATTGACTACACCATGGATATCCGCCAGCCTGTTGGCGACCGGATTACCCGTCTGGACTATCATGGTGAGGCCGTTGAGCCGGACCAGGCCCTCAAGATTGTGATGAATAATTACCGGGCCATTGGTGGCGGGGGCTATCCTATGTATAACAAGGATAAGGTCATTCAGGATATCCAAGTCGATATGGCGGACCTTCTTGTGGAGTATATTATTCAAAATCCCGTCATTGAAGCAAAAAACAGTGATAATTTTGAAGTGGTTTATTGACAGGACTTATCAATTTAAAGGAGGAAGAGGGGAATGGAAGACTTATTAAATCGCACTGGGGTGAAAAGGTTAACTTTTTACCGTGGTGATTATATCATCAAGCAGGGGGAGCTTGTTGAAGCCATTTACTATTTAGAGACCGGGCGCTGCTATAGGGGGGCCAAAACGGAAGGTGGTAACGAAGTCTTTTTCGACTTCAAGATGGCCTTTGGATCCCTTTATGACGCCTTGGTCGGGGTCCTGGCCATGTTCTCCAGTGACCAAAAGAGTGAGTGCAACTTTATTGCCACCGAGCCAACCTGCGCCTACCGGATACCGGTGGAAATCGCTATGGATTACTTTAGTCAGGACCCGGTCATGCTCAAGCAACTCCTGGCCATCAGCATTGATAAACAGCGGCAGATCAGCTGGCTCTTTGCCGCCCGCCAGGAAGGTCGGGTGCCCAACCAATTATGTAAATTGCTCTATTTCAACTCCTACTTGGCAGAAGATGGTCGCCGGCGCGTTCATCCGGACTACTCCAGCTTTATTCGCTTGTCCCAGAAGCTCGGCGTACATAAGGTGACGATTTCAAAAATGATGCGGGCTCTACGGGAAGAAGGGATCATCGTCACGGAAGGACGACGGGTCTATATTGTTGATGCAGATAAGATGCTCGCTTATATTATGAATGAGCGTCAGTTGAGCTATTAGAAATTATAATAGTAGACTGCGACCACACTGGGCCCGCTATGTATCGGGGCTGAGATGGTTGCAGTCTTTTTCTTGCAAATAAGTATTTCTGTAAAAACGTGGAATTTTAATATTCATTATGATATGATGATACTGACAATTAAAGCAATTACAAATTAATTGTATTGTTTACATTTTGAAATGGAGTGAGATAAATATGGAAATGTCACGTCGCGCATTAGGAATGCAAGCTTCACCTATTCGTCGCTTAGTGCCTTATGCCAATGAGGCTCGGAAGGCTGGGAAAAAAGTCTATCCGCTAAACATCGGCCAACCGGACATCAAAACGCCGAAAGGTTTTTTTGAAGCCATTCGAAATGTGGACTTGGAAGTTTTGGCCTATGCAGACTCCGCTGGGGATCCTAAACTGATCGAAGCCATTCAAGACTACTATAAAACCTATGATATGGACTTCGCTACAGATGAAATCATCATCACCAACGGTGGTAGTGAAGCCTTACTCTTCGCCATCATCGCCTTATGTGACCCGGGCGATAACATTATCGTAGCAGAACCCTTCTATACCAACTACAACGGTTTCTCTGCAGCGGTTAACGTTGAAGTGAAAGGGATTACAACTAAAGCGGAAGATGGCTTCCACCTGCCGGCTAAAGAAGAAATTGAAAAGGTCATCGATGGCAAGACCCGGGCCTTTATCTTAAATAACCCTGGGAACCCGACCGGTGTTGTTTACACCCCGGAAGAAGTTCAAATGATTGTCGACATCGCTAAAGAAAAAGACCTCTTCATCGTTGCTGACGAAGTTTATCGTGAATTCGTCTATGATGATTCTGAATACAAGAGCTTCGGTAACTATCCTGATGCCGCTGACCGTGTGGTCATCGTTGACTCTGTTTCTAAACGTTACAGTGCTTGCGGTGCTCGGATCGGGAGTCTGGCTTGCAAAAATAAAGACTTCATGGCCAGTATCATGAAACTTTGCCAAGGCCGTCTTTGCGTACCGACCATGGAAATGATCGGGGCCACTGAATTATACCGGACCCCGACCAGCTACTTCAAAGAAGTCAATGATGAGTACCGTAAACGTCGTGACACGGTTTACAAGGCCCTTAAGAAAATGGACGGGGTTGTTTGTGAAGAACCGAAGGGTGCCTTCTATGTGGCTGTTAAATTCCCGGTAGACGATGCTGAAAAATTCATCATTTGGATGCTGACCGAATTTGACTACAAGGGCGAAACCGTTATGATGGCTCCCCTGGAAGGGTTCTATGCCACCGAAGGTTTAGGCAAAGACGAAGCCCGTATTGCCTACATCTTAGAAGTACCGGAACTTGAAAAAGCGATGAAAGTCTTAGAAGAAGGCTTGAAAGCTTACCCTGGCCGCAAATAATATATATTCCCTAGCCCGGCATTTGTGCCGGGCTATTTTTTTTGTATAATGGCTATAGTGTCGTGATAGGAGGAGCCTTGCGTGAAAAAACTCATTACACTATGGACCTTACTTATTCTCTTGGTCACTGGGTGTGCGCCGGTGGGTTTTCATGAGCCGGTCCCGGCCGATGGCATTTTGAAGGTGGTCTTTATTGATGTTGGCCAGGGGGATAGTGCCCTCATTATTGCCCCGGATGGGACAGCCATGCTGATTGATGGCGGTGTCCCCGGGGCCTTTAAAACCGTCGACCAGGTCATGGCCGCCTATGGGGTAAAAAAGCTCGAGGTCATGGTCGGCACCCATGCCCATGATGACCACATCGGTGGGCTGGTGAATATCTTAAATAAATACCCGGTGGCCCGGCTTTACAGCAATGGCCAAGAGGACAGCCGGGTCTATTCCGCCTTTACCTCAGCAGCCCGGGTCCAGGGATTATCGCCCCAGCCCTTGCAGGCCAGGAATTTTTTCCAGCTGACCGACCAGGTGGTCTGTGATGTCCTCGGCCCTGAAAGCGCCCAAGAAAGCCAGGGCAATGCGGCCAGTATTGTCCTCCGTCTCCGCTATGGGAACCATAGTTTTTTATTCACTGGAGATGCCGAAAAAGGGGAGGAAAAGGCGATTGTTGACCGGTATGGCCATAAAATCCGGTCTACGGTGGTCAAGGTGGGTCACCATGGGAGTCCGACCTCCAGTTCGCCGGCCTTTGTCCAGGCTGCGGCGCCGAATGTAGCCATTATATCTGTTGGTCAGAATAACTATAACCACCCGGATAAGCTGGTCATTAAACGCTGGCAGCAAATCGGGGCAGAGGTCTACACCACTGAAACGAGTGGCCACCTCGCCCTAGAAAGTGACGGTGACAAGCTCTACCTGGCCGCCCAGAAGACCAGCCAGGCTCTGGCAGCCTAGAGCCACTGGTCCAGGCCCTGTGGCCAAATGACCAGGGATAGGGCCAAGCCGATATTCAGCCAGGTGACGAGGGGGATGGGCCGCCTGCTTAAGGCACCGACCCAGAGGCTGTCCAGGAGGGCCTGGACCAAGGCCAGGGACAGGCCGACCAGGAAGACCCGGGGATAAAAGCCCAGGCCACAGAGGAAGGCCGATAGGGTGATCACCCAGGCGTCTCCCTTGCCAAAGCCCTGGGGGTAGAGGCGCAAGATGGCTAGGCAGATGGCCGCCATGACTAGGCTGATGACCAGCCTGGATGCCAATATAGGCCGGTCGAAGAGGAAAAAGTGAATTAGGACCAGGCCGGCGTAGAGGCGTAAGTCGATTGTTTCCACCGACCGGAAGGCCCAGTCATCCAGGGCCATCATCAAGAGCAGGGCCCCAGCGGCCAGAGACCAAAAGAAAAAAACAGGGTCATCGAGCCGAATGGCTAAGGCGACCGCCCAGAGGGCCGGCAGGCCGGCCAGGCCGATGGCCCAACCCTCGGCCATGACCGGTTCAGCCAACCGCTGACGGCTGAGGGTCAAGTGGACCAGTCCCAGATTGGCCAGCCAGGTCAGGCCAAAGACCAGTAGCAGTTGTATTAGTGTATTATTCAGCATGGAATAAACCTCCGAGGAGTGCCTATGGAAAAGATTTTACAAGAAGCCCTAGCCCAGGGCTGGACCGACCTCCACCTCTCTGCAGGCGGGATTTATGCCCGAAAGGATGGACAGCTGGACCGCTTGGCCGGTCAGGTGCTGCCGGAAGGAGCGGTTTCGGCTTTTTTTAAAGCCCAGCTTCCGGCCCAGCCCCCTGATGGCAAGGATTTTTCCCTGACCTATGCCGGCCAGCGGATTCGAGTCCACCAATATGATACCTTCCAGGGGAAGGCCTGGGCCCTCCGGCTCTTGCCAGGAGAAGTGCCGGCCCTTCAAAACCTCCACCTGCCGGCCTGCCTGCCCAGCCTTCTGGCGCCGCAGGGGGGCCTGGTCCTGGTCACAGGGCCGACCGGGAGTGGGAAATCAACGACCCTGGCCGCCCTTTTAGCCGACCGGGCCAAGCAGGGCGGTCACTTGATGACCTTTGAACGGCCAGTTGAGTATATTATACCGTCTCACCGGGCCCTTGTGACCCAGGTAGAGCTGACAGAAGACCAGGCCCTGGGGCCCCTGTTAGCAGGGGCCTTGCGGGCCGACCCGGACGTGGTTATGATTGGTGAAATCCGTACCACAGAAGCAGCCAAGGGGGCCCTTTACCTGGCGGAGACAGGCCACCTGGTCCTCTCAACCCTCCATAGTGCAGATGTGGTCCAGGCCCTGATGCGGCTGGTCCACCTGGTTCCAGCCAATGAACGCCCCTTGTGGCAGGGGGTTTTGGCGGAAGTCCTCTGTGGGGTGGTCAGCCAGAGGCTGGTCCCCAAGGCGACTGGCCAGGGCCGGGTCCCGGTGGCTGAAGTCCTGGTCCGGTCCGATGGCCTGGTCCGGCAGATTAGGGACGGGGCCTGGTCCCTGGTGGCCCAAAGCCTGGAAAACCAGGCAGTCGGTACGAGCCTGGAAGGGCACATGGCTGACCAGATTCGCCAGGGTTACCTGGACCCGGTGACGGCCTATCAAATCACCGCCTACCCGGAACGGTTAACCATGTTACTGGAGCAAGAGAAGAGGACGAAGTAAGGAGGCTTTATGCCCGGCGCTATTTTTGATTTAGACGGAACCCTGCTCGATTCCAATGGCCTGTGGGCCCAGGTTGACGATATCTTTTTAAGTCGGCATGGCTTAAAAAAGATGCCGACTATATCCGGGCGGTGACCCAAATGGAATACCATGCCTCTGCGGCCTATGTGGCCCGGAAATACAAGCTTGACCTGACCCCGGATGAAGTCATCGGGGAGTGGGAATCCCTCTCTCTTGAGGCCTACCAGACAAGCGTCCCCTTAAAAGAGGGGGCCAGGGAGGCGGTGGGCCGGTTGGCCGCAGCCGGCTACCGCCTGGCCCTGGTGACCCTGTCACCGCCCCTGCTTTATGAGGCGGCCCTGGGCCGGCACGGCCTGCTGGATTATTTTGACTTAGCCATGACCGTCCCCGGCGATTACGCAGAGGGAAAGGATCCGGCCCTTTTTGCCCATGTCTGCGACCGGCTGGCCCTTCAACCGGCGGACTGCCTGGGCTTTGAAGATGACCTCAAGGCCCTATCTTCAATGGCGGCCTTGGGCATCAGGGCCTATGCCGTAGCGGACCGGCGCAACCTGGCCCTACGGGACCAGTACGCTTCAGCGGGATTTATGCAGCGGGACTGGGCGAGTATCCTGGCAGATATAGATAATTATAAGCTTATTTAATGGAAAATGGACAGGTGCACTCTCGATATGGACCCAGGTCTATGATAGCATAATCCTATCTTATGGAAAGTGGTGATGGCATGAAATATATCGTTCTTTTAGGGGATGGGATGGCTGATTTCCCGGTGCCGGCTTTAGAGGGGAAGACCCCCTTGGAAGTGGCCCAAATCCCAACCTTTGATCAATTGGCTAGAGAAGGGGATACGGGCCTGGTCCATACCATTCCCGAAGGCTACCCGCCTGGATCTGACGTGGCTAACCTTTGCGTCATGGGCTACAACCCGGTTGCCTTTTATAGTGGGCGGTCTCCCTTGGAAGCCGTTAGCATTGGGGTGCCTCTGGAAGACGGCGACATCACCTACCGGATGAACTTAGTGACGGTGGATGAGGCCGATACCTTTGGGCAAGAGGTCATGCTTGACCACTCTGCCGGTGAAATTACCACTGAAGAGGCTGACCAACTGGTCCAGGCCTTAAATGAAGCCCTCCCCCTGGCCGGCAACCGGATTTACACCGGCACCAGCTACCGCCACTGTCTGGTGGTCCATGGCGGGGAGACCGGGGCCGACCAAACCCCGCCTCATGATATTTTAGAACAGTCCATTGGGGACTACCTGCCTAAGGGGACCCAGGCCAGCTACTTTACTGACCTGATGCAGGCGTCTATGGCCATCCTCAAGGACCACCCGGTTAATCAAAAAAGGATTGCAGCAGGCAAGCGCCCAGCGAATATGGCCTGGTTTTGGGGTGAAGGCACCAAGCCGGCCCTGACGCCCTTTAAGGAATTATATGGAAAAACCGGCGGTGTGGTCAGTGCGGTCGACCTCCTCAAGGGTCTAGGCCTATCAGCCGGCCTCGAGGCACCGGAAGTCGAAGGGGCCACCGGTACCCTTGATACCAATTATGAAGGCAAGCTGGCCGCTGCCTTAGATATATTAAAAGACAATGACTTTGTCTACATGCACTTTGAGGGGCCGGATGAAGCCGGCCACCATGGGGATCCGGCCGAAAAGATAGAGGCCATTGAGCGGCTGGATAAGCGGGTCTTGAAGCCCTTGATGGCCAAGTTGGCGGAAGCTGGGGAGGACTACCATATCTTGCTCATGCCCGACCATGCGACCCCTATTGTCGAACGGACCCACACCAGTAATCCCATTCCCTTTGTCCTCTACCGGTCCAACCAGGCACCGACCCATCCGGCCCAAGGCTATAGTGAGAAGATGGCTGAAGAAACCGGCTACCTCATCCGTCATGGCTACGAGCTCATGGGTATGCTCTTGGCAGACGATTAAAAGAACAAAACCAGTATAAGAGGGCCCCTAATAAAAAGTATCAGCCCCGTCTCATTTTTTGAGACGGGGCTTTGCTCTTATTAGAAGGCAGGTATGCCCCTGCGATCAAATTGTTGATACCTTTTGAAAATAATGGAGATCCTGTGAGAAGTATTAATAAAAGTATATTTAAAAGAAAGGGCGGGGGGAATGATTTACAAAAATAAGAAGGAAAGTAAATAAAGAGCAAATAATCCCAAATGTGGGGAAAAATTACTTGAAAAAGGCGTCAAATTAAGTCATAATAAGGGCAAAGACCACCGGAAAGGAGGAGAAGGTTATTCAATTCAATGAGAGACAAAGGCAAATATTAGCTATTGTAAAAGAAACCAGTCCCATTACCGGCGATGATATTGCTGAGAAATTAGATACTACCCGAGCTGCCCTGCGCAGCGATCTGACCTTCTTAAGCCAACTCGGTATTTTGGAAGCCAGACCCCGGGTTGGCTATTATTATAACCAAAATCGTCATGGTTATGATGTATATATGCGGATGGTAGAACTAACTGTTGGCCAGTATCAAAGTGTTCCTGTGGTATTAGATGAGCGGTCATCAGCTTACGATGCCCTGGTATCCCTCTTTATGAACAATATCGGGACCTTATTTGTGGTCAGTGAAGGGGGGCTCCTGGAAGGGGTCTTGTCCAGAAAGGACCTGCTCAAGCTGGCTGTAGGGAATACGGATATGCATGTCGTCCCGGTGGGGGTGGTCATGACCCGGATGCCGAATATTATTATGACCACACCGGAAGAAAGCCTCTGGATGGCTGCCCGCAAGCTCACCCACCACGAGATTGACGGCCTGCCGGTGGTCAAAAAGCTGGGCGAAGACCAATATGAAGTCATTGGCCGCTTTACCAAAACCAATGTAGCCCGGGCCTTTGTGGACATCGGTTACGGCTATGCCGGAGGTGAAGATAATGAGTGAAGGAAAAGAAATCACCATTTACCTTCTCTCAGACTCCCTGGGGGAAACCGCCCAGTATGTTGCCCGGGCGGCAGCCAACCAGTTCCCGGGGGTCCAGTTTAACTACAAGCCCATCCCCTTTGTAGAAGATATTGAGTACCTAGCCCAGGTTTTGGATACCATTGACATGAATAAGAGCATTTTAATCTACACCCTGGTGGTCAAGGAATTAAGTGATTTTATTCGTGCTTACTGTGTCAACAAGCAGATCCCCTTTGTGGATGTCCTCTCCCAGCCCTTTGCGGCGATTGAGGGCATGACAGGCGACCTGCCCAAGGGCAAACCGGGCCTGGTTCAGCGGATGGATGAATCCTACTTCAAGAAAATCGAGTCCGTTGAATTCGCCATCAAATATGATGATGGGAAAGACCCTACCGGTTTTAAGCTGGCTGACCTGGTGCTGATTGGGGTATCCAGAACCTCTAAGACGCCCCTGTCTATGTACCTGGCCTACCGGGGCCTAAAGGTGGCCAACCTGCCCCTGGTGCCCCAGGTGAAGGTGAGTGACCAGTTATTTGAACTGCCTAGAGAAAAAATCGTCGGCTTGACCATCCGACCGGATGTACTTGGAAATATCCGCCGGGAGCGCCTACTTAGCTTGGGTGTGGTCGGCGGAAGCGACTACACGGACATGGCCCGTATTTTTGAAGAAATTGACCATGCCGAGAAAATTATGAAACGAATCGGTTGCCCTATAATCGATGTTTCACATAAAGCTGTTGAAGAAACTGCCAATGTCATCTTACAAATTTATTACAGCAGAGGAGATAATATCATTGAGTAAAAAATACGTTTATTTATTCAAGGAAGGCTCTAAGGATATGCGCGCTCTTTTGGGGGGCAAAGGGGCTAACTTGGCAGAAATGACCCGCATCGGCCTGCCGGTACCACACGGCATGACCATTACTACCGAAGCTTGTAATGACTTCTTTGCCCAAGGCAACCAGTTGCCGGAAGGCCTTTTAGACGAGGTGTGGAAGAACTTAGCCACCGTCGAAGAACAAACCGGCAAAAAATTCGGTGATGCCAAGAATCCTTTACTGGTTTCCGTCCGCTCCGGTGCAGCCATCTCTATGCCCGGGATGATGGATACTGTTTTAAACCTTGGCCTGAATGATGACACTGTGAAAGGCTTTGCTGCCCTTACGAATGATGAACGCTTTGCCCTAGACTGCTACCGTCGGTTTATCCAGATGTATGCCAATGTGGTTATGGGCATCGATGGCTATAAATTTGACCAAATCATTGAACGGATCAAAAGCGACCAGGGGGTCGAGGTGGATTATGAGTTAAATCCGGACCACCTGCGTCAGCTCATTGACCAATATAAGGGCTTAGTGAAAAAAGAAGCCGGCCAGGACTTCCCCCAAGAACCGTCTGAACAGCTGGTCTTAGCCATTTCTGCTGTTTTCGAAAGCTGGGGTAACCCACGGGCCATTGTCTACCGGCAAATTAACCGGATTCCGGATGATATCGGGACGGCAGTTAATGTCCAATCCATGGTTTATGGGAACATGGGGAATACCTCCGGTACCGGGGTGGCCTTCACCAGAAACCCGGCAACCGGTGTCCGGGAACTCTATGGGGAATACCTGATCAATGCCCAAGGGGAAGACGTTGTGGCCGGGATCCGGACCCCCCATCATATCTCTGAACTGGAAAAAGAATTACCGGAAGCCTTTAAGCAATTTACAGACACCTGCTCCTTATTGGAAAACCACTATAAAGATATGCAGGATATTGAATTCACCATTGAAAACGGGTCCCTCTTTATTCTTCAGACCCGGAATGCCAAGCGGACCACCCAAGCAGCTGTCCGCAGTGCAGTTGAAATGGTTAAAGAAGGCTTTATCACCCGGGACGAAGCTGTATCCCGGATTGATGCTTATCAATTAGACCAATTACTCCACCCCTCTATTGACCCGAAAGCCGACCTGGACGTCATGACCAAGGGGCTGCCGGCTTCTCCGGGGGCTGCTGCAGGGGCTATCGTCTTTACCGCTGATGAAGCGGAAGCCAAGGGCAAGGCTGGCGAAAAGGTCATCCTGGTTCGGAATGAAACCACGCCGGATGATATCCATGGGATGGTTATGGCCCAAGGGGTTTTAACCAGCCGTGGCGGGATGACCTCCCACGCAGCTGTTGTCGCCCGGGGCATGGGGACCCCTTGCGTTTGCGGCTGTGAAGGCATCAAGGTTGACTTAGATAAAAAGGTCATCCAAGTTGGTGACCTGACCCTGGCTGAAGGAGACATCATCACCATTGATGGGTCCACCGGGAATGTTATCAAGGGCGAAGTGCCTGTTATTCCGCCGGTTATCAGCGACCACTTCCAACAAATCCTGGACTGGTGTGCTGAAATTGCTGATGAGGGCGGCATGAATGTCCATGCCAATGCTGACACCCCGGCCGATGCCCGCAAGGCCCTTGAATTTGGGGCCAGAGGGATTGGCCTTTGCCGGACGGAGCACATGTTTATGCAGGTGGACCGGCTCCCCTACGTTCAGGAAATGATCCTGGCTGAAAATGCAGATCAACGCCGGGCCCCGCTGGAACATCTCTTGAAATTCCAACAGGAAGACTTTGTCGGTATTTTAGATGCCATGGCCGGTCACCCGACCACTATCCGTCTCTTAGACCCGCCCCTGCACGAATTCCTGCCCAATATGGAAAATCTCATGCTTGAAATCAATGACATGAAACATACCGGTGCAGATGCCAAGGCCATTGCCGAAAAAGAAGACCTCCTGCGGAAGGTCCGTGCCCTCCATGAAGCCAACCCCATGCTTGGTCACCGTGGTTGCCGCTTAGGGGTCACCTATCCGGATGTCTATCGGATGCAGGCCAGAGCAATTTTAAATGCAACTGCTGAGCTCATTAAGCAGGGCAAGGATATTCATGTGGAAATTGAAATTCCTTTGGTTATTGACCCCAAAGAAGTGGAAATTTTACGGGCTGAAATTGATGACGTCGCTAAAGAAGTCAGTGCTGAAGTAGGTATGGAAATCCCTTATAAGGTTGGGGCTATGCTCGAGTTGCCCCGGGCCTGTCTCGGCTGCGATGCCCTCACTGAACACTGTGACTTCTTTACCTTCGGAACCAATGACTTAACCCAGACGACCCTGGGCTTTAGCCGTGACGACGCAGAAGGGAAATTCTTGCCAATTTATATTGAGCAAAAAATCCTGAAGGAAAACCCCTTTGCTGTATTGGACAAACATGTAACTGAATTGGTGGCCCTGGCGGTTCAAAAGGGCCGGAGCGTTAAACCAGATATCTCTTTCGGTATTTGCGGCGAACACGGGGGGGACCCGGCCTCTGTAGCCGAATGCCATGAAGCTGGCTTGACCTTTGTCAGCTGCTCCCCCTACCGGGTGCCGATTGCCATTGTGGCTGCTGCCCAAGCCCAAATCAAGTCTCCCCGTCAATAATGACCTGTTAACGCAACTGTGACTTTTGCCGCAGTTGCGTTTTAATGTTTTGCGAAAAGGATGCGTGACCTTATGGATATTCGTGAGACCATTCTAGCCAGAGAAAAAGCCAACCTATCCCTGCTTGCAGCCTGTGCAGTGGACACTTGCGGCCGTGAAAATCCTGAGCCGGAAGACAATATTCGCACCGTGTATATGCGTGACCGCGACCGCGTCATCCATTCCAAGGCCTTCCGGCGGTTAAAGCACAAGACCCAGGTCTTTATTTCACCGGGCAGTGACCATTACCGGACCCGGCTGACCCACACCCTGGAGGTCAACCAAATTGCCAAGACCATTGGCCGGGCCCTCAACCTCAACCTGGACTTAATCGAAGCCATTGCCCTTGCTCATGATGTCGGCCACACCCCCTTTGCCCACTGTGGGGAAGAGGTCTTAAACATGCGGATGCAGGAGGGTTTTAAGCATAATGAAAATAGCCTGCGGGTCCTGAAACGGATTGAAGCCCATGGCAACCGTCGGGGCCTCAACCTCACAAGGGAAGTTCTGGACGGAGTCCTCCACCACAGTGGTTTTTCCGCTTCCGGCAAGGCCCTGACCCTTGAGGGGCAGATTATCCGTTTTGCAGATAAAATCGCCTACGTCCAGCATGATATTGACGACACCATCCGGGCCGGTTTACTGGAAGAAGCAGACCTGCCCGATAAGTACACCAATATCCTTGGCCACAGCTTGTCGGACCGGTTGACTACCCTGGTTGAAGACCTGGTCCAGGAAGGACTGACCTTAAGTCTGGGGCCTAGAGGGGAAAAGCCCAAGCTCTCCTTTAGCCAACCGGTCCATGATGCCTTGACCGGCTTGCGGGCCTTCCTCTTTAAGGAGGTCTACACCGGGGATGTCTGCCAAAAAGAGCGGGAACGGGCCAGCTTTGTGGTCGATTTTCTCTTTTCCCATTACCTCAAACACCCGGAGAAGATGCCGGACTTTTACCAGCAAATCGCCGTCCTGGAAGGCCGGGAGCGGGGAGTAGCGGACTACATCTCCGGCATGACGGATAATTTCTGCATTGCCTTATATAAGGATCTGACCATGCCGCGGTCCTTCATTGGCTAAGTGCCTGCTTGCTGATTTCACTTATTTGTGCTATAATTAACCTTTAATTCGTTAAGTGTATGTGCGTGGAGAAAACCTCCGGAGGCATAGTCCTGCGGAGTTTTTTTCACGAGGAAAACAGCATAGGGGGCATATCATGTCGGAAGAAAGAGGCTTGATTCCGCAGGAAATCATTGATGAAATTAATGAGCGTACTGATATTGTCTCGCTTATCTCTAAATATGTAGCCTTAAAACGCACCGGGGCCAACTATATGGGGCTCTGTCCTTTCCATGGCGAAAAAACACCCTCCTTTTCGGTATCGCCGAGCAAGCAGATTTTTCACTGCTTTGGCTGTGGCGTAGGAGGGAATATCTTTAAATTTCTCATGGAAATAGAGCACCTGTCCTTTCCCCAGGCCGTCCGCCGCCTGGGCAAGGAGGCCGGGGTGGCCATTCCGGAGCCTCAGCTGAGCCCGGCAAGGAAAAAAGCCCTGCAAGAGCGTAAACGGCTCAGGGCAGTTAATGAAAAGGCCCTGGCCTTTTACCGGCAGGCCCTGGTGGCCAACCGGGTCCCCGTCATCCGCCAGTATTTGACGACCCGGGGGGTGCCGGCGGAAATTGAAGAAAAATTTGAACTGGGCGCCTGCCTGCCGGGCTGGGACCATATGACCCGGGCCCTGATACAGCAGGGCGTTTCAGCGGATGACCTCCTAACCCTGGGCCTAAGCGGTCAGAGCCGTAAAACAGGCCAGCTCTATGACCGCTTTCGGGACCGGCTGATTTTTCCCATCCGGAATGGGTCTGGCCATGTGGTGGCCTTTGGCGGTCGGATTTTGGATCCGGATGCTGCCCCACAAAAATACCTCAACTCACCGGAAACCCCCCTTTTTCATAAGGGGTCTGAACTCTATGGCCTCTATGCCGCTAAGGATGCCATCCGGGAAGCGGACCAAGTCATTATCGTTGAAGGCTATATGGACGTCCTGGCCTGCCATAAGTGGGGGGTACAGAATGTCGTGGCTCCGCTGGGGACAGCCCTTACAGATGACCAAATCAAACGCCTTTTGCGCCACACCTACCACTTCACCACAGCCTTCGATGGTGATGGAGCTGGTATCCGGGCGACCCTAAAAAGCCTTGACCGGATTGAGGCCCTGGGGGGGCATGTCCGCGTCTTACAACTGCCCGCGGGGCAAGATCCTGATGAATTTTTACAGGCAGAGGGGGTAGAGGCCTTTTACAACCGGATCGCCGAGGCACCGGAAGGTCTGGCCTTTAGGCTTAAGCTCATGACCAAGGATGCTGACCTATCCAGGATTGAGACCCAAATGGGCCTTCTGGAAAAAAGCCTGCCGGCCTTAGACCTCTGCAAGACCCCCGCCGAAAAGGACCATGCCATCCGCCTGATTGCCAGTTTTTTAGACCTTTCAGAGCAGGTTGTGACAGATGAATATAAGTACCGGATGCGGTACGGCCGCAACCGCAAAAAAGAAGCAGCGGAAGTACCAGCGCAGGAGGCGCCTGCCCCGGACCTGGCTGACAGAGAGTGGTTGGTCTTGGCCTATTTGCTTATGGATGAGGGATACTTTGCCCCTATTGACCGGTATGGGGGGCCAGCCTTGTTTGATAATGCGGCAAATAGTTTATATGAACTAATGAAGGAGTCTTACCAAACACATAATAAAATATCAGCTGGCTTCCTCCCGGTGATGTATGGGGAGGGGCTGGCAAAAGCCTTGAGCTATATAGACCGACACATACCTGCTGAAAAGTACCAGCAGCATTTTTGTCAATTATTAACTGAGTTAAGGCTCAACCGGCTGGAGGCGCAGTATGCAGCCGGTTTACAAGCCTTGAATGAGAGTGTCGATAGCGATGGTGGTCAAGCAGGGGAGATATTGGATCGGTTGGAGGCGCTGCTCATTGAAAAGAATTTATTGGAACAAGGGCCGAGAAGGGAGACCTAGTATATGCCGGATGTGAAAAAGGAACGCAAAGAAGTGAATAAAATAAACGATGCGATTTCCAAACTTTTGGCGCTCGGTCAAAAAAAAGGTGAACTCACTTATGAGGAAATCGGGGATTCTTTAGAAAAAATGGAGCTGTCTGCAGAAGAAATGGACAAGCTCTTTGACCAGTTGAATCAATTTGGGGTGGATTTGAGAAACGGGGATATCGTTGAAGATGAAGACGAGGAACCAGATGACGCCACCCTGGAAGATGAGGAAAAGGAATCCAAAGAAGTTGAAATCGACCTGAGTGTCCCTGATGATGTGGGCATCGATGACCCAGTCCGGATGTATTTAAAGGAAATTGGCCGGGTCCCCTTGTTGCGGGCAGAAGAAGAAGTCGACTTGGCCAAACGGATGCAGGCCGGCGATGAATCAGCTAAAAATGAACTGGCAGAAGCCAACTTGAGACTGGTTGTCAGCATTGCCAAACGGTATGTCGGCCGGGGCATGCTCTTCTTAGACCTCATTCAGGAAGGGAACCTGGGCTTATTAAAGGCTGTTGAAAAATTCGACTACACCAAGGGCTTTAAGTTCAGTACCTATGCCACCTGGTGGATTCGTCAGGCCATCACCCGGGCCATTGCCGACCAGGCCCGGACCATTCGGATCCCCGTTCACATGGTCGAAACCATCAATAAGCTGGTCCGGGTATCCCGCCAGCTCCTCCAGGAATTAGGCACAGACCCGACCCCGGAGCAGATTGGTAAAATCATGGAATTGACCCCGGAACGGGTCCGGGAAATCCAAAAAGTTGCCCAGGAACCGGTATCGTTAGAAACGCCTATCGGCGAAGAAGAAGATAGCCACTTAGGCGACTTTATTGAGGATGAAGAGGCCCAGGCGCCAGACGAGGCAGCCAGCTATATCCTCTTGAAGGAACAGTTGGAAGAAGTCCTCGAAACCTTAACGCCGCGTGAGGAAAAGGTACTTCGCCTACGCTTTGGCCTGAATGACGGCCGGTCCAGAACCCTGGAAGAAGTCGGCCAGGAATTTGGCGTTACCCGGGAACGGATTAGGCAGATTGAAGCGAAAGCCCTGCGTAAATTACGCCACCCCAGCCGGAGTCGGAAGCTAAAAGACTACCTTGACTAGTCCTTTACTTATTGTTATAATTTCTATTGCATTTACGGGGCAACCCGTAACTCGGGCCTATAGCTCAGCGGCAGAGCATCCGGCTCATAACCGGGCGGTCCCTGGTTCGATGCCAGGTGGGCCCATGATAGGGGTGTTTCAGTTTACTGAAACACCCATTTTTTATAGGAGGAAGTTATGTACCTAGCGGATTCTGAAGCAACACGGCAGGCCGGCCAAGCCCTGGCCGCTGTCTTAAGAGCTGGTGACCTGATCCTGCTGCAAGGGGACCTGGGCGCCGGAAAAACGACCTGGACCCAGGGGCTGGCCGAGGGCCTGGGCGTCCTTGAACCGGTGACCAGCCCTACCTTTGTGATTATTTCAGAGTATGATAGTGGCCGCTTGCCCTTGTATCATATTGATGCCTACCGACTGGAGACCCCCATGGAGGCAGAGCTTTTAGGTATTCCAGAGCTTATTGAGGGGGAGGGGGTTACGGTCATTGAATGGCCGGAGCGGCTAGAGGGTTACCTACCTCAGGATGCCCTGGTGATTTCCTTAACCTATGAAGGTGAGGCCCGGACCCTTTCAGCCGTTGACCGGGGCCATTCAGATATCCTTAAGCGGGGAGGTCAGTCATGTATATCTTAGCCTTAGATACGTCATCTATTACAGGGTCTGTGGCCATTTGGGCCGATGGCCAGGTCAAGGCTGAGATTTCTTTAAATACAGGCTTGACCCATTCAGAGCAGGTCATGCCCATGGTTGACCGGGCCCTGGGCCTAACGGGCATAGACATAGGGGTCATCAATGCCATCGCGGTGACCTCCGGCCCGGGCTCTTTTACCGGCTTGCGGATTGGTTTAGCCACCGCCAAGGCCCTGGCCCAGGGCTTGGATGTGCCCATCGCAACAAAAACCAGTCTAGAAGTCCTGGCCAGCGGCCAATTGCCCCATGTAGGCTACATTTGCCCTATTTTGAATGCCCGGCGCAAAGAGGTCTACACAGCCATCTACCAGGCTGAGGGAGACCGGATGACCCGGGTTGCTGGACCCCAGGCCATTTCCCTGGTTGCCCTTTTAGAGGAAATCGGAGAGGTCCAGGTGCTCTTCTGTGGCGACGGCCTAGACGCCTATGGCGAGATCATTCAGGCAGCCATGGGCAACCAGGCCCTCTTTGCCAGTGGCCTCAACCGCTATGTCCGGGCCGGTGCCCTGGCAGACCTCCTGGCCCCTGTTTTTATAGCCGGCCAGGGCCAGAATTACCTGGATATAGAGCCCTTCTATCTCAGGCAGTCTGAAGCGGTTTTAAACTGGGAGAAGAGCCACCCGGGTGAGAGCCTCTATGATTGAAATCAGACCCTGCACTTTTGCCGACCTGCCGGCCTTGGTCCAGGTGGAGCAAGAGAGCCTTGCCCATCCTTGGACCAAGGAAAGTTTACATACCGCCCTATCGGCCCGGGAAAGCCAGCTGGCTTTTCTGGCGGAAGAGGAGGGGCAAGTCATCGCTTACGCCCTCTTCCAATACCTTCTCGATGAGGGGGAATTGTGGCGGCTGGCCGTCTTACCGGCCCAACAGAACAAGGGCTTGGGCCGGTGTTTGCTGGAGACCGGCCTGGATGCCCTTCAAACCAGGGGTGTCCACCGGATCTTTTTAGAAGTGGCAGCGGATAACGGACCAGCCATTCACTTATATGAAAAACTCTGCTTTGAACGCATTGCGGTCCGGCCCAACTACTATGGGCAGAGGGATGGCTACATATATAGATGGGAGGGGTAGCATGTCTTTGACAATCCTGGCCATAGAGTCCTCTTGTGATGATACCGGTGTTGCCATTGTCCGTGATGGCAAGGACCTCTTAGCTAATGTCGTTAGTTCACAAATTCAAATCCACCAGAAATTCGGTGGCGTGGTCCCGGAAGTGGCCTCCCGGGAGCACCTGACTTACATTAACAGGCTTATTGACAAGGCTTTAGAAGAAGCGGCCCTGGCTTACCAGGACATCAATCTAGTGGCGGTGACCTATGGCCCCGGCCTGGTCGGGGCCTTATTGGTTGGGGTTTCTACAGCTAAGGCCCTGGCTTATGCAATAAAGAAACCGCTTTTGGGTATACATCATATAGAGGGGCATATATATGCCAACTTTCTCGCCCATCCGGATATTCGCCTGCCGGCCTTGTGTCTGGTTGTCAGTGGTGGGCACACCAATATCATTAAAATCAACCGCCATGGCGAATACCTAAGCCTGGGCCAGACCCGGGATGACGCTGCCGGTGAGGCCTTTGATAAAGTGGCCCGGGCCTTGGGCCTGCCCTATCCGGGAGGGCCTGAAATTGACCGTCTCTTTAAGGTCGGCAACCCTGAAGCCATTGCCTTTCCAATCGCTAAGCTGGACAACCCTTATGACTTTAGCTTCAGCGGCTTGAAAAGTGCTGTTTTAAACTACTTAAACCAGGAAAAAATGAAAAATCGACCCATAGAGGTCCCGGACGTCGCAGCCTCCTTTCAGATGGCTGTGGTCAAGGCCTTATGTGAAAAAACCTTTCTAGCCCTGGGAAATGAACAAATGACCACCCTTTTACTGGCCGGTGGAGTGGCTGCCAATAGTCAGCTGCGTGAAAGTTTGGCTAAGGGGTGCGCCGAGCGGGGCATTCAATTTTATTGCCCACCCCTGGCCTATTGTACAGACAATGCGGCCATGATTGGCGCAGCCGCCTACTACAAGGCCCAGGCCGGTCAAGTCAGTGACCTGACCCTCAACGCCCACGCCCAATTGCCCTTTTCAACCCTATAGGGTTATAAAAAAGCTTGACAACTGATATCTCATATATATACTAGGGTTAGTATTGAATTGGCATTCTCTAGGGAGGTGTCCACATTGAAATTTAAACGTTTAAGCGATGATAAGTTGCAAATCATCATTAGCCAGGACGACTTAAACCTGCACGCTTTGAAAAAATGGGAGTTGGCACCCTACAACCCGCAAGCCCAGGAGCTTTTTCAAGAAATTTTGGAAAAGGCCAACCGTGATTGCGGCTTTGAAGTACACAGAGATAGCCAGCTCATGGTTGAAGCCTATCCTATTTCAAGCGAAAGTATGATTATGACCATTACAAAGGTTTCTGAAGGTAGCCTTCCCTTTGACTCTGATCAAGCCAGTGAATCATCCGATGATGCGCTGAAAGAAAATCTTGCCCAGTACATGGACGCAATTGAGGATGACCTTGTGACAATCTATGAATTTGATAGCTTGGAGTATGTCATTGAGACAGCCCATGCCTTAGACGGCTTTTACCAAGCAGAAAGCCAAGTGTACAAGGGCCGCAATGGCCAGTATTACTTGCTCTTTGGTGATATGGGGGCCTTGGATGGCAGAGTCCTCGGACACTTACTGGAATACGGTAACCGAACCCGCTATTCCCGCGCCTATTTAAGTGAACACGCACATTTAATAATTGCTGACAAGGCGATTGAAAAATTAGCATCTGTGTAATTGATGCTGCACCCCTCCTTGAGCGTGGTGCAGCTTTTTTGTATAAAAGGAGACTGAATGACTGAACGTGAATGGGCCATACTTGACCGCTTAAAAGAGGAATACGGAGATATCGGTTCCGGCTTGCGTTTCAATAACCCCTTTGAATTGCTCATTGCCACCATCCTATCCGCCCAATCAACGGATGTGCGGGTGAATATGGTGACCGAGGACTTGTTTAAAAAGTATCCTACAGCGGCGGCCTTCTTATCTTTAAATGAAGAATCCTTGAGCCGGGAAATCGCCAGTATCGGCTTATACCGGTCCAAGAGTAAAAATATACTCAAAACCTGCCAAACCCTCGTCGCAGAATATGGGGGAGAGGTCCCCGATGACCGGAGCCGGCTCGAGGCCTTGGCGGGGGTCGGGCGGAAAACAGCCAATGTTGTCCTATGCAATGCTTTCCACAAACCGGCCTTTGCAGTGGACACCCACGTCTTCCGGGTGACCAACCGGCTGGGATTTGCCAACCACAGGACCGTTCTTGGTGTAGAGAAGCAAGTCACTGAACGTATACCTGAAGACCTCTGGTGTGATGCCCACCACTGGTTCATCTGGCATGGAAGGGGCCCCTGTAAGGCCCGGCAACCGAAGTGTAAGGCCTGTTTTCTAGCTGACTTATGCGAATGGTCAGATAAGCATAAATATCAATAAAAAGTTAAAATTTGATTATTTAGAAAAGTTTTCGCTTTTATACTATACAATTTTTCATTCAAGTGCTACAATTTTCACAGATAGATAAGGAGGGAAGGCTGTGCAGGATGCAAGCGTTTGGACAGTTGTCCACCAGGCAATCGGTGAGCATAGGAGCGACTTGTTACTTAATATGCGCGATTCTTGGTCCGCCGAAACGGTTTGGAAGGCCCCCTTATCATTCTTCAAAGAAAATTACCCAGATGTGCCCATGGCTGTTTGGGAAAAATATGAAACACTTCGGCAAAAGGCGGACTTAGCCTTGCGGGAGCAATGGCTCCATGACCGCAAGGTTCAATTGGTTTTCCGCGGGGATGCCGATTATCCGATGGTGCTGGAGGGTTTATATGACCCGCCGGCTCTTTTGTATTCTCGGGGCACCTTTGCGCCGGACAAGCTCCACCTGGCCATTGTTGGCAGCCGCAAGGCTACCTATTATGGTAAAGATGTGGCCCAGCAATTGGGGGCGGAGCTGTCCAGCGAGAATTGTGTGGTGGTCAGCGGCTTAGCCCGGGGCATTGATGCCCGGGCCCATGAAGGGGCCCTGGAGGGTGGCGGGGGTACGATTGGTGTCCTGGGCACCGGCATAGACCGGGTCTATCCCCGGGAAAATAAGGACCTTTATGAAAGAATCCTGCACCATCCCCATGGGCTTATTCTAACGTCCTTCCCCCTGGGCGCAGAACCAAAGGGCCACCACTTTCCCCGTCGGAATAGGATTATCGCCGGCTTATCTGCCGGCCTGGTGGTTGTTGAAGCGGCCAGCAAAAGCGGCGCCTTAATTACTGCCAACCTGGCCTTAGATAATGGGCGAGATGTTTTCGCTGTACCGGGAATGATCACTAGTCCCCAGTCTCAAGGCTGTTTACGGCTTATCAAGGATGGCGCAAAAATGGTTTGCGACGTCAATGATATTTTGGAAGAATACGGTCAGCAGATGCTTTTTGAAGCGGAAACAGAGGTGTCCGCCCAGGCGGATGATCCGCAAACCCGGTTAATCATGGACCAGCTGAGCGCTGTGCCTGTATCTCTAGACTATTTACTTCAAGAGCTGGACATGCCCATTGAAGACTTGTCGGCCCAATTGAGTTTACTTTCTATTCAGGGCAAGGTTGAGGAGTTGCCCGGCCGACAGTTTAGAAAAAGATAAGTAGGAGTAGGTATTTACATGGCAAAAAGAGCTAAAAATTTAGTCATCGTAGAGTCGCCGGCAAAGGCTAAGACTATTGAAAAATTTCTTGGTCGCAGCCATTACCAGGTCGTCGCCTCTATGGGACATGTGCGAGATTTACCAAAAAGTCAACTTGGCGTAGACCTTGAAAATGACTTTACGCCTAAATATATAACCATCCGGGGTAAGGGCCCCATTATTGCTGATTTAAAGAAGGCCGCCAAAAAGGCCAATAAAATCTACCTGGCCAGTGACCCTGACCGGGAAGGGGAGGCCATTGCCTGGCATTTATCCAAGCAATTGGGCCTTGATGAAGATGACAAGTGCCGGATTACTTTTAATGAAATCACCAAAGACGCCGTCAAAAACGCCGTCCAGGAGCCTCGGACCATTGACATGGACCTGGTCGATGCCCAGCAGGCCCGCCGGGTGGTTGACCGAATTGTAGGCTACAAGCTGTCTCCGCTTTTATGGCGGAAGGTTAAAAAGGGCTTTTCCGCCGGCCGGGTCCAATCTGTTGCCCTGCGGCTCATTTGCGAGCGGGAAGAAGAAATCAAGAACTTTGAACCGGTAGAGTACTGGTCCTTGACCTCGACTTTTACCAATAGCCGGCAGGATACCTTTACCGCTAAGCTTGCAAAAATCGACAATAAAAAAGCGGAAATTCCCAACAAGGAAACCATGCAGGCCATCCTGGATGACCTTGAGGACGCTTCTTACCAGGTAGGCAAGGTCAAGAAGACCATGCGGAAGAAAAATCCTCCGCGTCCCTTTACCACCAGTGCCCTCCAGCAGGAAGCCTCCCGCCGCTTGAACTATACTGCCCGTAAGACCATGCGGATTGCCCAAGGCCTTTATGAAGGGGTTGCCCTTGAAGGCAGTGGCCCCGTCGGGCTGATTACCTATATGCGGACCGACTCTGTTCGGATCTCGGCGGCGGCCCAGGCTGAAGCCCAGGACCTAATCACTGCGGACTATGGTAAAAAGTACCTGGGCGGCCCGCCCAAGAGAACCAAGGCCGCTGGAGGCAATGTGCAAGATGCCCACGAAGCCATCCGACCCACGTCAGCTATGCGCCGTCCCCAGGATGTCAAACCCTACCTATCCAATGAACAATATAAGCTCTACAGCCTTATTTGGACCCGGTTTATTGCCAGCCAAATGGCAGCCGCTGATATCCAGCAAACGTCGGCGGCGGTTCTTGCCAAGCAGTATACCTTTAGCGCAACCGGTAGTGTCATTATTTTTGACGGTTATATGAAGGTTGAGCAGGAATTTAATAAAGACAAGAAGGAAGAGGGCTTCCTGCCGGAATTGAATGATGATGAAGGGGTCCAGCTGAAAAGGCATGACCCCAAGCAACACTTCACCCAGCCTCCGGCCCGTTATAATGAAGCCTCCCTCATAAAAACCATGGAGGAACTGGGCATCGGCCGGCCTTCCACCTATGTGGCCATCATTGAAACCATTACCGGCCGGAACTATGTGGTCAGAGAAAATAAGCAGTTTTACCCGACAGAGGCCGGTGAACTGGTCAATGACCTCCTGGTCACCCACTTTGGTGATACCATTAATGTTGACTTTACGGCCGAGCTTGAGTCTGAATTGGACGATGTCGAAAGTGGCGACCGCTATTGGAAGGACGTCATCCGGTCCTTTTGGCAGGCCTTTGAGCCCCACTTGGAAAAGGCGGAAGAAAACATTGGCGATGTCAAGATCGAAGATGAAGTGACTGATATCCTCTGTGAGAAGTGTGGCAAGCCCTTTGTCATCAAAATGGGTCGGTTTGGGAAATTCCTAGCCTGTTCCGGCTTCCCGGATTGCAGAAATACCCGGCCCCTTTTAGAAAAAATCGGGGTGACCTGTCCCAAGTGCCATGAAGGGGATGTGGTCAAACGTCGGAGTAAGAAAGGCCGGGTCTTCTACGGTTGCAGCCGGTATCCGGATTGTGACTTTGTCAGCTGGGACAAGCCGACCGGCGAGACCTGCCCGGCATGTAAAGAGGGCTACCTGGTCGAAAAAAACACCAAGCGGAGCCAGCGGATTGTCTGCAGTAACAAGGACTGTAGCTATAAGGTAGAGAAAGAGGCCGATCATGAATAAGGTAACCATTATAGGTGGTGGCCTGGCCGGGAGTGAAGCCGCTTGGCAATTGGTCAAGCGAGGGATTCCGGTGGATTTATATGAAATGAGACCGGAGGCAATGACGCCGGCCCATGCCAGCAGCGACCTTGCTGAATTGGTTTGTTCCAATTCCCTGCGGGCCAAGGACCTCACCAATGCAGCGGGCCTACTCAAGGAAGAACTCCGGCAGGCCGACGCCCTGGTTATGCAGATGGCCGACCGGCATGCTATAGGCGCAGGCGGGGCCCTCGCCGTTGACCGGGAAGGCTTTCAAAAGGGGGTTACCCAGGCCCTGACCGACCATCCCCTGGTCAACTTGATTCGGGAAGAAGTTAAAACAATCCCTAGAGAAGGGGTTAGGATTGTAGCCAGTGGGCCGCTGACCTCAGAGGCCCTGTCGGTAGATATCCAAAAAATCACCGGGAGCGACCAGCTCTACTTTTACGATGCGGCCGCTCCTATCATCAGCAAAGAGTCTATTCATATGGAAGATGCCTTTTGGCAGTCCAGGTATGACAAGGGCCCGGCTGAAGATTACCTGAATTGCCCCTTGGACGAAGACCAATATGCCGCCTTTTATGAGGCCGTTCTGGCCGCTCCCTGGGCCCCAACCTGGGATTTTGAAGATGAGGTCTTCTTCGAAGGCTGTATGCCCATTGAAACCATGGCCGGTCGCGGCCGAGACACCCTGCGCTTTGGTCCCATGAAGCCAGTTGGCCTGGTTGACCCCAAAACCGGGGAGCCCCCCTATGCGGTGGTCCAACTGCGGCACGACGATGCCCATGGCCAATTGATGAACATCGTCGGCTTTCAGACCCGGATGCGCTGGGGGGCCCAGGGAGACATCCTCCGGATGATTCCCGCCCTAAGGGATGCGGAAATTGTCCGCTACGGGGTCATGCACCGGAACACCTATATTAAATCACCGGGCATCCTCCTGGAGACCGGCCAGCTGAAGGCAGACCACCAGCTCTTCTTTGCCGGACAAATGACCGGGGTAGAGGGCTATGTCGAATCAACAGCCGGCGGGCTCGTGGCCGGAGTCAATGCCTACCGGCTTCTGCAGGGGCTAGATCCGCTGACCTTCCCCGAGACCACGACCCTTGGGGCCCTGATGGGCTATATCAGCCATTCTCTGACCCCCAACTTCCAGCCGATGAATGTGAACTTTGGCCTGCTGCCCCCCTTAGAGAAGAAAGTGCGGAATAAAAAAGACCGCAACAGCCAGTATGCTGACCGGGCCCTGGCGGACCTCGCTTCCTTTTTGAAGGAGAATGATCTTGATCAATGATCAGTTAACCCTTTTCCTAGATTATCTCGCCTATAACAGGCGGTTATCCCCCAATACCTGTGCAGCCTACGCCCGGGATTTAAACCAGTACAAGGCCTGGCTGGAGCGGGAAAACCTTTCTTTCACGGAAGTAAGGGCCAATGATGCCCGGCTATACGTCTATGAGCTGGGCGACCGCCAGTATGCCAAGACCACCGTTGCCCGGAAGCTGTCGGCTATCCGGGCCTGGTATGATTACCTGGCCCGGACCGGGGTCATTAGTGAAAACCCCTGGCAGGACATGACCGCCCCCAAGGCCAGCAAGCACCTGCCTGTAACCATCACAGAAACGGACATGGCCACATTTTTAGACCAAATCCGACAGGATGCCAGCCCCTTGGGCCTAAGGGATGCCGCTATCTTTGAATGTCTATATGGGTCGGGCCTGCGGGTTTCGGAACTGGTAGCCCTTAATCTTGGCGATATCCAAAAGGCTGCAGCTTTTCCTGTTCTGAAAGTTACCGGTAAGGGGCGGAAGGAAAGGATGGTTCCTATTGGGCGCCAGTCCATGGCGGCCTTCACCGCCTATATCGACAAGGGCCGACCGGCCTTGGTGAAGGATACAGAGGAAGAGGCCTTGTTTTTGAATTTTTTGGGTAAAAGATTAACAAGGCGGGGGGTCAACTA
Source organism: Peptococcus simiae (assembly GCF_046569735.1). Classification (GTDB taxonomy): domain Bacteria; phylum Bacillota; class Peptococcia; order Peptococcales; family Peptococcaceae; genus Peptococcus; species Peptococcus simiae_A. Next base: position 80,200 of record NZ_JBKICG010000001.1, on the reverse strand, counting down.
CCTCCTGGATGAATACATAAAAAAAGGGGCCCTCAAGTTTCGGGTATCAGCCCATGCCTTCCGGCATAGTTTTGCCACCCATCTTTTGGACCATGGTGGTGACTTGCGGATGATCCAAGACTTGCTGGGCCATGAAAGCCTATCGACCACCCAAATTTATACGAAAGTATCTGCGCAACGATTACGCGATGTTTATTTACAAGCACACCCCAGGGCACATGAGAAATGAGATGATCAAATGAGTCAATTCCATGCAACGACAATTGTTGCGGTCAAAACGCCTGAAGGCGTTTCGCTCGCCGGCGATGGACAAGTCACCATGGGTGAAACAACAATTATGAAAGGAACGGCACGCAAGGTTCGTAGACTTTATCATAATCAAGTGCTTGCCGGCTTTGCCGGTTCGGTGGCAGATGCCTTCACCCTCTTCGATAAGTTTGAACAACACCTGGAAGCCTCCGGTGGCCACCTGGTTCGGGCAGCCATCGCCCTGGCCAAGGAATGGCGGACAGACCGGATGAGCCGGCAGCTGGAAGCCCTACTTATTTTAGCTGATCGGGACAATCTATTGATTGTCAGTGGCGGCGGTGAAGTGATTGTGCCGGAAGATGGCATTTGTGCCATCGGCAGTGGCGGCAACTATGCCCTGGCCGCTGCCAAGGCCCTAAAAGCAAACACCGACCTCCCTGCAGAGGAAATTGCCCGAAAAGCCATAGAAATTGCAGCAGACATCTGCGTGTATACCAACCATAATATTATTGTCGAGACACTTAAAGGAGGGGCTGCTGATGAAGAGTGACCTACAGGTGCCCAACTTGTTGCCTAAAGAGATGGTGGCTTACCTGGACCGGCATATCATCGGCCAAGGGGAGGCCAAGAAAAGTGTCGCCATCGCCATCCGTAACCGCTACCGGCGGAGCCGGCTGCCGGAAGACTGGCAGGAGGAGGTTGCCCCCTCGAATATCATTATGATGGGGCCCACCGGGGTTGGGAAGACAGAAATCGTCAGGCGGATATCAAAGATCCTCGGCACCCCCTTTGTGAAAGTGGAAGCCACTAAGTTTACCGAAGTCGGCTATGTCGGCCGGGATGTGGAATCCATGATCCGGGACCTGGCTGAAGCAGCGGTCCGGACCGTCCGTGAGCAACAATTTGAAGAAGTCAAAGACGAAGCCCAACGCCTGGCCAATGACAGGTTACTCGACATCCTAGTCCCCAAGAAAACCCTGCGTCAACGGGCATCAGACGCCGGTAACCCCCTGGAGTTGATCTTTGGGGGCACAGCCGATAAAGATAATCCACTCCTGACCGATAGTGTTGATGAAGTCAATGAACGTAACGACAAACGCACTATTTTCCGCGAGAAACTCAAGCGGATGGAACTGGAAGATGAAGTGGTTGAAATAGAAGTCGAAGAAAAACCGATGACCAATGACCTTATGGCACAGTCCGGTATGGACCAGGTTATGGATAATATGAATGACCTGATGAAAAAAGTCATGCCGGATAAGAAGAAAAAACGTCGGATGACCATTGCCGAAGCCCGGAAGATTTTAACCGAGCAGGAGGCAGACAAGCTCCTGGATGATGACGCCGTAGCCGAAGAAGCCATCAAGTTGGCGGAAAACCACGGCATTGTTTTTATCGACGAATTGGATAAGATTGCCAATGCCCATGGGGGCAGCGGCCCGGATATTTCCCGTGAAGGGGTACAACGGGATATCTTACCCATTGTTGAAGGGTCGGTGGTTAAGACCAAGTATGGAAACTTGCGGACAGACCATGTGCTTTTTATAGCGGCAGGGGCCTTCCATGTGGCTAAGCCGGATGACCTGATCCCAGAGCTTCTGGGGCGGTTCCCGGTCAAGGTCCGGCTGTCCAGCTTAAGCGAAGAGGACTTTGTCCAAATTCTGACCAACACAGACTATTCTTTAATTGACCAATATCGTAAGATTCTCGCAACAGAAGACTGTGTCGCAGAATTTACCGAAGACGGCATTGCTGAGCTGGCCCATATCGCCTACCTGATGAATGCGTCAGAACAAGACCTGGGCGCAAGACGCCTGGTAACCGTTATGGAAGATATGCTGACCGAGGCCTTATACCAGGCCGGCGAAGCAGCCTGTACCCTCCGGATTGACCAGGCCTATGTGCGGACACATGTGGCCTACGCCGGGGAAGAGCACGATTATAGTAAGTATTTAATTTAACTGTGAATAGGATGGATACTGCATGGGCTTGCAAGAAAGGAATATTATGTCTGAACTATTAGAGAAAACACGCCGATTAAATAAGTTGTTGCAGGAAGGCTCTGAAAATGACAGCACCTACATTGATTTTAATAACATTGCCGATATTTTATCAGATATGATTGAATGTAATACCTATATTTTGGGGGAACACGGGGCCCTCTTAGGTCACCACTTTATGGATGACTTCAACTGTTCTTTAATGGAACAGATTATCCTTAAAGATAAGCGGATGCCTAAAAATTATAATGATGACTTGATTAATACGAATGAAACAAAGGCTAATGTACCCAATACCGGTGACCGTTGCTTCTTCAGTGAAAAAAACTGTGACTTTGGTGGAAAAATCACCACTGTGATTCCTATTATTGCCGGTAAACGTCGGCAGGGGACCCTGCTCTTGGCCAAGTTTAAAGTGGAATTTACAGATGAAGACCTGATCTTAGCTGAATATGGCGCCACCATCGTTGGTATTGAAATCATGCGGAGCAAGGTGGAGCGGGATGAGGCCAAGGGCCGGGAAAAGGCCGCTGTGCAAATTGCCCTGGACACCCTGAGTTACTCTGAAATGGAGGCCATTGAACATATCTTCAATGAATTAGATGGTGAAGAAGGCCTGCTGGTTGCCTCTAAGATAGCGGACCGCGTTGGCATCACCCGGTCTGTTATTGTCAATGCCCTGCGGAAGTTTGAAAGCGCAGGGGTTATTGAGTCCAAGTCCCTGGGGATGAAGGGGACCTATATCCGGGTCCTCAATGAATTCTTACTCGAAGGCATTGCCCAGCGGACCAGCAAACACTAGTCAGCCATAAAAAAAGAGCCCCTGGGGGCTCTTTTTTTATGGCTTATTCATATCCTATTCATATCTTAGGGCGTCAATCGGGTTCAGCTGGGCTGCCTTGTTGGCCGGGTAGTAACCGAAGAAGACCCCGATTAACATGGAGAAGCCGGTGGCCAGGAAGATGGCCAGGAGGCTGGGCCCGGTAGCTGCTTTTAAGGCCAGACTGCCTAAAAATCCAAATAGACCCCCGGTTAAGATACCGATTAGGCCGCCGATCACACAAACAATGATGCTCTCGACGATAAATTGCAGGCGGATATCAAAGTTGGTCGCGCCCAGGGCCTTGCGGATCCCGATTTCCCGGGTCCGTTCTGTGACAGAGACGAGCATGATATTCATGACGCCAATCCCGCCAACCAATAGGGAAATGCCGGCAATAACAGAGATGGCCAGCTTGACACTGTTTAAGGTGGCATTGACCTGGTTGGTCATTTCTTCAACGCTCTGGGTCAAGATTTTGAACTGGGAGTTGTTGGTGTAATACTGGTTCATATAGTCTTCCAGCTCTTTGGTAAACTTGATGGTGTTTTCGCTGGTGGCGGCAGTGACGGTAACCTGGCGGTAGCCCTTGGAGCTGTCATTGGTTAGTCGCCCGGCGGTGGAGACAGGGATATAACAGGCTGTTGTTTTGCTATTTGGGTTGCGCCCGTTCATGGCGGCGGTCATGGGGTCGTCGTTGTATTCATAGATGCCGACGACGGTAAAGGTATGCATTCCCGAGGCCCCCCGGACCTCAATTTCCTTATTGAGGGCCTTGCTTAACTGGTCGCCATAGAGCTCTTTGGCCATCTTATCAGAAATGACCGCTGTATTGCGGAGGCTTTGCACGTCGGCTTCCCGGATAAAGCGCCCGGCTAGGATTTTGATATTATTACTTTCGGCCGACCCGGGGCTTACCCCGTTTAAGGTGATATTGGCCTTCCGATAACCGTGACGGACCTCGCCGCTGCCGGCAGACTTCTCTAAGCTCACGCCGACAATCCGGTCACCGAACCGGGCCTGCATGGACTCAAGCATTTCCGGCGAGATGAGGTCTTGCTCAGAAGGCTCATACATATAGTCATCATCCCGGCTATTGACATAGAGGTAGACGTTTTGGGAGCCGAAGGTCGAAAGGGAGGAGCTGATGCTGGAGGTCATGGCATCTCCGATGGTCAGGATGCTGATGACAGACGCGATGCCGATGATGATCCCCAGCATGGTGAGCAGGGACCGGATTTTATTGGCCCGGAGACTTTCCAGGGCCAGGCGGATATTTTCGGTAATATTCATTGGCTGGCGGCCTCCCCTTCAAAAAGATGGCCATCTTGCATGGTTAGCTTTCGCTCTGTTTGGTCGGCCAGTTCCGGGTTATGGGTAATCAGCAAGATTGTTTTATTGGATTCTTCATGAAGGCGGTGGAAGATATCCATGACCATATGGCCGGTGGCGGTGTCCAGGGCGCCTGTCGGTTCGTCGGCCAGGATAATGGCCGGGTCATTGACCATGGCCCGGGCAATGGCGACCCGCTGCTTTTGCCCCCCGGAAAGTTCATTGGGCTGGTGGTGCATCCGGTCTTTCATACCGACCAGGTCTAAAAGATATTCGGCCCGTTCCCGGCGTTCCTTGGCAGGCCTGCCGGCATAGAGCATGGGGAGTTCTACATTTCTGAGGGCACTGGACCGGCCCAGGAGGTTAAAGGTCTGAAAAACAAAGCCGATGAGCCGGTTGCGGATACCGGATAGGTCTCCATCGCCGGCTTCAGCAATATTGACGTCATTTAAGAAGTAGCTGCCTTCCGTAGGCCGGTCCAGGGCGCCGATGATATTCATCAAGGTGGACTTGCCCGACCCGGACTGGCCAACGATGGATACAAACTGGCCGGATTCAATGGTGAGGTCAATCCCATGTAGGATTTCCAGTTCATTGGGTTCGCCAATATAATAGCTCTTACGAATGTTCCGCATGCGGATTAAAGAGGACTCACTCATAGGCTGCTCCCGTCCTCGCTGGTCTCACCCTCGTCTGACTTCAGCTTGTCGCTGACCGTCACCCGGCTGCCCTCGGTCATCTCTTCAGGGTCATTGAGGATTTTCAGGTGGTCTTTTAAGGCCTTGCCGGTAATCACGACGTTGACATCATTTTCCAGTTCGGTCTTGACCGGGGTTTTCTTTAACTCATAAACGCCTTCCTTGCCTTGGACCGGCTCCAAGGCCATCACGTGCTTGCCCTGGTCGCTGTCGATAATGGCTCCAAAGGGGACGGCATAGACGTTTTCATCTTCGGCGGTGATGATATTCAGGCGGACTTTCATACCGGATAGCAGTTCTCTAGGGGCCTTTTCAATCACAATTTTTGCTGTAAAGGTGGGATTAGCATCGCCGCTGGTGCTGGGGGCGGCGCCATCTGCAGAAGGCATAGCGCTGGCTGCACTTTGGGTGGCTGCATTGGCAATGGAGACGACCCGGCCATGGTAGACCTTATCGCCGGTGGCGTCGGCCTTGATTTCAACAGACTGGCCGACACGGACACTCCGCAGGTCAAACTCCTTGAGCTCTGTCTTGATGACCAGGGCGTTTAGGTTTTCAACCTTAAAGAGGGCACCGCTGGGCACCCCTCCCTGCTTGGCAAAAATCTTGGTGACGGTACCGGCCATGGGGGCCCGGATGGTCATGTCTTGGAGGTCTTCGTACATGGTGGCCAGCTCCACTTCAGCAGCGCTGGTATCGCCGGCTGCAGCCGTGGTGGCGATATTATCTTCATAGGTATTGATTTCTTCCTGGGCTGCAACCCGGGCGGCAGCTAGACTCCGTTGAGCCTGGTTATAGTTGCTTTTAGCGGTTTCAGCCTGCAGCTTGGCTGTGCTCAGGTTATCCTGCCGGGCCTTGGCGGACTTGCCCCGGAGGTCCTTTTGAAAGTCTTCATTTTCAAGGGCCTGGTCATAGGCCAGCTGGGCCTGGGCCAGGGCTTCTTCCCGGCTGGTGATCTGGCTTTCCCAGGAAGACTTGTTGGCATCAGCACTGGCATACTTAGACTCGGCGTCAGAAAGGGCTGTCTGGGCTTTGGAAAGATCATTGTTCAGTGAATCCAGGTCACTGTATTGTGGATCGCCGGCTGGCAGTTGGCTTGGTACTTCTTGGTATTCGTAGATGGGGTTTCCATTTTCATCCTTGCCGACTTCTACTTGCTTGGTGATAGTATGGCCGGAAATATCTCTCTGCTTTTGGGCAATGGCTGTTTGGGCATTATCCCGTTCTTTCCGGAGCCGCTGCCGGTCTTGGTCATACTGCTTGGCATCGTTGACCGCTTGGTTATACTTGTTGCGGGCCTCTTGTAACTGGGCCTTGGCCTGGTCCAAACGCTGGGCAGCATTTTGCCGGGCTTGCTTGCTGCTTATCTTTGCGGAGGATTCATTGGTCAACTCGGGGTGGTAGCCTTCTTCCAAGGCTTTTTTCATGTCCTGGTAGTTTTTCTCGGCGGCATCCCAGGCGTACTTGGCTGATTCGACAGCATTACCGGCAGAAACCAGGGTTGCATTGGTCCCGCTATTTAGGGCCCGGGCAGCAGCATTATACCGGTTGCGGGCGGCCTGGACCTGGGCATGGGCACTGCGGGCACTGACGCCGGCAGCTGCTTCCCGTTGACGAATTTGCTGGCGGAGCTTTTTATCGTCCAACTTGGCCAGGATTTGGCCCTCTTCGACTTTTTCTCCTTCTTCAACGAAAATTTCTTTGATGGGGGCGGTTTGAGAGGTATAGACCTCCACATCCTTATCGGTTTGAATTTCCCCTGTGGCAGAAACGGTGGTGGAGAAGTGGGAGGGGGTCAGTTCGGTAACCCGGTCGGCGGCGATGGCCTCGTCCCGCCCCTGGTTTAAGGCTGCATAGGCAACCCCGCCAATTAAAAGGGCGATGACGACGCCACTGGCAATCAACCGTTGTTTTCGGGTGAAGCGGTTTTTCTTTTGCCCTAGCTCGCCTTGACTCGCTGAGGCTTCTTTTTTGGAAAATGGATTTTGCATGGTGTCCATTCCTTTCATATTTCTTGGAGTGAAATCATTGTACCGTACCAATGGTACAATGTCAATTCAGGAAAGGGAAGAAGGGGAAAGAAGCCTATTCATTATAGCTATTTTATGGTAAAATATTACTCGCATAAATTCGTAAATATGTAAATATAATGAAGGTGATATTTTGTATTGTAATCATTGTGGCAATCAATTATCTGCAGGTGACCTTTTTTGTTCCCAGTGTGGGTCCAAGGTGGAACAAAAGCTGGTTGAGCCCTGGGATTTAGATGATAATGATTTTGATAGTACCCGCTTATATGATCCCCAGGAAACCCTGGACCAGTTAAACAAGACCGCCCCGGTGGAGATACCCCGGTATGACGGCCAGGAAGCAGACCGGCCCTCTGCCGGTCATCGGGCTTACAGCAATTACTATGAAAGGGAATCCAGTGCCCGGGCAGCCCAGCGTTTAAGCCGGCGCTGGCAGGATGCCAAGGAAAGCGTTTATGCACCTAAGGCTGACCAGGCCCCGGCAGCAGGCCGGCCCGAGCCGGTCCAAAAAGAAAACAAGGATAAAGAGGGCTCCCTGTTCAACCGTTTTTCAGCCAAGCTGGGCTATGGGCCGGAAGCCCGGTCGGCTAGTGGTGATCAAGCAGCGGCCAAGGCCAAGAAGAAGACCTGGGTCAGCGAGAAAAAAAAGGCTAAAGTCCGCTCGCATCAAGATGGAGAGGCGCCGAACTACCGGAGTCTATATGCCGGTATTGTTATCTTAGGGATTGTGATAGGGGTTATCTTAGGGCTCTTATTGGTTAAGCCCTGGAGTAATGGGAATTCGGAGCCCCAGCCGGTCGCGACCGGTGTGGTCGCCCCAGTTGAACTTGCTCAAACAGGTGAATAAAGCCATACAAAAAAGGGGTTGTTGCAAAATAGCCCCTCTAACAAACAAAGTCCCAGCTCAAAAAAATGAGGAGGGACTTTGTTTATGGATATATCCATGTAAGCTCATAATATATAGCTAAAGAGAATTTTATAAATCAATTAGGGCTAAGTTTTCTATAAGCCAGGAGCTGTGCCGAATGATTTTACTCATTCTGACACAGCCCTTTTCTTTTATTTAATCAGCTTGGAAATAGATTTAAAATGGGGGTGTTCAGAGGTTCGGCATAATTCGAAGAGGACGGCCTCAACTGTGGTGAGGCCAACGCCTTCGTGTATCATCCGCTTCAGGCCAATCTTATGGTCCAGTTCATAGCGGCTGGAGCAGGCATCTACCACGAGGAAGACCTGGTAGCCGGCAGCGGTCATGTCAATGGCGCTTTGGGCAACGCAGATATGGGTTTCAATCCCATAGAGGAGGATGGTCTTCGGGGCCCGGTTTTTTAGGTCCTGGCGTAAGTCATCTGCATCATAAATACTGTAGCTCCGCTTGTCATAGACTGGTGCATCTCCTAAAGCGGAGTGGAGGTCAGCGACGGTATCCCCCAGGCCTTTCGGATATTGGCGGGTCACAGCGACCGGGACTTGTAGAATATTGAGCCCTTCAGTGAGGATCTTGGCCCGGGCAAGGATCCGGTCCGCTTCCCGCATGACCGGTAGGAGTTTCTCCTGGTAGTCAATGGCGTAGGCAAGGGTTGATTCGGGAAATAGTCTCATCATATCACTCCTTTGTTATAAATGCGTCAGGGTTTAAGGGGAGGAGGTCCTCAGGGAGAAAGAGGCCGTCGCGGCGAATGCATTCACCATCAAAGTAAACATCGCCACCGCCCCATTCTGGCCGCATGATCAGGACCAGGTCCCAGTGAACATCACTTTTGTTGCCGTTGAAGGCATCATCATAAGCCGAACCGGGGGTTAGGTGGATGCTGCCGGCAATCTTTTCATCGAAGAGGATGTCATTCATGGGATTGAGGATAAAGGGGTTGCAGCCCAGGGCAAATTCCCCAAGGTAGTGAGCCCCCTCATCGGTATCGAAAATAGCTTCTAGGAGGTCGGGATGGTTGCCATCGGCATGGACAATCCGGCCATTTTCAAAGGTCAGGGTGACGTTTTCAAAGGTGGTTCCCCGGTAGCGGGAGGGCACATTGTAACGGATGACCCCGTTGGCGCTATCCTTGACAGGGGCGGTGTAGACTTCGCCATCAGGGATATTGCATTCGCCGGCACACTTGACGGCGTCAATCCCCTTGATGGAAAAGGTAATATCTGTCCCCGGGGCAACCAGGCGGACCTGGTCGGTTTGGTTCATCCTTTGGACCAGGGCATCCATGGCGGTGCTGAGCTGGCTATAGTTTAAGTTACAGACCTGGAAGTAGAAGTCTTCAAAGGCTGCGGTACTCATATTAGCGGACTGGGCCATGGCCCCATTGGGGTAGCGGAGGATGACCCAGCGGGACCGGTCCACCCGGTCTCGGAGAACGGGGCTCATGGCCTTGGCATAGCGGGCCAGCTGGGCCTGGTCCACATCGGCCAGTTCAGCGGAATTATCACCGGCGCGGACGGCGATATAGGCATCCATTTTTTTCATCCGGGCCAGTTCCAAGTCAGCCAGGTCAAGCATTTGGCTTTCCCGGGCCCCCTTCAGATAGGCCCTGGTGAGCCGGGGTTCTGACAGGTGGAGGTAGGGGTTGGCCCCTAGGGCATAGCTGGCTTCTAAAAGGGCCTCAGCCAGGGGCAGGGCATCATGTCCAGAAATATCCAGGAGGACATTATCGCCTTCCTGGAGGTTTACCGAGTAGCTGGTGAGGTTTTTCGCGAGTGTTTTAATCCGATCATCCATTGATTTAACTCCTTAATTAATCTGCCACTGTTTTTTATCGAGGGTGCGGTACTGGATGGCTTCTGCAATGTGCCTTTCACTGATGGGGCCCCCGGTGTCCAGGTCCGCAATGGTCCGGGCCAGTTTTAAAATCCGGTCGTGGGCCCGGGCCGATAGGCCTAGCCTTTCAAAGGCCTGGCGCAAGAGGGCTTTAGGTTTGGGGTCCAGGGCACAAAACTGCCGGATATCCTGGTGGCTCATGCTGCCATTGGCAAAAATAGGCCGGTCGGCAAAGCGGTCGAGCTGGAGCTTCCGGGTGGCGATGACTCGCTTGCGGATCGTTGCGGAAGATTCAGCTTCCTTTTTATCGTATAGGTCATTAAAGGCCACCGGGCTCAGCTCAATCTGAATATCAAAGCGGTCCAGGAGGGGGCCGGAAATTCGCTGGCGGTAGCGGCTGACCTGGGCTGGGGTGCAGGTGCATTCGTGGTGGGGGTCATTTAAGTAGCCGCAGGGACAGGGGTTCATGGCGGCCAGGAGGATAAAGTCACAGGGGTAGGTCACCTGGGCGCTGACCCGGGAGACAGTGACCTCGGCATCTTCCAGGGGCTGCCTGAGCCCTTCCAGGACCTCCCGGCGGTATTCCGGTAATTCATCCATAAATAGGACCCCGTGGTGGGCTAGGGACACTTCACCCGGCCGGGGGACGCGGCCGCCGCCAATAAGGCTGGCTTGGGAGGCGCTGTGGTGGGGACTGCGGAAGGGGCGGTCGGTGACGAGAAAGTGTTGGTCCGTTAAGAGGCCGGCTACAGAATAGAGCTTACTGGTTTCTAGACTTTCGGCCTGGGTGAGTGGGGGCAAGATGCCGGTAAAGGCCCTGGCCAACATGGTCTTGCCAACGCCGGGCGACCCGATAAATAAAACATTATGGGCACCTGCGGCTGCAATTTCCAGGGCCCTTTTTGCCTCGTCCTGGCCCTTGACGTCTGAAAAATCATACTTTAGGGGACGGTCAGCCTGGAGGATTTGGTCCATATCCGGTTTCGGCTCACAAGTGGCGCCTGCCGGATCCTTCAAAAAGGCAATCACCTGGCTTAAATGGCTAAAGCCGTAGACTGGGGCATCGCTTAGGGCCGCCTCCTTGGCATTGGCAGCCGGTAGGATCATCTTAAGGCCGGCGGACTTGGCCTCCAGGGCTGCCGGTAAGACGCCATGGACCGGGTGCAGGGCCCCATCCAGGCCCAGTTCACCTAAGACCATAAACTGGTCAAGGCCTTCAGCCGGTAGCTGCTCGGTGGCAATTAAAATGGCCAGGGCGATGGGCAGGTCATAGCTGGGGCCTTCCTTTTTTAGGTTGGCAGGGGCCAGGTTAACGACAATCTTTCGTGGAGGGAAATCAAACCCGGCGTTTTTTAAGGCAGTATGGACCCTTTCCTTGCTTTCACGGACGGCGGTATCCGGCAGGCCGACGATATCCCAAGAGGGTAGGCCGCGTGCGGCATCGATTTCAACAGAAACGGTATAGACCTCTAAGCCGGTCAGGCAGGCACTCTTTAATTGGGCAAGCATGGGATACCTCCTAGGAAGTGGTCTGGTAACTGGTCCATAAACTGGAAGTGACGGCGTGCATCATCCGGTCTCTGATGCCGGGGTTTTCTTTCGCCAGCTGGGCAATTAGGGCCTTTTCTTCCGACCGTTTGGTAAAGCCGTCTGCCGGGCAGGCATTATGCATAATCGGCAGGTCTAACTTTCTGACGATCCGGCGGATATCGGCCTCTTTTACAAAGACCAGGGGCCGGATAACGGTGAGGTCCGCCCGGCTCAAGTAGGCCCTGGGGGCAAAGGTGTGGAGCCGGCCCTCAAAGAAAAGACTCATGAGGAGGGTCTCAATGACATCATCTAAATGATGGCCCAGGGCGACCTTATTGCAGCCATTGGCTGCGGCCCAGTTGTTGACTGCCCCTCGCCGCATCCGGGCGCAGAGGGAGCAGGGATTTTTTTCCTGGCGCTCTTCAAAGACAATGGGGCCAATATTGGAGGGCACCACTTCAAAGGGAATGGCCAACTCTTCGCATAGGGACCGGTGGGCGGTATAGTCGTTTTCCCAGCCCAGGTCCACGCTCATGGCCTTAATTTGGAAGGGGGTCGGCAGGGTCTTTTGTAAGACCGCCAAACTATAGAGGAGTAGGGTGCTGTCCTTGCCGCCGGATAGGCCGATGCCGATACAGTCACCGGCTTCAATCAGTCCATAATCCCGACTGGCCCGGCGCATAGGGGCAAAAAGCTCTTTATTATAGGCCCGCCAATTTCGCTTCATATCATCGCTCCTTTTCTTTATTATAGGAAAGGGACCGGTAAACAGCAAGTAAGAGGAACAAAAAAGAAACAGTTGCCGGGAAAACTTGAGGGCGGGGCCTCCTTCAGCTATAGTAAAGGTAAAGACGATTGAAGGAGGTTTCCTAATGCTGAAAAAAAGAATTGTGGCCTTGATGGCCGGGGCCCTATGCCTAACCGCCTGGTCCCTGGTCACTACAGACCCGGCCCAGGCCCAAGTGGTCCGGTCTGAACCGATTGCGCCGGGTGTTGTGGAAGAAATGCACCACTGGCAGAATGCCCGAATTGGGGTGTGGCGGTGTGACTTAACCAACCCCAACACCGACTTGCGCCTGGTGGCCGGTGCCGGTGAGTATACCCGGCGGGCAACGGTTGGTCAAATGAGCGCTCGGACCAATGCAGTCGCTATGATGAATGGCGATTACTTCAACATGGCCCTGCAGGGCTCGCCTATTGGCCCATCTATTGTGAACGGCCGCCTGCAGAGCTCGCCGGCGGTGATTATCGGCCTTTACTCCCTGGGTATTGATGCCGGCGGCACAGCCCATATCGAAGCCATGACCTTTAATGGTGGCATCAAGGCCGCCGATGGGGCCAGCTTCCCCCTGGATGGCCTGAACAAGACCTACTACTGGCATGACCCCTCCGGCCAGGAAAGCCATACCGATACCATCCAGATGTACAATGATTTCTGGGGCAGCGCTTCCCGAGGCCATGCCACCAATACGGAAGTCCTCATCGGTCCCGATGGCACGGTCGAGCAGATCTCCTATGGGAAAACCCTACCCTATCCGGTGCCGGATGGGAAGGTCATTTTACAGGCCAATGGCCAGGGTGAACTTTTTGTCAAAAAACACCTGAAAATAGGCCAAAAGGCCCAAGTCTGGGCCGGCGTCCAACCAGACCGCCAGTGGAAGTTCCTGGTTGGGGGCCATGCCCTCCTGGTCAATGACGGCCAGCTGGTGCCCTACACCAAGGATATCAATGTCTTAGGGGGCGTCCGGGCCCGGACCGCCGCCGGTATTTCAGCTGACGGCAAGACGGTTTACTTTGTATGTGCAGAAGGGCGGACCAGCAGGAGCGCCGGCCTTTCCCTGGGCCAGCTCAGCCGTTTTATGCAGGCGCTAGGGGCCTATAAGGCCGTCAACCTGGATGGTGGCGGGTCCAGCACCCTGGTGAGCCGGCCCCTGGGGAGCTTTAACCGGCAGGTCACCATTGCTCCGGAAGGCTTTAGGGCCCAAAGGGCTGTGGTCAATGGCATCGGGATTTTCAATGAAACGCCGGAAGGGCCTGTTGTAGCCGGAAAAATCTCCGGTCCTTCACGGCTGGTACAAGGGGAGAGCGGTCAGTTTGGCTTAGAAAAGGCTTGGGATGCCAACTACCATCCCAAGGCCACCCAGGGCCTGGCCCTAACCTATACAGACGGTGGCCAGCACGGCATCTGGGATGGTCCCTGGTTTGTAGCCCTCCAGCCGGGTACGGTTCCCATTAAGGCCCTGGCCGATGGCCGGGAAATTGCCCACAAGGACCTGGTCATCCAGGGCCCGGAAGCGGTGTCCGGCATCCGGATCCAGCTGGACAAATTTGTGGTCCAGCCCGGCGAAGTCGTCAATGCCCGGGTCTTTGCTAAAACCCTGGATGGTCGGTCTATAGAGCTATCTCCCCGGGTTATTCAGTGGCAGTTAGAAGGCTTTGCCGGTGACATCACCGGCGAGTACGGCAGCTTTACCATCAACCAGCTCAATAAGCTGCCAAACGGTAAAATTAAGGCGACCTTTGGCAACCATACCACCGAATCCTACCTGGGTAACCCGGCCTATCGCTTGCTAGACCTGGGCATTGGTCAGAGCCAGTATTGGCTGGATGGCCAGGCTCATCAGCTGGATGTGGCGCCCTATATTCATGAAGGGCGGACCCTTGTGCCCCTGCGGCTCATTGCTGAAGCCTATGGCGGCCAAGTGACCTGGTCCAATGAGCGGCGAGAAGTGGAGGTGGTCCTTGGCGATACCCATATCCTCCTGCCGGTTGATGAAAACCGGGTGACAGTGAACGGGGACAGCCGACCCATTGATGTATCCCCACAAATTCGCAATGGCCGTACCTTCGTCCCCATCCGTTTTATTGCAGAGACGGTAGGGATGCAGGTGGAATATAACGACCAAAGCCGGACCGTTAGCATTATTGCACCAAAGGAATAGCCGAGCGAATCTTTGGCGAAAATTGGACAAATAATAAGCCGGGCCGAATGAGCAAATCATTCGGCCCGGCTTTTTAGCTAGCTTAGTCTTCATCCGGGGCTGTCCAGGTTTTAAAGGTCATCATGTTGAGGGGGACATCCTTAACCAAGGGAATTAAATCGGGGCGGCCCCAATATTTTTCCTTGTTTTCGATGGATTCTAAGAGGACCACCACAGGGACCTTCCCGCCAAAGCCCTTATGATACTGGAGCATCCGCTTGGCCCGGGTTTCAGGGTCTAAATCCAGGAAATTATTTTCAACGACAGCTACGCCAATAACGCGTTCTTCGGTCTTTACCAGAGCACCGTTAAATTTCATTTTATCACCTCAGCTGTCATTATATCATAGGTGAAAAAAGGCGCAACTCTGTTGCCCAGATTCCTTTTACAGGGTAGTATTAAGGGGAGGAGGAGAAGCTGATGCGTCGAATCTTACATATTGATATGGATGCCTTTTTTGCCTCAGTTGAGCAACGGGACCATCCCGAATGGCGGGGCAAGCCGGTGATTGTCGCCGGGGCTTCCGATACCCGGGGTGTGGTCACGACGGCCTCCTATGAGGCCCGGGCTTTTGGCGTGCACTCAGCCATGCCCGTCATGCGAGCCAAGCGCCTTTGCCCGGCAGGTATTTATGTACCGGTTAGAAAAGATGCCTACCGGCAGGAATCTAAGGTGATTATGGGCCTACTGAGCAAGGTCACCCCCACCATGGAAATTTTATCTGTCGATGAGGCTTTTTTAGATGTGACCGACCAAACAGCAGATATGGCAGCGGCCATTCGCCTGGCCAAGGCCATCCAGTACCGGATTTATACCTTGCGGGGCCTGACCTGTTCGGTAGGGGTGTCCTATCAAAAATTCGCCGCCAAGCTGGCCAGCGATTTTAATAAGCCGGCCGGTTTGACGGTCATTAGCCAGGAGAATTTCAAAGACCAGGTATGGCCCCTGCCCGTTGGCCGGATGATGGGGGTTGGCCCTCATACCCAGGCCCTCTTGGAAGGCGAGGGCATTTACACCATTGAAGACCTGGCTAAGAGCAATGTAGATAGCCTGGCCCGGTTATTGGGCAAGCGGGCCAGCGATATTTATGACCGGGCCAATGGCATCGATCCCCGGCCGGTCGTGACCGTAAGGGAGGCCAAGTCTATTGGCCGAGAACGGACCTTTTCCGTCGATATTGCCGATAAGGAGGCCCTCAAAAAAATCCTGGCCGACCTGGTCCAGGATGTATCCAAGCGCTTAAGGCGGGAAGGGCTATTGGCAAAAACCGTCACCTTAAAATGGCGGCTCAGCAATTTTACCACCCATACCAAGCAGGTCCAGCTGCCCTGGCCGGTCAATGGCTTTAAGCCCCTTTGGCAGGCGACGAATGCCCTCCTGGAGGACTGCTATACCGGGGCTCCCCTGCGGCTCATTGGCATGACGGCCTCCCAATTAAGTGGTGAAAATGACCCGGATGTCCAGCTGGCCCTTTTTAATGAAAGCGGTGACCTAGATGACCTGGACCGGCTGATTGAACGGCTCCAGGTCAAGTATGGCAAGGACAGCATGATGCGGGCCATCCAATTACCGAAAAAAGGGGACCATCGTCCAAGATAGGAGGTCAAAGATGACTTTTTATAAGCAATCTATTGCCCAGGTGAAAGCACAGGTGCAAAATATGCCCCCGGCAGACCAGGAGGCCCTCATCCCAGCCTTACGGGCTGATGCCCGCCGGGGCCTCCAACTTCTAGCTGACCAGCTGGAAAGGCAAATGGTGCAGAGAAAGGTAGAGGAGGACCGGCTGAGGGCCCTTTGGGTCCATGAAAACCGGCTAAGAAGCCAGGGCTATGTCCGGATTGCCGGCACAGACGAGGCCGGCCGCGGCCCCTTAGCCGGGCCGGTTATTGCTGCTGCCGTGATTTTGCCGGAGGGGCTCCTGCTACCGGGTTTAAACGATTCTAAGAAATTAAGCGAAAAAAGCCGCCAGGCCCTGGCCGGACAAATTCAGAGCCAGGCCCTGGCCTATGCCCTTGGAGAGGCCAGCGTGGAAGAAATTGACCGGATCAATATCCTCCATGCGGCGGAATTGGCCATGAACCGGGCCCTGGGGGCCCTGGGTGACTTTTCCATTGTCCTCGTAGACGGTAGCAACCGGCTGGCCCCGGCCTTTAAACAGGAAAACATCATCGGCGGTGACCAGGTCAGTGCCTCAATCGCAGCCGCTTCTATTTTAGCCAAGGTCCACCGGGATGCCCTCATGGTTAAGCTGGATGAAAAATATCCAGGCTACGGCCTGGCCCGGCACAAGGGCTATGGCACCGCCGACCACTATGCAGCCCTCCGAGAGCTGGGCCCATCCCCCTGCCACCGACGGTCCTTTAACCTTGGCTAGAAAAAAGCTAAAGCGATTTGGTTGCTTTTGATGTAGGTCGAGGGGCCTTAGAAAGCAAACAGGTATCCTCTCCCAGCCTTTTATCTTACTTAAAAGAAATTTATGTCTACTGAATTGTTTTGGAAAATGCCGTAATTAAGGTACAATAAAATATATTAGGATGATAAGGAGGTGTCTATGGCCAAGCCCCGTAAGCGGCCCGTGAGAAAAAGACCGACGCCGAAAAATAAAAGACATAAAAAAACTGTTCAGCGCCGTCGTTCCCTAAAAAGTAAAAACCGCCTGGTGATTATTGCTGTCTTTTTTGTCCTCTTGGCTCTTGCTATCTTACTCAATAACCCCTCCAGTCCAAGGGCGGTAACCATTGACTATACCGGTAGCCATGAATTCTACTTTGAACAAATGGCACCTATTGCTCAAAAATATGGCAATCGACACCACATCCATCCCTCCCTAATCCTAGCCCAATCAGCTCTAGAGTCTGGCTTTGGTCAATCGGATTTAGCGCGCCTTCATAATAATTATTTTGGTGTCAAACGGACTGGTAAGGAAGATGCAGTCACCTATGATACAGAAGAAGTCCTGGGCGGCGAATCCATTACCGTTTCTGCCAAATTTCGGGCCTATGACTCGGTCGAGGCCTCGGTAAAGGATTACACCAAGCTGGTCGGGACCCTACCCAGGTACCGGGGGGTCGTCGAGGCAGAGACCCCGGAAGCGGCAGCCAAGGCCCTGGTCAAAGGCGGTTACGCCACTGACCCGGCCTATGCCCAAAAACTCATTCAAATCATCCATACCTATGACCTGGGCCAATATGACCAATAAAAAAGCGCCTGATGACAGGTCATCAGACGCTTACAGCTTAAAAGAGGTAGAAGTAACTCAAGACCACCATCCCCAGGACAATCCGGTAGTAGCCAAAGGCCTTAAAGTCATTGCGTTTTAAGTAGTTTAGTAAAAACTTAATAGCCATGATGGAGACCACAAAGGCAACGACCATGCCAAAGATTAAGTAAAAGGCTTCGACAGCTGTAAAGTCAAAGCCAAACTTGACCAGCTTTAAAAGGCTGGCACCGAACATCACCGGGATGCTCATAAAAAAGGAAAACTCTGTGGCGATAAAGCGGGAGGTCCCGCATAACATCCCACCGATAATAGTAGAACCTGATCGTGAAGTCCCCGGAATAAGGGAGAGGACCTGAAAGATACCGATGGCCAGGGCTGTTTTATAACTGAGCTGGTCAAAAGATTCAATATTAAAATGCCCTGAGCTGTGCCGGCGTTCAATTAAGATAAAGACGACCCCGTACACAATTAAGGCAATGGCAACCACTGTGGCATTAAAAAAGTGGGCCTCCATCCAGTCATCCAAGGGCAGACCGATAATAGCTGCCGGTAAACAGCCAACCAGGGTTTTGCCCCATAAATTAAAGGTTGCCTTCTTTTCGGAAGGACTCTTCTTCTTAGCCCAGGGGTTGAGCTTTTCAAAGTAGAGGACGACAACGGCTAAAATAGCCCCCAGTTGGATGACCACCAAGAACATTTCCCAAAAATCTCGGGAAACATTTAACTTGATAAATTCTTCAACTAAAATCATGTGACCGGTACTTGAGATCGGGAGCCACTCTGTGATCCCTTCCACGATGCCAAGTACTAAAATCTTTAGTAATTCAGCTATATTCACGTTTTTCCTCCTAAGATCAAATGGCAATATGCTTATTTTAATGGATAGGCCATTTGGGTTCAAGAGGTTAGAAAGGATTATTGTGACCAAGTCGGTAAACGATTATCAAAAAGTATGGGCCATAGGTGACCTGCACCTTTCCATCGGTCTAGCCCCTGACCTGGCCAAACCGATGGATGTTTTCGGCGACCACTGGCTAGACCATACGGCACAAATAGAAGCGGCCTGGCAGGCCAAGGTCGGCCCAAAGGATATTGTCTTGTTGCCCGGCGATTTATGCTGGGGAAACAAATTGGAAGATGTCCTCCCCTCTTTAGAATGGCTGGAAACCTTACCCGGGCAAAAAATCCTCTGCCGCGGAAACCATGATAATTGGTGGCAGAGCATCCGCCGGTTGCGTGATAGCCTACCGGCCAGTATCCACCTTATCCACAATGACTGTGTGGTCCTCGGCGATATGGCCTTTGCCGGCAGCCGGGGCTGGAGCTTTTACGACCAGGAGGGAGGGGGCCACCAGGCTAAAATGATCAGGCGGGAAGTTTTGCGCCTAGAGGCCAGCCTCAGTAAGATCCCGGAGGATATTCACTTGAGATTTGCCCTCATGCATTTCCCACCCTTTAAGGAAGCGGGTGAGACAAGTATTTTTACGCAATTATTGACAAAATACCGGATCAATTATTGTGTATACGGTCATTTACATGGGGCAGATTGCTGCCGTTTTCAAAAAGTTTCCATGGGAATGACAGAATTTCAATTGGTTTCATCAGATTACCTTGATTTTTCTCCGGTTAATATCTATAATAAATATTGAGAAAAGGTGACAATGAAGGTTATATTAAAAAGGACATGGCATGCAAAATTTGTAGGGAGTTTAGAGGCGTCCATGTTCAAATCAAAGGGAGGTTAGTTTATGTTTGAGCAGTTGTTATTAGCACGCTGGCAGTTTGCCATTACAACGGTCTATCACTTTCTCTTTGTACCGTTGACCATGGGCCTGCCTATTATGATTGCATTAATGCAAACCAAATACGTGCGCACCGGTGATCCCAAATATAAAACCATGACGAAATTTTGGGGTAAGTTATTTATTATTAACTTTGTATTAGGGGTAGCCACCGGTTTGGTACAGGAATTCCAGTTTGGTATGAACTGGTCCGGATATTCCCGCTTCATGGGGGACATATTCGGTGCACCCTTGGCTATTGAAGCCTTAGCTGCATTCTTTATTGAATCTACGTTTATTGGGATTTGGGTATTCGGCTGGGACCGGTTACCTAAAAAAATTCATTGTCTCTGCATCTGGTTGGTTGCCTTTGCCTCTAACTTATCTGCCGTTTGGATTTTGATTGCGAACTCTTTCATGCAAAATCCTGTCGGTTATCAGATTGTCGCCCACGAAAGTGGAATGGATCGGGCGGAAATGACCAGCTTCTTAGAAGTCATTACCAATCCCTACGTCCTGCATCAATTCCCACACGTCTTTACCGCTGGCTTATGTACAGCAGCCTTCTTTGTCTTAGGGATCAGTGGCTATCACCTGGCCAAGGGTCAGTATAAGCCCGTCTTCCAATCTTCTTTTAAGATTGCTGCCGTCGTTGCGATTATCGCTTCCTTAGCTGTAGCCGGCATTGGCCACTTCCAGACCCAGTACCTGGGCGCTGAAAAGCCGATGAAACTGGCTGCCATGGAAGCCCTGTGGGAAACCACTGAAGAAGCACCGCTTGCACTTTTTGCAGGGATTGACCAGGACAAGGGCACCAATACCACAGAAGTCGCTATTCCGAAACTCTTATCCTTTATGACGCACAACAACTTCACTGACCCAGTCCAAGGGATTAATGACCTGCAAGACCAATACAGCCAAGAATATGGCGAAGGGAACTACATTCCGGACGTATTTAGTATGTTCTGGAGCTTCCGCATCATGGTTGGGGCCGGCATGCTGATGATTGTCCTGGCCTTAGCAGCCCTTTTCATTGCATGGCGGAAGAAATACCATGATGGTGGTGCAGTTAATCTTCTTTATAAGATTTTACTGCCGGCCATTGCCTTACCCTACCTGGCAAATACCTTTGGCTGGTTAATTGCCGAAATGGGTCGTCAACCGTGGATTGTTTACGGCTTGCAAAAAACCAAAGACGCTGTTTCGACAGCAATGCCTGCCAGTTATGTGTTAATCACCCTGATTGGCTTCACCTTGGTTTATTTGGTATTGGCGATTATTGATGTAAAGCTTATTGTAAAATACGCTAGAAAAATTGACGATGAAGCCAAAGAACCTATGGCAAAAGAGGAGGGCTCATTGTGGATTTAAATATTATCTGGTTCATTTTAGTCACTGTCCTGTTTATCGGCTTCTTCTTCTTAGAAGGGTTCGACTATGGTGTGGGGGCCCTCATCCCTATTGTGGGCAAGACCGATGACGAGAAACGGGTTGTCTTAAACACGATTGGGCCTTTCTGGGATGGAAATGAAGTATGGTTAATTACGGCCGGTGGGGCTATCTTTGCAGCCTTTCCCCACGTTTATGCTACCCTTTTTAGTGGCTTTTACCTGGCCCTCTTCCTGATCCTAATTTGCCTAATCTTACGGGCTTGCGGGATTGAATTCCGGTCTAAACAAGCCAGCACCAGCTGGCGGAATGGCTGGGATAACATTATTTCCGTTACATCCCTGCTTTCAGCCGTCCTTTGGGGCGTTGCTGTTTCCAACCTGGTGGCCGGTGTGCCGATTGATGAAAAAATGGAATTTGTCGGTAATTTCTTTACCCTCTTATCTCCCTTCACCATCCTCGGCGGTATTGTATTTGCCCTGGTCTTCCTGTATCATGGGGCTACCTACTTGCAACTGAAAGTCGGCGAACCTGTCGTACTTGACCGGTTGCATGCCTTGGCACCTAAGCTTGGGATTGGTATGATTGTGGCAACAGTCCTTTGGGTTGTATATGCCTACTTTACCACAGGTATGTTTGACAAACCGGTTTGCCTTGCCCTCTGTGCAGGCGCTGCAGTTTGCATGATCTTATCTGTACTCTTCAACTTAAAAGGCCGGCATGGCATTGCCTTCATCATCATCGCTTTAGCCATTGCCTTGACCACTGTCACGGTATTTGTGGGCCTCTTCCCGAATATCATGATTTCTACCTTAAACCCTGAATGGTCCTTGAATATTTATAATGCGTCTTCCAGCCAATACACCTTGAAGCTCATGACCATCGTTGCTGTTTGCCTGGTACCTGTGGTACTGGCCTACCAAGCCTGGTCCTTCTATGTATTCCGGAAACGGGTTAAGAAAGAAGACGTCCATTATTAAAATCAGGTAAGCTTAAAACGGCCGCCCTTGGGTGGCCGTTTTCTTTTATGATCCTTTAGTCGACTTCGCTTCATGGTTTTTAATCTGTCGAATCATCGTCCGGCTATGCTGCCTTATGGGGGAGGCTTCTTTTGATTAATAAAAATTTACTGGGTGAACTTAAAAAGTCCCCGCTGTTTTTTGCTCTTACGGTCCTACTGGCCTTACTAGGGGCCTTAGCGACGGTTGTAGAGTATTGGGCCTTGGCCTCTCTCATTGATGGTCTGATTTTTTCGGAAATAGGGGAGGCTAGATTAAAGGGCTACCTGTTCTTAACGCTCTTGGGCTTGGCGGTTAAGGTCCTATGCCAGCTGGGCGCTGACTTCTTTGGCCTGCAATTAAGCGAGAAAATCCAAGTGGAGCTGAGGGAGGCCCTGGTCCAGAAGATGAAGACGACCAACCCGCTCCTCGTTCGCTCCCAGTCCATCGGTCAATTGATGACCACCTACCTGGAAGGGGTGGATAAGCTGGCGGTCTATTTCCACAGCTACCTGCCCCAGTTGGTCAAGTCTTTTGGGACTCCGATTTGCTTTCTAATCTTTATTTTTCGTCTGGACCTGATCAGTGGGCTGGTCATGGTGGTCACCCTGCCTCTCATTCCCTTCTTTATGGTCTTGATTGGCAAGTGGACGACCAGCATTACCCACCTGCAATGGAAAAAGCTACAGATTTTAGCGGCCTATCTCCAAGATGTACTCCGGGGCCTGGAAACCCTTAAAATTCTTGGCAGAAGCAAGGACCAGGGTGAGCGGATTGCTGAAGTCAGTGAAAGTTACCGGGTAACGACCTTGAAGGTTCAGCGCTGGGCCTTTCTATCGTCCCTGGTTCTTGAACTGGCGGCTACCTTGTCCATTGCTATTGTTGCGGTGGGCCTGGGCCTACGCTTGGTGACCGGGGAGTTAAATTACCTGCCGGCCTTCTTCATCCTCTTACTGGCCCCGGAATACTACCAGCCCATGCGGGAACTGGGCGGGTTTTTCCACTCCGGTATGGATGCCGATGAAGCGGCTCAGGATATCTATGCCTTCTTACAGTTACCGGACCGGCAGGCCCAGGTCCAGGGACCGACCCCGGCCTTTGACCACTTGGAATTTAAAAAGGTGTCCTACCACTATCCGGGCAGTCCGGCCTTGGCGGTGGAGGATATCAGCTTTACCTGGCAGGCTGGCGAAAAAGTCGCCCTGGTGGGCATGAGCGGTAGTGGGAAGACCACCCTTTTATACCTGGCCCTGGGCTTTATTGAGCCAACAGCTGGTGAAATCCTCTTAAACGGCAAGCCCCTCAAGGACCAGGTTGCCGCCTGGCAGGCAAAAATTGGCCTGGTCCCCCAAGACCCCTATGTATTCCGGGACACCATCGCCCATAATATCGCCCTGGAAGACCAACCGGACCCCAAACGGGTGAGGCAGGCAGCTGAGGTATCAGGACTGACCGACCTACTGGCTGACCTGCCTACAGGTCTGAAGACCCCTGTCGGACAAGGGGTCCATACTCTTTCCGGCGGTCAAACGGCCCTACTGGCTATTTCCCGGGTCTTTTACCAGGCCTCGGAAGTCGTTTTTCTGGATGAACCGACAGACCACCTGGACCTGGCCAGTGAAGACCAGGTTCTCAGTGCCCTGAAAAATCTTTTGGCCGGCCGGTCAGCCCTTATGATCGCCCACCGGCTCCACACCATCCGGGATGCCGACCAGGTCCTGGTCATGGCTAAGGGCCGGCTGGTGGAGCGGGGGACTTATGACCAGTTGATGGCCCGGCAAGGGGCCTTTTATGCCCTGACAGGAGGTGGTAGCCATGCGTGAGGCCTGGCCATTTTTACTGCAGATGCTTAAGCCGATGCGGTATCGGATTATCCTAGGGGCCTTATTGGTGGCTCTCACGGTTTTTGGGAATGTAGGCCTCCTGGCCACATCAGGGGTCCTCTTGACCCGGGCGGCCCTAAAGCCTGAGCTCCTCTTGCTCATGCCCTTGATTACCGGGGTCCGCTTTTTTGGGACGGGGCGGGCAGCCGTCCGCTATGCGGAACGCCTCTATAACCACAGCCTGGCCTTTCGGATTTTAACAGGCCTGCGGGAGGCTCTTTATAACCGCCTAGAACCTCTGGTCCCAGATCTGATCCAGGGTTATTCGGAAGGGCAGCTCTATAACCGCCTCATCGGTGATGTGGAGGTGCTCAAGTACTTTTACCTCCGGGTGGTTTCCCTGCCGGTGGGGACGATTTTGGTCATCCTGGGGACCTCTATTTTTACCAGCCTCTATGTGCTGCCGGCCGGTATCCTCCTAGCCTGTGCCTTACTGGTTTCTTTCTGCCTGGTCCCGCTCCTCTCGGTGCGTAGTCAGATCAAGATTGACCATAGGAGACGCCAGGCCAGGGATGAATTATCCAATACCTTTACGGATATCTTTCACGGCCTCTTTGAATGGCAGACCAGTGATTTCGGCGATAATTTAGAAGACAAGGTCAACCAGTTATCCCATGCTGACTTACAAGCGCAAAGGCAGGGGGTCTGGGTTGAAAGACTGGCCATCCACGGCCTGGCCTTTTTAGCCCATGGCACAGCCCTGGGCGTTTTAGTGCTCACAGCACCGGCAGTCAGGGCCGGAAACTTATCAATTTGGGTCTTGCCCATGTTGACCCTCGTGGCCATGGCCAGTTTTGAAACCCTGAACCAGTTACCCCAGGCCCTGCGCGAGTGTTGGATGTCCTTAGAGGCCGCCAAAGAATTGGCAGATATCCGGCCCAGCAGGCCCCTTCCGCCGGTTGGCGGGCAGGTCCCGGCCAACCTGGATATCCAGGTCGAAGGGATGGGCTTTTCTTACCATCAAGCAGAGGGGGAGGTCCTCAAGGATATTAACCTTGATATTCCTCATGGCCGCCATGTGGCCTTTGTGGGGACCAGTGGCAGCGGTAAAACCAGCCTGGTCCGGCTCTTGCTCCGCCTGTGGCGGCCGGATAAGGGAGTGGTGCGCCTAGGTGGCCTGCCCCTGGACCAGGTAGACGATAACTTTTTGCGGGATAGCATTGGCTATTTGGAGCAAACGCCGGCCTTTTTCAACACCTCTATCCGGGACAACCTGCGCTTGGCCAAACCGGGAGCAGAGGACCCAGAGCTCATGGAAGTTCTCAAGGCTGTCCATCTGGACCAGTTACTTGCGGCTTGGCCGGAAGGATTAGATACCTCCATTTTAGAAAATGGGACACGTCTGTCCGGTGGGGAGCGCCAGCGCTTGGCCCTGGCCCGGGTGATCTTGCAAAATCCGGATATTGTGATTTTAGATGAGCCCCTGCATAACCTAGATGGCCTAACCTCCCAGATGCTGGATGCCTTTTTAGACCAGTGGGCAGCCGATAAGACGGTGATCTTAATCACCCATGAATTAAAGACGTTACCCTTTGTTGACTTTATTTACCTCTTCCAACATGGTAAAATATGCGCAAGTGGTCCTCATTCAATATTATTGGCAGCATCGGAAGATTACCAGAATTTGTGGCGGTTAGAACAAGAGCGAATATAGGAGGGCAAATGGTGGAATTAAGAACGGAGAGAATGTTGACTTGGCTGACGGCCTCAAGTCTTGACCGGCATGCCGGTCTTTGTCATGCCTTTTCAACCCGCTTGGGTGGCGTGAGTCGCTACCCCTATCGCGGGTTGAACCTAGGCTTAAAAACCCAAGACCAGCCGGCATGTGTCCAGGCCAATCGCATCCGCTTTTTAAGCCAGTTTGGCATTGACCCGGAAGAGGCTGTTAGCCTTTCCTTTGTGCACAGTAACCGGGTAGCCTATATCGGCCAAGAAGATAAGGGCAAGGGCTATTTAGACCTGGCCTCCGTGCCGGCAGAAGCAGACGGGATGGTTACCAATGCCAATCGCTGCGCCTTGTTTGTGACCTTTGCTGACTGCCCGCCGGTCCTCTTTTATGACCCCTACCACCAGGCGATTGGGGCCTGTCATGCCGGTTGGCGGGGGACCGTCAGTGGGATTGCCGGTGAAACAGTCCGGGCCATGGGCATGTATTTTGAGAGTGATCCTGCAGAGATTGAGGTGGTCATTGGTCCCTGTATTGGACCGGATGCCTTTGAGGTATCAACGGAAGTTATTGAAGGGGTGCAAAAGCATTGTGGCAGCTGGATGGATCTCTTGCGGGAAAGTCCCTATGACCATAAGGCCCTGTTCGATATTCGCCTGGCCTTAACCTGGCAACTGGAAGGGGCCGGTATCCGTCGGGAAAACATTGACCACATTGACCTGTGCACCTTTAGCCGGAATGACCTCTTCTTTTCCCACCGGCGGAGCTTTGCTGAAACCGGCCGGATGGGTGCCTTTATTATGCTCGATGGGGCGGTATGATGCTTTCTAACCGCCTGCAAACCATCGGTGGCTATGTGCCGAAAGGGAGCCGGCTGGCGGATATTGCCTGTGACCATGCCCAACTGGCCCGTGCCTTAGTGCTGGCGGACCAGGTGGACCTAGCCATCGCAGCAGACCTCCGGTCTGAGCCCTTGCGTCGTGCCCGCCGGGCGGCTGCAGAAGAAATGATTCAATCGGGGCGGTTGTTATTTCGCCAGGGCGATGGACTCACTGTCCTTGCGCCCGGTGAATGTGATGTGGTTGTCATTGCCGGCGTTGGCGGTAAGCTCATTGAACAGATGCTCAAGGCCAGGCCGGAAGTGGCCCAGGCCGCCGGCCGCCTTATCCTGTCCCCCCAACGGTCCCCTTGGCTGGTGCGCCAATGGGCTCAAGACCAAGGCTATGCCATCTATGATGAACAGGTTGTCATGGAAGATGGCTACTTTTATGAAATTATTGTTTTGGATAAGGTGTCAGAGCCTAAGGGGCTTAGCCCGCTGGACATCCGCCTAGGGCCCGTCATTGCTCAGGGAAGGGATAGTCTGTCCCGGACCTACTTGGCCTGGCGGAAGGCAGCAGACCAACGGGCCTTGGCTAAAATGGCCCTTGCCGCAGCAGGGCATCCGACAGTTGGGGAAAAAATGATCAGTCTAGAAGCGATTTGGAAGGAATGGGAGAAGCGATATGGCTATTCAGATGCATGATATCATCCAGGCAATGGAAGCACTGGCCCCAAGCCGGCTGGCAGAATCTTGGGATAACCCCGGTCTGGCCTGCGGCCGGCCAGGCCAGGCAGTGACCGCTGTTTTCCTAGCCCTCACGCCTACTATGGATGTGCTCCAACGGGCAAAAGAGGCCGGGTGTGAGGCGGTTATCACTCACCACCCCCTGATTTTTAAGCCGGTCAAGTCCCTGGCGGAAACGGCCTCTCCGGCCCGGGAACTGGCCTTCCTGGTGCGCCATGACATGGCCCTTTTTTCTGCCCATACCAACCTGGATATCTGTGAGGGCGGCGTCAATGATGTCCTGGCTGACCTATTCAATCTGGAGGATCGGGAACCCCTTTCCGTTACGGAAAGGCAAGCCTACTACAAGCTGCGTGTATTTGTACCTGAAAGCCATCTGGACTCGTTAAAAGAGGCCTTGCTCGCTGCTGGTGCCGGTAACCAGGGTGACTATGACCAGTGTGCCTGGCAAGTCACCGGCCAGGGACAATTTCGCCCCAAGGAAAGGGCCAACCCATACTTGGGAGAAGCCGGACAGGTGGAGACGGTGCCGGAAGTGGTTTTAGAACTTTTGCTTTCCAGCCCGGCCTTGCCGGCCGTCTTAGCCGCCATGCACCAGGCCCATCCCTATGAGGAAGTGGCCTATGACCTCTTCCGCCAGGAAGGCCGGTCAGAGGCCCGGGGCCTGGGCCGGATAGGACGCTTGCCCGAACCCCTTGCCCTTAAAGATTTTAAGGCAATCGTTAGCGACCGGCTCAAAACGCCCATCCAGTCCAGCACGGATGACGATCGGCTCATTACCACCCTTGCCCTCTGTGGCGGGTCGGCCTCCGGCTATATTGCAGAAGCCAAGTCCAAAGGGGCAGACTGTTATATTACCGGTGACCTAGGCTACCATGACTTTCAACAAGCCCGCGAAGCCGATATCGCCCTTATTGATGCGACCCACTTTGCCAGTGAACGGCCCGTCTTAGGGGCTGTTAAGGACCACTTAGACCATATTTTTGCCCATCGCTTGAATGTCGTTATTGATGCAGGAGAAAAAAATATGTTTATGTGAGGTGTTCTATGGTTCTTAAAAAAGTCATTTCTTCAGTAATTGTTTTAACCCTGCTGGCCGCCAGCCTTGCCGGCTGTGGTCAGGCAGATTCCGGGTCAGAAGCATCGGAGACCGGCTCAACAGCTGCCAGCCCAGAGGGGCAAGTCCTCCGGGTTGGCGTCCTCTCTATTGATGATGTCCTCCCCTTTATTGTGGCGGACCGGGATGGCCTTTTTAAAGAAAAAGGCGTTCAAGTTGAGCTCTATCCCTTTAAGAGCAGCATTGACCAATCCAAGGCCTTTGAAGCAGGCCAGCTGGATGTGGTCATGAATGATATGATTGTCCAGGGCTTGATGAAAAAAAGCGGAACGGATACCCGGATTATTTCCTATGCCTTTGGTGCAACCCCTCAAGAAGGCCGGTTTTTAATTTGTGCAGCTCCCAATAGCGGCATTGAAAAGCCGGAAGATTTGAAGGGGAAACGGGTGGCCATCTCCAATAACACCATGATGGATTTCTTATTAGACCAGTACCTGGACTATTACAAGATTAACCGGTCCAGTGTCGACCGGGTCAACATGCCGGACCTGATGTTGCGGATGGAAACCCTCCTCGCCGGGAAGGATATTGATGCCGCAATTCTGCCAGACCCGCTGGCCAGTGCAGCGGTCCAGCAAGGGGCCAAGGTTGTTATTGATGATACCACCTTAACGGAGAACTTTTCCCAGTCCGTCGTCCTAGCGTCTACAGAAGCCATTGAGACGCAAAAAGAGGCCCTGAAAAAATTTACAGCAGCCTACTTTGAGGCCATGCAGCGGATTAATGACAAGCCGGATCAATACCGGGCCCTAGCCTTGGAAAACGCCCATGTGCCGGATACCCTGAAAGACAGCTACCGGATGCCAACCTATACCCCGAAAGCTGTACCCAGTGAAGAAGAAGTTGGCCGGGTCAGTCGCTGGCTCTTAGACCGCCAGTTGATTGATAAGGCTTATAAGTATGAAGAGATGGTTGACCGGGCATTTATCAAATAAAGAAGGTAGAAGATGGTTTATGAAATATCCAAGCTGAATTTTTCCTATCCGGACGGTAAGCCTGTCCTGAAGGATATCCATTTGAGCATAGGGGCCGGTGAGCACTGGGCCATTATCGGCCGATCCGGGTCCGGTAAGACCACCCTGCTCCAAGTACTGGCTGGTTTATTATTGCCGGACCAGGGCCAGGTCAGCTATCAGGGCCGGCCCCTCTTGGGCCCCTGTGAAGGGATTCAGATGGTATTTCAAAGCTATGGCCTCTTTCCCTGGAAAACTGTCAGTGACAATTTGGGCCTGCCCCTCCGCCTCAAGGGTATCGATAAAAGAAGGCGGCAGCGGGCTGTTCAGGAGATGCTGGCCCAGCTCCAATTAGAAGAATATGCAGACCGCTACCCCCAGAGCTTATCCGGTGGGCAGCGGCAGCGAATTGCTTTAGGGCGTGCCATGATGACACGCCCTGAAGTCTTGTTATTAGATGAACCCTTTTCAGCCTTAGATGCCTTTACCAGAGAAAGATTACAGGGCTTTTTGCTGGCCTTGTTAGCTGAAAGTAATATGACCAGCATCTTAGTCACCCACCAGATTGAAGAAGCTGTACGGTTGGCAGACCACTTTTTTCTCCTACAACCGGATGGCAATAGCTTCATCTTACATAAAAAGCAGTACCCAAATGACTTGTCCAATTTAAAAGATCGGATTGCCCGGGCCCTGAGTGAGGATAACTATGAAATATAAGACCGCTCTACTTGCAACCCTTATTTTGCTCGCCGGCTGGCATGGCCTTAGCCTTTTGATTGACAAGCCCTTTTTGCCCACCCCCCTGGAATCCTTGCTGGCCTTTTTTGACCTGGCCAGGGAGGGGGCGATGGCCAAGGATTTCATAATTAGCCTGATGCGGGTCTTGGCCGGAACAGGCCTGGCTCTGATCTTTGCTCTGCCTCTGGGCCTGGCCATGGGGAGGAAGAAACAGCTGAACCGCTTGCTAGATCCCTTTATCTCAATCCTATACCCGGTGCCTAAAGTGGTCTTGTTGCCGATTTTTGTGGTCCTCTTAGGCCTGGGCAATGCCCCTAAAATTTTTCTGATTGCCTTAATAGTATTCTTTCAGCTATTAGTTGTCCTGCGGGATGCCGCTGCAGCTGTGCCGGCAGAGAGCCTTCTTGCAATGCGGATGCTTTCTGCTTCCCGGATTCAAGCCTTTAGGCACCTGCTCTTGCCTTGGTGTCTGCCGGACCTGCTTACCGCTTTAAGGGTGAGTATGGGGACAGCCGTTTCAGTCCTCTTTTTCGCCGAAACCTTTGCCTCCTTTGATGGCCTCGGGGCCCTTATTTTAGATGGTATGGAACGGCGGGACTATGCGGCCATGTATGGGGCTATCATCGCCCTCTCTTTGCTGGGCGTTTTTTTGTATGAAATGATTGGCTTGGCTGAGCGACGCCTATGCCGCTGGAAGCGGGCAGATGGACTGAAAACTTGTGGATAAGAAGATCTTTGAGTATAATAGCCTCAAAGAAGGAGAATGCCTATGAAAAAAATAATCCAGGTGCTCTGTCTAATGACTACCCTGGCTTTTTTGGCCGGCTGCTCCCTGGTTTTGGCTGAGCCCGAAAATCTGATTACGGCACCGGTGAATGATACCGCCCAGTTAAAAGAGCGTAAAATTATTATGTCTTTACTGGCTGATGATGAACACTTGGTCGTACCGGCTAAAATGGAGAATCCAGCACCTTATATTAACCTTGATTTAACTGGTGATGGTAAGGATGAAAAAGTTGTTTTCTGGGCCAAAAATAATGGCTATCAAACAGGAATGAATATCCTGCAAAAACAAAAAGATGGCCAGTGGATTGTTTGGGAGCAAAAGCGGCTTTCGGGTCGGGCGGTCTCCTATTTTAAAAGACTGGATTTTACTGGCGATGGTAAAGATGAGCTTTTTGTCGGCATCGACAGCGGGGCTTATAATACCCTCTATATTTTTGGTGCAGACCAGAAGAAGGGGCTTGTTCTCGTTGACCAAATCAACTATACCCACCTGGCCTTTGCATCGCTTCAAAATAATGCTCATATGACCCTAATCACGGCCCTGACAGATACCAGCTCAGAAACACCGACCACCGACTTAAATATGTATGGGTGGGCAGAGGGACAGTTAGGCCGGACCTTCCGCCGCCAGTATGACGGTTTCTGCCAAGGGATGCGGTATGGGGCCATATCGCTAGAGGAATCAGGCCTCTACCTGGCCCTGAGTACTGACTTTAACAGTTTAAATATGGTCCTCCTGCGTTACCAAGATGGGACCTTCCGTGAACAATTGCGGCGGGAAGTCCTCTATGTTAATGCCCTGGCCGAACAGCCGGAAGGGATGATTCGCGATATTAACGATGATGGCGTCCTGGACGTGCTCTCTGTCCGTCCGCCAACCGATGCATCTAAAATGGAACCGCGTGAATTTCTGCAGATTTGGAGCAGTTGGGATGGGGCAGCCGGGTTAAATCCCATCCAGGCCTATATCGATAATAAAGCCGATGGCTATCGCTTTATGGTTCCCACCAGCTGGCTGGGCAGTTTACAGTATCAATATGTTCCTCAGAGTGGTAACAACCAATTGAAGCTTTATGATAAAGACAATAATACTGGCGAACCCTCGGTGACCATCATCACCCGGGAAGTGGACAAGGATACCGATCTTAAAGCTTTGAAAGAGGCATTTACCTTCTTAGGCGCTTCGCCGTCTAACCAGCGGATTTACTTGGCCAAGCTGGGTAAGGATAGCTTTGGCTCCACCAAAATTACAACTGCCGATATTGCAGAAGCATTCCGTATTGAAGGAGGCCGGTAAAATGGCAACAAAAATACTGGTAGTAGAAGATGAAGAAGCCATTCGCGGCTTTATCAAAGTTAATCTTAAGAGAAATAATTTTGATGTGATTGAAGCCGGCAGTGGGGAAGAGGCCATTAATTTACTAGATGATAGCATTGATGTCATCCTGCTAGACGTCATGCTGCCGGGGGTAAATGGCTTTGAAGTTTGTCGGCAGGCTAGGGAAGCCTTCCCCCAACTGGGCATTATTATCCTGACCGCTAAAGGCCAGGAAGATAACAAAATAGAAGGGCTGGAAGCCGGGGCAGATGACTATATCGTCAAGCCCTTTAGCCCCAAAGAGCTCCTGGCTCGGATTAACTCTCTGCTGCGTCGCCTATCCATTCAAGTGGAAGATATCCAAGAGGATGAGAACGACCTTCAGTCGGGCATTTTCCGCCTGGTGGTAGATGAGCGCCGTTTTACCAAAAATGGCGAAGAAATTGAATTGACGCCCATAGAATTTTCCCTGGTGAAATACTTTATGGAAAATGCCAATAAAGCCATCCACCGGGATGAGATTCTAAATAATGTGTGGGGCTATAATTATGTAGGGGATTTTAAAATCGTGGATGTCAATATCCGCCGGATCCGCCAGAAAATAGAAGATGACCCATCAGACCCCAAATTTATTGAAAAAGTGTGGGGCTATGGGTATCGCTGGTGGGGCGGTGATTAATTGTGCCAAGCATTGGGCGCAAGCTGACCTACAGCTATGTTCTGATTAGCCTTATCACTGTCCTGATCATGGAAAGCCTCTTTGGCATGGCCATCTACCAGTATTATGTATCCGGGATGAGCCAAACCCTCATTAACCACGCCGAAGCCAGTGCAACCATGTATGACAAGTATGCCCCCTCAGGCACCATCGATGACAAAGCCGCCTTTATCTATGAGAATATGAAAGTCGACGAAAATGCCCTCGTTGAGGTATATGGTCAAGACCGCCAGTTTATCGTGGATAATACAGGTAACCGATCCAGCCATATCACCTTGGGCAAGGACTATGATGAAGCCTTAGCCGGGAACACTGCCATCTGGCGGGGAAAAACCACGACGGATGAGCCAATCATGTCTGTATCCGTTCCCTTGAAGGACCGGGACCAGGTCATCGGCGTCTTGCGTTATGTGAGCTCCATGTCACCGGCCCATGCCGTTATGCGGAGCAATGCCGTTATGGCCCTTATTATCGGCCTTATCATTCTTTTAGTGGCGGCCTTGCTGGGCTATATGATGAGCCATCGTATTCTAGTCCCCATCAAGGACTTGATTCGGGTCACCCGAGAGGTGGCCGCCGGCAACCTGACCGTTAAGGCCAGGCGCTATTACCACGATGAAATCGGCCAGTTGGCCAATGTATTCAATAAAATGACCGATGAAATTCGTCGGAGTAACCAGGCCAAAACAGACTTTATCTCTAGCATCTCTCACGAATTGCGGACGCCGCTCACGTCGATTAAGGGTTGGGCGGAAACCATCGATGACAATATTAAAGATGATGAAACCGTCCGGCTGGGCATAGGGATTATTGACCGGGAAACCAACCGCCTGATTCACTTGGTCAATGACCTCTTGGATTTTTCTAAATTACAATCCCACCGTATCGAGCTGAATATTGATACCCTCTGGTTAGATGACCTGCTCAAGGGGATCTATCACCAGTTTGCAGCCCGGGCCAGCCAAGAGGAAGTCGTCATTCGCCTTCACCTAGACAGCCAAGAACCTATGATTCTGGCTGATGAAGACCGGCTCCGCCAGGTCCTTATCAACATTATCGACAATAGCTTTAAATTTGTTAAAGGACGGGCCAATGCTGAAATCATCATCCAGTCCCATATGCTGGATGACCAGGTCGTTATTACCGTCGAAGACAACGGGCCCGGTATGGGGTCAGACGAACTGGTACGGGTCAAGGAAAAATTCTACAAGGGGTCTACCAAGCAGGCCGGTACAGGCCTGGGCTTATCCATTGCCAATGAAATCGTAGAATTGCATAAGGGGACCCTGTATATCGATAGCATCCGTGGCGTTGGCACCAAGGTATCTGTCGTCTTGCCTGTTGCTGATCGCCAATTGGAAGAGCAGATGCTCCACTTAACTGAAGATACCGAGTCGGCAGAATCCTAGGATCTGCCGGCTTTTTGTTTGGAAAGGCCGGGCTTGGGTATGTAGACAGTAGCAAACCTTAGCAACTGGTAGATTGTTAGAAGGAGATAATAGCATGTTAAGTGAAAAAATGGCAAAAGCGATTAATGAACAAATCAATAAAGAATTTTTCTCTGCCTACCTCTATCTTGAAATGGCTAACTACTATGCTGATGAATCCCTAGATGGCTTCAGAAACTGGTTTACCGTTCAAGCAAAAGAAGAAGTCGCCCATGGGATGATTTTCGTCAACTACCTGCTTGACCATAGCTGCAAGGTTGAATTGGAAGCCATTGACAAACCCGGTAAAGTCTATAACGACTACAAAGAACCCCTTGACGGTTCCCTGGCCCACGAAAAGGAAATCACCGCTTCCATCAATAAGCTCTACAAGCTGGCTGATGAAGAGAATGATTACCGGACCCGTCAAATTTTAGACTGGTTTGTTCGTGAACAATATGAAGAAGAAGTCAACGCCCAGGATTTAATTGACCGCTATGAAATCTTTGGTGAAGATAAACATGCCCTCTGGGAAATGAACCAAGACCTAGCTGGCAGAACCTATGTTGAGCCGACCATTAATGAATAATCTTGCCTTTAAGCCTGTGACCTTGGTCACTGGCTTTTTTTATTTTTAGATATAGGACTGGTATATAGTCGGATCTAGTAAAGATAATGAAAATAAAAAAACGGTTTCCGAGTTTTTCTCGGAAACCGTTTTTTAAAAGGCGACACCCAGATTCGAACTGGGGGTAAAGGATTTGCAGTCCTCTGCCTTACCACTTGGCCATGTCGCCAAATTTACTGTGACAACAAATTTATTATATCCATTGTTGACCTTAAAGTCAAGAGAAAAGATTATAGTTTGAGATTAAGGACAGATACTTTCTCTAAGCAATAAATAATAAAAAGATTAAATATCTCATACATTTGAGATATGACCGGCAGTTTGCCGCCAGCGGGAGTGGGGCAGGTGGCCAGCCCGCAGGTGAACGAAGGGGTAGTTAGCCAACCGATAGAAGCGATTACGAATACGCCTTTCACAGGTGCTCCGACTCACCCGGCTATGAATGCAGGACTACCGGCACCGGTAACGGAGAGGGCCTTCAACCTAAATGGTGGGGGGCCCGGTTTGCCGAGCCTAAATATAGCCCAGCCGAAGGTGGCGGGGGGGCAGGCGAGCTTGGCGGTGGATGACAGCCGGTTGCTTAACCCGCCGATTAGGCCTGATTTTGGGCAAGAAAAAGCCGCCCCGGAGGCGGTGACGGAGGATGTATCTTTTATGGGGCCCGGGATGCAACAGTTCTTGAATGATGTAAGCAAGCGGAGCGGGCTGGACATTCGGATTAGCAACGAGATGGGCCCGGCCAAGGGCTTGTTGCAGGGGAAGACGGTTTACTTAAACGAAGAACTGTTTGAGGGGAACCCGGAATACGCTGTGACCAGTATCCTAACCCACGAACTGACTCACGCCATGGAGGGGACTCCGGAATATAACCGGCTGGCGGACCTGGCGGTAGAGGCCATGAGTGCTGACTATGGCGGTATGGACTTTGCCGGCCTGGTGGACCGGAAGATGCAGGAGTATGCCGCCGGTGGGGTGAACCTGGATGCCGCCGGGGCCCAAAAGGAAATTGTAGCAGAGTTTATGGAACAGGCCATGAGTGACCCGGTCACCGCCCAGCGGCTACTGACCCAGGAGCCCGGTGTCTTTGAACGGATGCTCCAGTGGATTAAAGACGCCCTGGAAACGATTATCAACTCCGTATCCTTGCGAAAAGACAAGGTGGCCCAGGCCCAATACAAGTGCTACAGAAAGGCCCAGCAGGTCTTTGTAGAGGCCTTAAACAACAACCTGGCCGGCAGGGGGCAGGGGCAATTTGCCATTGATTATGTACCGGTTAAAACGGAAGATGGGCATAAGGTCGTACCGATGGTCTATTCTGAAGCAGACTTGTACGAGTTTGGGTTTGATGAAAACTTATCTCAGGAAGATAATTTTTACCAGATGCGAAAAGGAATCGAAAAGGCCGCAAGGAACCAATTGCAAGGGAAAACCTTAATTGGCGCAGACGACCGAGAAATGATTACAAAATACCCAACCGAGCGTTACGATTTAGCCGGGGAAATTGTCTATGGCAAGCAGTTAAGAGAGGATAAGACTGTTCGCAACAGGGGGTTGAGTTATCTTGATATGGCTCTCAATGTTGAAGAAATAGCCATGACGTTAAAAACGTTGCCAAAAGTGAATTCACCTCACAAACACCCAGATATGGCGGCCAAGGGGTTTGACGCACCAATGTTCTTGTTTATGGACGGCAATGGCGAAACTTTTATATGTAAAGCTAAGGTGGCAACCGATGAAAATGGCGTTAACACCCTATACGCAATCCCGAGCATGAAGCGATTTAATATCGAGAAGGACACACTTACAAAAGAGCGAGAGAGCGCCCTTAATGTTATTGGCGATTATGTGGAGGCAGAAAAAAAAGAGCCCTCACTTTCCGGAGAAGCGGGATTGAAAAATACTCTCAATCCCTTTGGTCCAGGTGCAAGCACCTCCCCAAACCCCCGGAAAGGGGACTCTTTCATTGACCCTACTATACCACCGGATAGTCCGGCTGTCAATGACGAAAATACAGAAAGTGGCCAACACGCTATTTCCCCGCACCTGGAAACGCCTATTGAGCGAGGAAACAGACTAGCTAGGGAAATGGGCTTAAAAGAAAGCGGGCTTAAGGCGCTGAAGCTGGACCCCCTGGGCCGGGAACGGGTCGGTTCGTACAGAAAGTATGGCCCTGAAATGAAGGGCTTTTCAGATGGGGACCATTTGCTGGGCCGGTTAGGCAATGCCCGGTCCAGTCTGTATGCCCGCCTGGTAGATGACGCCAGACCCCTGGTGCGGTTATCTAAGGCCTTGCCGGAGGAATACAAGAATGGGGAGGTAGACCGGGTTATGATTGAGGATCGGCTCCAGCAGGTCCGCCAGGCCGGGGGGACGGTGGACTATATTGCGGAGAAGGCTTTACTGGACGCTAATGGCCAGGTAATAGGGGATAGTTGGGCCGATATGGATGCCCTGGTGCCCAAGAAACTAAGGGGTGAATTTAACGCCTACAGGCAGGCCCTCCACCAACTGGACCGGCTCCAGGCAGGCAAGGATGTCACTTCAGATACCATGGAACGGGCCGCCTGGAAGGTGGCGAATATTGAAAAGGCCCACCCGGCATTTGTGGATATTGTGGATAAGCAGAACGCCTGGTGGCGGTCCTTCATGCAGGCCTGGGCGGTGGATACGGGCCTCATTAGCCAGGATACCTTTAACCAGTGGCAGGAGATGTACCCCAACTATTTCCCCACCTACCGGACCAATAAAAAGGGCGGTAGCAAAGGTATTCAGCTTATGGATTCAGGCGCTTTTAAGGAGGCCAAGGGGTCTCATGAAGAGGTAGCGGACTACAGCGACAACATGATGCGGAAGGTGGCAGAGATTGTCGTTGCTGAAAGAAAGAATGAACTCCATGGGGACCTGGTAAAGGCCCTGTCATTAGGTGACTATGACATGCGGGGCTGGGGCCGGGTGCTGGATAAGGAAAGCCTGGAAGAAGCCCGGGTGGAAGATGGCTTTGAGCTTTTTCCGGAGTCAACAGAGGCCGGGAAAGAACAGACGGAGAAGGGCAAGAATGAGTTCATCTACCGGGTAGGTGGGGAGGCCATCCCCTTTGTGGTCAATAACGAACTGGCCTATGGCCTAAACTCTCTCCGGGGAAAAGACTTTGGCCAACTGGCCTACCCCTTGAAGCTGATGAGGACGGCCGTAGGTGGGATGAAGATGGTCACCACCGGGGCCAACCCCTACTTTGCCATTAACAACGGGATTCGGGATATCCAGGCCGGCTTTGTCCACTCCAAGGCCAATGCCAAGTACCCGAAAGAATATGCCCAGGCCATGACGAGCATTATCTCCAATGGGGACATGTGGAACGAGTACCGGCAGATGGGTGGGTCCGCCTCCGGCTTTTACAGTGACACCCGGGATATGGTCCGGGCCTATTCCAAGCGGAAGGGCAAGGGGGCCAAGGTGCTGGATGCCCTGGGGGCCTTTAACGAGGTAATCGAGCAGACGCCCCGACTGCTGGAGTATACCCGGGTGCGGAATGAGGCACTGGAAGAGGGCGGGGGAGATGAAAAGGACTTTCTATAAGCGTTTGCCTTTCACAAGGGCGTAAATGATATAGGCAAATAGGGCAATCATGATTAGGTCATAGGCTATTTTTAAGGCGTTCATGGTCAATTCTCCTTGTCCTTGTAGGGTGTTCGGGATATAATAAAACCATAGGGGGCGGGTAACCCCCTAGGTTTTCTATGCTAGTCCATCAAGAGGTCTAGCAGGTGTTCTAATAAGCTAACTAGCTTTTCTAGCAAGCTTATTATTGCAGTGGCAAGGACCATGTATTCAAGTTTGCGGTCCTTGCCTTTTTTGTTGCTATGAAGAGGCAAAAAAGATGATGGGTATAAAAAAGGGCAAGGCCTAGTTGCCTTGCCTCTTTGGGCATAAAAAAATCCTTGCCCATGAGAGCAAGGATGCCGGAGACCGGGGTCGAACCGGTACGAAGTTTAACCTTCGCGGGATTTTAAGTCCCGTGCGTCTGCCTATTCCGCCACTCCGGCGAACAGCTTACTATGGAATTATAGGTGGTGGGGGATTTTTTGTCAAGGGCTTATATAAAAGTTATTGGTTTAATGATATAGCCACAGAAGGGATTTTACATTCCGGCTGGCTAGATGATGTCAGTGCTTTTGGGCTTTTTTTGAGCTAAAGCTACTGGGTTTCTCTGAGGGCGGGGCTGATTTTTAGAAAATCCTGCCTCTTCTAGGATGACCTGGCTGGCAATCACTGTTATAATGAGAGTAAGGAGGCGGTTGCATGCAGGTGCGGGTAGCGGCATTTAGTAAAATCAATTTACTGCTTGATGTCCTCGGCAAGCGGCCTGATGGATATCATGATGTCAATATGATTATGCAGGGCGTCCGGTTATCTGATCAGGTAATTGTTGCAGAAGCGGCCACAAATACCATCACGACAAATAGTCCCTATGTCCCGAATAATAAGTCTAACCTAGCCCTGAAGGCGGCCCTCTTGATGCAGGCCTCTCTTGATTTACCACCGGTGGCCATTAAGATTGACAAGCACATTCCGGTATCGGCAGGGATGGCCGGTGGGTCCAGCGATGCGGCGGCCGTTCTTTTGGCCATGGACCGGTTATTCGCTCTGGGACTTAGTCGCCAGCAGCTGGAAGCTTTTGCGGCAGAGATTGGGTCAGATGTGCCCTTTTGCCTGTCAGCCGGGACAGCTGTGGCTACGGAGCGCGGCGAGCTTATTGAAGACTTGTCTTTACTGTCACCCTTTCATCTGGTATTGGTTAAGGCTGACTTTGGTGTGCCTACGGCCAGGGTTTACAAGGCTTATCGTAAGAAGAAAAAGCCGGTAGCAGGTCAAGAACGATTAGACTATTTCTTAAAGTTGATACGAGAGGATGATACCCTCGGGATTTTAAATTCTTTATACAATGACCTTGAAGAAACGACTTTTTCAATGTATCCTAAGGTGCGAAGTATCAAAGAAAAACTTAAACATTTGGGGGCTCGCCATGTCCTAATGAGTGGGAGCGGGCCGACTGTTTTTGCAGCTTTTCATGCGGAGGCGGAGGCCTGGCGGTTTTACAAGAAGGCCAAGGCTGATTTTCCAATGGTTTATTTGACATCTACGGTTAGCCGGTGGGATTTGGACCGGCGTATTGGTGTGAGCTGAGGGAGGTAGACTATGCAGAAAGTGGCCATCGTATTAGCAGCCGGAAAGGGTACGCGGATGAAGTCTGTGCATGCCAAGGCTGCTCATACCTTGTGCGGCAAGCCGATGATTTCCTGGGTGTGTGATGCTGTTCGGGAAGCGGGCTATGATCAGATTTATGTTGTATGTGGTCATCGGGCAGATGAAATCCAGGAGATTCTCGGGGAATCAGTGACCTATGTTTTACAGGAAAAACAGCTGGGGACCGGCCATGCCGTTCAGGTTGCCTTAGA
Organism: Peptococcus simiae; assembly: GCF_046569735.1. Taxonomy (GTDB): domain Bacteria; phylum Bacillota; class Peptococcia; order Peptococcales; family Peptococcaceae; genus Peptococcus; species Peptococcus simiae_A. The sequence continues at coordinate 40,151 of NZ_JBKICG010000001.1, read as the reverse complement.
GGCCATACCGGATCTTGAGGAGGCCGAGGTTTTAGTGACCTGCGGGGATACCCCCTTACTCAGAGGGGAGACCCTAGCACACCTGTCTGAAGCCCATGGCGATTCTGCGGTGACTGTTCTTTCAACGGAGCTGGAGTCCCCCTTCGGCTATGGGCGGATCATTCGCAAAGATAGGGCTGTTGCCGCCATCGTTGAAGAAAAAGATGCGACAGAAGACCAGAAAAAGGTGCGGGAGATTAATGTCGGGACCTATGTCTTCCGGCTGGCCTTTCTTAAAAAGGCCATTTCTGCCCTGGACACGAATAACGCCCAAGGGGAATTTTATTTAACCGACTTAATCGCTGCGGCCCATGCAGAGGGGCTGGGCACAGCAGCCTATATGATGACCAATGCCAATGAATCCCTGGGGGTCAATAACCGGGCTCAACTGGCCAAGGCGACCCTGCTCATGCAGGAAAGAATTAACGATTACTGGATGGCCCAAGGGGTCGGGATGGTTAACCCGGCCATGACCTTTATCGATGCGCAAGTAGCGTTAAGTCCGGATGTTTTCTTAGAAGCGCCGGTGAAGCTTAAGGGGCACACTAAGGTTGGCGAAGGCACCAGGATTGGCATGAACTCAGAAATCCGAGATGCTGAGATTGGCCAAGATTGCCAGATTGACCAGGCGGTGATTTGTGAAGCTATTGTGGGCAATGAGGTCAAAATCGGTCCCTTTGCCTATTTGCGCCCCGGCACAGAGCTAGCGGACCAGGTTAAGGTTGGCCATTATGTTGAAATTAAAAACAGCCATGTGGGCCAGGGCAGCAAGATCCCGCATTTAAGCTATATGGGTGATGCGGATATCGGTGCAGGGGTCAATATTGGCTGTGGGAGCATTACCTGCAATTACGATGGGCAGAAAAAATACCGGACCACCATTGAAGACCGGGCCTTTATCGGTAGCAATACCAACCTGATTGCCCCGGTGACCATTGGAGAGCACGCTTATATTGCAGCAGGATCCACCATTCGCAAAGATGTGGCTGGGGACTCCTTGACCTTTATGGATACGAAGGTAAAGAGTCGAGACAACTGGAACAAGGACAAATAATGGAGGCTAAAATCATGTATGAATTCCCCTTGGAAAAAGATTTGCGACATTTAAAAGTATTTAGTGGCAGTTCCTCTCATGACCTTGCACAAGAAGTAGCAGATTGCTTAAAAATTCCATTGGGTAAAAGCAGCAATACACAGTTCAGTGATGGCGAATTGAATGTCAATATTGATGAAAGCGTCCGCGGCTGTGATGTTTTCTTAATCCAGTCCACCTGCTCACCGGTTAATGACAGCATTATGGAATTATTAATTATGATTGATGCCCTGAAACGGGCCTCTGCCCGCCGGATTACGGCTGTCATTCCTTACTTCGGTTATGCCCGTCAAGACCGGAAGAGCCGAGGGAGAGAGCCTATTACCGCTAAGTTGATGGCCGACCTCCTTACAGTAGCCGGCGTCGATCGGGTCTTAACCATGGACTTACATGCCCAACAAATCCAGGGCTTCTTTAATGTCCCGGTGGATCATTTAGTGGCCTCCCCTCTGATTGCTGAATACTACCAGGATCTGGGGCTGAGTGATATTTGCGTGGTATCCCCGGATATGGGGGGCGTCCGCCGGGCCCGGGCCCTGGCTGAGCTTTTAGAGGCCCCGCTGGCGATTATTGATAAAAGACGGCCCATGCCGAACGTGTCGGAAGTCATGAATATCATTGGGGATATTAACGGTAAGAATGTCATTATGATTGATGATATGATCGACACCGCCGGAACGATAACCAATGCAGTGGCTGCCATGAAAGAACGCGGGGCTAAGGACATCTACGCCTCCTGTACCCATGCAGTGCTTTCCGGTCCGGCCATTGACCGGATTAACCAGTCCGGCTTAAAAGAAGTTGTTACCACCAATACCATTCCGACCGCCCACTTGGATTGCAAAAAACTCAAGACCCTATCTGTAGCCCCCATCTTCGCGGAAGCCATCATGCGGATTTTCCAAGACGCCTCCGTCAGCCGGATGTTTCGCTAAATGAAAATGATTGTAGGGCTGGGTAATCCCGGTAAAAAATATGAGGGGACCCGGCATAATGTAGGCTTTATGGCCATAGACGCCTTGAGTCAGGCCTGGGGGATAGATGTCAGTAAAAAGGAAAAGAACGCCTTAACCGGTAGCGGGATTGTCAATGGAGAGAAAATTCTCCTGGTGAAACCCTTGACCTTTATGAATTTGAGTGGCGATGCGGTTTGGCAGCTGATTGATTATTACGCTGACCAGCTGGATGACTTCCTGGTGATTTATGATGATATGGACATGCCAGTGGCCCAGGTCCGCTTTAAAAGGCAGGGGTCATCCGGCGGCCACAATGGGATCAAGTCCATTATCAGGCGGATCAATTCCAAGGAATTTGACCGGCTAAAGATTGGGATTGGTAAAAAGGAAAATGTTATCAGCCATGTCCTGTCGCCCTTTTCTAAACAAGACCGGGCTGCCATTGATGAAGCCTTAGAGACGGCAGTTGAGGCTTGCACCAGGTGGTTGGAAGCCGGCATTGATCGGGCGATGAATGAATTTAATTAATCCATATGGGTGGGGGTCCTCGGACACCCACCTATTTCATGTTGGGAGGATACAATGAGTGTCGTTACAAGCACTATAATGGATCAGATTCGCTTGCCCCGGCTCCTCCAGGCCAGCGAGCAAGTCGTATATACCGGTTTGGAAGATGATATCCGGACACTCCTGATGGCCTCCGCTATAGACGATAAAAGGACCCAACCCGCTTTGATTGTCTGTGCGTCGGAGAAGCGGGCTAAAGAGGTCAGCAATCAGATTTCCCATTTGATAGAGGGTCCGGTCGACCTCTTCCTGCCCATGGAGGCCATAGCCTTTGAAGTCCTGGCCCAGAGCCGGGAGGTGGCAAATGAACGGGTCCGGATTTTGGCGTGTTTGTTAGATGCAGACTATACAGGGGTTATCGTCACGACTGCTCAAGCCTTAGAGGCCAGGCTTATGCCCCCGGCCTTGTGGCGGTCACATATCTACACCCTATCTATAGGAGAGGATATTGACCCGGACGACCTGGTTAGCCGGCTGGTCAGTGAGGGCTATAGCCATCAACCGGTCGTTGAACAGCTAGGGGACCTCTCTGTCCGCGGGGGGATTATCGATATTTTTTCGCCGGCCTATGCTAACCCCATCCGGATTGAACTGTTTGATACGGAAATAGACTCCATGCGCTTCTTTGATCCGGCCGACCAGCGGTCGATAGAGGCAGCAGACCAGGTCCTGATAACCCCGGCCAAGGAAGTTTTTGTAGATGACCAGCTGGCGTCAGACTGGCTGGGAAATATTAAGACAGCTGAAAAAGAGGTCCTAAGCCGGCTGACCGATAAAAAACATCAAGAGGCTGCGCAAAATCTCCGGGCCCGGCTGGCCCCGGTCTATACGGCCTTAAAAGAAGGCGTCCCCGGCGATGAATTAGACCTCTACCGGGGCTACTTCTTCGAAGAAAGAATCAGCCTCCTGGATTATTTTTACCAGCGGCCCCTGGTTTTTTTAGATGAGCTCAACCGGGTTGAAGACTATATCCTGGCAGCCGAAGAGGAAAAGAAGGACCAGTTTACAGACTTGCTCCACCAGGGGATTGTCCTCCCCGGTCAGTGGGAGAGTTACCTGTCTGCCGATGATTTTTCCCGCCTTTTTAAGGGGATGCCCCTTCTGGCCTTTCAAGTGCTTAACCGGTCAGCCAAGCTTTGGCCGGCTCTCGCCCATGTGGACTACCGGGCTGAACGGCTCCCGACCTACTTCAACCAGCTCCAAGTGTTGGAAGAGGAGCTGGAACGCTGGAAAAACCTGGGCATGCGGATCTTGGCCCTTTACGACAGTGACGGAATCCGGGATAAATTTACCGCTTTTTTAGAGACTAGAAACCTGCCCTATGCTACAGCGACGGCTGATATGGAAGGGGCGGGCCTTTACCTGGCTAGAGATGACCTGACCATCGGCGGGATCTTTTGGGACAACAAGCTGGTCGTCTTACCCCTGCGACAAACCCTGGGTGGGACCAAGAAGACAAGACGTCGGCGCCGGTCCGATGAGGATGCCGAGCGGTACGCCAGCGCCGATGATCTGGAAGTGGGGGACTATGTTGTCCACGACCAGCACGGGATTGGCCAATTTTTAGGGATGAAGCACCAAAAAATTGGTGACCTGGAAAAGGACTACCTCATCGTCAAATATGCCGGTACAGATAAGCTCTACATCCCGGTGGCCCAGTTTGACCTCCTGCAGCGGTATATCGGCCATGAAGGGCACAAGCCCAAGTTGAACCGATTAAGCTCCGGCGATTGGCAGAGGACGAAAAAACGGGTGGCCCAATCCGTTCAGGATATGGCTGACCAGTTGATTCGCCTCTATGCCAAAAGAGAGCAGGAACCGGGGCATGCCTTTCCGCCGGATAGTGATATGCAGAAGGCCTTTGAAGAAGACTTCCCTTACGTTGAAACCGAAGACCAGCTCCGGGCCATTAACGATGTAAAAAGGGACATGATGAAGTCTCGGCCTATGGATCGGTTGGTTTGCGGTGATGTCGGCTACGGAAAAACAGAAGTGGCCGTCCGGGCCGCCTTTAAGGCCTATTGTGATGCCAAGCAGGTCGCCGTCCTGGTACCGACAACCGTCCTGGCCCAGCAACACTATAAGACCTTCTCGGACCGGTTCACCCCCTACGGGGCCAAGGTTGCTGTCCTTAGCCGGTTTAATTCCGCTAAGGAAACGGCCCAGATTTTGCAGGATATCAAGGACCATAAGATTGACCTGGTCATCGGGACCCACAAGCTCCTGGGTAAGTCTGTTCAGTTTAATGACCTGGGCCTATTGGTTGTTGACGAAGAGCAGCGCTTTGGGGTGACCCATAAGGAAAAAATCAAGGCCTTAAAGACTGATGTGGATGTCCTGACCCTGTCCGCCACCCCGATTCCCCGGACCCTCCAGCTGTCCCTGGTCGGCCTCAGGGATATGAGTGTCATCGAAACGCCACCGGCAGACCGCTACCCCATCCAGACCTATATCGTTGAATTCAATGATGCGGTCCTGGTCCAGGCCATTCGGCGGGAGCTGGACCGGGGTGGGCAAATCTATGTTATCCATAACCGGGTCCAGGAATTGGACCAACTGGCTGCCCATATTAACGACCTGGTCCCGGAAGCCCGGACGGCTGTGGCCCATGGCCGGTCAACGGACCGCCACCTAGAAACCATCATGATGGACTTTGTTGACCACAAGTACGATATCCTCGTTTGTACCACCATTGTTGAAACTGGCCTGGATATCCCCAATGTCAACACCCTGATTGTCCACCATGCCGACCGGTTCGGCCTCAGCCAGCTCTACCAATTGCGGGGCCGGGTGGGCCGGTCCAAACGGATTGCCTATGCCTACCTGACCTATGAACGCAATAAAATGCTGACAGATGTGGCCGAAAAAAGACTAAATACCTTGAAGGAATACACCGCCCTGGGCTCCGGCTACCGCATTGCCATGCGCGACCTGGAATTACGGGGTGCTGGGAATATTTTAGGGGCTGAGCAACATGGCCACGTGGCCGATGTGGGCTATGCCTTGTATTTACAAATGCTGGAAGAGGCCATTCGCCGGCAAAGTGGCCAGGAGGTCAAGGAAAAACGCAGCGTTGAAGTTGAGTTGACCATCAATGCCTTCCTGTCCAAGGCCTATATCCCGGACAGCAGCGTCCGCCTGGGTATGTACAAGCGACTGGAACAAACAGAAAGGGAGGAGGACCTCCTAGTCCTTGCAGAAGAGTTAGAAGACCGGTTCGGCCTTTTTGACGAGCCCCTGGTTAATCTCCTGGCTGTCATTTCCCTGAAGCTTGTTGCCGGTCAGTTGGGGATCCGGTCCTTGAAACAAAGGCGGAATGAGCTCGACATTTACTTCTATCCGGACACCCCCCTATCCATCCAGGCCCTTTTTACTTATGTGCAGTCCCAGCAGAACCTATCGATTAGTAATCAAAGCGGTGAACTGGTTTTGACAATGACACTTTTAAAAGATTATTTGAATGCGACTTATGTAGATTCAATTAAAGAGCGGCTAAAAGCGATTCAAAATATTGCCAGCGAAAGCTAAAGCCCCTATAATAGGGGCAGACAACGATAAAGGAAAAAGGAGCGAATCAATTTGAAATTAAAGAAACCCTTAGCGCTACTCATGGCTACAGTCATGGCTGTAGGTGTGTTGACCGGTTGCGGTTCAGAGGCCAACTCCGGCAAAGAGGCCATTAAAGTGAACGATACAGCCTTAAAAACCGGTTACCTTGATGGGCGTATCGACCAAATGCTTACGATTAACCAGATAAAAGATGATGATGCTATGGCTGACTACTATAAGGCACAAATCATTGAAGGTTTAGTCAGCACCGAATTGATTCGCCAGGAAGCAGACCGTCGCGGTATTGAAATCACCGATAAAGACATCGAAAATTTACGAAAAAAATCCATTAAATCCTATGGCTCTGAAGATAACTTTAAGGCCGCCATGGAAAAATATAATATTAACGATGAGCAGTTTGATGATATGCTGCGTGAGCAACTCCGGTATGAAAAATTAACCGACCAACTCAAAAAAGATGTCAAAGTAGATGCCCAAGCCTATTACAATGAAAATCAAGACCAATTCAATGTTGATGAACAGGTCAAGGCTTCCCATATTTTGGTCAAGGATGAAAATAAGGCCAAAGACCTGATCAAACAACTCAATGAAGGCGGCGACTTCGCCAAATTGGCCAAGGAAAACAGCGAGGACAAGGGTAATGCCGAAAAAGGCGGCGAACTGGGCTACTTCACCAAGGATAAGATGGTAGCTGAGTTTGCAGAAGCCGCTTTTGCCATGAATCCTGGGGATGTCAGTGCTGAACCGGTAAAAACCCAGTATGGCTACCACATCATCAAGGTAGAGGATAAAAAAGCCCCTCATTTACAAAGCTTTGATGAAGTGAAGGAAGAACTAACCAAACAATTAGAGGAAAGTGAAGTCAAGACCAAGCTTCAGGACCTCATTACCAAGTTAAAAGCAGATGCCAAGATTGACTACCTGGATGATAATTACAATCCGGAAAAACTTATGAAAAAGGCTCAAGAGCAGATGCAAAAGCAACAGGCAGCCGCCGCTTCCCAGCAAAATGCAGAGGGGTCTGCTACAGCCGGTAAAGACCAGGCTACTGACACCAGCAAAGATAAGTAATCCATAAAAAAATAACCGTGAGTATTGAACTGACCCCAAAACGTTGGACCAAGAAGTCTAACTTTTTGGGGTCACTCTATCCCTCATGGTTATTTTTATGGTGAATTTTAGGCCTTTTCCTTCAAATACTTAAAAAGATGGAATAAGGCGGCCCGGCCCACAGCATCCCGGACAGCTGACCGGGATTTGGTCTGGAGGGCATTGGCTTGAAACTGCCAGGTAAAGGTTCCGGTTGGTGTAGCTAAGCCGATATAGGCCAAGCCGACCGGCTTTTCAGGGCTGCCACCGCCTGGACCGGCAATACCGGTTGTGGAGATGGCCAGGTCTGTTTGAAAAGCTGCTCTGGCGCCGTCGGCCATTTCTGTTGCTGTCTGTGCGCTGACAGCACCGTGCTTGGCCAGCGTTGCTGCCTGCACTTGCAGAAAATCCTGTTTGGCTTTTTCTGTATAGGTGCAGATACCACCGGCAAAATAAGCAGAACTACCGGGAACATCTGTAAACCACTTAGAAAGAAGCCCTCCGGTGCAGCTTTCAGCTGAGGCAATGGACCAGTTCCCTTGAGCCAATAAGTTGCTAACAGGGTATTTTAAATGGCCAGTATCTATACCATAGAAGTAGTCCTTGAATTTTTCTGTTAAGGCGCTGATTACCGGCTGAAGTAAGTCTTCAGCTGCTTGGACACTAGGACCATAGGCCGTCACTTGAAGCTCTACTTCACCGCTTTTGGCGTAGGGGGCTACAAGGGGGTTGCTGTTATCTGGAAAAATTTCGCTGATCTGGCTATCTATTTCCGCCTCACCGATGCCATAAAAATGCAAGGCGTGCCTGCGGATGGCAGACTGGGCGATATGGGCTAGGCGGGGCGTCAGAGAGGCTTTGAAAGTCGCTTCCATTTCGTGAGGTGGACCTGGGAGGAGGATAAGGGTTGTTTCTTGATTTTTGAGCCAGATCCCAGGTGCCAATCCACTGGGATTGGCTAGGATGTCAGCCCCTTTAGGTACGGTGGCTTGTTTTTTATTGTTGCTTGTTGCCTTCTGGGACCGGTCTTTAAAAAAGTCATTAATGTGGGCCATGGCTTCTTCAGAAAGAAGGAGGGGGCGATCACATACCTTGGCGACTACTTCCTTGGTAATATCGTCATAAGTGGGCCCCAAGCCTCCAGTAACGAAGACCCAGTCTGCCCGATCCAAAGCCAGGCGCAGGCTTCTTTCCAACTGGTCGGTAGAGTCGCCGACCGTCACATGACTGATGACTTCAAGGCCATAGGCCTCAACTTCCCTGGCCAGCCAGGCAGAGTTCGTATTTAAGACATGACCGCTGGTGAGCTCGCTGCCAACGGCTATTATTTCTGCTAACATTTAATCACCTCTCACATATCATACGCGGTTCATAAAATAATAACAAGGCATTGCATAAAGTTTCAGGTTGGTGTATACTTATTCAAAACCTGTAGCCGGTAGTGGAGACTTATTCCTCCGCTATTCGTCTGGATAGCTGGTATAATGAGTAGACTTGAAGACGTAGCTGAAGTTGCTAGCTCGCCATTTATGAGGAGGCAGTCTATGGCTGATCGTATTGAAAGGTATAGGTCATCGCAAGCACTGCTGGAAGGCCTCCAGGCCTTCCTGACCGAGGAAGGGGAGGGGCTGACCCATGTCAACTACCGCGTCCTACTCAAAGACGGTAGTGAGACCCCTTGGTTCTTTAACGCCAGGCTCCAATATGGTATGGAAGGCTGGCAGGTGCTGAGCCTGGAATCCGGCCAGGTCTTCTGGGCCGGGCCATTGGCGGATATTGCCGCCTTTAAAATCCGTCCCTACTATCGGGCCCGGTGTATTGGTTTCAAAAACATCTTATTTTCTTTATTACCCCCAGAGGAGGCGGAATAATGTCAACCCTTAAAGGGCGAGATTTCCTGGCATTGGCTGACTTTACCGGTGCAGAAATAGACCTTTTAGTCGATACAGGTCTTTTATTGAAAAAACAGTTAAAAGAAGGCAGTCCCCATGACCACTTAAGGGGTAAGAGCCTGGCCATGATTTTTGAAAAGTCATCTACCCGGACCCGGATGGCCTTTGAGGTAGGCATGTACCAATTAGGTGGCCAGGCCTTATTTTTGAGTAGCCGCGACCTGCAAATAGGCCGGGGGGAGAGCATTGCAGATACAGCTCGAGTGATGAGCCGGTATGTGGATGGGATCTTAATCCGGACCTATAAGCAAAGTGATGTGGTCGACCTGGCCAAGCATGCAGAGGTGCCGGTCATCAATGGCTTAACCGACTGGTGCCACCCCACCCAGGTGATTGCCGACTTCATGACCATTAAAGAGCATAAGGGCCGATTAGAAGGATTGAAAATAGCCTATGTCGGTGATGGCAATAATATGTTACACTCTTTATACATCGGTGGGGCTAAGGTGGGTATGTCGGTAGCCGCTGCCTGTCCGGTAGGCTATGAGCCGGATGCTTCTGTTGTAAAAGCAGCTCAGACCGCCGGGCAAGGGGCCATCAGCTTAACGACCAATCCCTATGAAGCGGTCCAGGATGCTGATATTATTTATACGGACACCTGGGCCAGCATGGGCCAGGAGGGTGAAAAGGCTGAACGGCAGAAGGCCTTTAAAGACTATCAGGTCAATGCAGCCCTCATGGTCAAGGCCCGGCCGGATGCTATCTTTATGCACTGTCTGCCAGCCTACAGGGGCCTGGAAGTCACAGAAGAGGTCCTGGAAGGGCCCTCATCTGTGGTGTTCGATGAAGCAGAAAACCGTTTACATGCTCACAAAGCCATTATGGCATCAATTATAAACTAGGAGGATTCAGATGGAAAATAAAGTAAAAGTCGTTATGGCCTACTCTGGGGGATTGGATACATCAATTATCATCCCTTGGTTAAAGGAAAACTACAACTGTGAAGTCATTGCCTGCTGTGCTGACGTCGGTCAAGGGGCAGAAGTGGACCTGGTCCACGACAAGGCCCTGGCCAGCGGTGCCTCTAAAGTTTATATCATGGACTTAAAAGATGAGTTCGTGGCTGATTATGTATTCCCGGTTATTCGGGCTGGCGCTATTTATGAAAATAAATACCTGCTAGGGACCTCCTGTGCCCGTCCCCTTATTGGGAAGGCTCTGGTTGAAGTGGCCAAAAAAGAAGGGGCCGACTACATTTGCCATGGCTGCACCGGCAAAGGGAATGACCAGGTGCGGTTTGAACTAGCCATCAAAGCCCTGTCTCCCAGCACAAAGATCATCGCCCCTTGGCGGATTTGGGACATTAAGAGTAGAGAAGATGCCATTGACTATGCAGAAGCCCATCGCATTGAAGTCCCTGTTACCAAGAAACGCCCCTACAGCATGGACAGAAACGTCCTCCACCTATCCCATGAAGGGGCTGACTTGGAAGATCCGGCCAATGAACCGATGGCCGACCTTTGCCTGATTTGCACCCGGCCGGAAGATGCGCCAGATGAAGCGGAATATGTGACCATTGATTTTGAACACGGGACCCCGGTCGCCCTGAATGGGGAAAAATTAGCCCCCCTTCAATTATTGGAAAAGGCTAATGAACTGGCTGCTAAACACGGGGTTGGCATTGAAGATATCGTTGAAAACCGCTTGGTAGGGATGAAATCCCGCGGGGTATATGAAACCCCCGGCGGTACCCTCTTACATGAAGCCCACCTGGCCTTAGAATCCTTAACTCTGGATAGACAGACCATGTACTTTAAAAATACTGTTTCCAACCAATACGCCCAATTGGTCTATGATGGCTTATGGTTCACGCCTTTGAGAGAAGCCCTGGATGCCTTTGTTGCTTCGACCCAGAGAACCGTCAGCGGTCAAGTGCGGATGAAGCTTTACAAGGGCAACTGCCACTCTGCCGGGATGACCTCTCCCTATTCCCTCTACAATGAAGACTTTGCCACCTTCGGTGAAGATGAAGTTTACAACCAGGCCGATGCAGAAGGCTTCATTAATTTATTCGGTCTGCCGGTTAAGGTAAATGCCTTGATGAAGGAAAAAGCAGGTCTCAATACGGAGGAAAAATGAGCAAATTATGGGGCGGTCGCTTTTCTAAAGACAGCGACCACTTAATGGAAGACTTCCATTCTTCCATTAAATTTGACCAGAAACTCTACCGGGAAGATATTCGCGGTAGCATTGCCCATGCAGATATGCTGGGGACCGTCGGCGTCCTGTCCAGAGCGGAAGCAGATACCCTTATTGAAGGGTTAGAGGCTGTTCAGGCAGATATTGAAGCTGGAAAAGTGGCCTTTACCACCGAAGATGAAGACATTCATATGAACATTGAGCGTCTTCTCACCGCCAAGGTAGGGGACGTTGGCAAGAAACTCCACACCGGCCGGAGCCGGAATGACCAGGTGGCCGTTGACCTGCGGATGTATGTCCGGTCAGCTGTCGCTGAAACCCGTCAGCTCCTGGTTGACTTGGTGGAAGTCCTCCATGACTTAGCTGTGGCCCATGTGGAAACCATCATGCCCGGCTATACCCACCTGCAAAGGGCCCAGCCCGTTACCTTTGCCCACCATTTATTGGCCTATATCCAGATGTTCCGTCGGGATGTTGTTCGCTTGGATGACTGGCAGAAGAACAACAACATCATGCCCCTGGGGAGCGGGGCCCTAGCCGGGACCACCTATCCCCTAGACCGGAACCAAACCGCCCAGGCCCTGGACTTTGATGCCCCCTGTGCCAACTCCATGGACGGGGTCAGTGACCGGGACTTTGTCTTAGACTACCTCTATGCGGCCTCTGTCAGCATGATGCACCTATCCCGCTTGAGCGAGGAAGTGATCTTATGGGCCAGCCAGGAATTTGCCTTTATCGACCTGGATGATGCCTACAGTACCGGCTCATCTATTATGCCGCAAAAGAAAAATCCCGATGTGGCTGAACTCATCCGCGGGAAGGCCGGCCGGGTATCCGGCCACCTCATGGCCCTGCTGATGACCATGAAGGGGCTGCCCCTGGCCTACAATAAAGATATGCAAGAGGATAAGGAAGGGCTCTTTGATGCTATCGACACCTGGCAAAAATGCCTGATGATGGCGGCGCCCATGCTTAAAACCCTGAAAGTCAAAAAAAAGAATATGCGGGCTGCCAGCGAAGGTGGCTTTACCAATGCCACCGACCTGGCGGACTACCTCGTTGGCAAGGGCGTGGCTTTTAGAGATGCCCACCGGATTGTCGGTGAACTCGTGGCCTATGCCTTGGACCAAGGGCAGGCCCTCGGTGACCTCTCCTTAGCAGACCTGCAAAAGGCTTCCCCTCAAATTGAAGAGGATATTTACGAGGCCATCTCTGTCGATACCTGTGTGAAAAGACGCCACACCCAAGGGGCGCCCGGTTTCCCACAAGTGGAAGAGGCCCTGAACGAATGTAAAAGCTGGCTTAGTCAGCAGAAGTAGACATAGCAGCAAACCCATCAAGTAAAACCCCTAAAAGTTGGACCAACCGGCCTGACTATTAGGGGTTATTTTATATCACGGCCAGGTATGTAGTCAGTAGTGGCTCATAAAAGAGCAGCTTCACTGTAAAAAATGTTGTAAAAATGACCGGTCCGCAGTGCTGGACCTATCTTTTTTAGAAAGAATCATTTATCATAGAAAAGAGGTGTGAGCATGAATAAAGAATTCGTTTTAAAGGTTTTTCAGGACAATGCCACCAAGCCCTTGCCCTTTGAGAGCATTGCCAAGCTTTTTCCCCAATTAAGTAAAAGTGATCGGAAAAACCTCCAGAAAAGTATTGACGAGCTAACAGCAGAAGGGGCCCTGGTCAAAACCAGAACAGACCGGTACGGCCTCCCTGAGCAATTGAACTTGGCCGTCGGTAAAGTAAAAAAGAATAAAAAAGGCTTCGGCTTCCTTATCTTAGATAACCCGGATAAAGATGACCTCTTCATCCCGGCCCAGGCCTTGAATGGGGCCCTCGACCAGGACAAGGTTATTGTCCGCCTGGGAGCGCCGGCGAAAAAAGACCCTAAGACCGGTGACCAGTTGCGGGCGACCGGCGAGGTCATCCGCATCTTAGAGCGGGCCAGAAGCTCCTTTGTGGGAAAACTGGATGCCCACAAGCACTTTGGCTTTGTCATCACTGACGAGGCCGGAGATATTTTTGTGCCTAAGTCCGGTTTTTCCGGCGCAAAAAAGAATGAAATCGTTTTAGTTGAAATCAAAAAATGGTCAGATGGATCCAGAAACCATGAAGGGGTTATCAAGCGGGTCTTAGGCAAAGAATCTGACCCGGGGATTGATATCCTCTCGATTATCTATGAACATCATTTACGGGCTGAATTCCCTAATAAGGTACTTAAGGCCGCTAAAGACGTGCCCCAAAAAATCAGTTCAGCGGATTTTGATAACCGTCATGACTTGCGCCATATCCCATTTATTACCATTGATGGGGCAGACTCCAAAGACTTGGATGATGCCGTTCAATTAGAGGTCCTGGATAACAACCATTATTTTTTACGGGTGGCCATTGCCGATGTCGGCTATTATGTGCCGGAAGACTCCGTCTTTGATAAAGAGGCCTATAAAAGAGGGACCAGTGTTTACCTCCTGGACCGGGTTCTGCCAATGCTGCCCCAGGAACTCTCCAACGGCATCTGTAGCCTGAACCCCGGGGAAGACCGGTTGGCTATGGTTTGCGCCATGGAAATTGATGAGAAGGGGCGGGTTCTTGCCAGCGAAATCATGGAGGGGGTCATCCATACCAAGGCCCGGATGACCTACGATGGGGTCAATGCCATCCTGGCTGGCGATAAGCACCTGTCTAAGGAATACCAAGAAATTGTCCCTATGCTGAAGGACCTGGAAAGCCTCCAGGGCATCCTCATGCAGAAACGGATGGACCGGGGGGCCATCCAGTTTGACCTACCGGAAAGTGCCATCCGGTTAGATGCAGAGGGCCGGCCGGTAGAGATTTACTGGAAAAGCCGGGGCTTGGCTGAGCGGATCATTGAAGAGTGTATGATTATCACCAATGAAACAGTGGCCGAACGCTTTTTCCGCCTGCGGACCCCCTTTATTTACCGGGTTCATGAAATGCCGGAAAAGGAAAGGCTGGAGGATGTCAGCCGCTTCCTTCAAACCTATGGCTACACCCTGCACATTCAGGAAGATAAAATCCAGCCGCGGGACTACCAGGCCGTTCTGGACCAGGTGGCTGCAGAGGAAGCCTATCCCATTAATATGGTCATGCTTCGGTCCATGACCCACGCCTACTATTCACCTAATCCCCAGGGCCACTTTGGCCTGGCTTCTAAGTACTATACCCACTTTACCTCCCCAATCCGCCGGTATAGTGACCTGGCCATCCACCGGGTGATTAAGGAACACATCCACCATAACTATAAATTGTCTAAAAAAAGATTGGTCACCCAAGAAGCCTCCCTGGCCCGCTATGCCGAGCAGGCCAGCCTGATGGAAAGAGTCGCTGAAGAGGCCGAACGGGATGTCCTGGCCCTTAAAAAGGTTGAATATATGGTTGATTATGTGGGCGAGGAATTTGCTGCCCGGGTAGTCAGCGTTACCGGCTTTGGGCTCTTTGTCCAGCTGGAAAACTCCGTAGAAGGCCTGGTGCATATTTCAACCCTGGTTGACGACTTCTACCGCTTTAATCCGGACCAACTCCTCTTAGTTGGGGAGCACACCGGGAAGACCTACCGCTTAGGTCAATCGGTCAAGGTCCGCTTACTAAAAGCGAACGTGGACTTAGCCCAGTTGGACTTTGAATTAATCAGTGAGGAGGATGCCCGTGAAAGTCATCGCTGATAACAGAAAGGCCCGTCATGACTACTACATTGAAGAGAGCATCGAGGCCGGAATTGTCCTTAAAGGGACAGAAGTGAAGTCTATCCGAGCCGGGCGGGTGAACCTAAAAGATGCCTATGCCTCTATCAGTCAAGGCGAAATATTCATCGAAGGCATGCACATCAGCCCTTATGAACATGGGAACATCAATAACGTCGACCCCTTAAGAAAAAGAAAATTACTCTTGCATAAGCGGCAAATTCTCAAGCTTGAGCAAAAGATAAAAGAAAAGGGCCTCACCCTGGTGCCCTTGAAAATTTATTTTAACAATGCGAATGTGAAGGTAGACCTGGCCGTCGCCCGCGGGAAAAAACTATATGACAAGCGGGCTGTGGCTGCTGAAAAATCTGCCCGCCGAGATATTGACCGTGCACTGAAATCGCGTCAGAGATAAGAGGAGGCATTTGAATGGGACAGAAACTAACAACCAAAGATATTCGACAAGTTTATTTTTCAGAAGTGAAAAAAAGCATGATCCGTCGCCTTGCACGCACCGTCTTCATCACTCTTATCGGGGTGATTTCCATATTTTTAGCAGATGCAGCGACTAATTCTGACTTAGATCATACCAATCCAAACTTCAGACATTAGAGAAGATAGGCTTAGTAAACAACTAGCCCCCCAAATTTGGATTTTTAAATCCAAGTTTGGGGGGCCAGTTGTTTAAAGTACTAAGGGTGTTTTTATTTAGTTAGAGACCTTGGGTTCTTTCACTTCATAGTCGCCGGCATCCAGGGTCATTTGCTTGATGACAGCCGGGCGGCTGGGGGTTTCAGCGATATGGTCAACGCCTTCAATGCCTTCAATGACCTTACCAAAGGCGGCGTAGTCGCCGTCTAAGTGGGGGGCCTTGGCGTGCATGATAAAGAATTGGGAACCGGCACTATTTGGGGCCATGGTTCTGGCCATAGAAATAACGCCCCGCTCGTGTTTTAGGTCATTCTTAAAGCCATTGCTGGTGAATTCACCGGCGATGGTGTAGCCGGGGCCACCGGTCCCGGTACCGTTGGGGCAGCCGCCCTGGACCATAAAACCGGGGATAATCCTATGAAAGGTGAGACCGTTGTAGTAGCCCTTTTGGACGAGGTGGGTGAAGTTGGCAACGGTATTAGGGGCAATCTCCGGGTAGAGTTCAAGCTTAATCAGATCACCGTTATCCATTTCAATGGTAACAATAGGATTTGTCATTAAATTGTCTCCTTTAACATGTCTATTTGCGTTAAAATGAATAAAGTCAATATAAACTAGTTACCTAGATATGCCTTTTTCTAAACGCATCTGAGGAGGATTAGCCTTTAATGATAAAGAAAATCATAATGCCCTTTTTTCTGGGCCTTCTTTTTTGTGCAGCCTTTAACCAGCCCCCGGCCCAGGCGGCCATTACCCTATTGATTAACAACGATGCCTATTTCTCTGAGCCGCGGCCGGAATTGATCAATTCAAGGGTTTACGTACCCTTGCGGACCATTTCTGAAGGCCTGGGCTACGATGTAAGCTGGGACCAGAAGGAGCAGCTTGTTTCCATCAGCAGGACGACAGGGAACCACGCCGTCAGCTATAACCCTAGCCGACCGGCCATTGGCATCTATATTGATGGAGAAAAGCTGGCCCTGACCCCTTCCCTAGGCCAGGCCTATATTAAGGCGCCGGGCTATACCATGGTGCCTTTGCGGGCCATTTCGGAAGGGCTGGGTGCCCAAGTTGAATGGCACGATGGCCTGGTAACAGTCCAACAAGATAGACAGCGGGAACTGGTGGGCGAAGAAAGTCAGCCGGAGGCCACCTGGGCCCCGCCGACCATAGCCGCCGAGGGAAGGACGGCTGATCCGCCACCGGCCTATGAGCCTATCCCCAGTCCGGCATCTCAAGCCGTCCAGAGTGGACAAACAGCTACAAGTATGACCATCTTAGGCGAGGCCGGCTTGAGCCTGGACCAGGTCAACCGCTACCTGGCTGGTAAAGAAAGACAAATGCAAGCCCAAGCCCAGAGAACCGGTAAGCGGTTTACCCCTTTCCCGAAAAATATCGGTGCCCTGTACCTATCTATCGCACCGAAATACGGGATCCGAGGGGATGTCGCTCTGGCGCAGGCCATTCAAGAAACCGGTTACTTCCAATATGGCAATGAAGTCCTGCCTAAGCAGAATAACTACTGTGGTCTGGGGGCGATTGGCCGCCGGACCACCCAGGAAGACTTAGATAAGCAGGTCTTTTCGACGATTGATCCTTCAGCCGCTTGGTTGACCCTGGGTGTCCATGGCTGGTCCTATAAGACCCCGGCAGTCGGGGTGGAAGCCCACCTCCAGCACCTGTATTCTTATGCAAGCGCCAATCCCCTACCGGGTGGTTGCCAACTATATGATGGCCGCTTTAACCATGGGAACCGGGGCAAAGCCCGGGTTTGGGCAGACCTGAATGGCCGCTGGGCAGTGCCGGGCGACCGCTATGGTCAAATTATTGTCGAGCAAATTTGGCGGGAAATGGCCAGCTATTAAAGTTTAGCACTGGTTTTCTTGGGGAAACCAGTGCTTTTTATATGGCCGTGGACTGGGTATGTGCTAGGTAAGACCCTTATCGAGGAGGATGACAGGTGAATATTAGACGGACTGTAACGAAAGCATTAAAGGGCCAAGCCGACCAGCGCTTCGATATCATCGCATCTGCCTTTGAAGAAGACGCACCGGCAACGATGCGGGTATTACAAATGCATGTGTATGCCCCCATTACCCAAATAGACCGCTGGCAGGCGATTGAAACCATTGGCCAATTGACTGAAAAATACGCTCCTGAAAATGATGAGCTTTTCCGCAATATTATCCGGCGTTTTATCTTACAGATGTGTGAAGAAAGTGCCAATGTTCCCTGGGCCTCAGCAGAGGTCATCGGAACCATGCTGGCCCATGACAGTAAGCGGCAGTTTGTTGAATTTATAGGGCCCTTATTTTACCATGCCGGCTTAAATGAAATCTGCTACCCGGGCCTATTTTGGTCCTATGTGCAGATGGCACCCCGCTATGGCGATGAAATGCAGGAATTTTTGGCCAAAGCCCTCCCCTTTATCAACTATCATGAAGCGGAAGCACGGGCTTATGCCGCCTGGGCCTTTAGAGAAGTGCCCTATGCGCCGGCAGCTGAAGCCCTGGAGGCCCTCTTAGGTGACGATAGAAGTTTCCCGATTTATGAAAATGGCGCCCTGCAGGAATATGTCATTTCCGACCTAGCAGCTGAAGCCCTGGAAAAGTGCAGGGCTGCTGCTAAGTAAAACTTTACAAAAAAAAAGAGAAAGGGTAGAATAGGGTTTACCCAGCAGAAAGTGATCGCGGCTTCGGCTGAGGAAAGTCCGGGCACCATCGGGCAGGATGCTGGCTAACGGCCAGTGAGGGTAACCTTAAGGAATAGTGCCACAGAAAGCAAACCGCCTTCGGGTAAGGGTGAAAGGGTGCGGTAAGAGCGCACCGGCAATTGGGTGACCAATTGGCCAGGTAAACCCCATCCGGTGCAAGACCTAGTAGAAAACAAGAGAGTGGCCCATTCTGTTTTCGGGTAGGTCGCTTAAGGCAAGAGGTAACTTTTGTCTCAGACAGATGATCACTGATACAGAACCCGGCTTATTATCTGCTGAAAAAAATCCCCCCTGTACATTTGTACAGGGGGGATTTTTGTATATCATTAAGCAGCGGTGCCGGTTTGTTGGCCGTAATACTGTTGACTTTCTTGGTATTGACCTTGTTGGCCTGCTTGCTGCTGGGTATTCTGTTGGCCTTGCTGTTGCTGATTTTGCTGTTGACCTTGCTGGTCAGTGCTTTGCGTATTTTGTTGCTGCTGGGCTGCATTTTGCTGTTGCTGCTGCCGGTAGTAATTGGCGTAATTGGCAGAGGAATAGGTGGTGGGTTCGGTCCCACTGGCATAGAGTTCCATATGTCTGAAGGCATATGGCGTAGACCGGGTGGCCAACTTCCCTGTTTTTGTGTCAATGAGCACATCTACCAGGCCCTCAGGGCGCTCAAAATTTTCTGCTGGTAAGTCGCGGTGGGCATAGGTCATGATATTGCTAAAGACCACCGCAGCATTTGTTGATGTCCCGTAAATCGGTGCCGGCGTATCAAAACCCATCCAGACGACGCCAACCAGTTGGGGGGTATAGCCGGCAAACCAAAAGTCCTTGCTGTTATCTGTGGTCCCGGTTTTACCAACAACCGTTCGCCCATCACCTAGAGCAGCTGCCCCGCCAATCCCTTCATAAACCACACTCTGCAAGCAGGAGGTGACCATGTAGGCGGTTTGTGGACTCATGCCCTTATGGCGTTCGGCCTTTTCTTCCCAGATGACCCGGCCTTTTTCATCGGTAATCTTGGAAATAAGGTTCGGCTCAGTATAGACCCCACCATCAGCAAAGGCCCCATAGGCACCGGCCATATCCATCACAGAGACCCCCTTGGTGAGGCCCCCTAAGCCTGCAGATAGGGTTTCGTCATTGACGTTGCCTTTTTCTACTAGGGTAGATATACCAATGTTCTTAGCAAACTTCAAGCTATCCTTGATGCCAATTTCCTGTAGGACACGTACAGCTACCGTGTTATAGGAGTCAGCGATGGCCTTGCGGATGGTGACATCCCCATGGTATTGCAAGTCGGCATTTTTGATTTCATGGCCGGAATCGCTCCGGAAGGGAGCATCCTTAAAGACGGACCCGGTGCCATAGCCCTTTTCAAAGGCCGGCGCATATACAAAGACGGGCTTAAAGGCCGAACCAGGCTGGCGGGTACTTTGGGTGGCATAGTTCCAACCCCGGCTGCGGTTTTCATCCAGGTGGCGGCCGCCGACCATGGCCCGAACACCACCAGAAGAGGCATCCATAATGACCATGGCGGCCTGCAGGGTTTCGTTTGAGGCACCACCGGGAAAATTATAATCAGAATTAAAATAATCAAACATATATTTCTGTAAGGCCTGGTCTAACCGGGTATGAATAATATAGCCGCCGGTATAGAGTTGGTTGATATTTTTTTCTAGGCCTAATTTTTCAGCTGCAGAAGTGATAACCGCATCAATATAGCTTTGGTTATAGGTTTGCGTTTCCGTTTCCGGGCTGACAGATATAGTGGCTAAGTTTAGGGGGGCATTAGTAGCCTTCTGATAATCCTCCTCAGTGATATATTTATTGGCTAATAAGGCCTGGAGGACTTGGCCCCGCCGTGCCAGTGCATTGTCTGGATTGTTGATGGGGGAATGGCCGGCAGGGTTTTGGATAATACCGGCAATCATGGCCCCTTCTGCAATGGAGAGTTCGGAGGCATGCTTACCAAATAAATCATTGGCTGCAGCTTCTACCCCATAGCAATTCATGCCGCTATTGCCGACGCCTAGATAAACTCGATTTAAGTAAGCCGTAATAATATCTTCTTTACTGTATTGTTTTTCTATGCGGAGGGCTAAGACGGCTTCCTGAATTTTTCTGGAATAACTTTTTTCATCCCGTTTATTCAGGGCCATCCCGGCTAATTGCTGGGTGATGGTAGACCCCCCTTGGACAATGTGCCCGGCCCGTAAGTTGGCAATAAAAGCCCCGCCAATCCGAATAGGGTCAATTCCATGATGCTTGTAAAAGCGTTTGTCTTCGATGGCTACTACAGATTTAATCATATTCGGGGAAATTTCATTGTACTTAATCTGAATGTGATTATTGTTGGCTGAAAGTTTATCGACGAAATCGCCGTCTTTATCGACAATGTAGCTGGTAACGTTGTAACTTGTTATGTCTAGGTCTTCAATATTAGGCATGGAGCCCATGGCCGCCATAATCACCGTGGTCACCGTTGTTACCCCGACGACACAGAGCAATAGAAAGGCCAATATGAGTAAATGTGACCATTTAAACCTTTTAGGGGGATTTTGGTCAGGTGAGTTTTTTTCATTATCCATTGAGAAACCTCCTTATAGGCCATATTATAGCATAGATTGACCTGCCCCCATAGTTAAATTCATAGATAAAAAAGAAAGGCGCCCCGGAGGACGCCGAAACAATATACCTTATTCCTTAACGATTTCATTCAGAGCGTTAATTAAAGCATCAACATCGATACCATGGACTACGGCACCCTGCTCAATATTTTCAAAGCGTGCAGCAGCACAACCCAGACAACCCATGCCATAGGCCATAAAGACCTGGGCTGTTTGCGGGTATTCCCGAACAATATCAGAAATAGCCATATCTTTAGTGATTGCCATGATGATACTCCTTTCTATTAGACGGGTCTCCGTCACTCGTCATTTTAGCAAAAAGATGTCGCTTGTCAAGCCGTCTAAAAGTTATAGGACTAGAAAAGTTAGCCCCATTACTTGAGAAAGGGACTGTAAAAGGCTATACTAAGTAGGTTATTTAGGGAGGCGGTATTGAATGGCAACCTTTCTCAGCCGTACAGAAAAGCTTGTCGGAGAAGAGGCCGTCCGGCGATTAAGCAAGGCCCAGGTACTTGTTGCCGGGGTAGGCGGGGTTGGCTCCTTTGTTGCTGAAGCCCTTGCCCGTGGGGGCATCGGCGAGCTGACCCTTATAGATGATGATATTGTCGATGTTACGAATATCAACCGCCAGCTACAGGCCTTTCCTGATACAGTGGGCCGGCCTAAGGTAGAGGTCATGCAGGAGCGGTTGTTGAGGATCAACCCTGCCCTCAAGTGTCATGCCGAAAGGGTTCATATTACTGAAGACTGGACCCTGGCAAGAGGGGTGACCTATATAGCCGATTGTGTAGATGATGTTCAAGCTAAAAAGCAGCTTATCATCACGGCCCAAAAGGCCCATATTCCGGTTATTTCCAGCATGGGGTCAGGTAACCAGGTCGATAATAGGCATTTTACCATTACCGACCTATCAAAAACCCATACCTGTCCCTTGGCTAGAGCCCTTAGGAAGGCCTTGCGGCAAGAATCCATTTGCAAAGGGGTTAAAGTCTGCTATAATCCAATTAGCCCCTATGTAAAAGCGACGGGTTCACCAGGAACCATGTCTTATGTACCGGGCACAGCAGGATTACTAATTGCAGGAGAGATTATCCGGGAAATAATTGGTATTTCTGTGTAATTTGTTTAAAAGTTGGGTATAAGGTGGGTAGATCAAAAACTAAAGCAAGGCGTTTAAGGAGGATTTTCATGGCCAATGATAATGTCATTATTGTCAATGACAATAACTTTGATGAAATTGTTCTAAAAAGTGACCAGCCGGTACTGGTTGACTTTTGGGCAGCTTGGTGTGGCCCCTGTAAAATGGTTGGGCCCATTGTAGAAGAATTAGCAAATGACTTTGTCGGCAAGGCAAAGATTTGTAAGTTAAATGTGGATGAAGCCGGTCGTACAGCTCAAGCCTATGGCGTTATGTCTATTCCGACCCTTATTCTGTTTAAGAATGGCGAAGAAAAAGACCGGGTTGTCGGTTTCAGACCTAAGTCTGACCTGGCCCGTCTGCTCGAATCCTAAAAAAAAGCTGCCCAGAGTGATTGGGCAGCTTTATTCTTTTTTATAGATACTGGTCAGCTAGGGAGTGGTGGAGACGGTGGGTCTGATTTTTATAAAAACGTTTGTCCAAGCCTTTAATCAAGACTCCTAGCAGGGCAAAGAGTAGACTAAGGGAGAGGCGGACACCAGTGCGAAGCAATTTCTTTCGGAGTGCCGGGTCTAGCTGGTAAGTGGAAGGGCTTGCGCCGGTGCCTGTTTTTTCAATAAGTCCCTCATCAGCGAGTTCCTGGAGGGCTAAAGCCGCTTGGGTCAGGGGTATCCCGCTTTTTTGTGCCAACTTTTCTATTGAACAGGGGCCTAGCGTTAAGGCCAGTAATAATGACCGGTATTTACCATTGAGTAGATGCGTAAAGTAATCTTTCATAGCATGACCTCCTAGTGCAAACATAGCATGATGAGGGGGGGTCTGTCAATGACCTTCAAATGAAATTTAGACCGCCTTTTAGAGAGGAGGAAGCAGGTTGAAATGCCCAAAATGTGGTCAGAATAGCCGCGTTCTGGATACGCGTACAGCAGAAAGCGGTGATGTCATCCGTAGACGGCGGGAGTGTACCGCTTGTAATAACCGCTTTACGACCTTTGAAAAAATCGAGGACATGCCCTTACTCGTGGTTAAAAAAAGTGGTCGGAAAGAGTTATTTGACCCCAGCAAGGTCATGAAGGGTTTGGTCAAGGCTTGTGAAAAGCGGCCGATATCCGTAGATAAACTCGAAAAACTATCTTTAGAAATTGAAAAGGACCTAAAGGCCGAGGGCCGGGAGGTAGACTCTGCCCGGATTGGCCAGGCCATTATGAACCGCCTGATTGACCTGGACCAGGTTGCCTATGTCCGCTTTGCCTCGGTGTATAAGGACTTTTCGGATGTGGAGACCTTTATTAAAGAAATAGAAAACCTGCCGCACCGCCATGACTGAGCGCATAGAGGGGAAATATGATGCCATTATCCTGCAGGAGCGGACTTTTAATGAAGCCGATGTGATGGTGACGGCCCTGACCGCTGATATAGGCCACCAGACCTTTATCGCCCGGGGCTTAAAAAAAGAAAAGAGTCGCCTTCGCGGGCTTATTTCCCCATTTTCAGAATGTCGCCTTCAGTTGGTGGCCGGCAAGGGCCTGCCTGTTTTAACCGGTGCTGATTTAATCAATGCCCATGACGCCATTCGGACCAACTATCGCTACTCGAGTGCAGCCCTCTATATTTGTGACTTAGTCCATCAGATGACAGCGGAAAATGAAGTAAGCCCCGGGCGCTACCAGCTTTTAAAAGAGGGCTTGGCCCTCCTGCCGACGGTTCGGTCTTGGCAGTGGATCCTATATATGGAATGGGCCCTCTTAAAGGATGCCGGCTTCGCAGCAGACCTGGATCGATGTAGCGTCTGCGGGGAAAGGCTCCCGGGTTATAGAGAGGCCCCTGTCGCCGGAGCTGACGGCGAATTTATTCATAAGGACTGCCAGGAAGATGGTGCTGGGGCTAGCCTGTCGGTAGCGGCTTTTGCCTACCTGCAGTACCTGGACCGGGCAGACCTTGGTCATTTAGGCCATATATTTTTAACGGAACCGGCCCGGCAGCAGGTATATGATTACCTCGGCCACCGCTATCAATATATTTTAGACTTTCCCCTGGCATCGCGCCAAAGTGTTCGCCACCTGTTCGCCAGTCCATCTCTTGACAAGTAGGCCGTTCAACGCTATATTTAATGCATAAATTCATATGAAACGATGACCGGGAAGAGTAAAAAATAACTGTTTTTCAGCGAGCTATCGATGGTGGGAGGATAGTAAATGGTGTTTTTGAAGGGCGCCCGTGAGTTTCTTTTTTTGAGAGAGCGTAAGCTAATCAGGGTGGAACCGCGGGAAACGTCTCGTCCCTGTCTTTGACAGGAACGGGGCGTTTTTTTTGACGAAAGGAGATAATATGGACTTTCAGAGTATGATCTTATCCCTCAATCAATTTTGGGGTGATGAGGGCTGCATTATTTTACAGCCCTATGATATAGAAAAAGGGGCGGGGACCATGAACCCGTCCACCTTCTTGCGGGCCTTAGGGCCAGAACCTTGGCATGTGGCCTATGTGGAGCCCTGCCGGCGCCCGACTGATGGACGGTATGGGGATAACCCTAACCGCCTGCAACACTATTACCAATACCAGGTCATCCTCAAGCCTTCACCGGAAAATATCCAGGAACTTTACCTGAAAAGTTTAGAGGTTCTGGGCATTGATATGAGCCGGCATGACGTGCGCTTTGTCGAAGATAACTGGGAATCGCCTACCCTAGGGGCCTGGGGCCTTGGCTGGGAAGTATGGTTGGACGGGATGGAAGTGACCCAGTTTACCTACTTCCAGCAATGCGGGGGCATTGACTGCTCACCTGTTAGCGGGGAGATTACCTATGGCCTTGAGCGGTTGGCCATGTTCATCGACAATAAGGATAATGTCTATGACCTGCCTTGGGTCGGCGATTTAACCTATGGGGATGTATTCCACCATAATGAAGTGGAGTACTCTAAGTACAACTTTGAACTGGCTGACGTGCAGATGCTTTTACAACTATTTGATATGTACGAAAAAGAGGCCCTCCGCACCCTGGAAGCAGGCCTGGTCATGCCTGCCTATGATTATGTCTTAAAATGTTCCCATACCTTTAACCTCTTAGACGCTCGCGGGGCCATCAGTGTGACCGAGCGGACCCACTATATCTCCCGGGTCCGGAATATGTCTAGAGCCTGTGCAGAGGCCTATGTGGCTGTACGGGAAGAATTGGGCTACCCCTTATTAAAAGAGAAAAAGGAGGCAGAACATGAGTGATGTTATTTTAGAAATCGGCATGGAAGAGGTCCCGGCACGATTTTTGCCGGCTGCGTTAAAAGAGCTGAAAGCTTCTGCTGAAACAGCCCTTGAAGAAGCCAGACTCCCTTTTTCTGAAGTGAAAACCTTTGCGACCCCCAGACGCCTGGTCCTCTATATGCGGGGTGTAGCTGACCGCCAAGAGGACTTGCATGAAGAAGTCCGAGGACCTTCGGAAAAGGTGGCCTATGATAGCGAGGGCAACCCCAACAAGGCCCTCAAGGGCTTTATGGCCTCTCAAGGGGTTGTGCCCGGGGATATCACCATCCGTGATGGCTATGTTTTTGCCACTAAAACAGCCACCGGCGAATCCCGGATGACCGTTTTAAAAGAAATGCTGCCCAAGCTTATTTTAAGCTTACATTTCCCTAAAACCATGCGGTGGGGGAGCCACCAGCTCCGGTATGTCCGGCCTATTCATTGGATTTTGGCCCTCTGTGATGACCAGGTCATTCCCTTCTCTATTGAAGTGGCAGAATCAGACCGGTTAAGCCGGGGCCATCGCCACCTGGGTGAAAGTGAATTCGCTGTGGCATCTGTGGATACCTACTTCACCCAGCTGGCAGAAAACTATGTTATTGTGGACCAGGACAAACGGCGGGCCATGATCCAGGATCAGCTGCACCAACTCGTTGATGAGGCCGGTGGCCAACTGGAAGAAGACCCTGCCCTTTTAGAAGAAATTGTTTACCTGGTTGAATATCCGACCGCCCTCTTAGGCCGCTTTGATGACGCCTTCCTGGAGATTCCGCCGGAATTGGTCATTACTCCGATGAAAGAGCACCAGCGCTATTTCCCGGTCCGGGATGCTGCCGGTAAGGGCCTCTTGAATGCCTTTTTAACTGTTCGTAACGGGACAGATGACTACCTGGATGTCGTCAGAGCCGGGAACGAAAGGGTCCTGCTTGCCCGCCTATCTGATGCCCGTTTCTTCTTTGAAGAGGACTTAAAGGTTCTCCCGGAGAGCCGGTTGGAAAAACTGAAAAGCGTTGTCTTCCAAGAAAAACTGGGAACCGTTTACGAAAAGGTCGACCGGCTGCAAGGCCTGGCAGGCCAGATTGGTCAAGGCTTAGGCTATGCTGAAAAAACCGTTGCGGATGCTGTTCGGGCAGCCCGTCTAGCTAAAACAGACCTGGTGAGTAATGTTGTTGGCGAATTCCCGGAACTTCAGGGCATTATTGGTGAGGTCTATGTAGAGCGGAGCGGTCAAGATAACCAGGCCGTGGCCCAGGCGGTACGGGAACACTATATGCCCCGCTTTTATGGCGATGACCTCCCGGCGACAGAGGCGGGGACTATTTTGGCCCTAGCTGATAAGTTCGACACCATTGTTGGGTGTTTCGCTGCCGGCATTGAGCCGACCGGGTCCCAGGACCCTTACGGCCTGCGTCGACAAGCCAGCGGGATTGTAGCCATCCTGATTTCCAATCAGATTTCGGCCTCTCTAGCGGCCCTGATTGACCTGGCCATTCAAGCCCTGCCAGCAGACTTAGTCAAGAACCCGGCAGCCCTTGGGGACCAGGTGCTCCGCTTCTTTGACCAGCGGATGCGGACCGTCCTCAAGGAAAAGGGCTATGACACCATCTTTGTTGACGCCCTCTTGGCTGCGGGCTACGATAACCCCTTGGCAACCATGCAGAGGGCAGCAATCACGGATCAGTTCCGGCAGGATGAAAAAGAAGCCTTTGAGGGCATCCTGCAAACATATAAGCGAGCCAATAACTTAGCCCGTAAGAGTGATGACCGGGCTATTAATCCGGACTTATTTGACGATCCAACAGAAAGCCAGCTGCACACGGCGATTAAAGCGTATCAGGACAAGCATAAAGAAGCGCCGGTCCAAGATCAATTACTGGCCTTAACTGCCCTGAGCCAACCCCTGGACGCCTTTTTTGACGCTGTTATGGTGATGGACGAAAGAGAGGATGTGCGGATGAACCGCCTAGCCCTCTTGCGAGACTACACTGAACTAGGTAAGGCTTTAGCTGACTTTGACCGGTTAAATTAAAAGGTAGGGATTATCTATGAAAACCGATATTGAGATTGCCAACAGCATTACACCCCAGCCGATAGAAACCATTGCAGACCAGATTAATATTCCCAAAGAAGACCTTTATCTGTACGGTCCCCACAAGGCTAAATTGAATCTCTCTCTCTTAAAAGATCAGGCGATCAAGGGAAAATTGGTCCTGGTTACAGCGATTAACCCTACGCCGGCCGGTGAAGGCAAGACAACGACCACTGTTGGCCTTGGCGATGCCCTCAATAAGGCCGGTCGCCGGACGGTGATTGCCTTACGGGAACCCTCTCTTGGACCGGTTTTTGGGATTAAAGGCGGTGCAACCGGCGGTGGCTATGCCCAAGTCATCCCCATGGAAGACATCAACCTCCATTTTACCGGGGACATGCATGCCATCACCTCAGCGAATAATCTTTTATCTGCAGCCATAGATAACCATATCCACCAGGGAAATGCCCTGGGCATTGATCCTCGGCGGATTACTTGGAAGCGATGCCTGGATATGAACGACCGGGCTTTACGCCGGATTGTTTGCGGTCTCGGTGGCCCGGCCAACGGCATGCCACGGGAAGAGGGATTCGATATTACGGTGGCCTCGGAAGTGATGGCCATTCTCTGCCTTGCCAATAACCTGACCGACTTAAAAGACCGCCTGGGACGGATTATCATCGGCGAGAATTTCGCCGGCGACTATGTATGTGCCAAGGACCTCCAGGTCCATGGGGCCATGGCCATGCTCTTAAAAGACGCCTTAAAACCGAACTTGGTCCAAACCCTTGAAGGGACACCGGCCATTATCCATGGCGGCCCTTTCGCCAATATTGCCCATGGTTGCAACAGCATTATTGCGACTAAAATGGCCCTATCCTTTGGGGATATTGCCGTCACAGAGGCCGGCTTTGGGGCTGACCTGGGTGCCGAAAAATTTTTTGATATCAAGTGCCGCTATGCCGGCTTAGAGCCTTCGGCTGTTGTCATCGTCGCCACGGTCCGAGCCCTAAAGTACAATGGTGGGGTGGCTAAAGATGACCTAGAGTTCGAAAACCTGGAAGCCCTTGAAGATGGTTTGCCCAACCTGCTCCGTCATCTGGATAATATCCAGAAAGTTTACGGGCTACCTGCTGTTGTGGCCATCAACCGCTTCCCGACAGATACAGAAGCCGAGCTGGACCTGATCCGCAAGGCCTGCCAGGATAGGGGGGTCCAGGTGGCCCTTTCTGAAGTCTGGGCTAAGGGGAGTGCCGGCGGTGTTGAGCTGGCTGAAGCCGTTTTGGCCCTCTTAGATAAGCCGCAGCAATTTACCTTTGCCTATCCTTCTGAGGCGCCGATTAAGGAAAAAATCCAGGATATCGTCACCCGGATCTATCATGGGAAATCGGTCGTCTACAGCAGCCAGGCGGAGAAAGTCATCCGCCAGCTGACTGCAGCTGGCTATGGAGACTTACCCATTTGCATGGCAAAGACCCAGTACTCCTTTTCTGATGACGCGAGCCGGCTAGGGGCGCCGGAAGACTTTACAGTGACCATCCAGGACTTGCATGTTTCTGCCGGGGCGGGCTTTATTGTCGCCCTCTGTGGCAGTATATTAACCATGCCCGGCTTGCCGAAAGAACCGGCAGCCTTAGGCATGGATGTCAACGCCGAAGGGGAAGTAACAGGCCTATTTTAGAGATACAAAAAGCCACCTGCACACAGCGCGTAGGTGGCTCTTTTTTTATTAAGGGAGAAAGGATTCTACAATCAAGGCCAGGGCCAAATAACTCCCGTAGTCCCGGTTTAATTTCGACATTTGTGCCATAGCCGGCATCATTTCTGCAGGGGACTGATTTTCTCGGAAAAAGCCGCCAATGACCTTCCGGACCCGCCAAGCAGATAGCCAGGGCAAGAGGATGACCCACTTGTGCCCTGCTCCCAGGAGGACGAAAGTCCAGAGGTAGGCTAGGGCCAGGCCACAGGCAATGAAGATAACACTCTTTCGATGGCCCAGCAAAATGACCAGTGTCCGGCGGCCGCCCTTTTGATCGCCGACCCGGTCCCGTAAATTATTAGCCGTTAAAATAAGTCCGATTAAAATAAAAATAGGGAAGGCCACCCATAAGACGTGGGTGGTGAGCTTGCCCAGCTGGACATAGTAAGCAATACAGGTGATGCCGGCCCCCATGGTCCCACCGGCAAAAATTTCACCAAAGGGTGTCCGGGAGAGGGGCAGGGGGCCACCGGCATATAAAAAGGCAATAAGGACACAGAGGGCCCCCACAAGGAGGAGCCACCAGCTGGTGCTCCAGGCCAGGTAGAGCCCTAAAAGAACCGCTAGTCCCAGGCAGACAAAGGCCGTCCGCAAGACGAAGGAGGGGCTGAGCCCATCGTGGACAATGGTCCCTCCAATCCCGATGGAGGCTTGGGTATCCAAGCCGCTATGGAAGTCAAAGTACTCATTCAGTAAATTCGCTGCAATTTGGATAAGCACTGAGGCCGCCAGCATAGCCAGGAGGATAAAGTCCCTTAACCGCCCACTTTCCTGCATGGCCAGGGCCGTTCCCACAAAAACCGGGATAAAACTTGCGGATAGGGTATGGGGCCTGATCATCCGCCACCAAAAATCAATAGAACGCACAAGAACACCTCTTTTCTATAAAGAAAGTGTACCATAGACGGTCCCAATGTCAATTTGAATCAGGCGGCTGCAAAGGGGCAATGTAACCACATTGTCATTAATCCTTATGGATAAAAGGAAAATCGCCTTGTTGAGCGATTTCTAAAAAGTATTTATTGGAAGGTTACTTAGGGGCAACTCGAACCTAGAAGTTTTATTGTTGAGCGGTGCCCTTCCTTTTGCTATAATGATAGGTGTTGGAGGTTAACGATAAGAGGAAAAGAGGTGTTCTTGAATGGCTCACGTGATTAATGGAGATTGCTGCATTTCTTGCGGCGCATGTGAAGGCGAATGCCCGGTTAGCGCAATTAGCGCTAATGATGATGGGATCCGTGTCGTTGACGCTGATGCTTGCATCGACTGCGGTAGCTGTGCAGCAGCCTGCCCGTCTGATTGTATTGCTGCTGAATAATTTTAGCTGGGCTTCACAAGGTGCCGCTTAGCGGCACACTACATAGACAGGAGGATACCTTAATTAAGTATTATGCTGTCAAAACAGGACGTGCGCCTGGCGTATACACTGACTGGGAAAGCTGTAAAAAGCAAGTCCATGGCTACCCCGGTGCGGTATATAAAAGTTTTAAAAATAAAGAGGCCGCCGAACACTACATGCAGGGTGTCCCCTCAGCCCCATCTCCAAAAGAGCCCGCCGCTGCTGCCCCTCAACCGACAGAGGACCGGCTCGTTGCCTATGTGGACGGGAGCTATGACGCCCGTACCGGCAGGTATGCCTGCGGTGTGGTGATGCTAACGGTAGCTGGCCGGAAGACTTTCTCTGAAGCCTATACCGATCCTGATAATGCCAAGCTCCATAATGTGGCGGGCGAATTGGCCGGTGCCTACCGGGCCATGGCCTACGCCCTGGACCAGGGGGTTTCGGAGCTGGTGATTGTCCATGATTACACCGGCATTGCAGAGTGGGCTAGGGGGAGTTGGAAAGCCAACCTGCCCTTGACCCAGGACTATCAGCAATATGCCCAGCACGTTCAAGGAAAACTTAAACTCCGCTTTATAAAAGTCAAGGGACATAGCGGAGACACATATAATGACTATGCAGATCGACTGGCTAAAGAAGCCTTAGCTATAAAGGGGTAAGAACGCCACAAATAAATATAAATAAGGATGGATGGTATGCACGCAGCTAAGAAATGGATTGCCTCCTGCCTCATGTTGACCGTGGCGGGAGGGTTTTTGACGCCACAGGCAGCCCAGGCAAGTTCCGTTCAGGATTTGCAAAATAAAAAGGGACACTTGGAGGCGGATATAAAGGCCGCAAAAGCCGATAGAGACAAAACCGCTGGTAACAAACGGAGTAATGCCCAAGCCTTAGAGGCCATTCAAACAGGCATTTCAACGACCAAACAGCGCATTGGTATTTTATCCGATCAATTGGTCGTCTCTGAAGGCCGGATCTCAGCTAAAGAAGTTGAAATTGCCGAAAAGCAAAAAGAATTCGACGCCCGTAAAGCGACGCTGAATAGTCGTCTGGTTGAAATCTACAAAAAAGGCGACCATAATTTTATGGAAGTCCTCTTCCAGTCAGAAGACTTTTCGGACTTTCTGACCCGGTTTGAGTATATGTCCTTAATCGCTAAAAAGGACCAGGACTTATTACGTGAAATCGCCGAAATGCAGAAGAGCTTACAGGCTGAACGCTCTGCCTTGCAAGAGGAAAAGTCTCACTACACGGCCTTAAAAGCTGAACAGGAATCCCACCAGGCCGGCCTGCAACGGCAAGAAGCTGAAAAACAGGAATTGGCGAAAAACCTGGATGCGGAAGAAGCCTCTTTGAATGAGCGGATTGCTGCTATGAATGCAGCCAGCATTGACATCGGTAATCAAATCGTTGCCATTCAGCAAAGGGAAGCAGAAGCTGCTCGTGCCCGGGCTGCTCAAATTCAAGCCCAACAGGCTGCCTCTGCCCAAGGCACCCCTGTGCCGGGTAATATTCCGGATGCACCTATTACTGTTTCCGCCGGGGGCTATGTCTGGCCTGTGCCGTCTTCCCATTACGTCAGCAGCCGGTATGGTCCGAGGATTTATCCTTTCGGGGGGACAGACTTCCATATGGGTCAGGACATTGCAGCACCTACCGGGGCACCTATTGTGGCTAGCCGGAGCGGCAAAATCATTCTTCAGGTGTACCATCCGAGTTATGGTAATTATGTTGTAGTTGATCATGGTGATGGAGTTAGTACGGTTTATGCCCACATGTCTGGCTTTGCCAGCAGCCTAGGGGCAAGTGTCAATGCAGGGGATATTATTGGTTTTATCGGCTCTACAGGAGACAGTACCGGTCCCCACCTGCATTTTGAAGTCCGTATTAATGGTCAGCATACAGACCCTGCAGCTTATATTGGTTGTTAAGTCATCTCCTCGGTTTGTCGCCGGGGAGTTATTTTATTCCAGGCAAATACAGGAGGATATTCTGTGGCATTAACAAAAAGTCAAATCCGCGACCTACGCAAGATGGCGCAAGCCCTTAAGGGCCAGGTTCAAGTCGGTAAAAGCGGCGTTACAGAGGGGACCCTGGTGAACTTAAACGAGTCCCTAAAGGCCCATGAACTCGTCAAAATAACTGTCTTAAAGAACGCTACAGATAATACGAAAGAGGTGGCCCAGGCGCTCGCCCAGGCAACTGGGGCTGACATTGTCCAGGTCATTGGGCGACAGATTGTCTTATTCAAGCGGAACCCGGACAAACCGGTCATTCAATTGGCGGCGATATAAGATGGAGGCTGCAAATCATATTCGTCGGCTTGTCGTCAAGGTCGGAACCAGCACCCTCATCCATGCCAGCGGGAAGCCCAACTTGCGCCGGATTAATGAGCTGGTAGAAATTTTAGTGGATTTAAGTCATAATGGGCTTGAGTGTATCCTCGTTTCATCAGGGGCGATTGGCATTGGCATGAGTCACTTGCGCCTAGGCCACCGGGGCAAGACCCTATCTGAAAAGCAAGCCTTGGCCGCCGTTGGTCAGGGCCTCCTCATGCACCTGTATGAACGTAAATTTAGCGAGTTTGGGGCGACTGCGGCCCAGCTCTTGCTCACCCGGGATGACCTGGCTGATAGACAGCGCTTTCTCAATGCCCGCAACACCATCCAGGAGCTTTTGAAGCTGGATGTGGTCCCGGTCATCAACGAAAACGACACCGTTTCTGTAGATGAAATCCGCTTTGGGGATAATGATTCCCTGGCCGCCCTGGTTTCTATCTTGATCGATGCGGACCTGGTCATCCTTTTAACGGATGTCGACGGCCTTTACACCGATAACCCGGCGACTAACCCGCTGGCGGAAAAGATCCGCCGGGTGTCTGCGATTACCGAGGCATTAGAAGAGATGGCCGGCTCGGCAGGGTCCTATGTGGGCACCGGCGGGATGAAGACAAAGATAGAAGCCGCTAAGATTGCCACCTCGGCAGGTATTCCCCTCGTTATTGCTTCAGGGGAAAAGCCCCATTCAATTTATGATATTGTCGAAGGTAAGGACGTTGGGACCTATTTTGACGCCCAGGCCGTTACGGCCCATAGTCGGAAAAGCTGGATCATTTATGGCGCCCGTCCCCTGGGGACCATTACCATTGATGATGGTGCTGTAGAGGCCATCACCCGGAAGGGGAAAAGTTTGTTACCGGCAGGTGTCGTCGAGGTAAAAGGTGATTTTCAACAAGGGGATATGGTGGACATTGCTTCCACGCATGGTAAAATAATAGCCAAAGGGATTTCTAACTATGCTGCGTTAGATCTTGAAAAGATAAAAGGCCTACACACAACTGAGATTGACCAAGTTCTGGAAGGACGCAGCTATGATGTCGTCATTCACCGGGATAATATGGGCCTTACCCATTAAGGAGGAGCCAATCATGTCATTGGAACAAATGGCGCGCAATGCTAAGGCAGCGTCAAAGGTACTGGCCTTGAGTGATCAGGTCATGAAAAACAATGCCCTTAGCGCAATGGCAGAGGCCTTGCTATTAGAAAAAGCCTACTTGCAAAATGAAAATAATAAAGATATGCAGGCCGGGCGTGAGGCGAATATGTCTGAAGCCTTACTAGACCGCCTGCTCCTGACTGATGCCCGCATTGAGGATATGGCCAAGGGCCTCAAGGACCTCTGCGATATGCCAGACCCCATTGGCCAGGTGACAGAATCCTGGCGGACAGAAAATGGTCTGCAAATTTCCCGGCAATCCGTCCCGCTGGGGGTTATCCTGATGATTTATGAGGCCAGGCCCAATGTCACCGCAGATGCAGCAGGCCTATGTCTGAAAAGTGGCAATGCTGTTATTTTACGGGGCAGTCGGTCGGCCATCCATTCGAATGTCGCCATTGCCTCTGTTTTAAAGCGGGCCCTGGCTGATACAGGTATCCCTACAGAGGCCATCCAGCTGGTGGAGGATGTTTCCCACGAAGCTGTTGGCGAACTTTTGCGGATGAATGACTGGATTGACCTGGCGATTCCCCGAGGTGGGGCAGGCCTCATTAAAAGTGTCGTTAGTCAGGCCAGCATTCCCGTCATTGAAACCGGGACCGGGAACTGTCACCTATATGTTGATGCCCCGGCTGACTTGAACAAGGCCTTGGCCATCACCATGAATGGTAAGGTCCAACGGCCGGGCGTTTGCAATGCCCTTGAAACCCTCCTGGTCCATAAGGATGTCGCCGATGCCTTTTTGCCGATGGCCTTAGAGGCTCTGAAAACCGCCGGTGTCAACCTTCGCGGTTGTGATCAAACCATGACTTACGGCAAGGAGATTGCTGCAGCGACAGAAGAGGACTATGCGACCGAGTTCCACGACCTTATTTTAGCGGTTCGGGTGGTCGATAGCTTCGCTGATGCGGTTAGCCATATTAACCGGTATAGTAGCGGCCACTCTGATGTTATCGTGACCGATAGCTATAGCCATGCCCAGGCCTTCTTAAATGAAATCGACTCAGCCTGTGTCTATGTCAATGCCTCCAGCCGCTTTAGCGATGGGAGCCAGTTTGGCTTTGGGGCAGAAATCGGCATCAGCACTCAGAAAATGCACGCCCGGGGTCCGATGGGGATTCAGGCCCTGACCAGTTACAAATATACTATCTGTGGTAAGGGACAAATTCGCGAGTGATGCGGATCGCTTTTTTTGGTGGGAGTTTTAACCCACCCCACCTGGCCCATAGGGCTATTTTGGCGCATTTGATGGCACGCTTTCAGTTTGACCTGACCCTTGTGGCACCGGCCTACAGCCCGCCTCATAAAAGAAACCTCAACCAGGCCTCCTTTGAAGACCGGTTGGCCATGACCCGGCTGGCCTTCGCTGATATGGAGGGGGTAGAGGTTTCAGATTTGGAAAGCCGGCGGCAAGGGCCCTCTTATACGGTTGATACCCTGGCAAAAATTGGCCAACGCTACCCGGATAGCCAGCTCTACCTGGTCACCGGCGGCGATGCCTACCATCAATTCTGCACCTGGCACCGCTGGGAGGATATCCTGGGCCAGGCCTGCCTGATCATTGCCAGACGGCCTGGCTATCCCTTGACCGGCAACCTGGTCTTAGAAGAAGCAGCTGCTAAAAGTGGCCAGGGTATGATCCTGACAAGTGCCCCGCAACTAGCCATTTCTTCAACGGCTATTCGGACTCGACTTGCCCAAGGGGATAGCTTGGAGGGTTGGCTGGCGGACGCTGTGGCCGGGTATATCCAGGCCAAGCACTTGTATCAAATGGAGGATGACCATCTTGAAGTATGAGCAATTCCGGACCCTACTCAGCCAGGAGCTGGGCCCCAAGCGCCTGGCCCATTGCCAACGGGTGGCTGATACAGCTGCCCAACTGGCTGAAAAATATGGGGCAGATGTAGATGACGCCTATCTGGCAGGGCTCATGCATGACTATGCCAAGAAATTTGACCAAAGCCGGCTCTATGAGCTTGCTAAAGAGGGGCAGCTCATCACCGACCCCTGTGAAGAAAAGGTACCGGACTTGCTACATGGGGTCGTCGGCGCATATCTTCTGGAAGAATCGGGTAGGATTACTAATAAGGCTGTCTTACAAGCCATGGCCAGTCATACAGTCGGGCGGGCCAATATGTCCCTACTGGACAAGATCGTTTATCTGGCCGATTATATCGAACCAGGCCGGACAACACCCGGGCTAGAGGCAGTACGCCAGGCTACAGAAAAAAATCTGGACGAAGGGCTCTTTCTAGCCTTGTCTAATACGCTCAGCTGGCTTTTAAGCGAAAAAAAAGTCATCCATCCCAACTCAATTCTCATGTATAACTGGCTGATTACTGAGGTCTTAAATTGAAATAGGCTAAGATAAAGGAGTTTTAATTTGGAACTTGAACTGAAAAGCATTGTTCAAACATTAGACCAACATAAGGGAGAAGATATCAAGGTCCTGGAAATCGGCGCCTTATCCAGCATCGGGGACTACTTTGTCCTGGTGACCGCGCTAAACAATACCCATGCCCAAGCCCTGGCCCATTACGTTGAAGAAGTCTTCAAGGCCGATGGGCAAAAGCCCCTGCGGATTGAAGGCTTACGCGAAGGCACCTGGATTTTAATGGACTATGGCGATATCATCGTACATATATTTACCCCTGAAGAGCGCAGTTATTATGGCCTGGAAAAATTATGGGGCGATGCTGAAGAATTGGCTACCGGCGCCTTAACGGATGGCCCTTCTGAAGAACAATCATGAGGCCTGTTGCCATCTTTGACTCGGGCATTGGCGGTCTAACCGTCATGGCAGAGGTCCAGCGCCGGATGCCGCATCTGCCGCTTATCTTTTATGCGGACCAGGCCCATGTCCCCTACGGGAATAAGGCGCCGGAAAATATCCGGGCCTATATGATGGAGGTCTTGGAAGACCTTCGACCCTATCATATCCAGGCCTTGCTTTTGGCCTGTAACACGGCCACCAGCGCTGCGGCCGATTTTTTGCGTGCCCAGACAGACTTTCCCATTGTTGGTATGGAACCGGCTGTCAAGCCGGCGGTGCTTAAAGAGGCTGTGGATAAAAAAATATTGGTCAGTGCGACGGACTTGACCCTCCGGCTGGATAAACTCAGCCGGCTGATCAAAAATCTGGCAGCAGAGGACCGGGTCCAACGTTTATCCCTGCAAGAGCTGGTTACCTTTGCAGAAAAAGGAGACTTTGATGGCCCTGCTGTTGAGCAATACCTTGGGGACCAGTTGGCACCCTATGACTTGTCCACTGTTGGGGCCCTGGTTTTAGGCTGTACCCACTTCCTTTACTTTAAGCCCCTATTAGAGGCCATCCTTCCGCCGACTATTGACATGATTGATGGCAATGTCGGCACCGTCAAGCAATTACAAAAGTTGATTGCCTATCATGAAGATGGCCAGGGACCAGGTCCCCAGCCCCAATTTATTGTTTCGGGAAGACCGGCCAGTAAGGAAGAAGCAGACTTTTTCCAAGCCTGCTTGTGCCGTAGCTAGATGTCCAGGAGGTGGTGACGTATGAAAAAGCTGCTTTTTGTGATCAACCCTGCCGCCGGCAGAAGCAGCTTACGGGATAACTTGTTGAGCGTCGTGAAAATTTTCTCGGATGCCGATTATCTCGTAACCCTTTATATCACCAAGTGTGCCGGTGATGGGCAAGAACATGTGGCTAGGTCAGCAAAAGAATACGATATCATCGTTTGTGCCGGTGGTGACGGGACCCTCAATGAAGTGGTTAATGGGATTCTCTTAAGTGGCTGGGATGTGCCCCTAGGTTATATTCCGGCCGGCACGACCAATGACTTTGCCACCAGCCACCAGCTCAGCCGGATCCCCCGTCAAGCTGCCCGTAATATCGTAGAGGGGAAACCCTTTCCCCATGACGTTGGTGAATTTAATGGTGAATACTTCACCTATGTAGCGGCCTGTGGCCTCTTCTCCGATGTTTCCTTTTCAACGCCCCAGGCGCTGAAAAACGCCTTTGGCCGTTTTGCCTACTATTTTGAAGGGGCTCGCAAAATCCAGGAAATCACGCAAGAGTTCCCCCTGGAACTGACCGTTGATGGCAAGGTTATGACGAGCAAGTATTGTTTTTTGGCTGTGGCCAACTCCCTGTCCTTAGGCGGGGTTCTGCAATTTCCTGAAGATATGGTTTCCCTATCGGACGGGGTTTTAGAAGTCTTGGCGGTCAAGGCCCCTCAAAATCCCATTGAATTTCATAATTTAATGCGCGCTATGGTTGAAAAGGATTATAATAATGACATGGTCCGCTGCATTCACGGTAAGGAAATTCGCGTCCAGACGGATGTGCCCCTGGTCTGGACCCTAGACGGTGAATCCGGCGGCAAACATACAGATGTCACCATTCGGGTTTGTGAGAGACAAATCCGTTTGATTTATTAGATAGACTTAACAAGGATGGTAGCTTGCTCATGATTCGATTCGAAAAGGTAAAAAAGCAATTTAAAAATGGAACAGTTGCGCTCGAAGATATCAACTTAACAATCCATGATGGTGAATTTGTCTATATTGTCGGCATGAGTGGGGCCGGCAAATCAACCCTCATCAAATTGCTTTTAAAAGAATATGATGTAACCGAAGGGGCTATCACGGTAGATGGCTTGCGGCTCAACCGGATACCAGCTGGTAAAATCCCGGCCTACCGCCGGAATATCGGCTTTGTCTTTCAGAACTTCCGCCTGCTTTCAGACCGGACAGCCTTTGAAAATGTCGCCTTTGCCTGTGAGTGCATGGGCTTGAATAGCCGGGAGGTCCGTCGCAAAAGCCGAGACGCCCTGCAATTTGTCGGTTTACGGGACCGGATGAACCATCGGCCGGATGAATTGTCTGCCGGTGAGCAGCAACGGGTATCTATTGCAAGAGCCGTCATCAACGACCCCCGCCTGGTCATCTGTGATGAGCCTACCGGGAACTTGGACCAACAAACGGCGAGCGGCATCATGCAGCTCATGGAAAATATCCACCAAAGCGGGGCGACAGTGATTATGGCCACCCATGACCATCGCCTACTGGATAACCACAAACACCGGGTCATCAATTTATCTGAGGGCCGGATTGTTGGTGATAGCAAGGTGCAGGCAGGAGGAGTCAACCGTGAAGTGGATTAATCATATGCTTTATGGCCTGCGGGATACCTTCCGTGCCCTGTTTAGACACAAGGCCATGGCCGGCTTAACGGTCCTTACCATTGCCATTACCCTATTTATTCTGGGGGCGGTTATCCTCTTTGCCTTGAATAGCCAGGCCGCTTCTCAAAAAGTAGAGTCTGAACTGGAAATGGTGGCCTATTTAAATGCCGGTCTATCCAATGATAAAATTGCCCAGTTAGGTGATAGCATCGGCAAGCTACCGGATGTGGCTGAAGTCAAGTTTGTGAGCAAAGAGGATGCAATCAATGAACTGAATGCCCGTTTTCAAGAAAATGACGACTTGAAAATATCGCT
This sequence comes from Peptococcus simiae, assembly GCF_046569735.1. Lineage (GTDB taxonomy): Bacteria > Bacillota > Peptococcia > Peptococcales > Peptococcaceae > Peptococcus > Peptococcus simiae_A. The sequence continues at coordinate 580 of NZ_JBKICG010000001.1, read as the reverse complement.
GGACGGGGATAACCCCCTGCCGGATGCCTACCGGATCCGCTTAGAAAACGCCGATGCCAGCGACCAGGTCGCTGAAACAATAAAGGGCATGGAAGGGGTCGAGGACTTGCGCTATGGCCAGGACCTGGTCCAAAACGTGGTCAAGCTCAATCACTCGGTCAAGGTTTTTGTCTTTATTGCTGTCGCCCTCATGCTCTTTGCCACCCTCTTTTTAATTAGCAGCACCATTAGCCTAACCGTTTCCGGACGGCGGGAGGAAATCAATATTATGTCCCTCATCGGGGCATCCAGCAGCACCATCCGGATGCCCTTCTTCCTGGAAGGGATTATCATTGGGGCCGTCGGGTCAATCATCTCCATCATTGGCTTGACTTTTGGCTATGGGAAAATGGAGGACTATATTTCGCACTTACTGCCCTTTTTACCCATCTATTTAAATATGACGGTAATCTATGCATTGATGGGCCTTTTACTGGCCATAGGGGTTATTCTCGGTGCTATAGGTAGTGCTTTCGCCGTCCGCAGGCATTTGAATGTTTAATTTGATCGGCACACATTGATATAGTGTGCCGGTTTTTCA